>CALOEA010000069.1:0-44196 GCA_942492185.1 uncultured Alphaproteobacteria bacterium
GCCGACCCCTCGCTGGCGGGTCCCTCGCTGACCGGTCCTTCGGGCGCCGGGCGGCGCCCGACCCGCTCGTAGGCCTCGACGAGGTGCCGGCGCATGATCTCGGCCGCGCCCTCGGCGTCGCCGCGCACCATCCGCTCGAGGATCCGGCCGTGCTCCTGCCAGACGCTGACCGACATGCCCGGATAGCGCAGGACCTGGCCCATGGCGCGCCGCAGGTGGCGCCAATGCAGCCGCATGGTCTCGCCGATCAGCGGATTGCCCGAGAGATCGTAGATGAAGCTGTGGAAGTCGATGTCGGCCTGCAGCCCGCCGCGGCTGTCGCCGGCCATCACCATGGCGCGGCCCTGGGCGACGAGGGAACGGCCGCGCAGGATGGCCTCGGCGGTCATCCGCCCGGTCGCCAGGCGCACTGCCAGCGGTTCGACGGCCGAGCGGAACTCGTAGATCGCCTTGAAGAGCGCCGGGTCGACGGCCGTCACCATCAGCCCGCGGCGGCCCGCCTGAACGACGAAACCCTGCGCCTTCAGCACCGCCAGAGCCTGGGTTACCGGCTGGCGGGAGACGTTCAGGCGGGCGGCGATGTCGTCCTGGGTGAGCCGTTCCCCGGGCTTCAGCGTGCCGTCGCAGAGCGCATCGAGGATCACCTCGTAGGCCTGCTCGACCAGACTTTTGGGCGACGCCAGCGACTCCAACGACCTGCTCCGCAGCTAAAAACGACCGCGATCACTATGGTTGCCGCTTGACAGGGCAGCAAGCCTTGCCCAATGATCTTCGTATTCCGTGTTCGGAATTCAATAAGAATCAACGAAGGCGAGGACGCAGCAGATGACGAAACCGATCCGTGTGCTTCTGGCCAAGGTCGGCCTCGATGGCCACGACCGTGGCGTGAAGGTGGTGGCGCGCACGCTGCGCGACGCCGGCATGGACGTGATCTATTCCGGCCTGCACCGGACGCCGGAGGAGGTCGTGACCGCGGCGGTGCAGGAGGACGTGGACGTGCTCGGCGTCAGCCTGCTGTCGGGCGTCCAGCTGACCGTCTTCCCCAAGATCTTCAAGCTGCTGAACGAGAAGGGCGCGGAGGACATGATCGTCGTCGCCGGCGGCGTGATGCCGGACGAGGATGTCGCCGAGCTGAAGCAGATGGGGGTGCAGGAGGTCCTGCTGCAGGACACGCCGCCGGAGGCGATCGTGCAGACGCTGAACCGACTGGTCGCCGAGCGCGGACCGCGCTAGGGCTGGATCGCACGATGGAATCCTGGTCGTTTCCCCCGGCCTACGACGCCGGCTACCTGCCGCCCGCCGACAGCCGCTTCTGGTTCCCGCAGCGCGAGACCATGCCGGCAGGAGACCGCGACAAGGCGATCCTCGCGCGCCTGCAGCAGGTCTGCCGCTACGCCTTCGAGACCTCGCCGTTCTATCGCGCCCATTGGGGCGAGGCCGGCTTCCACCCCGACCAGTTGCGTTCGCTGGAGGACTTCGAGGACAAGGTCCCCGTCGTCACCAAGAAGGACCTGCGGGCATCGCAGGCCAAGGCGCCGCCCTTCGGCGAGTATCTCTGCATTCCCGACAGCGAGGTCCACCACGTCCACGGCACCAGCGGCACGACCGGCCGGCCGACCGCCTTCGCCGTCGGCCGCAATGACTGGAACGCCATCGCCAATGCGCACGCCCGCATCATGTGGGCGATGGGCATGCGCCCCGGCGACATGATCTGCATCGCCGCCATCTTCAGCCTCTACATGGGCAGCTGGGGCGCGCTCTCGGGCGCCGAACGACTGGGCGCCAAGGCCTTCCCCTTCGGCGCCGGCGCACCGGGCATGACGATCCGCTGCGCGCAATGGCTCGACATGATGAAGCCGGCCGGTTTCTACGGCACGCCCAGCTATGCCATCCATCTGGCCGAGACGGCGAAGGCCGAGGGCCTCGACCCGCGCGGCTTCGGCCTGAAGTACCTCTTCTTCTCCGGCGAGCCCGGCGCCTCGATCCCCGGCGTGCGGGACCGCATCGCCGAGCTCTACGGTGCCAAGGTCTTCGACTCCGGCTCGATGGCCGAGATGTCGCCCTGGATGAACGTCGCCGGTTCGGCCGAGACCGAGGGCATGCTCTGCTGGCAGGATCTCGTCTACACCGAGGTCTGCGACCCCAAGACGATGCGCCGCGTCCCCTACGGCCAGCGCGGCACGCCGGTCTACACGCACCTGGAGCGCACGTCGCAGCCGATGATCCGCCTGGCGTCCGGCGACCTGACGCTCTGGGTGAACGAGCCCAATCCCTGCGGCCGCACCTATCCGCGCCTGCCGCACGGCATTCTCGGCCGCATCGACGACATGTTCACGATCCGCGGCGAGAACGTCTACCCGAGCGAGATCGACGCGGCCTTGAACGAGACCCCGGGCTATGGCGGTGAGCACCAGATTGTCATCACCCGCGAGGCCTCGATGGACGAGCTGCTGCTGCGCGTCGAGGCCGATCCGCAGACGCTGGCCAGCGGCGAGGGCGCGATCGAGGGCTTCCGCGCCGAGGTGAACCGGCGCATCCAGAAGCTGCTGGGCCTGCGCACCAAGGCGGAGATCCTCGGCCAGGGCACCCTGCCGCGCACCGACTTCAAGGCGCGCCGGGTGGTCGACGACCGCGCCGTCTTCCGCGACATGCTGGCCCAGATGGACGGGGACGCTGGCCGATGAGCCGCTATGTCCCTTCGCTGGACCTGATCGAGCGGGCGGCCGGCGGCGAGACGCTGGCGATCGGCCGGCTGATCTCGCGGGCCGAGGCCGGCATGCCGGAGGCCCGCGAGGCCTTCTCGGAGATCTACCGCCGCGCCGGGCGCGCCCACGTGATCGGCATCACCGGCGTGCCGGGCAGCGGCAAGTCCACGCTGGTGGCCGCCCTGACGGCGCGCCTGCGGGCCGCCGGCTCCAAGGTCGGCATCGTCGCGGTCGACCCCTCCAGCCCCTATTCCGGCGGCGCCATCCTGGGCGACCGCATCCGCATGTCGGATCTCGGCCAACGACGATGGCGTCTACATCCGCAGCATGGCGACGCGCGGCGAGATGGGCGGCATGGCCCGCTCGACGCTCGATGCCGTGGACGTGCTCGACATCGGCGGCTTCGAGACCATCATCATCGAGACGGTCGGGGTCGGGCAGGATGAGGTCGAGATCGCCAAGGCCTCGCATACCACCATCGTCGTCTCTGCCCCCGGCCTGGGCGACGAGGTGCAGGCGATCAAGGCCGGCATGCTGGAGATCGCCGACATCCACGTCGTCTCGAAGTGCGATCGCAGCGATGCCAACCGCACCTTGACCGACATCAAGCAGATGCTGACCCTGGGCGTTGCGCTCTCGGCGCGGCCCGAGTGGCAGCCCCGCGTCGTCGGCATCAGCTCCTATACCGGCGAGGGCTTCGAGGCGCTGGTGGCGGCCATCGCCGCGCACCGCGAGGTCGCCTTCGGCGCCAAGAGCGGGCAGGAGCGGCGCCTGGCCATCGCCGGCTTCCGGCTGCGCAAGACCGCGGAGACGCTGCTCATCGAGCGCTTTGCCGAGGCCGCGGCGGCCCATGCGCCGGCCATCGCTGCCCGCCTCTGCGGGCGCGAGGGAGACCCCTATACGCTGGCGAACGAGTTGCTCGCCGCGTCGATTGAACAAGGAACGGGATCATGAACGAGATCGTCGATCGCAAGACCCTGCCCCAGGACCTCGTGGAGAAGGTTCGCGCCGAAGAGCGCGACTGGGAGTCGACCGAGGTCGCGCAGTTCCTGCGCAAGCAGGCCGAGAGCCGGGAGGCCTTCTTCACACTGGGCGACGTGCCGGTGAAGCGCACCTATACGGCCGCCGACCTGGCGGAGACCCCGCTCGAGGACATCGGCCTGCCGGGGCGCTACCCCTTCACCCGCGGCCCCTATCCGACGATGTACCGCTCGCGCAACTGGACGATGCGCCAGATCGCCGGCTTCGGCACCGGGGAGGACACCAACAAGCGCTTCAAGTACCTGATCGAGCAGGGGCAGACCGGTATCTCCACCGACTTCGACATGCCGACCCTCATGGGCTACGACTCCGACCATCCGATGAGCGAGGGCGAGGTCGGCCGCGAGGGTGTCGCCATCGACACCCTGGCCGACATGGAGGCGCTGTTCGACGGCATCGACCTGGAGAAGATCTCGGTCTCGCTGACGATCAATCCCTCGGCCTGGATCCTGCTTGCCATGTACATCGTGCTGGCCGAGCAGCGCGGCTACGATCTGAACAAGCTCTCCGGCACCATTCAGGCCGACATCCTGAAGGAGTACATGGCGCAGAAGGAGTACATCTTCCCGATCGAGCCCTCGGTCAGGATCGTGCGCGACTGCATCACCCACTGCGCCGGCACGATGAAGCGCTACAATCCGATCAACGTCTCCGGCTACCACATCTCCGAGGCCGGCTCGTCGCCGCTGCATGAGGCCGCCTTCACGCTGGCCAACCTCATCGTCTACGTCGAGGAGGTGCTGAAGACCGGCATGGAGGTCGACGAGTTCGCGCCGCGACTCGCCTTCTTCTTCGTCTGCCAGGCGGACTTCTTCGAGGAGGTCGCCAAGTTCCGCGCGCTGCGCCGCTGCTACGCCAAGATCATGAAGGAGCGCTTCGGGGCGAAGAACCCCGAGTCCATGCGCCTGCGCTTCCACTGCCAGACCGCGGCAGCCTCGCTGACCAAGCCGCAGTACATGGTGAACGTCGTGCGCACCTCGATGCAGGCGCTGGCGGCGGTGCTGGGCGGCGCCCAGTCGCTGCACACCAACGGCTATGACGAGGCCTTCGCCATCCCGACCGAGGACGCCATGCGCATGGCCCTGCGCACCCAGCAGGTGATCGCCGAGGAGACCAACGTCACGCAGGTCGTCGACCCGCTGGGCGGCTCCTACTACGTGGAGTCGCTGACCAACGAGTACGAGAAGCGGATCTTCGAGATCCTCGACGAGATCGACGAGCGCGGCGGCACCATCAAGCTGATCCAGGAGGGCTGGTTCCAGCGCCACATCGCCGATTTCGCCTACGAGACGGCGCTGCGCAAGCAGTCGGGCGAGAAGCCGGTGATCGGCGTCAACCGCTTCGTCGATGGCCAGCCCGACCCGAAGATCGAGACCCACCCCTACGACCAGTCGACCGCCGAGCGGCAGATTGCCCGCACCCGCCGCGTGCGGGCGGAACGCGACCCGGTGAAGTTCGACAAGCTGCTGAAGCAGCTGGTCGAGGTCGCCAAGGATCCGCAGCAGAACATCATGCCGATCACCATCGAACTGGTGCGCGCTGGCGCGACGATGGGCGATCTCGTCGAGACGCTGAAGAAGGTGTGGGGTACCTACCGCGAGACGCCGGTCTTCTAGGGGCGGCGGCTCCGGCAGCCGGCCGCGCCTCAGGCCGGCTCCGGCTCCACGGTCGAGCGGGTGAAGGCCTCGAGATAGTCCATCAGCTCGTCGCAGGCGCGCATCGCCGCCGGCGCATCGCCGGCCGCTGCGGCGCGCGCGATGTCGGCGTGCAGGCGGGCGACGAAGGGCATGTCGACCAGGCGGTGCAGGAACCAGAAGCGCCGCGAGAGGGCGTGCGTCAGGTTGATCGCGCTGATGACGAAGTCGTTCTGCGTCGAGCGCGCCATCAGCTGGTTGAACTCGTTGTCGAGCCGGAAGAAGGCGATCTCGTCGCCGCTGGCCGCGGCCGCCAGGATCTCCTCGGACATGCTGGCAAGCCGGCTGCGCTGGGAGGGGGTGGCGCGCAGAGCGGCGAGGCGCACCGTCAGCCGCTCGGTCTCGCGCCGGAGCTCCAGGACCTTCAGTTGCTCGCCGACATCGATCGGCGAGACGATGATGCCGCGATTGGGGATGATCCTGATCAGGTGCTCGCGGGCCAGCCGTTGCAGCGCCTCGCGCACCGGCGTCCGCCCGATCGAGAGCGCGGCGCAGAGCTCGCCCTCCGAGACCGCGCTGCCGGGCGCCAGTCTCAGGGTGACGATCATCTCTTCGATCAAGCGGTAGGCCACCTCGGTGAGGCGGGTCTTGCCGTTGCGCAGGCTGCCCTGCTCGAGCCGCAGCACCTTGCCGTCGGCCGCCGCCGCCTCGCGTCGTCGCTCCGCTCGTTCGCTCATCGTGCCCCCCTCCGGCTCGCCGGCTCCGACAGCGGCGCAGGTTGCGCGCGCCAGCGCCGCAAATGAAATATATCAGTTGAATATTGTAAAGCGCCATGGTTTCCTTGGCTGCGGTCGGGAAAGGACCGAAAGAAGAGTCAGGGAGCCAAGACTATGGGTAAGATTCTCTCGCCCGAGGCCGTCTCGCAGTACCGCGAGCAGGGTTTCTATTTCCCGGTGGATGCCTTGTCGCCGGAGGAGGCCGCCTCCTATCGCCAGCGGCTGGAGGACTACGAGACGGCGCATGGCGGTCCCTTGAAGAGCAACTACCGCCACAAGGTCCACCTGCTGTTCCCCTGGGCGCACGATCTGGTGACCCACCCGAAGATCCTCGACGCCGTCGAGGACATCATGGGTCCGAACCTGATCTGCTGGAGCACCAACCTCTTCACCAAGGAAGCGCACGACCCGCACTTCGTGTCGTTCCATCAGGACTCGACCTACTGGGGTCTCGATCCCGCCGACGTGATGACCGCCTGGGTGGCGCTCTCCGACTGCCCGGCGAAGTCCGGCCCGATGAAGTTCGTGCCCGGCTCGCACAAGACGCAGCTCGGCCACCGCGACACCTTCCACGAGCACAACCTGCTGACGCGCGGCCAGGAGATCGCCGTCGAGGTGCCGCAGGAGAAGTCGGTGTCGGTCATCCTGAAGCCGGGGCAGGTCTCGCTGCACCACGTCATGCTGGTGCACGGCTCCGGCCCGAACGAGAGCGACGACCGCCGCATCGGCTTGGCGATCCGCTACGTGCCGACCCATGTGCGGCAGGTGAAGATGCGCGATTCCGCTATGCTGGTCCGCGGCAAGGACGACTACGGCAACTTCGACTTCGAGAAGCCGCCGACCGGCGACGCCGACGAGGCCGCCCAGGCGGAGCATGCCGCGGCCATGGCCCGCCAGGTCGCCGTCCTCTATCAAGGCACCGACAAGAACGTGATGCGCGACTAGGCGGCGCCACCGCTCCACGCGACGGGCGCAGGGCGACGGCGATTCCGTCGCGCCGCGCCTGCGCGCTGTCTACAGACCTGAACACGCGGGGGAAACGATCATGGTGGAACGCAAGAAGCTGACGGTGCCCGATCTCAAGGCGCGCAAGAAGGCCGGCGAGCGGGTGGTGATGGTCTCGGTGCCGGACTACCCCACGGCGATCTGGGCCGAGCGTGCCGGCGTCGATATCGCCGCCGTCGGCGATTCGCTGGGCATGATCCTCTACGGCCATCCCAATACCCTGCCGGTGACCATCGACATGATGATCAACCATGCGCAGGCGGTCCGCCGCGGCGCGCCCAACTGCCTGATCATGGTCTCGATGACCTACGGCAGCTATGCCACACCCGATCTGGCGGTGACCAACGCCCTGCGGCTGATGAAGGAGGGCGGTGCCGACGTGGTGAAGATGCAGGGCGGGCGCGAGAAGGCGCACATCGTCAAGGCGATCGCCGATGCCGGCGTGCCGGTGATGAGCCACGTCGGCATGTGCCCGCACTTCGTCCACCAGTACGGCGGCTTCCGCCTGCAGGGCAAGACCGCGGAGGAGGCCCTGCTGATCATCGAGGACGCTAAGGCCATCGAATCGGCCGGCGCCTGCGGCATGGAGGTCGAGGCCGTGCCGGTACCGGTGGCCGAGGCGGTCGACCGCGCGGTCGAGGTCTTCACCTTCGGCATCGGGGCCGGCGGCGCGCCGACCGGCCAGCTGCTGCTGGGCCACGACCTGCTGGGCATGTTCGACCAGTTCAAGCCGAAGTTCTGCAAGCGCTACGCCCACCTCGCCGACGACGGCGTCGAGGCGCTGAAGCGCTATGTCGATGAGGTCCGCTCCGGCGCCTTCCCCGACGCCGACCATGCCTACGGCATGAAGGCGGAGGAGCAGGAAAAGCTCGCGCGCCTGCTGGCGGATGCCAAGTCGTGAGTGACGGCGCCACGACGGCGGAATTCCGCCACGGCTTTGCCGACCTCGGCGACGTCAAGCTGCACTACGTCGAGGCCGGCGAGGGCGAGACCCTGGTCCTGCTGCACGGCTGGCCGCAGACCTGGTTCGAATGGCGCCACGTCATGCCGCGCCTGGCGCAGGACTACCGCGTCGTGGCGCCCGACCTGCGCGGGCTGGGCGACTCCTCCCGGCCGCTTGCCGGCTACGACAAGCGCACGATGGCCAACGACATCTGGCAGCTGGTGAACGGCCACCTGGGGCAGCAGCGCTTCTGCCTCGTGGGGCACGACTGGGGCGGCCCCACGGCCTTCGCGCTGGCGGCGGCCCACCCCGAGGCCGTGCGCCGCCTGGCCATCCTGGACGTGGTCATTCCGGGCGACGGCGGCGAGTTCTCCCAGGGCGGGCGGCGCTGGCACCACGCCTTCCACCTGACTCCGGACCTGCCGGAGGCCCTGGTGACCGGGCGCGAGCGGCAGTACCTCTCCTGGTTCTACCGCAACTACGGCTACCGCCCCGACGCCATCGGCGCCGAGGACCTCGAGGAGTATCTGCGCACCTACAGCCAGCCGGGCGCGCTGCGCGCCGGCTTCTCGCTCTACCGGGCCCTGCCGCAGGACGCCGCCGACAATGCCGCCCTGCTGAAGAATTTCAAGCTGCCGATGCCGGTGCTGGGTCTGGGCGGCGCCAATGCCTGGGGCCGCGGCCAGGAGGTCGAGGATTCGCTGCGCCGCGTGGCGACCAACGTGACCGCCGCCATCGTGCCGGAGTGCGGCCACTGGATCCCCGAGGAGCAGCCGGATGTGCTGCTGCAGCATCTCCTGCCGTTCCTCGCCGGCGACTAGTCCGGCTTGGCAGAGCGCCCGGCGATAGGCTAGCTCTCGCCCCTCGGCAACGGGTGGGAGCGTGCGTGCGATGCGGCGGGTCAGGCAGCTTTCGGTCGAGGCGGCCTACGATCTCTGGGCGGCGACCTATGATGGCGCCGATAACCCCATGACCTTCGCCGCCGCGCGGGCCCTCGAGGCGCTGGACGATGTCGCTGGCGCCGTCGTGGTCGAGTTCGGCTGCGGCACCGGCCGCAATCTGGCGCAGCTGCAGGCCAAGGGGGCGGCCGGCTTGATCGGCCTGGACCTCTCCGCCGCCATGCTGGCGAAGGCCGCGGCCCGCAGCGACGCCTTCCGCCTGCTGCGCCACGACGCGGCCGCGCCGGCACCGCTGCGGGCGGCCAGCGCCGACCTGGTGCTCTTCTGCCTGACGCTGGAGCACATGGCAGCGCTCGCGCCGCCGTTCGCCGAGGCGGCGCGCCTGCTGCGCCCAGGCGGCCGGCTGGTGGTCTTCGAGATCCATCCCTTCCTCGCGCTCCAGGGCGTGGCGGCGCATTTCAGCGACGGAGCGGAGGAGGTGCGCATGCCGGTCTACGCGCATGGCTTCGCCGACTATCTGAATGGTTTCGCAGCCGCCGGCCTGGCGGTGGAGCGCTGCCGGGAATGGCGGGCGGCCGACCTCGGTCCCGGCGCGCCGGCAGCGGCCGGCAAGCGGGGTCCCGCGACCCCCTTGGCGGTGGAGTTCACGGCGAGGCCCAGGGCCTAGCCGCCATGGAGAAAGGGCCGGCGCCTCTCGGCGCCGGCCCTGCGGTCTTCATCGTCTGCGCCACGGCGTCAGGAGGTCGGGACCACCCGGATCTCGACGCGGCGGTTCTCCGCCCGGCCGTAGGAGGTCTCGTTGCTGGCGACGGGCTGGTTCTCGCCCATGCCGACCGCGGTCACGCGCGACGGCGAGACGCCGCGGCTGATCAGGTAGTTCGCGACGGCGTTCGCGCGCCGCTGCGAAAGGTCCTGGTTGTACTGCTCGGTGCCGTTCGAATCGGTGTGACCGGCAATGGTGATCCGGCTGTCCGGATACTGCACCAGCGTGGCCGCCACCTCGTCGAGGGTGCTGTAGAACGACGTGGAGATCGTCGCCGAGTCGTTGGCGAAGGAGACGCTCTCCGGCACCGTCAGCAGGATGGATTCCTGCCCCTGGCTGTTCTGCTCGCGCCGGATGTCGACCTCGGTCTGTGCCAGGCGGCGCTCGAACTCGCGCTCCTGCTCATCCATCAGGTAGCCGATGCCGCCGCCGGCCGCGGCGCCGATACCGGCGCCGATCAGGGCGCCCTTCCAGTCATTGCTGATGAGCGCGCCCGCGGCCGCACCGACGGCGGCACCGGCGCCAGCCCCGATGGCCGTCTTGCTCACGCTCTGCTCGCCGGTATTGGGATTGGTCGTGCAACCGGCCATCGCTACGACGAGACCTGCTGCGAGAAGCATTTTCTTGTTCATCCTGCGTCCGATCTCTTCCTGATGGCAGTGAGGATCCGCACCCGCCAGAAGGCGATGCGTTGTGATGAGAACGGTACGATGCCAGGGAAAGTTCCCTCCCCCGCCGCAGCAGCGGATTTGCGGCAGGAAGCAGCCGTTATGCGAAGCTCAACCGCACCAGTAGCTGCGGTGACTGCCGTCGTAGGGACGTGCAAATCCCCCGTCGATCATCCGCTCCGCCACGTCTTCGCCATCGAGCAGGAGGGTGGCCAGCACCCGGCCATAGCGATCCCGCCCCTCGGGGCAGAAGCGCCGGTCGCCGGCCGCCGCGATCAGCTGCCGCAGCCGCTCACGCGCCCGCAGGGCCAGATCGCAGCGCCACTGGTCCTTGATCTCCGGCGTGTCGAAACCCAACAGGCGCACCCGCTCCTCGCGGCCGCCGATCATCGCGTCGCAGGTGTCGCCGTCATAGCAGTAGGTGATCTGGGCGGAGAAGCAGTCCGCGGTGATGGTGGACGCGCCTTGGCGCAGCGAAATCCCGACCGCGACGGCGGCGACGGCGAGCATGGCGATCGTGTGTGGCATGTAGCGGTGGAACGACCAGCCAGGTCGCCGGGCTTTCCGCTGCGCCGGCCGGCGCTGCGGCCGCCGAAAGGGCACAACCTCGCCCCGTCGCTTCCAACGATTCGATGAATCAACCATCAGGCGATTAGAAATGGAGTTCTAATCGCGTATCCAGCGGGAATCGTTTCAAGAAGCGCGGAATCGCCGACAGTGGTGGCCGCCCTGGCGGTCCGTCGCGCGGCCTCAGGCGCGCCCTGCTCGTGCAGGGCGACCTTGTGCAGGCAGTAGCGCTCGAGATAGTTCAGTATCTCCGCGTCGGAGCGCACCAGGTCGGCCAGGCGGTCGTACATCTCGGGGTAGAAGCTGCGCGCCATCATCGAGGCATTGGCCTCGAAGATCAGCAGCGTTCCATCCGGCAGGATGCCGAAGTCGATGCCGAGAAAATCCAGGCCGACGCGGTCGATCAACTGCTGCAAGGCCTCCATCTGCGCGCCGTCCAGCACCTCGTCGAGAGCGAAGAGGAAGCCGTAGACCTCGTCGATCAGCCCGGGATGCTCGGCGACCAGGGCCCGGAAGACCTTGGCGCTGCGATGGACGATGGCGTTGCGGCCGAAGAAGAGATGCACCGGGAAGAAGCGGCCGTTGATGGCGGCGGCGCGGTACTTGCGATAGAGCCCGTCTGGCGAACGCGATTCGATGAAGCGGATGAAGTAGAAGACCGCACCCGCCTTCTCGCGAGCCCAGGCAGCCAGGGCCGCGCTGTCGTGGAAGACCGATACGTCATCGTCGGCGTGGGTGAAGATCCGCCGCACCAGGACCGGTAGCCCGACCTGCTGGGCGATCCACTCGGCAAAGCCCGCGGCCCGCTCGGGCTCGGGGACCCGGGCCTCCAGCGTGGTGGGAAAGACCAGGCCCGGAATCTGCGACAGCCGTTCGTAATTGCGCCGGCGGGTGGTCCTGGCGACGGCCTCCGGCCGGTTCAGCACCGGCACGCCGAGCTGCCTGGCGATCTTGCGGATCTTGGCGTCGTAGCTGCCCAGGGCCGCCAGCTCGGCATTGACCACGTTGTTGTAGATCACGTCGATCTTCGGCAGCTGCTGCAGCACCTGCTCCAGGTCGGGCGCATCGACGTAGAGATGGCAGAAGTCGAGTTCCTGCGGTGCCATCGTCTGCACCACATTGAGCGGCGCATGGATCGCGAAGCCGCTGAGCAGCCGGTCGAAGCAGCCGAGGTAGAGGGCCTCAAGCACGAGTACGCAGCCCTTCGATTCGCGGGCCTTGCGCAGGGCGAAGGGCTTGACGCTCAGGAGCTCCTGGGCGGCCGTCTGGGCCTCTTCCAGACGCTTCAGCCGAAAGCAGCAGAAGCTGAGCCCGGCCAGGGCGTCGCAGTGCTGCGGATCGGCCTGCAGCAGGCTGCGGAAGTCGGCGACCGCGGCCTCGTAGTCGCCGGCGTGGGTGTGGAGGTGAGCCCGCGCCTGCAGCAGAGCCGGCGTCATCTTGCCGAGTTCTTCGAGCCGGGCCAGATGTGCCGCAGCCTGCCTGTAGTCGCCGGCGCGCCGCGCCACTTCGCTCTGCCAGGCAAAGACGCTGGCCTCATCCGGAAAGCGTTCGCCCAGTGTCGTCAGCGTGTCGCGTGCCGCGGGAAAGTCGCCGGCGGCAATCAGCGTGCGCGCTTGCTCGATACCGGCCTGAAGGTCCGCGGCCGGCTGCTTATCGAGGCTTCCCACTGGATGGTGCATCGCTCGACTTATAGAGGAGGTGGGCGGAAATTCCATGGGAGAACTTCGCGCAATAAGTTAAGACTGCGCCCGCCGCCTGGCCGTTTGGAGCGACACTTTCCGCCCATGAAACTCCTGAACCGCACGCGTTATCGCTACCGGAACATCTTCGCGCCAATGCCGGTTCTCTCGCTGGCGCTCCAGCGCGAGGAGGGGGAGCCCGCCGGCCTCTCGCCCGCAGCGGTTGCCGCCCTCTCGGCCGCCTTACCGCCGGTCAACCGGCTGCGCGTCCAGGTCGGCGGCCGGGAGCAGCCCGCGCTCGAGGGCTTGGGCGGCGAGACGGGGATCTTCCTCACGGCGGCGCTGCTGCCGAGCCTGCTGTTGCAGCAGGTGGGGCTGGCGGTCGAGCGCTTCGGCGTGCACCGCACCGGCGAGAGCGGGGCGATCGTCTTTTTCCAGTGCGACGACTGGGCGGTCGCTGAGGCGGTTGCCGCTGCGCTGCCGCCGCTGATGGCTGCCTTGACGAGAGAGGCCGGCGCCGCCGGCTTCGCGGCCGCGGCCGCCGCCGCCAGCCAGCGCCTCAGGCACGCGCGGCTCGATCAGACGACCCTCGCCCTGGCTGGCGCGGCCCGGGCGCAGGACGTCCCCTGGCAGCGGCTGGGTGCCTACGATTCCCTGATCCAGCTCGGCTGGGGCGCCCGGCAGTCCCTGCTGCGCGAATCCGTGATCGGCCCGGCGTCGGCCCTCGGCCAGATCATGGCGCGCGACAAGCCAAGTACCCTTGCCCGGCTATGGCAGTTCACCCTGCCGGTGCCACGCTTCGCCTGCGTGCAGTCGGCGGAGGAGGCCATTGCCGCCGCTGCGACCCTCGGCGGCCGCGTGGTGCTGAAGCCGGTCGGCGGCACCAAGGCGATCGGCGTCAGCACCGGCCTCAGTGATGCGGCGGCGATCGAGCGCGCCTTCGCCACGGCACGGCGGTTCGGCCCGCGGGTGCTGGTCGAGCAGCACATCGACGGCGCCGACCATCGCCTGCTGGTCGTCGGCGGGCGCCTGGTGGCCGCCGCCCTCAGGGTGCCCGGTGGCGTTGCCGGCGATGGCAGCAGCAGCGTCGCGGCTTTGCTCGCCGCGCTGAACCGCGATCCGCGGCGCGGCCGCGGCTTCGACAAGCTGATGAACCGGATCGAGATCGATGCCGAGGCCCAGCAGCTCCTGGCGGCGCAGGGGCTGACCCTGGACAGCGTCCCGGCAGCCGGCCGCTGGGTGCCGCTCCGGCGGGTCGGCAACATCTCCCAGGGCGGACTTGCCGTCGACGTCACCGACCGCGTCCACCCGGTCAATGCCGCCGCAGCGGTCGCCGCCGCGGAGGCCCTGGGCCTGCCGGTGGCGGGCGTCGACTTTCTCAGCCCCGATATCGGCCGTTCCTGGGAAGAGGTCGGCGGCGCCATCTGCGAGGTCAACGGCTGCCCCGGCCTGCGCCCTCACTGGATCGCCGATCCGAATCGCGACGTGGTCACCCCGATCCTGCGGCTGGCCTTCGCCGAGGGGGATGACGGCCGCATCCCGGTGGCCGCGGTCACCGGCTCGCACGGCAAGACCACGGTGACGCGGATGACCGGCGCGATCCTCGCCGCCGCGGGGCCGGGCGTCGGCACCGCCACCACCGACGGCGTGAAACTCGACGGGCGGTGGCTGGTGCGCGGCGACTATGCCGGCAGCAACGGCGCCGATCTGCTCTTCGCCCATCCCGCGACCCGTGCCGCCGTGCTGGAAACGGCGCGCGGCGGGATCATCACGCGCGGCTTCGGCTTCGACCGCTGCGACGTTGCTGCCGTGACCTATGTCGACAACGACCACCTGGGGTTCATGGGGGTCCACACGCTCGACGACCTGGCGGCGGTCAAGGGACGCCTGGTCGAGCTGGCCAGCCGGGCGGTGGTGCTGAATCTCGCCGATCCGCGCACCCGCCAGATGGCCGCGCGGCGCCAGGCCGGGGTCCGGCTGATCTGGGTGCGGCCGCCCGGCACGACCCTCGAGGCGGGGCTGGAGTACGAGCCGGGTGACCTCGTGGAGGTCGCGTCCTGGCAGGGCAGGCCCTGGATCCTGTACCGCGCTGGCGACACGACCACACCGCTGATGGAGATGGCGGCCCTGCCGGCGACCGACGGCGGTCTGCTCGTCTTCAATGGCGCCAATGCCTGCTTCGCCGCTGCCATCGCTTTCGGCCTGGGGCAATCGCTCGAGGCAGTGGTTGGCGGCCTCAGCGGCTTCCGCCTCGGCGCAACCGACTCGCCCGGCCGCTATCAGCTGATGCAAGGCGCCGGGCGCAGCGTACTGCTCGATGGCGCACAACCCAACGCAGGTCGAGGGGGTCAGCGCCATTCTCGCCGAGCGCTATGCCGATCGCCGTCGCCTCTGTGCCTTCGTGGCCGTCGGGCGCCGCACGGAAGACTTTATGGCGCTGCTCTCGGAAAATCTCGCCGGCCGCTTCCAACACTACGTCTGCTACGAGCGTGCGGAGTGGCGGATGGAGCGCGCCGAAGGCTGGATCAGCGAGACTCTGGCGGCGGGCCTGCGTTCGTCCGGCGTCGCGCCGGAGCAGATCGAAACCGCCTTGTCGCAGTCGTCGGCGATAGATCTGCTCTTCGCCCGGTCGCAGCCGGGCGATCTGCTGGTCGTCCTGGGCGGCGATCCGCATAGCGCCGCGGAGCAGATCGAGCGGGCTCTGGCGCGCCTGGACGGCGGGCCGCGCGAGGCCGGCGCGCAAGCCGTTGCCGAGGCGGCCGGCCTGGCTGGATGACCGGCCGCAACAGGCATAGGGGGGCGAGGCGATGAGCGCTGGAGAGGCCAAGGACCGCTGGATGAATGTCGACGAGGTGCTGCGACTGGCCAAGGAGCGGCTGGACCGGGACGACGTCGAGGGCGCCGAGCACCTGCTGCGCCAGATCGTTTCCTTCCAGCCGCGCCATGTCGATGCGCACCACTACCTGAGCCTCGCGAGCTATCGCCAGGGACGGCTGCGCGAAGCCATCCGCCATGCCGAGAAGGCGGCCAGGCTGGCGCCGAAGAACGCCGTGTTCCACTCCAATCTCGCGCAGATGTACCGCCTCGCCGGCAAGCTGCCGGAAGCGCGCAGCGAGGGGCAGCAGGCCCTGGCGCTGAAGCCCGAGTTCCCCGAGGCCTTGAACAATCTCGGTATCGTCTGCTTCGAGATGGCGAACTACGCCGATGCCGAGGACTGCTATCGGCGTGCGCTGGCACAGCGCGCCGACTTCCCGGAGGCACTGAACAACCTTGGCAATGCGCTGCGCCATGCCGGCCGCCCGGAGGCGGCGGCCGCGGCCTTTCGCGATGCCCTGGCGCGGCGGCCGGACTACAGCGAGGCCTTGGCGAACTGGGGCATCGTCGAGCGCGACCAGGGCAGGTTGCAGGAGGCGGAGACGCTGCTGCAGCGCGCCCTCGAGGCCAATCCGAAGAATCCCGTCGCGCATCAGGCGCATGCGGTTCTCGCCCTGCTCAAGGGCGACTGGGCCAGCGGGCTGCCGGAGTTCGAGTGGCGCATGGCGCTGCCCGGCTTCAAGCGTCCGCGTCATCGTGGCGAAGCCTGGAGCGGCCAGCCGCTGGCTGGCAAGCGACTGCTGGTCTTCGCCGAGCAGGGTCTGGGCGAGACGATCGCCTTCGTGCGGTTCCTCCCGGCCCTGGGCGCGCTCGCTCCGAGCGAGATCGTCCTGCTGGTGGAGGGGCGGCTGGTGGCGTTGCTGACCGCCTGCCTGCCCGGCGTCGCTGTCGTCGAGCGCGTTTCGCCGCTTGAGGCATTCGACTACAGCGTGCCCTTGCAGAGCCTGCCGCTGCGCCTGGGGCTGACCGGTCCAGATTCCTTGAAGCCGACGCCCTATCTCGCGGCCGATCCCGCGATTGTCGCGCGTTGGCGTGTGAGGTTGGCGGATCGCCCGCGCCCCTGGATCGCCGTGGCCTGGCGTGGTGAGCGGTCGCGGCTGCACGATGCCGTCTCCATCCCACTGCCGGTTTTCAGTCCGCTTTTCGGCGCCGCCGAAGGGACCTTTCTCCTGACCCAGAGCGGTGAGGGGGCCCCGCCCGAGGCACGCTGCCTGGCGCTTGAGGGTGACCTCTCCGACTATGCCGAGCTGGCTGCGCTGGTCTCCCTTTCCGACCGGGTCATCGCCGTCGACGGGCCGCTGGCGCACCTGGCCGGGGCCTTGGGCAAGGACAGCTGGGTCCTGCTTCCCGCCGTGCCCGATTGGCGCTGGGGACTGAGCGGCGCCAGCACTCCGCTCTATGCGCGCGCCCGGCTCTTCCGCGCTTCTCCAGCGGCAAGCGGCCCGCAGGACCTGATCGAATCAGTAGCAGCCGCGGCGCGGGCAGAGTGAATCCGGGACACAAACAAGTAGTTAAATCTGAAACAGAAATAGCCTGAGAAAAATGGACTGCTGATGAGTGGATCATTGAATAGGAATGTGGCAACCGCGGCTAGTTTCCGCGTGCCGGATGACCTGCCGGCGAAGGCGTTCCCAGATGCCTCTATCAAAATGAAACGTTCTCAAAATTAGAGCAATCTCTACCCTAATAATTGAATAAGAAAATATTTCTTCCCTATACTTCTACTAATTGGGGAGTAGAGGGGGAAGGCTGATGATTAAGACCACGCGCGGACGCGCGGGTGCTCTCTTGTGCACAGCGTCTGTCATCGCATTGGCCGCCGGCCTCGGTATGGTCCCGCTCAGGGCGCAGGCCGACATCCAGACCATCAGCGTCAGCCGTGGATACTTCGTTGTTTCCATCGATGCGACCGGGACCGCTACCGGCTTCGAGATTTTGGATGGTGCCAGCGTCAGTAGCGACGAGACCAACCCGACCCCGGGCAATCCGGCCTTCTACGTGGATCAGTCGGGGATCGTTGACGGGATCGCGGTCACCGACGGCGCCCTGATCACCGAGGCGGATGGGGAAAGCGCCTTGGCCCTCCTGATCGAGGCCGACTTCGACGGTGGCGTGACCAACAGCGGCGCCATCACGGCCACCGCCAACGGTGGCACGGTCAGCGCGACGGCAATCGCGGTGCGCGGGAGCAACGACTTTGGCGGTGGCATCGTCAACCTGGCCGGCGCCATCGTGCAGGCCACCGCGCTCGACGGCAGCTATGGCGCGTCCAAGTCGGCGCGCGGCATCTTCGTCAGCGACGACCCGCAATTCGACGGCGGGGTGACCAACGCCGGTGAGATCCTGGCCTCGGCCGGCACCAGCGGCGCGGACTTTGTCCCCTATGCCGAGGCCTATGGCGTCTTGCTCGAAACGGCGCCGGGCGGCGATATCAGCAATAGCGGCACGATCGGCGCCTATGCCGCCGCCGCCCTGGCGATCGAACTCGAGGCCGCCAGTCCGGATCCGATCGTCCAGGACCTCGCTTCCAACGAGGACATCGAGGCCAGGGCTGTCGGCGTGGCCTCGCTTGGCGATGGCCAGAGCGGCGCGTTCGAGAACAGCGGGACCATCAGCGCCGACGCCTCGGCACGGCATGACGTATCCATCGATCTCCTTTCGAACGGATCTTTCGCTTCGGGCCAGGTTCTCCTGTCCGGCAGCCAGATCGGTCAGGCGACCGGCGTCGCCGTAACGCATGATCCAGGCCTGCATCAGAGCACCTACAGCAACAGCGGGCTGATCGACGCCCAGGCAACGGCCGGGTCCGGGGCTGCCGTTGCGGCAGAGGCCACCAGCATTGCCGTCGCCGTCGCCGACACCAGCGGTGACAACGAGGCATCGGCGAATGGCCTGGTCGTCGACGGCGAGGCTGCCGCGGTCACGGGCCCGATCGGCAATGAAGCTGCCGCCGGCATCAACGCCCATGCGACTGCCAGCATGCTTGCCCATGCCACGGCGGAATCGGCCGAGGACTACGCCGGTGCCACCGCCAATCTGGCTGGAGCGGCGGATGCCGAGGCCCGCGGCGCAAGCGTCTTCCTCGACAGCATTCTCGGCGACGTGGTGAACGACGGCAGCATCCACGCGACAGCCGTTGCCGACCTCGACGCCGCCGCCTTCGCGGTAGGTCAGGCCAACGCCGTGAGCCAGGCCGGTGGCGAGTCCTTGGCTACGGCGGACGCTCTTGGCGCCGCGTTGATCGCCGATCTGGTCGACGGTTCGGTGCTGATCGGCACTTCGGGCGCGATCATCGCCAGCGGCGCGGCGGTCAACAGCGCTACCGCCTCTGCCATTGCCACCGGCGAGAACGCTGTTGCACAGACCGCGGCCTTGGCTGGGGAAGCCGAGGCCGAAGCAATCGGCTACTACGCCAACCTCGAGCTGCTGACCGGCGACTTCAGCAACGCCGGCAGCGTGGTGGGCGAGGCCACGGCGATCAGCATTGCCAACGCCACCAGCAGCTCGCTCGAGTTCCTGGCTGCGGCCAGCGCCGAGAGCCTCGATGCGCAGGCTGAAGCGAACGGCATCGTCCTCGTGGTCGACGGTCTGGTCGGGCAGCTTTCGAACAGCAGCCCCGAAACGATCGCGGCCCATGCGACCGCCCTCAGCGAGGCCAATGCGTCCGCGACTGGCGACACGGTCAGTGTCGTCACCGCGGATGCCGCCCTTGGCGAGGCCGGTTCGACCGGCCTGCGCGTCATCGTCGAGGGCGTCGTGTCCGGCCCGGTGATCAACGAGGGAGCGATCAGCGCCGACGCCTCCGCCTCTACGTTGAGCCGGACGACCTTGGAATACGGATCCGGTCTCCCGGAATCGGCGACCGCCTTCAGCTTCGGCAGCTTCGCCACGGCCCTGGCGATGAGCGTCGAGGGTGGCGTCCTGGCCGATGGCCTGGTCAACGAGGGATCGATCGTCGCCACGGCGACCGCCAAGACCTCGGCCGAGCTATCGGCGAACGCGAGCGCCGCCGATAGCGGATCGACCGCCATAGCGACTTCGACAGTCTCGATCGGCGAGGCTTCCGGCCTGGTTCTCTCCGGCGAACTGTTGGCAGGCGGGTTCAGCAACAGCGGTAGCATCACGGCCCTCGGCGAAGCGAAAACCAACGCGGCGGTCGACCTGACCGCCGGCGCCGAAATAGAAGGGCAGGTGATCACGAGCTTTTCCGGCGCCTTCGGTCGCGGCGTCGTCCTGCAGTCCCATGACATCGTCGGCGGCGTGAGCAACGGCCTGACCGGCGTGATCCTGGCCGAGGCCCGAGCGGAGAACACCGGCGCGGCGACCGGCGAGCAGTTCGCCGCCGGTGAGGGCACCGATCTCAGCCTGCAGACCCGGCTGGGCGGCGTCAGCAGCGATGCCATTGGGCTGCAGGTCGGCAACAAAGGCGGCAACGAGGTCCTCGACGGCTTTGACAACGCTGGCCTGATCGGGGCCGTCTCGACGGCATTGGAAGTGGCATCGTCGACCGGAACCTCTGCGGGCGAAGGCGGATCCGAAGCTTTCGTGTCGGCATTGGCAGGCGGTGCCTTCAGCTATGCGGATGGCGTCCTTGTCGATTCACTGCTGGTGACCGGCCCGATCGCCAACAGCGGCGTGATCTATGGGATCGCGCGCGGCGACAATATCGCCGAGGCATCCCTCGGCGGGATCGGCGAAGGTGCGGCTGCCGCGCCCGGGTCCGGTCAGGCCGTCGCTGAATCCAACAGCGTCATTGTCGAGGCGGACGGCATGGAGATCTCCGTCGGCTCTCTGTTGGGCGAGGTGACCAACAGCGGGACGCTGATTGGCGAAGCGACGGCGAACGCCGTCGGCACGGCTTCGGTGGTGTCCGAAGGAGAGGCCTTCGCCGCGTCCATCGTCGGCCCGATGGTCTCGTCGGTGGCGCGCGGACTGCATCTATCCGGTGGCACGGCCTTCGTTGGCGATGTAACGAACGAAGCGGAAGGCTTGATCTCCGCCAGCGCGGTGAGCGGCCTTCATGCCGGCGCGGAGGCCATCGCTCTGCCCCCGGGCGAGGGGAGGGCCGAGGCCGGTGTCGACGCGCTCGGCTACTACCTTGTCGCGACCAGCGCCGCCCTGGAACTCGAGAGCTACGAGAGCCCGCTGGTCGGCGATATCGTGAACGCCGGCACCCTGAACGCCGAGGCTGCAGGCAGCGGCCTCGTCGAAGCCTATGCGTCCGGAGCCGCCAACGGGTCCGGCATAGCCACGCTCTTTGGCGCCGAGATCGGCGCCGACGGATTGCGGGCGACCGGCGAGAGCCTGGTCGGCAATACGCTCAACGCCGGCAGCATCTTTGCCGACGGTTCGCTCGACCTCGATATCGATGCCACCGGCCTTGGCCAGGACCTTATCGGCCAATCCTACAGCCAACTTGCAGATGGCTTCACCGCCTCGGTCAATGGCATCCACCTCGACGCCGGCTCCGTCGTCGGCGACCTGACCAACGACGGCTTCATCGGGGTGGGCGGCAGCGGCGATGTCGCCGTGACCTCCTCTTCCGCTGGCAGTGGTGAATTCGCTGATGGCACGGCCACCAGCGTTCGCGGTGTCGGCGAGATGTTCGTCACCGGCATTGCAATCGACGCGGAACTCTACAGCGGTAACATCCTCAATGGGGCCAACGGCATCATCCAATCCCAGGCGACGGTGACCAGTGTCGTCGGCGCCGAGGTCATCGGCCAGGGGACGGGCAGCAACGCCGCCGCCGCCGCGTTCGATGACGGCGGCCAGTTCCTGGCCTTCGGCATGGAGATCGGTGTCGGTACCCTGACGGGCGATGTCACCAACGCCGGCAGCATCCTGGCACAGGCCACCAGCAGCAACAGCGTCAGCGCGACGGCGACAGCGGGCTCCTTCGGCGAAGCCACGGCAGTCTCGCGCGGCGGCGTGACCGGGGCGGCGGGGATGATCTTCGGCGGCTTCATCAGCGATGGCCTGCTGCTGGGCGACGTGGTCAACGACGGCACGATCACCGCCAGCGCCTTCGGGCCGCATAGCGCCACGGCGGTGGCGAGCGGCGAGACGGCCGACGCCGAGGCGATCTCCTACCAGGAGTCGGTCGCCTTCGGCATGTATGCCAGCGGCGAGTTGATCGTCGGCGACCTGCTGAACAACGGTTCCATTGCCAGCTCCGCCACGGAGCTGGGCGAGGTGGTGGCGACGGCCAACAGCGAGTCCGGCGGCAGCGCGACCGCCGCGGGCATCTCCAATGCCAACGCCATCGGCCTGGGGTCGCAGACCTCGACGGTCATCGGCAATGTGGGCAACGGCCCGGAGGCGACGATCGTCACAACCGCCGTGGCCGGCATCGAGGTCGCCGCCGAGGGCGGGGAGGGGGGCTATGCCAGCGGCACGGCCTTTGCCCATGGCTCCGGCCTTCTGGTGCAGCCCGGCTTCGACAGCTTCAGCCCCGGTGCCTCGCCCGGCGCGCTGCTCGATGGCCAGCTATTCAATCACGGCACGGTCGCAGCCTATGGCGAAGCGAGCGCCGGCGTCAGCGGCGACAATCCGCGCTCCTCCGACGCGGTCGCCATCACCCATGGCATTGGCGCGATCGTCGAGGCGGTCACCGGCGGCGTGGTGAACAGCGGGCTCGTCATCGCCGACAGCCGGGCCCATGCCACGCTCGACGGCGACGGTGGCGTGAGTTCGGCCTCGGCGATCTCCTACGGCATCCTGCTGGTCGGCCCGTCGCCGGGAGAGTTCGGCGAACCGATCCTGCAGGCGATTGCACCGCCCGGTCCGACGGAGCCCTTCGCGACCGGGACGATCGGCGACAGCGACGGCGACGGCGTGGCGATCGAGAACGCCGGCTGGGTCTATGCCGCGTCGGAAGCCTCCGCGAGTACGCTGGGCGAGGGTGGAAACGCCGCCGGGGCCTATGCCGCCGGCCTGCAGGTAGGCCGCGGCTTCGAGCTCGATGCCTTTCTCGGCTCGGAGCTCGAGGTCAGCTACCTCGGCTTCTTCGGCGGCGAGGGCCTTGTCGTCGAGGGCGACATCCTGAACAGCGGGCTGCTCTCGGCCACGGCGGTGCGGGGCACCGACGGCGCCGGCAGGTCGAGCACGACGGCGGTGGGCCTGGCGCTCTACGGCTCGCTGGTCGAGGGGGGAGTGAACAACCTCGACGGCACGATCCTGGCCGAGGCCGCGGGAGATTTCTCCTACGCCTACGGCATCCTGGTGTCGGGCTCGGTGATCGACGGCGGGATCGACAACACCGGCCTGATCATGGCGACGGCCAGTGGCGAGTCCAGCCAGGCGGACGCCATCAACACCGAGTTCGCGGCCGGCGAGACGATCATCGACCTGCTCGACGGCAACGCGCAGAACGACCAGCTGACCGACCGCTCGATCGACCCGACCTTTGACGGGGACAACCCGCTGGGAATCGTCGGCGACATCCGCCTGGCGCACGGCTTCGCCGACACGATCAACTGGTCGGGCGGCGACATCCAGGGCGACATCTACGGCAACAACGATGGCGGCAACCAGCGGGCGCTGTTCTCGCCGGACGACGTGCTGAACGTCTTCGCCGGCGTGTCGGATACCTTCGACTACGACGGTGACATCACCGGGCTCTACCAGATCAACGTGAACACCGAGGAGCATGCCGGCACAGCGGTCGAGCTGACGCTGCGCGGCTATAGCGACCTGACCTCGCAGCTGAACGTCAACGACAACGGCACCCTGGTGATCGGCGCCGGCCACCCCGGCCTCGTCGGCCCGGGCCAAGTGAGCGTCGAGACCTACTCTCACGCCGATGGCGGCACGCTGCTCTTCGAGCTGACGCCCGATTCTGAGGACGTCGGCATCATCACCGCCTATTCGGCCAGGACGCTGATCATCGACGGCGGGACGATCGGAATCCGGCCGCGCTTCACCGGCGCGCTCTATGCCGACGAGACGATCTACGAGGTGATCTACTCCGAGGCGCGCCTGGGGGAATTCGACCAGACCTACTCGCCGACGCCGCTGCTGCAGGTCGCGGTCGAGTACGGCGACTATGATGGCGCGCCGGGCGAGGGCGAGAGCGGCCCGGGCGACGTGCACGACGTGACGGACTTCGACGACGACTCTTCCGACGTGCGATTGCGGGTGACGCGGGTGGCCTTCGACGGGGTGAACGGCCTGACGCCGAACCAGCGGGCGGCGGCCGGCGGGATCGAGAACGTCTATGGCCCGGACCTCGAGGGCAGCGCGTTCGGCGACGGGATCAGCCTGCTGTTCCTGCTGTCGCCGGAGGAGTACCCCGAGGCGCTCTCGACACTGCACGGCGCCGAGCATGCGCAGCTGGCGAACCTGCAGCTCTACATCGGCGACCTGTTCCACAACTGGCTGGGCGACCGGCTGGTGGCGGCGCGCAGCGGCGCGGCGCAGTCGGCCTCGAACGTCGTGACCTACGCCTGGGATCCGCTGGCCGAGCAGCTGGCGGGGGTCGGCGGGGAAGAGCGCAACGCGACGGCAAGGCAGACGGCGCAGGCCGGCGGCCAGCGGCCGGTGGGCTCCGCCTCGGCCTGGATGACGGGCGGCGGGCTGTGGGGCAGCGCCGACGGCGACGTGGCGAACGACGTGGTGGGCTTCGACCAGGACACCTGGGGCATCATGGTGGGTGCAGACTACCAGGTCGACGAGAACTGGCTGATCGGCATCGCCGGCGACTACCAGCAGAACGCGATTGACTTCGACGACGGCGACAGCGGCGATATCGACGGCTTCCAGATCGGCCTGTTCGGCAGTTACACCGACGAGAGCGGCTTCTACGGCGACGCGTCGGGCAGCCTGGGCTGGTTCGACTACGACAGCAGCCGGCAGGTGGCGATCGGCGGCCTCTACAGCGGCACGGCCGAGGGCGAGACCAACTCCTTCGTGATCACCGCGGCGGCCGAGGCGGGGTACCTCTGGCGGCAGGACAATGTCCTGATCCAGCCGCTGGTGGGCGTGGACTACATCCACGCCTCGATCGACGGCTTCACGGAGAGCGGCGCCGACCCCTACAACCTGACGGTGTCGGATAACGACGTCAGCTCGCTGCAGAGCCGGCTGGGCTTCGCCGCCTCGGTGGAGATCGCGCTCTCCGACGAGATGCTGCTGGTGCCGGAGGTCCGGGCCGAGTGGCGCCACGAGTTCCTCGACGACAGCCAGGAGGTGACCGCGGCCTTCGCCGGGCAGCCGGGATCGAGCTTCACGGCGGTTGGCTCGGAGTTCGGGCGCGACGCGGCCGTGGTGGGCGCCGGCCTGACGCTGCAGGTCTCGCACTCGACAGAGCTCTTCGTCGACTACGACGGCCGCTTCCAGTCCGGCTACGAGGCCCAGACCGTTTCCGGCGGCCTCAAGTTCAGCTGGTAGGTGTTTAGTCCCGGAGATTGATGGGTTGGATCGAGTCTGAATCGTTTGGGTTCTTCGGTCCAGACTTTGCAGACATATTCGAACGGCGTGAGGCCGCTCAGAGTCTTCAGCCGGCGTGCGTAATTGTAGGCTTTGACAAAGTCTGCGAGGTGGTTCCGGAACTGGTCGTGGTCGTCATAGTGGTAGCGCTTTACCGTTGCCTCTTTGATGGTGCGGTTCATCCGCTCGACCTGCCCGTTCGTCCAGGGATGTTTTGGTTTCGTCAGGCGGTGTTCGATGCCGTGACGCCAGCAGGCCCGATCGAACGGATGGCCGCGGCACTGGGCCGTCGGCCCGTTCCTGTTCTTCGGCATACCTGCGAACTGAATGCCGTTGTCGGTCAGCACGGTATGGATCATGTAGGGGACCGCTTCGGCCAGGGCGTCGAGGAAGGCCACCGCGGTCATTGTGTTGGCGCGGTCGACGACCTCGACGAAGGGGAACTTCGACGTCCGGTCGATGGCGACATAGAGGTAGAGCTTGCCTTCGGCCGTGCGCACTTCCGCCAGATCGATATGGAAGTAGCCGATCGGATAGCTCTTGAATTTCTTCCGCGCCGGCTTGTCGCCGTCCACATCGGGCAACCGGCTGATGCCGTGACGCTGCAGACAGCGATGCAGCGATGAGCGCGTCAGATGCGGGATCGTCGCCTGCAGGGCGTACAGGCAGTCATCTAGCGGCAGCAGGCTATGCCGGCGAAACGCGACGATGACGGCCTCGTCCTCGACGGACAGAACGGTCGAACGAGCGTCTTTCGGGCCGGTCCGCAGATCGTTGACGGAGCTGCGCTTCTTCCACTTCGCAACCGTCTTCGGGTTGATCCCGTGGCGCTGGGCGAGCGCTCTCAGGCTCTCTTCGCTATCCTGTATTGCTCGACGAACCGCCGCTGTCGTGCGGGCGCTCCCGTGTAGAACCTGTCCCATAGTGCATCCTTCCAATCAAGGGAAGTTACTGCACCATCAATCTCCGGGACTAAACAGGTAGGGCCTGCCCGGCCGGCCGATAGCGACCGGCGGGGCGGTGACAGGTCGCAGCCTCGCCGACTCCGTCCCTGTCCCTAGTATCGCGGCATGTCAGTGGATCCCTTGCTCTCGAGTTTCCGCTGCCGCCAGCTTGGCGGACCGAGCTTGGCGGCACGCGAAGCGCTGTTGCTCGTGGATATCGTGCCGGCTGCAGCGGCCCTGGCCCTGACGCCAGAGGCGTGGCGAGGCCAGGTGGCGGCCGTGCGCGATGGTCTGGGGAGCGATGCCGGCGGGCGCCCCGAGGGCGCCTGGAGCCTCGCGCAGGACTACGCGCGGCAGGGCGGCGGCATCGCGCTCGGCGGTCTCTTCGGGGCGCTCGCGGCGGTCTTCGTCGAGTGGCTGGGCTCTCTGGCCGCACCGCGATTCCAGGTCGTGCAGGAGGGCAGCGAGAGTGCCGTCCTGATTGTTCCGGAAGCGCCTTGCGGCGTCGGCGAGGTCGCGATCACGATTGCCGCGGCGCTGCTCCTGGAGGGCGGAATCACGGGCGGCGACAGCGACACGATGCTCGGCCGGCTTCGGCGCGCCTGTGACGAGCACGCCTTGCATCCCTTCGCCCGTTTCCTGCTGGCGGAGGCCCGGGCGCGCGACCTGCCGATGGCCCGGCTGGCGCAGCAGGAGGGCCGGTTCCTTCGCCTCGGCGAGGGCCGGCATCAGCGCCGCTTCGTCGCCGCCCAGCCGGCCGGCCAGGGGAGCCTCGCCGTCACGCTCGCCGTGCGTCGCGACGTGCTGTTCAGTCGGCTCGGCAATGCCGGCTTTCCTCTGGCGCCGTTCCGCATCCTGACCAAGCCGGACGCCGCCGAAGCCGCCCTGGCGGCGCTGGGACCCGGACCCTACCTGCTGCGCCCACTGGCGCGCGGCACCGGCGAGCCCCCCCTCCCGCTGCTGGGCGCCGAGGCCCTGCCGGCGGCGGCAAAGGCGTTGGTCGCCAGGCAGCGCGCGGCTGTGGTGCAGCGCTTGCCGGCCGGCACGCCGCTCAGGCTGTTCGTCTTCAAGGGCCGCTGCCTGGCGGTCCATGTGTTGGGCGAGCCCGGAGGGAGCGGCAGCGATACGGCCGGGGAGCCGGCCCTGGCGCCGGACCTGGCCCGCTTGGTGGAGGAGCTGGCCCAGGTGCTGGAGCTCGACTTCATGAGCGTCGATCTCGTCTCGCCGGCCCCCTGGTCGGGCAGCGCCGGCGCGACCGCGCCCTGCGTCATCGACGTCGATCCGCGACCGGAACCGGCGGCCGTCCTGACGCGCCGGCAGAATCGCCGCCTGGCCGGGGCCTTCATCGCCGATGCCTTTCCGGCCGGCCAGGGCGGGCGGGTGACGACGGTCACGATCCTTGGCGCGCCACCGGCCGGTCTCGGCCGCGGCCTGTGCCGGGCGCTGCGGCATCTCGGCCGCATGCCAGGGCTGGCCAGCGGCGGCGAGGCCTCGGTCGACGGCCGCCGGCTGCCCGGGCCGCGCCCCCCCGCGGCCCGCCTGCTGGGCGACCGCGCCCTCGATATCGCCATAGCCGAGGTGGCGGAGCAGGCCGTGCGGCAGCTGGGCCTGCCCTTCGAGCGCTCGACGATCTCGCTGCTATTCCCGCCGCCCGGCGCCGAGGAGGAGTGGCTGGCCGTGGCGCGGCTGCTGGCCGGCACGACCCGCGGGGCGCTGGTGCTGCCCGCCATGAGCGATCCGGCGCCGCTGGACCCTCCCGCCGGGCTCCCGCTCATCGCCCTCGGCCGCGGCACGGCGGCCGCAGCCCCTGCCACCCCATTCTGGGCCACCCCTTCCTGGGCCGTCCCCTCCTGGGCGGCCGCGTCGGTCACCCGCGAGGGCGAGGCTGGGTCGCTGCTTCTGCACAGGCCGGCGGCGCAATCGCCGGTCCTGCTGGGTGTGCCGTCGCCGGCCGGAGACGGCGCTTTGCCGGCCGCGATCGCGGCGGTGCTGCAGGGTCTCGGCCTGGCGCCGCTCGATATCGCGCGCTGTCTGGTCGGGGTCGGCGACCTTCTCGCGGCGGACGAGGATGACGGGCGGTGACGCAGCAACAGACCGGTCTCAGCATCGTCCTGCAGGGCCTGCAGACCTTTGACGGGCCCAGCCACCTCTGGCGCAAGCCGGTGGTGGTCGGCGCCTTCACGATCGAGGGCGAGTCGGATCCGGCGGCCGCCCGGAACCTGCAGGCGGCGCTGGCGCGCCAAGCTCTGTCGAGCGCGCAGCAGCCGCTGTGGCCGGAGCTGCCCCAGTCCACGACGGACGCGGCGGCACTGGTGGCGGCCGGCGCACTGGCCCTGCAGCGGGCGGTCGGCCTGCCGCTCGACGATTGGCGGGTGGTCCCGCTGCGGGGATCCCAGGTCCTCTGCTTCACGCCCTATCTCGTTGCCAGGATGGCGGAGATCGCCCTCGGCGCGGCGGCGGACCTGGTGGTTGCTGCCCAGGGGGCCGCTGCGACGCTCGACGCGCTGCTGGCTGGCGCCTTGGAGCGGTTGCGGGCCTGCCGGCCGCCGCGCCTGGCGCTGATGACCATGTTCGGGCTGCACCGCAACGGCCTGCCGTGGCGCATCCTGGAGCGGGCGAACTGGACCCTGGAGGTTGGCCACGGCGCCGCGCTGCGCCGGCTGCGAATCAGCCTGCCTGACGACCAGAGCTTTTGCGGCCAGCAACTGTGCGAGGACAAGACGGCGACGCTGGAGGTGCTGCGCGCCGCCGGCCTGCCGGTCCCCGACAGCCTGTCGGTGGCCAGTCCGGAGCAGGCGGTGGAGGCGGCGCGGAAGATCGGTTATCCGGTGGTGGTGAAGCCGCGCGACGGCTCGATGGGCGCGGGCGTGGGCGTCGACCTGCGCAGCGAGGAGGAGGTGGTGGCCGCCTACCGCGCCGCCCGCGCGCTCTTTCCCCGCGTGCTGGTCGAGCGCTTCATCGTCGGCCGCCCCTATCGCCTGCTGGTGGTCGATGGCCGGCTGCTGCACGCGGTGCAGCGGCCGACGCCGGAGGTGGTCGGCGATGGAGAGACGACTCTCGGCCAGCTGATCGAACGGATGAATGCCGAGCCGCACCGCCACAACAACGACGACATGAGCATGGCGCCCTTCAATCGCGAGGAGGATCCCCTGGACTTCCGCCGCCAGCTCGAGGAACAGGGCCTGACCGAGGAGTCGGTCCCGGCGGCGGGCCGCCTGGTGCGGCTGGGCCTGGTGCCGCACCACTACTTCGGTCCCTATCGCGACGTGATGGCCTCGCTCCATCCGGCCGTCGTGGCGATGGCGGAGGCCGCGGCGGTGGCGCTCGACCTGGCGACGGCCGGGGTCGACTACCTGACGCCCGACATCTCGGAGCCGCCGGAGCGGCGGGCTTCGGCGATCAATGAGGTCAATGTGGCGTCCTGGGTCACGCCGCATTTCTACGCGGCGCCGGCGCTCGATCTCGTTGGGCCGCTGGTGCTGCCGCGCCTCGGCGAAGGCGGTGGCCACATCCCCATCGCCGCGCTCAGCGACGGCGTGCCGGACGGACTGGCCGAACGCCTGGCCGACGGGATGGCGCGGGCCGGCATAGCTGTCGGGCGGGCCGGCGCCACCGGCGCCACCCTGCCGGGCGGCCAGGCCCTGCCGCCGCCGTCTGCCGGCGGCGCGGCGCGGCAGCTGCTGGCGGACCGGCGGGTGGCGGCTGCCGTCATCTCGCTCGGGGCGAACGAGGGCAGCGAACGGGGATTGCCCTTCGATCTCTGCGACCTGGCGGTCCTGGCGGGTCCGCCGGCCGGTGGCGGGGCGTCGGTCGGGCGCCGGGCGGCCTTGGCCGCCAGCGCGCTGGTCGCGGTCACGCGCCGCGCCGTCGTGGCGCCGCTCGAGCTGGTGGCGCAGTTCTCCGGCGGTGTGGAGGGCCAGCAGCTCTACCTGGTGGCCGACCGGCCGCAGGCGGCGCCGGAAAAGGCTGTCCTGGTAACGCCGCAGGAGGACGGTCGGCTGGTGCGGGTGCGCGCACCCGACGGCGGGCAGGAGGCCCTCGCCGGGCCCGAGGACTGCCCTCCGTCGCTGGCGGCCTGGCTGGTCGCCTGCCTGCTGGGGCTCGGCTTCGAGCTGCCGGCCCTGCGCCGCCTGTTCACCGCGCCGCCACGCTTCTCCCGCACTTGAGGTAAGCTGCTGGGCCCCAGCGTTCCGGAGGACGACATGCCGCTCTACAAGATCTGGCTGGCCGACGAAGGCGAAACGCGGCGGCCGCTGGTCTCCGCCGCCGACAGGGTCGGGGCGCTGGCCGCCTTCTTCGCCGAGACCGGCATCCAGCTGCGCCTGGGCGATCCCGGCGAGGGACCGGGCGACGGCCTGATCGGCGAGGTGCCCGACGGCGTGCTGCAGAACAGCGACTACCTCGATACCCCGGTCTGGCGGGTCGCAACGGACTCCTAGCGCAGCGCCGCAAGAGTGCGATGGCGCTATGCGTGGTCGTCGCGCGCTTCTCTAGGGGGCCGGCGTTGCGCCATCCGACGTGAGGAGCGGTCCGTAGAGGTCGGGCCGCCGGTCGCGGAACACACCCCAGTGGGCGCGCAGCTCCCTGATCTCCTCGAGATCGAAGCTGGCGGTGATGAAGCACTCGGAGGTGTCGTCCGCCTTTGCCAGGATGTCGCCGCGCGGTCCGGCGATGAAGGAGCGTCCCCAGAAGGTGAGATCGCCGAGATCGCCCTTCTCGTGGCCGACCCGGTTGGCGGCCACCAGGGGCATGATGTTGGCGCCGGCATGGCCGCGCATGACGATCTCCCAGTGATCGTGGCAGTCGGACCCGATGGCCGTCGGATAGAACAGGATCTCGGCGCCCTTGAGCGCCATGATCCGTGCCGATTCGGGGAACCACTGGTCCCAGCAGATCCCCGTGCCGATCGTTGCGTAGGCCGTCTTGAAGGCGAGAAACCCCGTGTCGCCGGGGTTCGAGTAGACCTTCTCGTAGCACCCCGGCAACCCGAGCGGGATGTGGCTCTTCCGGTAGATGCCGAGAACGCGCCCGTCGGCATCGATGATGGCGTTGGTGTTGTAGTAGGCGTTGTTGGCCACTTCGAAGAAGTTGGCGGGGATGACCACGCCCAGGTCCTTGGCCAGATGCCGCATGCGGGTGATCGTCGGCCCCTCGAGAGTTTCCGCGCGCTTGAAGTGCTCGGGCTTCATGTCGAAGAACTGGAACTCGTGGCTCGAGAAGACCTCCTGCGGCAGGATGATCTGCGCCCCTGCCGCGGCGGCGCTCCGAATCAGGCCTTCGGCCTTCGCGAGATTCTCTTCTGTGTTCCAGCTACAGGCCATCTGCGTGGCCGCGACAGTGACGGGCATGGTGACGGGTCTCCCAGCATTCGGACCAGGGCCCATTGAGCCAAGCCGGCCGCGGAGCCGGTCGCCTAAAGTCGACGCTTGCTGTCGTTCGGCCCCTGCAAATGAGGGCGCCCGGTCATCGGCAGGGGGGGGGGGCATGAGAACGCCCGACATCTGGCGCAGATGCTCTGGGAGCACTGTCCTGCCTGCCGCCCTATCGGAAACGTCTTTGTGTTCTCAGTTCTGTGGAATGGTGGGCGCGACTGGGATTGAACCAGTGACCCCTGCCGTGTGAAGACAGTGCTCTCCCGCTGAGCTACGCGCCCATTCCCGCCGTGGCCGGCGTCCGCAAGGGAGCGTCTGGATAGGCGAGGGCGGGCGGCAAGTCAAGCGGTGGCGGGGTGGCTCCCGGCCGGGCAGGACACCGGGCGGGGAGAGATGATGCCGCTGCGCCGTAGCATGGCTTAGACTGCTTTGCCGGCTGCCTTCTGGAGACCCCCGCCATGCCCTTTTCCCGCCCCTCTCGAAGCCTGGGTCGGCTGCGCCCCCTGGCCCTCGGTGCCGTGTCGCTCCTGCTGCTGGGGGCGGTCGCGCCGGCCTCTCCCGCCTGGGCCGAAGAGGCGCCTGCCGCGGCGGTCGCGACGCCGGCGCTCACCGGCGGGCGGGTCGAGTACGAGGTCTGGGCCGGTGGCCTGAAGATCCTCAAGGTCGCCCTGGTGCTGAAGACCGAGGAGGAGCGCTATCGCTTCGATCTCGATGCCACGCTGGTGGGGCCGCCGTCCTGGGTGAAGGACTACAGCCTGCATGCGGTGGCCGAGGGACGGATGCACGACGGCCTGGCCGAGCCCCTGCTCTATCGCCAGGAGGCGCAGGACGACGGCGAGCCGAAGTGGCTGCAGCTGGCCTATAGCGGCGACCTGCCGCTGGTCGAGGGCGACCCCTCGCCGGCCAAGGAGCGGCGCGAGCAGGTCGACGACACGGTGAAGCGCGGCACGCAGGACCCGCTGACCGCCGTGCTCTCGATGCTGCTGCAGGTGGCGGCGAAGGGCAGCTGCGACGGCACCGCGCCGGTCTTCGACGGCCGCCGCCGCTTCGATGTGGAGCTCTCGGACATCGGTCCGGGCGAACTGGGCAAGAGCCGCATCAACGCCTACGCCGGGCCGGTCCGGCTCTGCGGCGTGACGCTGGAGCCGATCGCCGGCTATCGCTTCAGCGGCTCCGACCGCGTCGCCTTTCCCGCCGACGTGACGCTGCAGGCGGCCGAGGTCCTGCCCGGGCTGCCGATGCTGCCGGTGCGCCTCGATACCACCACCAGCTACGGCGTCATCATCATCCACATGGTCTCCTTCGAGCCGCTGGGGTAGGGCCAGGCGGCCGTTCCGGCGGCTTTCGTTCTATTTTTGTTCGCGCTTACCCTTGACGCAACCGCTTGGCGTGAATAAGAACAAAACAGGAATATGGACTCCTGACGGAGGCTGCCGATGTTGGCGATGCTTCAGGACGAGCGGCCCGCGACCGGCGAGGCTGTCGCGGAGACGACGGCCCGACGGACGTCCGCTGCGCAGCTGGCGTTGATCCGTCAGCGCCTGGCCGCGCTGGCCCAGGGCCCGGAGGGGCCCTCGGCGGCGGCCGTGCCGCTCGGCCTGCCGTCGCTCGACGCGGCGCTGCCCGGCGGCGGCCTCTCGCCGGCCGGCCTGCATCGCCTGACCGGCGCCAGCAGCGAGTGGGATGCCGCCGCGGTGGCGGGCTTCGCGCTGGCCCTGGCGATCCGCCTGCAGGCCGCGGCGCGGGACCCTCGCCCGCTGGTCTGGATCGGTCCGGCCGCACCCTACGGCCCCGGCCTGCTCTCGCTCGGGCTCGACCCGGCGCGCCTGCTGCTGGTGCGGGCCGCCGGCGAGGTCGATCAGCTCTGGGCGCTGGAGGAGGTGCTGCGCAGCGGCGAGGCCGCGGCGGCGCTCTGCTTCCTGCGCGGCCTCGACCGCGTCGCCGGGCGCCGGCTGCAGCTGGCGGCCGCGCGCGGCGGCACGGCGGCGCTGGTGGTGGAAAGCCGGCCGCGTGGCGAGCCGGTGCCGGCGATGACCGGCTGGCGCGTCGCCGCGGCCCCGGCGGCTCCGGCGGCTCCGCCATTGGATCCGGGGCGCCCGGCCTGGCGGCTGGAACTGCGGCAGGCCCGCGGCGGGCATCCGCAGGAGGCGGTGGTGGCGTGGGATCATGCGACGGCTGCTTTCTCTCTGGCTGCCTGACTTCGCCATCGAGGCGGCGCGCCGCGCCGACGAGTCTGCCGGCACCGCGCCCTTCGCGCTGCTGAGCAGCGAGCGCGGCCGGCTGTTGCTGGCGGCGGTCGATCCGCAGGCCGCGGCGGCCGGCTTGGCGCCGGGCCAGACCCTGGCGGCGGCGCGCACGCTGCTGCCGGAACTGGCGACCCGGCCGGAGCAGCCGGCCGAAAGCGCGGCGGCGTTGGCGCAGCTCGCCCGCTGGTGCGGCCGCTACACGCCCTGGGTGGCGCTCGACCCGGCCTCGCAGGGTGGCGGCGGCGCCGGCCTGTTCCTCGACATCAGCGGCTGCGCCCACCTCTTCGGCGGCGAGGCCGCCCTGGCGCAGGATCTGCTGCAGCGGCTGGCGCGGTCCGGCCATGCCGCGCGGCTGGCGGTGGCGGCGACGCCGGGGGCCGCCTGGGCCCTGGCGCGCCATGCCGCCGATGGCCGGCGGCCGGCGGTCCTGCTGCCGCCGGACGACGACATCGCCGCCGCCCTGGCACCGCTGCCGGCGGCGGCGTTGCGCCTGCCGGGCGAGCTGCTGGAACTGCTGGCGCGCCTCGGCCTGCAGCGGGTCGGGCAGCTGCTCGGCCTGCCGCCGGCCGGTCTGGCGCCGCGTTTCGGTCCGCTGCTCTCCCGCCGGCTGCGTCAGGCCCTGGGCCGGCTGGAGGAGCCGATCGGCCCGGCGCAGCCAGAGCGGCGCGCCTGGGTGCTGCGCCGTTTCGCCGAGCCGCTCGTCGCCGCCGGCGATCTCGAGCAGGGGCTGCGGCTACTGCTAGAGGAGCTCGCGGAGCTGCTGGAACGGCGCGGCGAGGGGGCCCGGCGGCTGGAGTTCGTCGGCCACCGCGTCGACGGGCAGCAGAGCGCCATCGTCATCGGCCTCGGCCGGCCGAGCCGCGACCCGGCTCACCTGGCGAAGCTCTTCGCCCCCAAGCTGGAGCGGCTCGATCCCGGCTTCGGCTTCGAGAGCCTGGCGCTGATCGCGCGGCGCAGCGAGGCGATGGCGGCCGATCAGGGCGGGTTGCGCCTGCTCGACCGGCGGCCGCCCAGGCTGCCGGCCGCGCCCGCTCCGCGCGCCACCCGGGAAGCCGCCGAGACTCCGGCCCTGGCGCAGCTGATCGACCGGCTGCAGAACCGACTGGGCGAGGGCACCGTCCGCCGCCTGGAATCGACCGAGAGCCACTGGCCGGAAACGGCCGTGCGTGCCGCCGTCCCCCTCGCCGCTGCCTCCTCTCCGGCGCGGGGGGCGGGGGCGCAGTCGGGCGGCCGGCGCACGACACGCTGGACCGGCCTGCCGCGTCCGCTCTTCCTGCTGCGCCGCGCCGAGCCGCTGGAGGTGGTCGGGCCGCTGTCGGAGGGCGGTGTCCCCCGCGCCGTGACCTGGCGCCGCCGCCGCCTGCAGCTGGTCGGCGACAGCGGGCCCGAGCGCCTGCTGCCGCCCTGGTGGCAGCCGGAGCGGGCGGGCGAGGCGGCGCGCGACTACTGGCAGGTCGAGGATGGCGAGGGCCGGCGCTGGTGGATCTATCGGGCGCTGGAGACGGCCTCGCCGGAGCCCGCCGCCCTGTCCCGTCCCGCCCGCTGGTTCCTGCACGGGCTCTTCGCGTGAGCGGATGAGCTTCTCGCCGGAGACGACGAGATTCGTTTTGCCGCTGCCGGCCTCCCGGCGGGGGAGGGCGGCCCCGTGACTGTGCCGGCCTATGCCGAGCTGGGGGCGGCCACCAACTATTCCTTCCTGCGCGGCGCCTCGCACCCCGACGAGCTGGTGACCGCGGCCAGGGCGCTGGGGCTGGCGGCGCTGGGCGTCGCCGACCGCAACTCCCTGGCCGGCGTGGTGCGCGCCCACACGGCCGCCCGCGAACAGGGCTTGCGCCTGCTGGTCGGCGCCCGCCTGGTGCCGCAGGACGGCCCGGAGATCCTCTGCTTTCCCGAGGATCGCGCCGCCTATGGCCGCCTCTCGCTGCTGCTGACCGAGGGCAAGCGGCGGGCGCCGAAGGGCCAATGCTTCCTCGCGCTGGCCGACATCGAGGCCGCCGCGCAGGGGCAGTGCCTGGCGATCCTGCCGCCGGCGGCATTGGCGGCGCTCGGCGACCCCGCCTTCGCCGCGACGCTGCGACGCCTGGCCCGCCTCTGGCGCGGCCGGGTCTGGCTGGCGATGGTGGCGCGCTACGACGGCGCCGACCGCCGGCGCTTCGCCGCGCTGGCGGCGCTGGCCGCCGCCGCCGGCCTGCCGCTGCTGGCGAGCAACGACGTGCTGATGCACAGCGCCGGGCGCAAGCCGCTGCTCGACCTGCTGGCCTGCATCCGCGAGAAGCGCACGATCGACGAGGCCGGCTTCCTGGCCGCCGGCAACGCCGAGCGGCGGCTGAAGGCGCCGGCCGAGATGGCGGCGCTCTTCCGCGACTACCCGGCGGCGCTGGCGGCGACGCTGGAGATCGTCGAGCGCTGCCGCTTCGCGCTCTCCGAGCTGCGCTACGAGTACCCCGACGAGATCGCGCCCGACGGCCGACCGCCGCAGCAGGTGCTGGCGGAGGAGGCCTGGGCCGGCGCGGCCAAGCGCTACCCCGGCGGCGTGCCGGCGAAGGTGCGCGGCCTGATCGAGCACGAACTGGCGCTGATCGGCAGGCTGGACTACGCGCGCTTCTTCCTGACGGTGCACGACGCGGTGCGCTTCGCGCGCGGGCGCGGCATCCTCTGCCAGGGCCGCGGCTCGGCGGCCAATTCGGCGGTCTGCTACTGCCTGGGCATCACCGCGGTCGACCCGGCGCGCCTCGACCTGCTGTTCGAGCGCTTCGTCTCCGCCGAGCGCGCGCGAGCCGCCCGACATCGACGTCGACTTCGAGCACGAGCGGCGCGAGGAGGTGATCCAGTACATCTACCGCAAGTACGGCCGCGACCGCGCCGGCCTGGCCGCGACGGTGATCCGCTACCGCACGCGCGGCGCGGTGCGCGACGTCGGCAAGGCGCTGGGGCTCGCCGCCGACACCATCGAGGCGATCTCCGGCAACATCTGGGGCTGGAGCCTGGAGGGCGTCGCCGAGCAGGAGCTGCGCGAACTGGGGCTCGACCCGGCGGCGCCGCGCCTGGCGCTCTTCCTGCGGCTGGTGCGCGAGCTGGTCGGCTTTCCCCGCCACCTCTCGCAGCATGTCGGCGGCTTCGTCATCACCAAGGGCCGCCTCTCCGAGCTGGTGCCGATCGAGAACGCGGCGATGGCGGACCGCACCGTCATCGAGTGGGACAAGGACGACCTCGACGCGCTCGGCCTCATCAAGGTCGACGTGCTGGCGCTCGGCATGCTGACCTGCATCCGCAAGGCCTTCGACCTGATGCGCCGCGCATTACGGCCGGCGTTACGACCTGGCCTCCGTCCCGGCCGAGGACCCGGCGGTCTACGACATGCTCTGCCGCGCCGATTCGCTCGGCGTCTTCCAGGTCGAGAGCCGGGCGCAGATGTCGATGCTGCCGCGCCTGAAGCCGCGGTGCTTCTACGACCTGGTGATCGAGGTGGCGATCGTCCGGCCCGGGCCGATCCAGGGCGACATGGTGCATCCCTATCTGCGCCGCCGCAACGGCGAGGAGCCGGTCTCCTACCCGCACGAGGAACTCGAGGCGGTGCTGGGCAAGACGCTGGGCGTGCCGCTGTTCCAGGAGCAGGCGATGAAGATCGCCATCGTCGCCGCCGGCTTCACGCCCGGAGGAGGCCGACCGCCTGCGCCGCGCCATGGCGACCTTCCGCGGGTCGGCACGATCCACACCTTCCGCGACAAGCTCATCGAGGGCATGGCCGGCGCGCGGCTACGAGCGCGACTTCGCCGAGCGCTGCTTCCGCCAGATCGAGGGCTTCGGCACCTACGGCTTCCCGGAGAGCCACGCCGCCAGCTTCGCGCTGCTGGTCTATGTCTCGGCCTGGCTCAAGTGCCACTACCCGGCCGTCTTCGCCTGCGCGCTGCTGAACAGCCAGCCGATGGGCTTCTACGCCCCGGCGCAGATCGTGCGCGACGCGCGCGAGCACGGCGTCGAGGTGCTGCCGCTCGACGTCAACGACAGCGGACTGGGACTGCACGCTGGAGGGTCCCGGCACCGATGCGCTGGAGGCGGCCCGGGCGCGCCGGCACCGCCTTCGACGGCTGCGGAGCCGAAACAGCGCGCACGCTGGTGCCGCGCCGCGATGCCGGCCTGGCGGTCCGCCTGGGCTTCCGCCAGGCCAAGGGCCTGCGCGCCGAGGAGATCGCCCGCCTGCTGGCGGCGCGCGGCAACGGCTACCGCGATCCGCTGCAGCTCTGGCGGCGCTCCGGCACCAAGGCGGCGACGCTGGAGGCGCTGGCGCGGGCCGATGCCTTTCGCGGCCTGGGGCTCGACCGCCGCGAGGCGCTCTGGGCGGTGAAGGGCCTGCCGCCCTGCGCCCCTGCCGCTGTTCGCGGCCGCCGGCGAGGAGGAGCGCGGCGAGGAGCCCGAGGTCGAACTGCCGGATCTGGCCGAGGGCGAGCAGGTGGTGGAGGACTATCGCCATGGCTCAGCTCGCTGACGCTGCGCGCCCATCCGCTCTCGTTCCTGCGCGCGGAACTGGCTGCGCAGGGCCTGCGCCCGGCGGCGGCGCTGGAGCGACTGGCCGGCCGGGCCGGCGCCTCAGCCACTGGCCGGCCTGGTGCTGGTGCGCCAGCGTCCGGGCAGCGCCAAGGGCGTGATCTTCGCCACCCTGGAGGACGAGACCGGCATCGCCAACGCGGTGATCTGGCCGCAGACCTTCGAGGAGTACCGGCGCGTCGTGCTCGGGTCCTCGCTGCTCGGGGTCAGCGGCAAGGTGCAGCGCGAGGGGCTGGTGATCCACCTGATCGCCGAGCGCCTCTTCGATCTGTCGGCCCTGCTGCGCGCGCTGGAGATCCGCAGCCGCGACAGTGCCGTGCCGGACGATCCCGACGCCCGGCCGGAGCGGCAGGAGACGCGGCGGCGGACGGTGTTCGAGAACGGCCTGGCCCGCGCCGACGAGGTGAAGCGGCCGGGCAACGACCAGCGCGACCTGCTGCTGAAGGAGATCCCGCGGCTGCAGCGCAGCCGGGATTTCCATTGATTGCGGGAAAGCTATCCTTGACAGTTCGAGCGGGATCTCCGGGGATCCGAGCACGGAAGGCAACCCCTGGCCAGGTCCGGAAGGGCGGCGGGGCCCCCGGGGGGACCGGAAGAAGGCGGACGCGCCCAGGCGATCGGGGCGGTGGGCGAGGGGCGCGCGCGCGCTGAGGGAGGGGAGCCAGGCGGCATGGCGCTCCAGCTCGCAGAGCAGGTGGCCGTCGCGCCAGCGCTGCATGCCGACCGTCTTGGTGCGGTCGGGGTAGGCGAGGTCGCGCGCCATGTAGCCCGGCACCACGGTGATGCGTTCGCCCGGCGCCTCGAGCTGCGCGGCGCGATGGAAGACGTGGTCGCCCTGCATGAAGACGGCATGACCGGCGGCCGGAAAGGCGACGCGGCGCACGCGCTCGGCCGGCAGCTCGTTCTCCCAGCCGGCGGTCAGCTCCTGCTCGCTGCCGGCGCCGACCAGCTGCATGACCTCGGCGAAGCTGCCCTCGAAGTACTCGAACTTGCCGCCCTTCAGGCAGCTGGGGTCGCTCACCATCATCACCGCGTCGTAGCCCAGCGAATCGACATGCCAGTTGTCGACCGACTTGGTGGGGTCCTCCGGCGCGTAGTTCACGTAGGCCTGCAGCTGCGGCAGCGGATGCGGCATCAGCTCGGTGCCGGCGATGCGCGAGAAGTGCTCGACCAGCAGCGGGCTGGAGACGAGGTCGCGCAGGAAGCGGGAGCGGTAGACGCCACCGGTCAGGAAGACCGAGAGCCGCCGCCCGGTGGAGACATGCTGGTCGCTCTTCAAGCTGCGCAGGACGAACTGCAGGGCGGCCACGCCTTCGTCTGAGAGCACCCGGAAGACGCTGGTGATGGCGACCGGCGAGGGGGTGCGGGCGCGCACCGCCGCGTCGTAGCCGAACTCCTCCAGGCTCCAGATCCGCTCCGGCATCTCGAGCGCGAGGTGACGCCGGGGGTCGAAGTCGGGCTCCTCCAGCACGCGGGTGATGCTGGCCGGGCGGTCGTAGGGCAGGGGCAGGGGTGACGCGAGCATCGGGGCCTCGCTGATTGGCGTGGTATCGTCCAGGCAGTCTCCGGCCTGAGGGCCGGCCCGGCAAGCGATGGCTGAGCAGCCCTGCTCTGCCACCCCGGCAGCGCAGCCCTCCGGACGGGGGCGAATGCCGCTTGCCTCTGGCCGCGGCTCCGCTAGCGTGGGGACAACCTCGGAGGACCCTAGAGCATGGCAGGCAGAGCAACCCGCCCGGGAGGACAGCGCGGACCGGCGGCCCGTCTCGGCCCCTGGCTGCTGCTGCTCGCGGCCCTGGTCGGCGGCTTCCTGCTCTTCCAGTCGTCGAGCCAGCAGCCGGAGGTGGCGGAGAGCCGCACAGCGGCGCCGACCGGCCACAGCGATCCCAGGCCGGAGGCCAGGCTCTCGGCCGATCCGCAGCAGTGGCCGCCGGGTACCAGGGTCATTCCCTACGGCGCCGGCGACAGCCGCACGGTGGAGATCAACCGCACGCTGGACCTGATCGAGGCCGGCGGACCCTTCCCCTATTACACCGACGGCTATGTCTTCGAGAATCGCGAGCGACGGCTGCCGCCCGGCAGCTACCGAGAATACACCGTGATCACGCCGCATGCCGAGGATCGCGGTGCCCGGCGGGTGGTGCTGGCGCTGCCCAGCGGCGTCGCCTGGTACAGCGACGACCACTACGAGACCTTCGCGCCGGTCGCCCGGGTGAGATTGCCGCGATGAACGGCGAGAGGGACGACGAACCCTATGCGGCGCCGGCGTACCGGCCGCCCGAGCGCCTGGTCCTGCTGGAGGATCCCGAGCCGCTGATCGGCGAACTGGCGGCCGAGGGCTTCAGGATCGCCCGGGTGGCCCCGGCGCTGGGCGACAAGCAGCGGCTGATCCGCGAGCTGCGCCTGGCGCTCGGGCTGCCGGACTACATGGGCCCCAACTTCGACGCGCTCTACGAGTGCCTCACCGACCCTTCGGTCATGGGCGATACGCCGCGCCTGCTGGTGGTGCTGCAGGCCAGCGGGACGCTGCAGCTGCGCGACCGCGAGGCCTTCCATGCCTTCCTCGAGCTGTACGACCAGGCCGGGCGCTTCTGGCAGGATCGCGGCGGCGACCTCCGGCTCTGCCTGGTGACATGACGCCCTTGCCGCGGCAGCGCGTTGCCGGCCCCCACCGGCCCCACTAGAGTGCTGCCATGCCTCTCGACCCCCAGACGGCCGACTCCACGGCCCCCTCCGCCCCGCAGTGGCTCCACAGCACCTGCCCGCACGACTGTCCTTCGACCTGCGCGCTGGAGGTCGAGGTGCTTTCGCCCGAGCGCATCGGCAAGGTGCGCGGCAATCGCGACAACCCCTACACCGGCGGTGTGATCTGCGCCAAGGTCGCGCGCTATGCCGAGCGGGTGCATCACCCCGACCGCCTGCTGCAGCCGCTGATCCGCCGGGGCGAGAAGGGCCGGGGCCGCGAGGCCTTCGCGCCGATCGGCTGGGACGAGGCGCTGGACCTGGTCGCCGAACGCTTCCTGGCGGCCGAGCGGCGCTTCGGGCCGGAAACCGTCTGGCCCTACTTCTACGCCGGCACCATGGGCCACGTGCAGCGCGACGGCATCGACCGGCTGCGCCACGTGAAACGCTACTCCGCGCCATTGGTCGACGATCTGCACCACCCTCGCCGAGTCGGGCTGGCTCGCCGGGGTCGGCGCCAAGGCCGGCGTCGATGCCCGCGAGATCGACAAGAGCGACCTGGTGGTGGTCTGGGGCGGCAATCCGGTCAACACCCAGGTCAACGTCATGCACCACATCGCGACCGCCCGGAAGACACGCGGTGCCAAGCTGGTGGTGATCGATCCCTATCGCACCGGCACCGCCGCGCAGGCCGACATGCACCTTGCGGTGCGCCCGGCACCGACGGGGCGCTGGCCTGCGCGGTGATGCATGTCCTGTTCCGGGAGGGCCTGGCCGACCGGGACTACCTGCGCAAATACACCGACGCGCCGCGACGAGCTCGCGGCGCATGTCGCGACGCGCGACCCGGACTGGGCGGCGAAGATCACCGGCCTTGTCGGTGGAGGAGATCGTGGCCTTCGCGCGGCTTTACGGCAAGACCAAGCGCAGCTACATCCGCTGCCACCACGGTTTTTCGCGCTCGAGGAACGGCGCGGCCAACATGCACGCGGTGACCTGCCTGCCCGCGGTCAGCGGCGCGTGGCAACACCTCGGCGGCGGCGCGCTCTATGGCCACACCGCGATCTACCCGCTCAACAAGAACCTGATCGAGGGCAACGACCTCGTCGATTCCTCGGTGCGCGCGCTCGACCAGTCGCGGCTCGGCCCGATCCTGACGGGAGACGCCGAGGCCCTCAAGGGCGGTCCGCCGGTCACCGCGATGCTGGTCCAGAACACCAACCCGGCGATGGTCTGCCCAGAGACTGAACCTGCGTGCACAAGGGACTCGCTGCGCGACGACCTGTTCACTCTGCGTGCACGAGCAGTTCATGACCGAGACCGCGGCTTTCGCCGACATCGTGCTGCCGGCGACCATGTTCCTCGAGCACGACGACTACTACACCGCCTCCGGCCACACCTTCCTGCAGCCGGCCAGGGCGGTGATCCAGCCGCCGGGCGAGTGCGCGCGAGAACCACTACGTGATTTCGCAGCTGGCCAAGCGCCTGGGCGCGAGCACCGCGGCTTCGATCTGAGCGCCTGGGAGATCATGGACGAGACATTGCGAAGCTCGGGCATGTGGGATGCGCAGAAGAACCTCGACGCAGGCGGGCAGGACCATGCGCTGCCCTTCGAGACCGCGCACTTCCTCGACTGGGCGGTGATCGACGAGGCGACCCAGGAGAAGCCCTTCCGCCTGGTGGCGGCACCGGCGCGCACCTATCTGAATACCTCCTTCACCGAGACTCCCGGCAGCGTGAAGCGGGAGCAGCGGCCGCAGATCATGCTGCACCCGCAGGCCTGCGCCGCGCTCGGCCTCGCCGCGGGCGAGCTGGTGCGGGTCGGTAACGACCTCGGCTCGATCCTGATCCACGTGAAGCCCTTCGACGGCGTCTTGCCGGGGACGGTGGTGATCGAGTCGATCTGGCCGAACGGCGCCTTCGTCGAGGGCCGCGGCGTCAACACGCTGATTTCGGCCGATGCCGGCTCGCCGCGCGGCGGGGCCGTGTTCCACGATACGGCGGTATGGCTGCGGCGTCCCTAGAGGGCCCCAGCCCAGACCTGTGGCGGCCCTGCGGGCCAGGGGCGCCTTAACCGGGGGCCTTACCGGTACGAGCGAAACATCCGTGGCGCCCTGCCGGTCGCCTTGCGGAAGGCGCGCGCGAAGTTGGCCGGGGACGAGTAGCCCAGTTCCGTCGACACCCAAGTGATCGAGCCGTTCGTGTGCCGCAGCAGCTCGGTGGCGCGTTCAACCCTTGCGGCGCTCGCCAAACTGCGAAAGTCGGTGCCGATCCGGTTCAGTTCGCGTTGCAGCGTCCTCACGCTGGTGTCCATCGACTGCGCGGCAGCCTCGAGCGAGAGCGCGCCGCTCAGAACCTGGCCCCGGATGTGCTCCACGATAATGTCGAAGAGATCGCGCGGGGCGCCGCCATGCCGGTCGCGGGCGACTTCCTCGATCGTGACGATCGGCCGCGACGCGCGCCTCGGACCGGCCGTCAGATGATGACGTTCGATGATGATCGCCGTCTCCGGGGCGTTGAAGAGAACGGGGCACTCGAAGGCGTCCTCGAAGATCCCCGGATTGCGCGGCCTGACGATATCGAGCTCGACGCGCAGCGGCCGCCAGGCCGTCGGCAGGTAGCTCCTGCAGACGCTCAGCAGAACGCCGGCCGCCGCCGCCGCGATGACGCTGTATCCGTCGCAGTTGGCCAGGGCAAAGCCATAGCTGTATCGCACCTCGTCGCCGGCGATTGCGACCGACATCCTGTCGCCTGTGCTGTGATACGGCAGTGCGGCGATGGCGCGTCTGATCGCCAGGCCGAGGGTGTCGGCGCCGAGCAGATAGCGCCCGTAGCTGCCGTAGTTGGCGGCGTTCATCTCGGGCACCATGAGGACTCCGAGATCGGATTCGCCGGCGCCCCGCGCGGCGGCATTGACGAAGCCGATCACGGCGGCATGCGGGATGAAGCAGTTCCGGTCCTCGATCAGCTCGAGATCGAGCCCCGCGGCACGATTGGCCTGCAGCAATGTCCTATGCCCGATCGCCTGACGCACAAAGGCCGGCATCCCGTGCAGCACATGATTGGGAGATGACGGGAATGGCAGCCATGCTTGCGTTCCGGGGCGGGTCGATTGGCGCAAAATGAGTGGTTCTCGGGAGCCAATCGCTGCTTAGTGCCACACTAATGCGACACGGAGGGGTGGCACAAACGGGAACCCCCTATGCCTCCCTGGACATTGGATCCTCGCACGGACCGTGCCGCGCGGCAGTCGGGATGGCCCCTGAGCGACAGAAGCGGAGACGTTTTATGCGAATGGATACTGGTTGAAGAGCGGATGCGGCATAATGGCGGCCGCGGCGGTCTGGCATGACATTGCTAGCACCGGCGAAGGCGGCGGACTGGCCTGATGCCGATGAGGCCATGGCGATCGCCGAGGAAGGCTTCA
>CALOEA010000070.1:0-57962 GCA_942492185.1 uncultured Alphaproteobacteria bacterium
GTCTGGTGCAATTCGAGGGCGTCGAGGCGACCGAGCATTATTGGGTGCTCGTGCGCAGCCGCGGGCAGATGAAGCGGGTTGTCGACGGCATCACCGACTATCCCGGCGTGGTGCTCTGCACCGTCGTCGACGAAACCCTCCGCGGCATGCTCGAACAGGCCTGCCGGCAGCTCGGTGTGCCGTTCGTGCCGCTCCTGGATCCGGTGATCGAAGGCCTGGCCGGTTTCCTCGGTATCCGCTCGCGCGGCTTGCCGGGGCGTCAGCACGAGATGGATTCGGCCTATTTTCGGCGGATCGACGCCACACATTTCGCGATGGCGCACGACGACGGGCAGAATACGTGGGACATCGACACGGCCGACGTCGTGCTGGTCGGCGTGTCACGCACCTCGAAGACCCCGACTTGCATGTATCTCGCGAACCGCGGCTTGAAGGCCGCCAACATCCCGTTCGTTCCGGGCGTGCCGCTGCCGGGCGAGCTGTTCGAGGCCGAACGGCCGCTGATCGTCGGCCTCACCGTCGACTCGACGCGCCTCGTGCAGGTCCGGCGCAATCGCCTTCTGATGCTGCAGGAGGAGAAGGAAACCGACTATGTGGACCAGGAACGGGTGAAGGCGGAAGTGACCGAGGCGCGGCGGCTGTTCGTGAAGCGCGGCTGGCCGATCATCGACGTGACCCGCCGCTCGATCGAGGAAACGGCGGCTGCCATTCTTCAGCTCTACAGCCGTCGGGAGTCGACCGTTGCGCCGGCCTGAACTGATCCTGGCGTCGGCCAGTGCGTCACGTGCCGCCATGCTGCTGCAGGCGGGCGTGGCCTGCGGCAAGGAAGCGGCCAATATCGACGAGGCCGAGGTGAAGCGTTCGCTGCGGGGCGATGGTGCGAGCGCGGATGCGGTCGCCTGTGCCTTGGCGGAACTGAAGGCGCTGCATGTTTCCCGGCGCCACCCGGGGGCGTTCGTGATCGGTGCCGACCAGATGCTCGATTGCCGGGGAACATGGTACGACAAACCGGCGGACATGGACCAGGCGCGTGTGAACCTACGGGCACTCCGGGGCCGCCGCCACCATCTGGTGACGGCCGCGGTGGTGCTTCGGGACGGCGAGACCTTGTGGACGCATACCGAGCGCGCGTCCCTGAACATGCGATCGTTCAGCGACGATTTCCTCGAATCCTACCTCGCACGGGTCGGCGACCGCGCCTTGTCGTCGGTCGGTGCGTATCAGCTCGAGGGCCTCGGCGCGCAGCTTTTCGACCGGGTCGAGGGCGATTTTTTCACCATTCTCGGCCTGCCGCTGTTGCCGCTGCTGGCGTTTCTCCGGACCGAAGGGATCCTGCTCGAATGATGCTCACGGGTCGTGCCCGGCTGGCCGGCGTGATCGGCTGGCCGGTCGCCCATTCGCGCTCGCCGCGCCTGCACGGCTACTGGCTGGAGCGCTACCGCGTCGACGGCGCCTATGTGCCGCTGGCGGTCAGGCCCGGGGACCTGCCGCGGGCGCTGGCGGCCTTGCCGGCCCTGGGCCTGGCCGGCTGCAACCTCACGCTGCCGCACAAGGAGGCGGCGCTGGCGCTGCTCGACAGCCTGTCGCCCACCGCGCGGGCGATCGGCGCGGTCAACACCGTGGTGGTCCGCGACGGGCGGCTCGAGGGGGACAACACCGATGCCTTCGGCTTCCTGGAGAACCTCAGGGCGGGGGCGCCGGGCTGGCGCGCCGCCGCCGGGCCGGCGGTGGTGCTGGGGGCCGGCGGCGCGGCGCGGGCGCTGCTGCATGGCCTGCTGGCCGAGGGTGCGCCGGAGATCCGCCTCGCCAACCGGACCCGCGAGCGGGCCGAGGCGCTGGCGCGGCACTTCGGCGGCCCGATCACGGTGGTTCCCTGGTCGGAGCGCGCCGCGGCGCTGGAGGGCGCCACCCTGCTGGTCAACAGCTCGAGCCTGGGCATGAGCGGCGGCGCGCCGCTGGAGATTCCACTCGCGGCCCTGCCGCCGGCGGCCGTGGTCACCGACATCGTCTATAGCCCGCTGGAAACCGACCTGCTGCGGCGGGCCCGGGCGCGCGGCCATGCGGCGGTCGACGGGCTGGGCATGCTGCTGCACCAGGCCCGCCCGGGTTTCGCCGCCTGGTTCGGACGCGAGCCGGAGGTCGACGAGGCCTTGCGCCGCGCGGTGCTGGAGGACTGATGCGGGTCATCGGCCTGACCGGCGGCATCGCCATGGGCAAGTCGACCGCGGCGCGGCAGCTCCGCCGGCTCGGGCTGCCGGTGAACGATGCCGATGCCGTGGTGCACCGGCTCTATGCGCGCGGCGGGCCGGCCGTTGCGGCCATCGCGGACCGCTTTCCCGGCACGGTGGTCGGGGGCGCGGTCGACCGCCAGGCGCTCGGCCGCGCGGTCTTCGGCCGGCCGGACGAATTGCGCGCCTTGGAGGCGATCCTCCATCCGCGGGTGCGCCGCGAGACCCGCCGCTTTCTGGCGCGTCAATGCCGCCGCGGCGCCCCGCTGGTGGTGCTCGACATTCCCCTGCTGTTCGAGACCGGCGGCCAGGCGCTCTGCGACTTCGTCGTGACGATGAGCGCGCCGGCCTTCCTGCAGCGCCAGCGCGCGTTGCGCCGGCCGGGCATGACGGCAGAAAAGCTGGCCGGCATCCTGGCCCGCCAGACACCCGATGCCGAGCGCCGGCGGCGTGCGGACTGCGTGGTGCCGAGCGGCCTGGGCCATGCCTTTGCCTTGCGACACCTCCGGCGGGCTGTGACACTGGCACGCCGGGCGCCGCGCCGCGCCTGGCCGCCACGGAGGAGAGCCCGCTAGCGATGCGCGAAATTGTCCTCGATACCGAGACCACCGGCCTCGATCCGGAGGCCGGCCACCGCGTGGTGGAGATCGGCTGCGTCGAGCTCATCAACCATCTGCCGAGCGGCCGCACCTTCCAGTGCTACCTGAACCCCGAGCGGCCGATGCCGGACGAGGCCTTCCGGGTGCATGGCCTCTCCGAGGAGTTTCTCGCCGGGCACAAGCTCTTCGCCGCCGTCGCCGAGGACTTCATCGCCTTCATCGGCGACGCGCCGCTGGTGATCCACAACGCCGCCTTCGACCTGCGCTTCCTCAATGCCGAGCTGAAGCGCCTCGGCAGGCCGGGGATCGAGTTCGGGCGGGCGATCGACACGGTCTCGATGGCGCGCAGCAAGTTTCCCGGCGCCCAGGCCAGCCTGGATGCGCTCTGCCGCCGCTTCGGCATCGATAACTCCGGCCGCACGCTGCACGGCGCCCTGCTCGACTGCGAACTGCTGGCGGAAGTCTATCTGGAGCTGGTCGGCGGGCGGCAGCCGGAGTTCATCATCGCCGCCGAGCAGAGCGCGGTCGAGACCGCGGCGGCCATCGCCCTGGCGCCGCGGCGCGAGGCGCGGGCGCCGCGGCCGCACGCCGACAGCCCCGAAGAGCTGGCGGCGCATGCCGCGTTGCTGGAGATGCTGAAGGACCCGCTCTGGAGCGAGGCCTGACGCCTCAGTTGGCCTTGCCTTCGGTCGGCGCGGCGGCCGCTGCGGCGGCGGTCCGCGCCTTCTTCTGCAGATAGAGCTGCCCGAAGTCGATCGGTGCCAGCAGCAGCGGGGCGAAGCCGCCGTCGCGCGTCTGGTTGGCGAGGATCGAGCGGGCGAAGGGGAAGAGCATCGCGGCGGCCTCGACGAGGTAGCGGCGCTCGGTATCCTCTTGGTCGGGGGTGCCGCCGAGCTGGCAGAGGCCGGCGTACTCGAGCTCCAGGATGAAGGCGACCTTGTCCTCGGACTTGGCCTCGAGCTTCAGGCGCAGCGTCACCTCGGCCAGCTTCTCCTGCAGGCGGTTGGCGCCGACGTCCACGTTCACCTGGATCTGCGGCTGGCCCTTGAGCTGGGCGAAGATCACCGGGGCGTTGGGATTCTCGAAGGAGAGATCCTTGACGTACTGGGTGAGAATCGTGAGGCGCGGCTGCTCGCCGCTCTCGGCGGCGGCGGGTGCGGGTGCGCCGCTGGCTTTGTCGGTCATGGAATCCTCCCGTGAAAGGCCGGCGGTGGGTAGCATGCCCGCCGTCCCGGCTCAAGCCGGGTGCGCGGGCCCGGCCGGCGGCTCCAGCCATTTGTAGAAGACCGTGGTGTCGCAGGGCGCGCCGTCGGGATAGAGCGCGTAGCCCGGTATGACGCCGATGGCGACGAAGCCGAGGCGGCGATAGAGACGCTCGCCGGCGCTGCCGGTCGCGGTGTCGAAGGTCAGCAGGCGGCGCCCGCAGGCGCCGGCGGCGGCCTCGGCGGCACGGATCAGGGCGGCGGCCATGCCGCGGCCGCGGGCGCGGCGGTGCACCAGCAGCTTGGCGATCTCGGCGCGGTGCGGCTGGTTCGGCGGCGTCTTCAGGTGGAGCTGGACGGTGCCGGCGATCCGCCCGTCGCCGTCCCGCGCCGCCAGCAGCAAGATCTCGCCGGCGGCGATGGCCGGCAGCAGCCCGCGCCACCAGTCCAGCGCCTCCTCGGGTCCGAAGGGCGGCATGAAGGAGACCGAGGCACCGCCGGCGACGCAGTCGGCCACCACCTCCGCCAGGGACGCGAGGTCGGCCCCGGCGAGCGGCGCCGCCAGGCGCTCGACCGGCGGCACGGTGGCGGCGGTGCCGCTCACAGCCACCGCGAGGGCAGCAGCTGCTCCTCGAAGGGGAAGGTCGAGAGCAGCTCGAGGCCGGTCTCGGTGAGCAGGACCTGCTGTTCCAGCTTGACCCCCTCGTTGCCGCCGACCTCGCCCATGTAGCTCTCGACACAGAGGGTCATGCCGGGCTGGAACACCCCGTCGTAGCCGAAGCCGCGGCGGTACTCCTCTTCGAAGACCACACCGGGGTATTCGTCGCAGAGGCCGACCCCGTGCACCACCACGGAATAGCGGTTCGGCAGGCAGCTCTCCGGCATGCGCCAGGCCTTCTCGGCGAACTCGCGGAAGCCCATGCCGGGGCGCAGCAGATCCAGGTTGGCATGCACCTGCTCGTAGGCCAGGCCGTAGAGGCGCTTCTGCTCGCCGCTCGGCCGACCGGGGCCGCAGAAGAAGGTGCGGCTGACGTCGGCGCAGTAGCCATGCGGCCCGACCAGGTCGCTGTCGAAGGAGACCAGGTCGCCGGCGCGGATCGGCCGGTCGGAGCACTCCTGGAACCAGGGGTTGGTGCGTCCGCCGGAGGACAGCAGGCGGGTCTCGATCCACTCGCCGCCGCAGCGGATGTTGACGGCGTGCAGGAGCGACCAGAGCTCGTTCTCGCTGATGCCGGGCTTCAGGGCCGCGCGCATCTCCGCCATGCCGGTCTCGCAGACCGTCACGGCCTGCAGCATCAGCGCCACCTCGGCCGGGCTCTTGATCGCGCGCGCCTGCTCGCAGCACTCCTGCCCGTCGTGCAGCTCCAGGCCGGCGGCGGCCAGCAAGGCGCTGCCGGCGGGCTCGCACTTGTCCACCGCCAGGCGCCGGTTGCCGCCGCCGCTCTGCGCCACCAGCTCGACGATCTCCGCCGCCCAGCGCGCCGCCAGCTCGCCGACCCGCGGGCCGGCGGCGAAGTAGTACCAGGAGACCGCCGGGCGCACCTCGGCGATGGTCTCCAGGCCGGCGGAGAGATGCTCGCAGTTGTGGAAGTCGAAGAGCACGATCGGCCCCTCGGTCGGGACGTAGCAGTAGCGCGCCGCGTTGTGCAGGGCCCAGACCGTCATGTTCCGCGAGCCGGTGGCGTAGCGGATGTTGATCGGATCGCAGAGCAGGATGCCGGCGAGATCGCGGTCGCGCAGCTGGGCGCGCAGCCGCTCCAGCCGGCCGGCGCGCAGCGCCGGCATGTCGACCGTTTCCGCACAGTCCAGCGTCAGGCGCGTCCCGCCCTTGCGCGCCAGGCGTTCGGAGGGCGGCGGGACCGCCGGCACGCCATCCAGGGAAGGAGAGGTTTCGCTGTCCGGCATGCTCGGCTCCGCGGTGCGGGTGAAGTCGTGAGGGTGAGGCTCACGCGCCGCCGGCAGGCTGTCTATCGCCAAAGCGACGGCACAGTGGCCGGCTTTCGCCATGGCCGGGCCGGCCCGCCGGCGGTTCCGCTCCCCCCTTCCCTTGGACCCGGGCCGGCGCTATAGAGAGGATGGTTTTCCCCCCATTTGGAAGGCAAGTTCTGTCCGCTGGTCGGGCAGGGCGGCGACGGGCGAAGAGCCCGGCGCCCGGAAAGGAGAAGTCATGTCTTCACTGCCGTTGATGCCGAAGGCCACCGCCGTGTGGCTTGTCGAGAATACCGCGCTCGGGTTCGAGCAGATCGCCGCCTATTGCGGCCTGCATCCGCTCGAGGTCCAGGGGATCGCCGACGGCGAGGTCGCCAAGGGGATCCAGGGTCTCGACCCGACCCTGAACAACCAGCTCTCGAAGGAAGAGATCGAGCGCTGCGAGAAGGACCCCAAGGCCCGTCTCAAGATGAAGATCGTCGACCTGCCGCAGCCGGTGAAGCGCACCAAGGGGCCGCGCTACACGCCGGTCGCCAAGCGGCAGGACAAGCCCGACGGCGTCGCCTATCTGGTCAAGCATTTCCCCGACCTGAAGGACGCGCAGATCTCCAAGCTGATCGGCACGACCAAGACGACGATCCAGGCGATCCGCGAACGGACCCACTGGAACTCGACGAACATCCGGCCGCGCGATCCCGTGCTGCTCGGCCTCTGCACGCAGACCGAGCTGAATGCCGCGGTGGAGAAGATGCGCAAGGTCAAGGAGCGCGAGGACCGCGCCAAGGGGATCTTCCCGGTCGAGACGCCGGAGCCCGAGGAAGCGGCTGCCGGGGATGCGCCCGAGGCGGCGTCCGAAGCGGCGCCGGAAGCGGCCGAAGCCCCGGCCGAGCTGGACGGCGACAACACGCTCTGAGGCGACGTCCGGCCGCTGGCCGGGCGGTCGAGCCTAGGGTTTCAGCGCGAACATGATCTCGCCGGCGACCGGTGCGTCGCGGGCGAGTTCGTGCTGGTAGAGGGCCATGCGCGCGTGGCGGCCGAGGTCCGGTCCGAAGACCTCGATCAGCAGGTCCGAGGCACCGTTCAGGACGGCCGGGGCGTTCTGGAAACCCGCCGCCGCGTTGACATAGCCGACCAGGCGGACCGGCCGCAGCAGGCGGTCGAGATCGCCGACCACGGCGCGCGCCAGCGCCAGGTGGTTGAGCGCCATCAGCCTGGCCGAGCGGTAGCCCTCCTCGATCGTCAGACTGCCGCCGACCTTGCCCGGCTGCGGGATCACGTCGACTCCCTCGCCGTTCTTCACCGTGCCGTAGGTGCCGGAGACATAGAGCATGTCGCCGTGCACGACGCCGGGCAGGAAGTTGCCGATCGCCGCCGGCGGCTCCGGGATGACGATGCCCCGGGCGGCGAGGGCGGCTTCGAAGGCGGACATCGCGTCTCTTTTCCCCTCGCCGCCCGGCTCAGGCAAGGAGCACGATCTTGCCGACGTGCGCCGAGCTCTCCATCAGCGCATGCGCCTGGGCGGCCTCGGCCAGCGGGAAGGTCGCATGGATCACCGGGCGGATCGTGCCGGCCTCCAGCAGCGGCCAGACCTTCTCCCGCAGCGCCGCGGCGATGGCGGCCTTGAAGGCGACCGGCCGCGGCCGCAGCGTCGAGCCGGTGATCTTGAGGCGCTTCACCATGACGGGCAGGAAATCGATCTCGGCCTTCGCGCCGCCGAGGAAGGCGATGAAGACCAGACGCCCGTCGGGCGCCAGGATCTCGATGTCGCGGGCGATGTACGTGCCGCCGACCATGTCGAGCACGACGTCGACGCCGGTGCCGCCGGTCGCCGCCTTCACCACCGCGACGAAGTCCTCCTCGCGGTAGTTGATTGCCCGTGTGGCGCCCAGGGCTTCGCAGGCCGCCAGCTTCTCGGCACTGCCGGCGGTGGTGAAGACCGTGGCGCCGAAGGCCTTGGCCAGCTGGATCGCGGTGGTGCCGATGCCGGAGCTGCCGCCGTGCACCAGCAGCCGCTCGCCGGCCTTCAGTTCGGCGCGGTCGAAGAGATTGCTCCAGACGGTGAAGTAGGTCTCCGGCAGGGCGGCGGCCTCCACGGCGCTGAAGCCGGCCGGCTGCGGCAGGCACTGCGCCGCCGGACCCGTGCAGTAGGTCGCGTAGCCGCCGCCGGCGACCAGCGCGGTGACCAGGTCGCCGGGCCGCCAGTCGGCGACCCCCCGGCCGAGCGCGACGATGCGGCCGGCAACCTCCAGGCCGGGAATGTCGGAGGCGCCGGGCGGCGGCGGATAGCCGCCCTTGCGCTGCAGCACGTCGGGGCGGTTGACGCCGGCCGCCGCCACCTCGATCAGCACCTCGCCTTCGGCGGGCTGCGGCAGCGGGCGGGTCGTCGCCACCAGGGCCTCCGGGCCGCCGGGCTTCACGATCTCGACCGCCGTCATGGTCTCGGGCAGCGTCGCTGCAGCTTCGCTCATGGCTTTCCGCTCCTCTTTGCTCCGGGGGCTGATCTAGGATGCCCGGCGTGCGAATGGCAAGCGATGGGGAGGAAGCAGACCATGGAACCGGACGATCTTGAACCGCGCAAGCAGCCGGCGAAGCTGCGCGATCTCGAGGCCATGGGCGTCGAGGAGCTGGAGGCCTATCGCCAGGAGCTCGAGAGCGAGTGCGAGCGGGTGAAGCAGAAGATCGCGGCGAAGCGCGCTTATCTCGCCGGCGTGGCCGGGCTGTTCAAGAGCTGATCGTCGGCGGCCGCGAGCGGTCGCGCGGCGCGCGGCCCGGCCTGGCGGTGGCTGCGAGAGAGCACTGACCACCTGTAATGCGATCGTGCTCCGGACGGTTCTGACACCGTTGGTCGCGGGCGCGATCCACGAGCGCGCGCAGCCGGAAGGCGCAGGAGAGCTGCGTCGAGACGGAGCCGGCGTGGGTCGTGGAGCGCGTTGCCCGACTCATACGCAGTGGATTTCCATAAGGCTCTTGATTCCGCCACGGTCCCTGCTACCCTCCCGGCCACGGCAAGTTGACAGGGAATGGCCGACAAGGGGGCCCGCGATCCACAAGAAGATCGCAGGGCCCCCAAATTTTTTCCGCGCCTGCCTGCGGCGCGCTATCGCCGCCGAGGAATCGCATCCGCTTCGGCCGCCATCGCCGCTCTGCTAGAGTGGCGGCATGACATGGCGCATGACCAGTCCGGTGGGGAGTCTCCGTCTCGAGGAGTGCGACGGGCGGCTGGTGCGCCTCGTGATCGAGCGCCGCGGCGAGGGGAGCGCGGCCGACCCGCGCGGCCCGAAGAGCGACCTCCTGCGGCGGGCGGCGGAACAGCTCGAAGCCTACTTCGCGCGCGAGCGGCAGGACTTCGATCTGCCGCTGCGGCCGGCCGGCACCGACTTCGAACTCGCCGTCTGGCGCGGCTTGGCCGCCATCCCCTATGGCGCGACCATGACCTACGGCGCGCTGGCCCGCTCGGTGGGGGGCGTCGCCCGCGCGGTCGGCCAGGCCTGCGGCAGCAACCCCTTGCCGATCGTCATCCCCTGCCACCGCGTGCTGGCCGCAGACGGCAGCGGCGGCTTCTCGGCGCCGGGCGGCGTCGACACCAAGTACAAGCTCCTTGCACTGGAAGGCGCGGCCCTGCTCTAGGCAAAGATTGCCGTGGCGCCGTCGCTTTGGCAGCATCGCCGGCACGCTTGCCGCGGAAGGACAGCAGACATGGCGAAGATCGACTTCAAGACGGCCGATGGAACGATGGGCGGCTACATCGCCCTGCCGAAGCAGCTGCCGGCGCCGGCGGTGCTGGTGATCCAGGAGATCTTCGGCGTCAACCGGGTGATGCGCGATCTCTGCGACGAGCTAGCGGCGGCTGGATATGTCGCCGCCTGTCCCGATCTCTTCTGGCGCATCGAGCCCGGCATCGACATCACCGACAAGAGCGAGGCCGAGTGGAAGCGCGCCTTCGAGCTCTTCGGTCTCTTCGATGTCGCGCGTGGCGTCGAGGACCTGAAGGTCGCGCTGGCTGCGTTGCGCGGGCACGAGGCCTGCAACGGCAGGGCCGGCAGCGTCGGCTACTGCCTCGGCGGGAAGCTGGCCTACCTGATGGCCTGCCGCTCAGATGCCGACTGCAATGTCGCCTACTACGGCGTGCAGATCGACGAGCTGCTGGACGAGGCCGAGGCGATCTCCAGCCCGCTGCTGATGCATGTCGCTGCGCTGGACAAGTTCGTGCCGCCGGAGGCACAGGCGAAGATGAGGAGCGCGCTGGCCGATCATCCGCAGGTCGAGCTGCAGGTCTACGAGGGCGTCGACCATGCCTTCGCGCGGCAAGGCGGCGAGCACTACGATCGCGCCGCTGCGAGCCTGGCGAACGAGCGCACCGCCGATTTCCTGAAGCGCCACCTGGCGCAGCGCGCCAGCGCCTCGACCGCGCGAGCGGCGAAGAAGCGCGTCGCGCCGAAGGCGAAGACGACGACGAGCAAGACGGCAACGAAGAAGCCCGCGACGGGCAGGAACAAGGAGACGACTGTGAAGGCAATCCGCTTTGAGACGCCCGGCAAGGCCAACGTGATGCGGTGGGTGGACGCGCCGCTCGGCAAGCCCGGCAAGGGCGAGGTGCTGGTGCGCCACACCGCCGTCGGCCTGAACTACATCGACACCTACCATCGCACCGGCCTCTATCCCCTGCCGATGCCCTCCGGCATCGGGTTGGAGGCGGCCGGGGTGATCGAGGCCCTGGGCCGCGGCGTCAGCGGCTTCAAGGTCGGCGACCGCGTCGCCTACGGCGCCGGCCCGATCGGCGCCTACAGCGAGGCCCGCGTGATGCCGGCCGACAAGCTGGTGAAGATTCCCAAGGGGGTCGAGGACCAGGAAGCGGCGGCGATGATGCTGAAGGGCCTCACCGCGCAGTACCTGCTGCGCCAGACCTATCGCGTGAAGAAGGGCGAGACCGTGCTCTACCACGCCGCGGCCGGCGGCGTCGGCCTGATCGTGGGGCAGTGGCTGAAGCATCTCGGCGTCACCGCCATCGGCACGGTCGGCAGCCCGGAGAAGGCCAAGCTGGCGAAGAAGTTCGGCTACAAGCACGTCATCAACTACCGCACGCAGGACGTGGTGGCCGAGGTGAAGCGCATCACCAAGGGCGCGATGCTGCCGGTGGTCTACGACGGCGTCGGCAAGGACACCTGGGAGCGCTCGCTGGACTGCCTGGCGCCGCTCGGCATGATGGTGAGCTTCGGCAATGCCTCCGGCCCGGTGCCGCCGGTCAATCTCGGCGTGCTCTCCGCCAAGGGCTCGCTCTACGTCACCCGCCCGACGCTGATGACCTACGCCCGCACGCCGGAGCGGATGCGGGCGATGGCGCGCGACCTCTTCAAGGTGGTGGCCAGCGGCGCGGTGAAGATCCAGATCGACCAGACCTACCGGCTGAAGGACGCGGTGAAGGCGCATCGCGATCTGGAGGGCCGCAAGACCACCGGCCAGACGGTGCTGCTGCCCTAGTCGGCGGGGAGCTGCGCCTCGCTCGGCACCGCAGCGATGACGCCGGCGGCGCGCATCTCCTCGGCGGTCGGATGCCAGATCTCGTCGCTCGGGGGCGCCCGCACCCGGGCGGCGAAGTCGGCGGCCTCGTCGTTGGCGCGATCAGGACGCCGAATGGTTCGCGCACGAGGCGTCTTCAGCCGCGCTTCGCAAGCTCCGCGGCGAGTGCGGCCGCCTCGACGACCGGCAGCGAGCAGACCGGCCCGCGGCAGACGTAGGCGGTGGCGCGGCCCTGCTGCTGGCCCTTGCCGGCGGCGGGATGGCCGGGCGGCAGCGCGGCGTCGGGGGCGACGACCTGCAGCACCCGCCAGGGATTGCCGGCGCGGAAGGCGGCGGCGACCAGCGCGTCGGTGTCGGCCTCGCCGCGACGACCGACGACGGCGACCTGCACCGCGCGTTCGAGGAACTCGGCGGCGTTCAGCAGCGTCGCCAGCGGGAAGAAGTTGCGCTCCAGCTCTCCGGAGAAGGCGCACACCGTGCGCCCAGCGATTTCGCGCGGATGCGCCGCGCCGGTCAGGTAGTGCAGGCGCGCCAGCGCCTCGACCATCGCGCCGTTGCCGGAGGGCACGGCGGAGTCCTGCGCCGACTTCTGTCGCACCACCAGCGCCTCGGCGTCGTCCGCCGTCATGAAGAAGCCGCCGGCCGCGTCGGCGTAGTGCCGCTCGGCCAGGGCGATCAGCCGCTGCGCCAGGACGAGCGCACCGGGTGCGCCACTCGCCTCGTGCAGGATCAAGGCCGCGCGGGCGAGCTGGGCGTGGTCGTCGAGCGTGGCGCGGTGGCGCGCTTGCCCCTGGCGCCAGGAGTGGTGCAGGCGTCCGTCGACCAGCAGCGCGGCGGCGAGGAAGTCGAGCGCGTCGGCCGCGGCCTTGAGCCAGTCCGGCCGCTCGAACACCGCGGCGGCCTCGGCCAGCGCCGCGACGGTCATGCCGTTCCAGTCGGCCAGCACCTTGTCGTCCCAGCCCGGCCAGACGCGGGCGGCGCGCGCCTCGCGCAGGCGGGCGGCCAGGGCCTGCAATCCGGCCTCGCGCTCGCGGCCGGCGGCGCTGCCGAGGTCGGGTGCGTCCTGCCGCCGGTTGGCGATCGAGCTGCCCTCGAAGTTGCCTTCGGGGGTGATGTCGTAGGCGGCGGCGAAGCGCTCGGCGTCCTCGGCGCCGAGCACCGCGGCCAGCTGCTCCGGCGTCCAGACGTAGAAGCGGCCTTCGTGGCCCTCGCTGTCGGCGTCGAAGGAGGCGGCGAAGGCCGGGACGAAGGGACCCTGCGGCGCGCCGTTCCCGGCGACGCCCGGCGGCCCCTCGGCGGCGCGCATCTCGGTCAGCAGCCAGTCCACCGTCTCGGCGGCGCGCGCCGCCAGCAGCGGCTCGCCGGTGGCGGCCCAGGCCTGGGTCAGCAGCTCGAGGATCTGCGCGTTGTCGTAGAGCATCTTCTCGAAGTGCGGCACCAGCCAGATGGCGTCGACCGTGTAGCGGGCATAGCCGCCGGCCAGATGGTCGTAGATGCCGCCCAGCGACATGCGGCGCAGCGTCAGCAGCACCGCGTCGCGGAAGCGCGGCTCGTCGCGCCGCCACCAGGCGCGCCAGAAGAGGGCGAGCAGCGGCGCGTTGGGAAACTTCGGCGCGCCGCCGATGCCGCCCTCGACCGGGTCGAGCTCCTTCAGCAGGCGGTCGGCCACCTGGTCGAGCGCCGCCGGCGTCACCGCCTGGCCCGGCGCCGAGCGCGCCCAGCTCTCCAGCGCGCCGCGCAGCGCCGCGACGTTCTTCTGCACCTTCTCCTGGCCGTCCTCCCAGATGCGGTGGATGCCCTCCAGCACCTCGACGAAGCCCGGGCGATTGAAGCGCGCCGCCGGGGGAAAATAGGTGCCGCCCCAGAAGGGCTCGCCCTGCGGCGTCAGGAACATCGTCAGCGGCCAGCCGCCATGCTCTCCCAGGAGACCGAGCGCATGCTGGTAGATGGCATCGATGTCCGGCCGCTCCTCGCGGTCCACCTTGATGTTCACGTAGAGGCGGTTCATCACCGCCGCGGTCGCCGCGTCCTCGAAGGATTCGTGCGCCATGACGTGGCACCAGTGGCAGGCGGCATAGCCGACGGAAAGCAGGATCGGCTTGTTCTCCGCCTGCGCCGCCGCCAGTGCCTCCGGCCCCCAGGCCCACCACTCGACCGGGTTGTCGCGATGCTGCAGCAGGTAGGGGCTGGTTTCGAGGGAGAGGCGGTTCATCGGTCGCTCCTGCCGTCGGGCGGCTTTGCGGTCGGGCGGCGGGCGCCTGCCCCGCGGGGATGGCTGGCGGCCGGCGGGCCTGTATATTGGCTTCGGCCTCTCCGGGACAACCCTGTCGCGATGGCGCCGTCGGCGGGAGCCTTGCGATCCGGAGGGCGAGGGCGCAGATGACAGGGGTCGGTCCGGAGCCGGTGGAAAGGACGAGGTGAGCAGGATGAAGCTGACGTTCGATCTGGATGTGACGCCGGAAGAGGCGCGCCGCTTCTTCGGGCAGCCCGACGTGGCGCCGATGCAGGCCGCGGTGATGGCCGAGGTGGAGAAGCGCGTGATGGCGAGCCTGCAGGCGATGGATCCGGAGCAGGTGATGAAGACCTGGCTGCCGGCCAGCCTGCAGGGCTTCGAGCAGCTGCAGAAGGCCTTCTGGAACGCGATGAGCGGCAAGAAGGGCGGGCAGTAGCGGACCGCGACCGGCAGGGGCGCCGCGAAGAAGCGCTCCGCCGCCGACAGTCGGGAAGGTCGATGGTGAACCGTCGGCCCGTCGGGACCGCGAGGTCCGGGCCGCAGCAAAGCGAAAGAGGAACAGATGGAAGTTTTCGAGGCCCTGCTGGGCCGTGAATCGGTCTCGCCGAAGTATCTCCTGGCGCCGGCACCGGGCGAGGACGAGCGGCGGCGCGCCTTCCAGGCGGCGATGACCGCGCCGGACCACGGCGCGATCCGGCCCTGGCGCTTCATCGTGGTGGAGGGCGAGGGGCTGCAGCGGCTGGGCGAGATCTACGCCGAGTCGGTGCGCCGCGCCGATCCTGCGGCCGATCCCGCGGTGGCGGAGGTGGCGCGCGAGAAGGCGCTGCGCTCGCCGCTGCTCATCGTCTGCGCCGCGGTGACGCGCGGCGACCACCCGAAGGTGCCGGTGGTCGAGCAGGTCGCGGCGGCGAGCTGCGCCACGCAGAACCTGCTGACCGCCTTCCACGCCATGGGCTACGGCGCGATGCTGGTGACCGGGCCGCGGGCCTACGACGCCTTCGTGAAGGAGCGGCTGGGACTGCGCGGGGACGACCACATCGTCGGCTTCCTGCATGTCGGCACGGCCTCGCCGGATCGGCCGGCGAAGCCCAAGACGCGGCCGGAGGCGGCGCACCACGTGCGCTCCTGGCCGGACTGACCTGCCGAGCGGGCGCCGCGGCATGAGCGCGGGCGACAGCATCTTCGCGCTCTCCTCGGCGCCCGGCCGCGCCGCCGTTGCGGTGGTGCGGATCTCCGGCCCGGCCGCCGGCGCGGCGCTGGCGGCGATGACCGGCCGGGACCTGCCGCCGCCGCGCCGCGGCGTGCTGCGGCGGGTCCGCGATCCGCTGGACGAGGAGACGCTGGATCACGCCCTGGTGCTGTGGATCCCCGGGCCCGGCAGCGAGACCGGCGAGGATGTCGCCGAGCTGCAGCTGCACGGCGCGCCCAGCGTGGTGGCGGGGGTGCTGCAGGCGCTGGGCCGGCTGCCGGGCCTGCGGCCGGCCGAGGCCGGCGAGTTTACCCGCCGCGCCTTCGACAACGGCCGGATCGATCTCACGGCGGTCGAGGGGCTGGCCGACCTGATCGCCGCGGAGACCGCGGTGCAGCGGCGGCAGGCGCTGCAGCAGGCCGGCGGCGCGCTCGGCCGGCAGGCCGAAGCCTGGCAGGAGCGGCTGCTGCGGCTGCTGGCGAGCCTGGAGGCGGTGATCGACTTCCCCGACGAGGACCTGCCGGCCGACGCGGCGGCCGGGCTTGCCGGTGCCTGCGCCGCGCTGGCCGGCGAGATGGCGGCGGCGCTGGCCGGTGCGGCGCGCGGCGAGCGGCTGCGGCAGGGGCTGCGGGTGGTGTTGCTGGGGCCGCCGAATGCCGGCAAGTCGACCCTGCTGAACGCGCTGGCGGGGCGTGACGCGGCGATCGTCGCGGCGACGCCGGGCACCACGCGCGACGTGCTCGAGCTGTCGCTCGATCTGGCGGGGCTGCCGGTCACGTTGGTCGACACCGCCGGGCTGCGCGCGGCGAGCGACGACGCGGTGGAGCTGGAGGGGATGCGGCGCAGCCGGCTGCAGGCGGCGGCCGGGGACATCCTCTTGTGGCTGGAGGACGGCTGCCGGCCGCCGCCAGCGGTCACTCCTGCGGTGCTTGACGAGCTCGCGGCGGCGGCTCTTCGCGGCGGCCGAGACGGAAGGCAGACTGGTTCGTCTGGCGACAAAACAGGATCACCCTGATTTCATAGACAGACCGGTCGATCTTGCTATTTCGGCGACCGACGGCTGCGGTCTCGCCGCGCTGGAGCGGCGGCTGGCGGCGCTGGCCGGCGGCCTGCTCTGGGACGGGCGGGGGGCGGCGCCGCTGGTGACGCGCGAGCGGCAGCGCGGCGCGGTCGCGGCCGCCGCGGCGGCGCTGCGGCGCGCGGCGGGCCTTGCCGCAGCGGAGCTGCAGGCGGAGGAGCTGCGCGCGGCGCTGGCCGCGCTCGGCCGGCTGCTCGGGCGCAGCGACGTCGAGGATCTGCTCGAGGTGATCTTCCGCGACTTCTGCATCGGCAAGTGAAGCGCGCTTGGAATCAAGCGCTTCGCCGGCGTTTCACGTGAAACGCGGCGAGCGCCCGGCGCGCGGCATTTGACGCGCCCGGCGCCGCATCCTATGGAGTGGCCCATGGAGAGCGCCGGCACCCAGTGGGACGTCATCGTCGTCGGCGGCGGGCATGCCGGCTGCGAGGCCGCGGCCGCCGCGGCGCGGCTCGGCGCCCGCACGCTGCTGCTGACCCACCGGCTGGACTCAATCGGCGCACTCTCCTGCAACCCGGCCATCGGCGGCCTCGGCAAGGGCCACCTGGTGCGCGAGATCGACGCCCTGGACGGGCTGATCGGCCGGGTGGCCGACGCCGCCGGGATCCAGTTCCGCCTGCTCAATCGGCGCAAGGGACCGGCGGTGCGGGGCCCGCGCGCGCAGGTCGACCGCAAGCTCTACCGCCGCGCCATGCAGGCCGCCCTGGCGGCGCAGGCCGGCCTGGCGATCCGCGCCGCCGCGGTGGAGGACATCGTCCTCGCCGCCGACGGCCGCTGCGCCGGGGTGGTGACGGCGGCCGGCGAGAGCCTGCTGGCGGGGGCCGTGGTGCTGACCGCCGGCACCTTCCTGCGCGGCCGCATCCACGTCGGGCGCGAGCAGCGGCCGGGCGGGCGCGTCGGCGAGGCGCCGGCGCTCGGCCTCGCCCTGGCGCTGCAGCGGATCGGCCTGCCGCTGGGCCGGTTGAAGACCGGCACGCCGCCGCGGCTGGACGGGCGCACCATCGATTGGAGCGGGCTGGAGCGGCAAAGCGGCGACGATCCGCCGGAGCCCTTCTCCAGCCTGACGCGGGCGATCGAGACGCCGCAGCGCGACTGCTTCATCACCTGGACCGGCCCGGCCGGGCATGCGCTGATCCGCGAGAATCTTGCCGACGCGCCGCTCTACAGCGGCCAGATCGCCAGCCGCGGGCCGCGCTACTGCCCCTCGATCGAGGACAAGGTGGTGCGCTTCGCCGACAAGGAGCGGCACCAGATCTTCCTCGAGCCCGAGGGGCTGGACGACGACACGATCTATCCCAACGGGATCTCGACCTCGCTCCCGGTGGCGCTGCAGCAGGCGCTGCTGGCCACCATCCCGGGCCTGGAGCGGGCGACGATGCTGCAGCCGGGCTATGCCATCGAGTACGATCACGTCGACCCACGCACGCTCGGCCCCGGCCTGGAGGTGCGGGCGGTCCCGCGTCTCTTCCTCGCCGGCCAGATCAACGGCACCACCGGCTACGAGGAGGCGGCGGGGCAGGGGCTGATGGCCGGGCTCAACGCCGCCCTTGCGGCCGGCGGCGCGCCGCCGGACGCGCCCTTCGTGCTCGACCGCGCCGAGGCCTACCTGGGGGTGATGCTCGACGACCTGACCAGCCGCGGCGTGACCGAGCCCTACCGCATGTTCACCAGCCGGGCGGAGTATCGCCTGCGGCTGCGCGCCGACAACGCCGACCAGCGGCTGGCCGACCGCGGCCTGGCGCTCGGATGCCTGGGGCGAGAGCGGCGGGACTGGTGGCTGGCCCGGCGCGCCGCCCTGGACACCGCGCGGGCCCTGGCCGCCGAGCTCCGCGCGACGCCCTCGGCGCTGGCGCGCGCCGGCTTCGCGGTCAATCAGGACGGCCAGCGGCGCAGCGCCCTGCAGCTGCTGGCGCTGGAGGGGATCGACTGGCCGCGGCTGATCGCCTACTGGCCGGCCCTGGCGGCGGTGCCGCCGGCCGTGCGCGAGCAGCTCTCGCTCGACGCCACCTACGCCGGCTACGTCGAGCGCCAGGAGGCCGACGTCGCCGCCTATCGCCGCGACGAGGCGCTGCTGCTGCCGGCGGACCTGCCGCTGCAGCAGATCGCCGGCCTCTCGACCGAGGCGCGGCAGCTGCTGGTGGCGCACCGGCCGGCGACCCTCGGCGCCGCCGCCCGCCTGCCGGGAATGACCCCGGCCGCGGTCGGCCTGCTGCTGCGGTTCGTGCGCCGCCGCGCCAAGGCGGCGTGAGGCGGCAGGGCGCGATGCCGCAGGACAAGGCCCTCGGCGCCAAGGATTTTCAGGCGCTGACCGGCGTTTCACGTGAAACGCTCGAACGGCTGGATCTCTACGCGGCCTTGCTGCGCAAGTGGAACCGGGCGATCAACCTTGTGGGGCCGGCGACGCTGCCGGACCTCTGGCGGCGCCATTTCCTCGACTCGGCGCAGGTGGCGGCGCATCTGCCACCGCCGCCGGCGGGCCGGCTGCGGCGGATCGCCGACCTCGGCAGCGGCGCCGGCTTCCCGGGCCTGGTCCTGGCGATCCTCGGCTGCGGCGAGATTCATCTGGTCGAGAGCGACCAGCGCAAAGCCCAGTTCCTGCGGGAGGTTTCACGTGAAACCGGCTGCGGCGCCGCGGTTCATGCGGCGCGGATCGAAGAGTTATCCCCGCTTTCCGCCGACGTTATCACCGCCCGCGCGCTTGCCCCCCTGCCGAAGCTGATCGACTATGCCGCCGGGCATCTCCTGTCGGGCGGCGTGCTGCTCTTCCTCAAGGGCGCCGAGAGCGAGGCCGAGTTGACCGCGGCGGCCGCAGGGTGGAGCATGACGACGGAAAGCTGGCCCAGCCGCAGCGATCCCCGTGGTCGGATCCTGCGTCTGGGCGACCTGCGGCGCTGCCGTGCCGGGCGCTGAAGTGGCTGCTTTCTCAAAGGCTTGCCAAGAGGCAGGTGCAGGCAGGGCGCGGCGAGGACCATAGCCGGAGGGGCCAGGACAGCGTGGACGACAGCGTGCAAGAGACAGAAGGCTCCACCGCCGCGGCGGCGACACCCGCCCCCCAGGCGCGGGTGCTGGCGATGGCCAACCAGAAGGGCGGCGTCGGCAAGACCACGACGGCGGTCAACCTGGCGACCGCGCTCGCCGCCTGCGAGAAGCGCGTGCTGGTGATCGACATGGATCCGCAGGGCAACGCCACCACCGGCCTCGGGCTGGCGCGGCCGGGCCGCGACGCCAGCGTCTACGGAGCGCTGCTGAACGGCACCCCCCTGGCCCGGCTGGCGAAGAACACGGAGATCCCGCGGCTCGCCGTGGTGCCCTCCTGCGTCGAGCTGGCCGGGGCCGAGGTCGAGCTGGTCGAGGGAGAACGCCGCCAGGCGCGCCTGCTGGAGGCGTTGCGGCCGGAGCTGGCGCGCTTCGACTACGTGCTGATCGACTGCCCGCCCTCGCTCGGCTTCCTGACGCTCAACGCCCTGGTGGCGGCCGACGCGGTGCTGGTGCCGCTGCAGGCCGAGTTCTATGCCCTGGAGGGACTGTCGCACCTGATGCAGACGATCGAACGCGTACGCCGCGCCTTCAATCCGCGGCTGGAGATCCAGGGCGTCGTCCTGACCATGGTCGACCGCCGCAACAAGCTGTCGGAGATGGTCGAGGCCGACGTGCGCAGCCACATGGGGGAGCTGGTCTACGAGACCTCCATCCCGCGCAACGTGCGCGTGTCGGAGGCCCCGTCGCACGGCAAGCCGGTGCTGCTCTACGACCTGCAGTGTGCCGGCTCCAGGGCCTATCTGCAGCTGGCCGGCGAACTGCTCCGGCGCGAAGCCGCCCGGCAGGCGGCCTGACCATGGCGGAGGCACAGAAGAAGGCGCGCGGGCTGGGCAAGGGACTGGCGGCGCTGTTCGGCGAAGCGGCGGACCAGGCCGCCAGCGATGCCAAGGAGACCGCGGCCGGCGAGAGCGGCCCGGGCGGCGGCGGCCGGCTGATCCCGATCGAGCACCTGCACCCCAACCTGACGCAGCCACGGCGGCACTACGACGAGGCCGCGCTGGAGGCCCTGACCGCCTCGATCGCCGAGCAGGGTGTGCTGCAACCCCTGGTGGTGCGCGCCCATCCCGAGAAGGCGGGCGAGTTCCAGATCGTCGCCGGCGAGCGGCGCTGGCGGGCGGCGCAGCGGGCGCAACTCGCCGAGCTGCCGGTGGTGGTCCGCGTGCTGGACGACCGCCAGACGCTCGAGCTGGCGATCGTCGAGAACGTACAGCGCGAGGACCTGACGGCGCTGGAGGAGGCCGAGGCCTACCAGCGCCTGACCGGCGAGTTCGGCTACAGCCAGGAGCAGATCGCCAAGGCGGTCGGCAAGAGCCGCAGCCACATCGCCAACATGCAGCGCCTGCTGGCCCTGCCGCCGCCGGTGAAGACGCTGATCACCGAGGGCAAGCTCTCGGCCGGCCACGGCCGCGCCCTGCTGGCCGCGCCGCAGCCCTCGCAGCTCGCCCGCGAGGCGGTCTCCGGCGGCTGGTCGGTGCGCGAGCTGGAGCGTCGGGCGCAGCAGGCGGCCAAGCGCTCGCCGGGCAAACCGCGGCCGCGCCGCATCGCCGGCAAGGACGCCGACACGCTGCACCTGGAGCGCGACCTGACCCTGGCGCTGGGCCTGAAGGTCGCCATCGAGCACCACGGCGGCCCCGGGGTGGTGCATCTGCACTACAGCTCGCTGGAGCAGCTCGACGATCTCATCGCGCGCCTGCGCCGCTCGCCGCGCGGCGACTGAGCCGCAAGCGCACCTGGTGCGCCCGCGTTCGTTAGGCGCACAGGGCGCGCGTTACCGCATGGGCGCACACCGTGCGCCTGGCCGCGGGCGGGCGAAGAGCTGCTGAAAAGGAGTCAGCGCCGTCCTGCCGGGGGGACCGCGCGGCGGCCGCGCGGTGCGGCGCGCGCGGCGATCTCGACCAGGGCCCGCTCGGCCAGGAGCTGCGCCGGCGCTCCGCCGCGCTTGCAGGCGGTCTCGGCATCGAGCAGGCGGCCCAGCGCCCAGGCCAGGCGGCGGGCGTCCCAGGCCGTCGCCTGGCGCGCCAGCGGCTGCGCCTGCTTCCAGAACACCGGCGGGCGCAGCCGTTTCACCGCCTCGGCCGCCGGCGTGCCGTCGGCCATCAGGCCGCGCAGCAGGTGCAGTCGCTGCGCCTGGCGGGCGACGGCGCGCAGCAGGCCCACCGCCTGGGTGCCCTCGTCGCGGGCGCGGGCGAGGTCGCGCTCCAGGCCGGCGAGATTGCCGTCGAGGACGCTGTGCGCCAGATCGTCCAGTGTCCGCTCGGCGGTGTCGCCGACCACCGCCGCGGCCTCCTCCAGCGTCACCCGCCGGCCCTTCGCGCCCGGGCCGAGGTAGAGCGCCAGCTTCTCCAGCTCCAGGCGGGTCTGGCGGCGGTCGCCGCCGAGGTTCGACAGCAGGAAGGCGAGGGCGTCGGGCTCGGCGGCGAGGCCGGCGGCGGCGAGCTGCTGCAGCACCACCTGGCGCAGGGCGTCGCCCTCGTCGCGGTAGCAGGCCAGGGCGGCGCCGCTCTTTGCCGCCTCGAAGGCCTTGCGCAGGCCGCGCGGCGCCAGGTCGCCGGCCTCGACCACCACCAGCGCATCGCCCGGCGGATCGGCGAGGAAGCTCTCGAAGAGCTTGGCCTGGGCGTCGCCGACATCGCGCAGCCGCACCACCCGGCGGCCGCCACCGAAGGCCAGCGCGGCGGCCTCGTCGTGCAGCCGCGCCGGGTCCTCCTTCAGGTCGGCGGCGGTCAGCTCGGTCAGGCGGAAGGGATCGTCGAGCGGCACGATGCCGCCGATCAGCACGGCGGCGCGCTCGCGGACCAGGCCGCCGTCCGGGCCGTAGAGCAGCACGGCGCGGATCGCCGGCGGCGGCGCCTGGCAGAAGCGATCGGCCTCGCGCGGCTGGACCTTCATCGCCGCGTCCCCGGCGGCTAGGTTGGCTGCTGGGCGGAGAAGTAGGCGGCCAGCCGCAGCTTGATCTCCTCCGCCAGCTCGCGCAGGGCGCGGTCGCGGGCGTCCTCCGCCGAGACCGAGGAGGCGAAGCTGTCGTCGAGGATGTTGTAGGCGCTGGACGAACGCGCCAGGCCCTGGGTCACCGCCTGGCCGCTCTCGAGCTCGACCAGCACGAAGCTGGCGAGCTCCGTCAGCTCCGCCCGGGTCGCCGTCTCGTCCCGCCGGATGCCGGTCGACTCGGTGACCTCGCGCAGCGACAGCCGCAGTTCGTAGACCGGGTCGCCGGGCTGGCCGTAGGGATTGAGCCGGTCGCGCAGGTAGTTGTGCAGCTTCTGCCCGGTGCGGTCGGCCAGCGGCGCGGCGCACGTCGACATCGGCCAGGGTCGTCGGCGACCGGCGCCGCCTCGTTGCTGCCGTAGAGCGGGCGAAGCCGCAGCCGCCGATCGCAGTGTCGCATCAGCCCGGCCGCAAGCGCCACGGCGGCGCCGCCGATCGGGCCGAATACATAGCGATCGCGTGAGCCCGATATGCCGGTCAGACCACGACATTCACGATCCGGTTGCGGTACCACGATCACCTTGCGCACGGGCCTTGCCCTCCAGATGGCGCTGGACACCGGTCAGTCGGCCAGAGCGGCGGCCTCCGCCTCGGCCGCGGCGATATCGCGCGCCAGCTCGATGGTGGCGCGCAGCTTGCCGTTGACCTGCACGGCGAAGCGTCACCGTATCCTCGACGAGCAGCGCGGGTCGGCCTCGGGCCAGGGCTGGTCGACCAGCAGGTCTTCGCCGCCGAGCGCGCGCCCATATCTCCTCGGCCAGATGCGGCATCATCGGTCCCGATCAGGCGGACGAGCGTCTCGATGCCGCCTAGCGGCGCACCCAGCCGGTCCGTGGTCGCCGTCGCCGTCGGCCTTGAGGCTCGCCAGGGCATTGGCCAGCTCGTGGATCCGGGCCACCGCCTTGTTGAAGTGGAAGCGCTCCAGGTCGTCGCCGACGTTGGCCAGGGCCCGGTGGATCTCCTTGAAGACCGCCAGCGGCGCGGCCGGGGCGGTCCCCTCCGCCAGCGCGGCCGGCAGCGGCGTCCCGGCCGGCGGCGCGATCTCGTCGCTGGGCGACCAGCCGCCAGAGCGGTTGACGAAGCGCCAGGCGCCCTCGACGCCGGCGTCGGTCCATTCCATGTCGCGGTCGGGCGGCTGTCGGACAGCATGAACCAGCGCGCCGTGTCGGCGCCGTAGCTGGCGATGATGTCGTCGGGATCGACGACGTTCTTCTTCGACTTCGACATCTTCTCGACGCGGCCGACCGTGACCGGCTGGCCGGTTCGAGCTCGGTCACCCCGGTCGCCGTCGCCGCGGACGATCTCCTCCGGCAACAGCCACTGCCCGGCGGCGTCGCGGTAGGTCTCGTGGCAGATCATGCCCTGGGTGAAGAGGCCGGCGAAGGGCTCGGCGAGGTCGAGATAGCCGCAGTCGATGCAGCGCGCGGGTGAAGAAGCGCGAATAGAGCAGGTGCAGGACGGCATGCTCGATGCCGCCGATGTACTGGTCGACCGGCAGCCAGCGCTGCACCGCGGCGCGCTCGAAGGGTCCGTCGGCCCGCGGGCTGCAGAAGCGCGCGAAGTACCAGGAGGAGTCGACGAAGGTGTCCATCGTGTCGGTGTCGCGCCGCGCCGCCTTGCCGCAGGTCGGGCAGTCGACGTGCTTCCAGGTCGGATGGTGCTCCAGCGGGTTGCCGGCGCGCTCGAAGGTCACGTCCTCGGGCAGGGTCACCGGCAGCTGGTCGTCGGGCACCGGCACGATGCCGCAGTCCTCGCAGTGGATCACCGGGATCGGGCAGCCCCAGTAGCGCTGCCGCGAGACGCCCCAGTCGCGCAGGCGGAACTGCACGACGCCCTCGCCCTGTCCGGCCGCCTCCAGGCGCTCGATCGCGGCGCGCTTGGCGGCCTCCACCGTCAGGCCGTCGAGAAAGCCGGAGCCGACCGCCACGCCGTCGCCGACGAAGGCCTCGGTGGCGCTGCCGGCCAGGTCGGCGCGGAAGGCTTCCAGCGCCTCGCCCTCCAGGGTGGCGGGCGCGACCACGGCGATCACCGGCAGTGCGTACTTGCGGGCGAAGTCGAGGTCGCGCTGGTCGTGCGCCGGACAGCCGAAGATGGCGCCGGTGCCGTACTCCATCAGCACGAAGTTGGCGACGTAGACCGGCAGGCTCACGCCCTCGAGGAAGGGGTGGGCGGCGGTGAGGCCGGTGCGGTAGCCGAGTTTCTCGGCCGCCTCGATGGTGGCCTCGCTGGTGCCCAGACGCTCGCACTCGCGCACGAACTCGGCCAGCGCCGGATCGCTGGCGGCCAGGTGGCGGGTCAGCGGGTGGCCGGGCGACAGCGCCAGGAAGGAGGCGCCGTAGAGCGTGTCGGGGCGGGTCGAGAAGACCTCGACCGCCGGCTCGGCCAGGCTGTCGTCGCCGGCCAGGGCGAAGCGGATGCGCGCGCCCTCGGAGCGGCCGATCCAGTTGCGCTGCATGATGCGCACCTTCTCCGGCCAGCGCTCCAGGCCGTCGATCGCGTGCAGCAGCTCCTCGGCATAGGCGGTGATGCGGAAGAACCACTGCTCCAGCTCGCGCCGCTCGACCGGGGCGCCGGAGCGCCAGCCGCAGCCGTCGATCACCTGCTCGTTGGCCAGCACCGTGTGGTCGACCGGATCCCAGTTGACCCAGGACTTGCGGCGGTAGGCCAGGTTCTGCTCGAGGAAGGCCAGGAAGATGCGCTGCTGTTCCTTGTAGTAGTCCGGCAGGCAGGTGGCGATCTCCCGCGACCAGTCGATCGAGAGGCCCATCGACTGCAGCTGCGTGCGCATCGCCTCGATGTTGGAGAGCGTCCAGACCTTCGGGTGGACGCCCTTCTCCATCGCGGCGTTCTCCGCCGGCAGGCCGAAGGCGTCCCAGCCCATGGGATGCAGCACGTTGAAGCCGCGGGCGCGCTTGTAGCGCGCGATGACGTCGCCGATCGTGTAGTTGCGCACGTGGCCCATGTGGATGCGCCCCGACGGATAGGGGAACATCTCCAGGACGTAGTACTTGGGGCGCGTGCCCTCGTCGGCGGCGCGGAAGCAGCTGCCGTCGTTCCAGGCCTGTTGCCAGCGGGCTTCGCTGTCGCGGAAGTTGTAGCGGCTCATTCTTCCCTGCGGCGCCGCCGCCTGAACGCGCGGTGCCGTTCCCTGCTGTTGTCGGATGGGGCCGGCCGGACCGCGCCGGGGCGGCGCGCTCCCCGAGCGGTCAGAGCTGCGCGATGCGCAGCTGGCGCGCCCGCGTGAGGATGGCGTCCTCGAGCTGCACCGCCGTTGCCTTGTCGACCGGCATGTCGACCCAGGCGCCGGCCTCGTCGAGGCGCTGCTTGAAGACCGTCGCCCGCACGCCGTCGGCGCGCAGGTCGCGCGACAGGATGTAGACGTTGACCTTGAAGCGCTCGCCCTGCGTCGCCGGCGGGCTGTACCAGTCGGTGATGATGACGCCGCCGAAGGGGTCGGCCGAGGAGAGCGGCATGAAGGCCACGGTGTCGAGCGACGCGCGCCAGAGGAAGGAGTTGACGCCGATGCCGGTGCCGCCGCCGCCGTCCTGCGGGGTGTCGCTGCCGCCGAAGAGGGTCAGGCCCTCGGGCCCGAAGAGGCCGCCCTTGGGCGCCGTGTAGGGATCGCCGGTGGTCTTGCGGTTGTCGTCGTCCGGATAGGCCGTGTCGTCGCTGCCGTAGAAGCCGCTGCAGGCCGACAGGGCAGCCATCAGGATCGCCGCGCCAACCAGGCCGACGAGCCGCTGCATCAGCTCATTACCACGCACCATCGATCGTCCCTTTCAAACAGGCGGATCCGCCCTGCGGCCGCCGCGGGCGGAGGGGGTGTCCCGGGCCGGACCCGCTCATTGCGCGCCACCTTAGCCAAAAGGCCGCGCCGCAGAAAGCCCCCGAGGCGCGGCCGGGCCGGGGGCCGGCCGCGGCCAGGATGGCGATCCGGACGCCGCCCGGATCAGGGCTGCCAGCCGAAGCGCTCGCGCAGCGCCGGTGGCAGCGTCTCCCAAGCGCGGGCGGCCTGATCCGGCGTGAAGACCTCGCGCCACTCCTCGATCTGCCCCTTGCGCAGATGCACGACCTCGGCCTCGGCGGCCTCCTGCCGGCGGAAGCGCTGCGGATCGATCCGGTGGAAGGCCAGCACGGTCTCCATGTAAACCTCGGGCGTGCGGCGAAAGGTCTCGAAGTCCATGAAGAGGACCTCCATGCCCTGCGTCCGCTCCCGCTCCACGACGGTCCAGCCGGTCACGAAGTCGGTCAGCAGCGGCAGGTAGTTCTCGATCGCCCAGTCGACCACCGGCCCCAGCTCGCCCTGCTTCAGCACCGCCGCCGGCGGCACGATGCGGCGCCACAGCGGCGCCATCAGCCGCATCGAGACATCGTCCCGGACGAAATGGGCCCAGGAGAGCGTCGCTTGGCGCGGGTCGCGCTGATGGAACACCATCCGCTTCACCCCGGCCTGCGTCAGCATCCGCAGGTTATGCGCCGTGGCCGGGATGTGCTCCTTGGTGATCAGTCCGCCCTGGCCGAGCGCCGCCGCCCGGGTGCCCAGCACGCAGCAATCGGGGAAGAGCCCGAGCGAGACGTGCGCCTGCGCCAGGCCGAGACCCTCGGCGAGCTGGTTCCAGATCGACTCGCTGGCCGACTTCGGCAGGGTGTTGATGATCATCGGCGGCAGGCCGGTGAAGGCGGCGGACTGCCGGCGTTCGTTGAACTCCGCCGTGCTCATGCGGATCGGGTTCAGCGGCAGGAACAGGCGCTCGCAGATCGCCTCGGCCTCGGCCCGCCGGCCGCGGCTCAGCAGCAGGTTGGCCAGCAGCGCGCGCGCCGGGGTGGCGTTCGGCTCCTTCACCAGGTGCTGCTGCAGCACCTCCACGGCGCGCGTCGCATAGGCGTCGCCCTGGATGGCATCGCCCAGCTGGTAGCTGGTGGAGGCCAGCAGGGTCAGCGATTCGCTGTGGTGCGGCACCTGCAGGAGGATCTGCTCGAACACCCGCTTGGCGTCGGCCAGCTTGCCTTCGGCCTGCAGCGTGCGGCCGTGATGGAAGGCCTGTTCCAGCGTGATGCGGCGTGAGTCGGGACTGGCGCTTGCCAAGAGTGCTGTTTCCTGTCGGAGGAGGTCGGTCGGATGCCACGGGCCGGGGCGGGATCTGCCGCCGCCTGGCCGGGCGCCATCGGCGGCGAGTATGGCCGCTTACCCCGCCGCTTGCCAAGGCGGCTGCTTGCCAAGCCGCCGCCGCATCGGGCAAAAGCTATCGGCGACCCTCCCTGGAACCCGCGCAAGAGACTCATGCCCGGCATCATCTGGCTCGCTTCCTATCCGAAATCCGGCAACACCTGGCTGCGCGCCTTCCTGGCGAACTACCTGCAGAACGCCAGCAAGCCGCTGCCGATCAACGATCTGCCGAACCACATCCTGGGCGACAACATGGTCGTCCACTATCAGCAGTACAGCGGCCTGAAGACCGAGGAGCTCACCGACGAGAAGATCGCCGAGCTGCGGCCGAAGGTGCACCAGTGGATGGCCCACTCGCGCGGCACCGACGTCTTCGTCAAGACCCATAACGTGATCGCCCGGGTCGGCGGCACGCCGCTGATCACCCCGGCGGCGACCGCCGGCGCGATCTACGTCGTGCGCAATCCCTTCGACGTCGCCATCTCCTTCTCGCACCACTACCAGGTGACGCTCGACCGCGCCGTGGAGTCGCTCAACGAAACCAACTATTTCCTGCCGGCCCAGGGCGGCCAGGTGCAGCAGTTCCTGGGGTCCTGGAGCCGCCACGTGACCGCCTGGACCGAGGCCCCGGGGATGACCCGCCACGTGATGCGCTACGAGGACATGAAGGCGGCGCCGCTCAAGGCCTTCGGCGAGCTGGTCCGCTTCCTCGGGCTGCCGAAGGACATGGACCGCCTGAAGCGGGCGGTGCGCTTCAGCGACTTCGACGAGCTGCGGGCCCAGGAGGCCAAGACCCGCTTCATCGAGAGCCGGCCGGACGGCAAGACGCCCTTCTTCCGCGACGGGCGGGCCGGCCAGTGGCGCGACGTGCTCTCGCCGGCGCAGGTCGAGAGCCTGATCGAGGCGAACCGGGCCGTCATGGTGAAGATGGGCTACCTCGACGAGGCCGGCCAGCTCCTGGTTTGAGGCGGGATTCGGGCGGCTTCGCCCATCTGTGTCCGAAATGCAACAGAAGGGCTCATTCGTTGGGCGCAGTAGGCAAAAGCCGGGTCCTTCGGTTGACGCCTCGGCGACCTATCGGGCTTTATTAGCACGCTTTCCGCGGTTCGCCGTTGGGGGGCGGAGAACCGGCTCGTCCGGTGCTGTCAGTGGAATCGATCCCGCTGCCGGTGTCGGTCGGGCCCTTGAGCTCAAGCGATCGGAAACCTTGGATCGAAAGAGAGAGGAAGAGGCAATGAAGAAAGTCCTCTATGGCACGACGGCCCTGGTCGCCGCTGGCGTCCTGAGCGCCGGGTCGGCCGAAGCCAATATCGAACTTGGCCTCGGCGGCTATATGAATACGTTCTTCTCCGTGGCCGGCATCAACGAATCTTCGTCGACGACCGCGGATTACAACGCAACCGGCCTGTTCTCGGACGGTGAAATTCACTTCAAAGGCTCCTACAAGCACGACAACGGCATCATCTTCGGCGCCGAAGTGCAGTTGGAGATGTTCGGCACCGCCAACACCGGCGACACCATCGACGAGAAGTTCATCTTCATCAGTGGTGACTTCGGTCGCATCGTTGCGGGCTCCGAGAACTCGGCGGCCTACATCATGCACTATGCGGCGCCGAACGTCGGTCTGCCGATCAACTCGGGCTGGGTTACCGTCTTCATTCCGACTCCGGCCGGCATGAGCGGTCTCTTCCGTCACCCGGGCAGCTCGACCTACCTCGACTGGGGCAATGACGAGAACGTCCTCACCTACTACACGCCGCGTTTCAGCGGCTTCCAGCTGGGTGTGACCTACGCTCCGTCGATCGTCGGCAACGGCGATGGCAAGAACTACCCGGTCGAGGCTGATCTCAACACCGAGTACAACAACGGCTTCGCGGTCGGCGCGAACTTCGTCGAAGACTTCAATGGCTTCGGCGTCGCGATCTCCGGCGGCTACCGTTACGCTTCGGTGCCTGACGATATCTCTGCCACGTTCGACGACTACCAGGCCGTTACGTTCGGCGCGAACTTCAGCTATGCCGGCTTCACGGTCGGCGGCTCCTACGCCAACGAAATCGATGGTTACGTCGCCGGTGTTGACGCCTCGAGCGAGGGCGTTGCATGGGATGTCGGCGTCAGCTACTCGACCGGCCCCTGGTCCTTCGGTGTCACCTACCTGAACGGCAAGTCCGAGGGTGAGCTGTCGGATTCGGAGCAGGACGAGATGCAGGCCGTCTCCGGTGGTATCTCCTACGCCATCGGGCCGGGCATCACTGCCCGCGCCGGTGTGATGTGGGGTGAGTGGTCGCCTGAGTCTGCCGACGAGCAGTCCGGCGTTGCGGGTGCCCTGGGTCTGACGTTCAACTTCTGATCCCAGGCTCTCGAGCCACCTGAAAATAGACGGGGGGCACCTTCGGGTGCCTCCCGTTTCTTTTTGTGCCCATCCCGCCCTTTCGCGCCCCGCCCTTTCGCGCCCCGCGCGGCGGGCCCGCGATCGGCCGCGGATGTCCGCCGCCCTTCTCTTCCCCGGAATAGCGTTCGCGCTCTCGCTGCGCCTGCTTGCTCCCCGGCGCGTCGCTGCCTAGGCTCGGCGCTCCCGACCGCCGGCTGCAGGATCGAGAGACGCGATGGAACAGCACGACCATACGGCGCTCGCCGACAATCTCGCGACGATCCGCGCCGGCATCGACACCGCTGCCGCGGCGGCGGGGCGCCGGCCTGGCGACGTCACGCTGGTGGCGGTCAGCAAGACCCACGAGGCCGCCGCCGTCGAGGCGGCCCTTGCAGCCGGGCAGCTCTGCTTCGGCGAGAACCGGGTGCAGGAAGCCGCGGGCAAGTTTCCGGCGCTGAAGGCAGCCTGGCCATCGCTCACGCTGCACCTGATCGGCCCGCTGCAGACGAACAAGAGCGAAGAGGCCGTGGCCCTCTTCGACGTCATCCAGACCCTCGACCGCCCCAAGCTGGCGCGCAGCCTCGCCGCCGCCATGGCCAAGTGCGGCCGCCGTCCCGCTCTGATGATTCAGGTGAACACCGGCGAGGAGCCGCAGAAGGCCGGCGTCGCTCCCGGCGAGGCCGAGGCGCTGCTCCGCCTGGCGCGCGACGACTTGGGGCTCCCGGTCGAGGGGCTGATGTGCATTCCGCCGCTCGACGAGCCGGCGGCGCCGCATTTCCAGCTGCTGGCGGACATGGCGGCCCGCTTCGCCCTGCCCTGCCTCTCAATGGGCATGAGCGCCGACTACGAAACGGCGGTGCGCCTCGGTGCGACCCACGTCCGTGTCGGCTCGGCGATCTTCGGCGCCCGCGGCTAGCAGGCGCGCTGCTGCCGCCCCTTCGGCCCCTTCAGGGCGCGCCGCCGCCGCCGGCGCCGATGCCCTGCCATTTCGGCCGCGCCTGGGTTCGGGCGAAGTCGCTGAACATGATGTTGAAGGAAACCGACATGCGGTCGCGCCCGCTGACGTTGGTCGGGACCGAATGGGAGAGCCATGCCGGGAAGATCACCAGGCGTCCCTCCGGCACGTTGACGAAGGCCTCGTAGGCGTTCGTCGGGCCGCGCTCGCGATAACGCGGCGAGACCTGCAGCGTCTGCGGCCGCGGATCGGTGAAGCGGATGCTGTCGGCGCCGGCGCCGGAGCGCACGTAGTAGACGCCCGAGAGGAAATTGTTCGGATGGCTGTGGGCGTTGTGGTGCGCGCCCTGCGGGTTGACGTTGGCCCAGCAGCCGGTGATCTCGAAGGGGTCGGGCTCGGCCTGCAGGAACTCCAGAACGCCGCGCGTGGCCCCGACGATGATCCGCACCAGGGCGGCGAACTCGGGCCGTTCGTGCAGGTCGTGGTGGGTCTGCCAGGTTTGGCCGGGCAGGATCTCCGGCCGTGGCGCGATCAGCCGCTCGATGCTTGCCGCCAGCTGGTCGTTCAGCGGCCCCGCCTCGGCCGCCGCCAGGTCGTGCGACCAGACGAAGGTGGGGAAGAGCGTCATCAACTGGGTCTTCTCGAAGGCCATGGCGCCCTTCCTTTCCTGCGACCGCCGCCTAGTCGGCCAGGATGCAGACCCTGGCCCGCTCGGTCGCGGTCTGCAGGACGAGGATCAGGTCGGCCCGCCGCAGCGCGACGCAGCCGTCGGTCGGTGCGAGGTCGGGCCGCGCGACATGCAGGAAGATCGCACTGCCGCGGCCCGGCACCGGCGGGTTGTCGTTGTAGCCCAGCACGACGATGAGGTCGTAGAGCTCGTCATCGCGCCACAGGCTTTCGGCCCGGCCGCCATGCGGCAGGTTGACCGGCTGGTTGTAGGCCGGGTCGGCCGGGTCGTCGCACCAGCCGTGCTGCGGCGCCAGCGCCCTGACCGGCAGGCCGAGCGTCTCCGGCGCGTCTATGCGGTCGGGGCGGAACAGCAGGGCACGCATGGTGAAGCAGCCGATCGGCGTCGCGCCGTCGCCCTCTCCCTTGTTGCGCGCCAGGCCGCCGCGCCCGACGGCGCAGGGAAATACCCGCGCCCCATACTGCGCCTGCCATTGGCCTTTGCGTCGCGATACGAAGAGATCCATGGCGATCTATATAGGCCAAGCGCTCGCGCCGACGGAAGGTGCAGCGGGTCGCACCCGACGCAATGCCCCCATCCACGACGAGGGTGGCTAGAAGAGGTGGCCGAAGTGCCGCACCTTGGCCGCCAGATAGGGCCGGTTGTGCTCGTTGGCCGGAAAGGCGTGCGGCACCCGCTCCACCACGTCGACACCGCAGCGCTCCAGCGCCGCGACCTTGTCGGGATTGTTGGTCAACAGGCGGACGCGGCGGATGCCGAGGCGGCGCAGGATCTCCGCCGCCGGCAGGTAGACCCGCTCGTCGGCGTCGAAGCCGAGCTGCTCGTTCGCCTCGGCGGTGTCGGCCCCGCGATCCTGCAGGCCGTAGGCGCGCAGCTTGTTCACCAGGCCGATGCCACGGCCCTCCTGCGCCAGATAGAGCAGCACGCCGGAGCCGGCGGCGGCGATCGCCTCGATCGCGCCGCGCAGCTGGTCGCCGCAGTCGCAGCGCAGGCTGCCAAGCAGGTCGCCGGTGAAGCATTCGGAATGCAAGCGGGTCAGTACCGCGGTCTCCGCATCGGGCGTGCCGATGACGATGGCGAGATGCTCGAGACCACCGTCGCCGGGCCGGAAGGCGCGGATCACCGTCTGCTCGGCGCCGGCCAGCGGCACGCGGGCCGCGGCCACCTCGGTCAGGCTGCGCGCGCCGGCGAAGCGATACTCCGCCACCGCGGCGACCGTCACGCCGAGCAGGTCGCCGTCGGCCACCGCCAGGCCCTGCCGCGCCAACGGCACGGGCGCCAGCAGCGCCGCCGGCAGCAGGCGCGCCAGTTTCATCAGATCGACCGCCGCCTGCGCCAGGCGCGGCGGCACCGCGACCTGGTCGGGCCGGGCCAGCGGCCGGGCCAGCGATACGGTCGGATCGGCAAGCTCCAGCACGCGCTCGGCCGGACGGTCGAGGAGGTCGAGTGCCACTGCACTGTTGCCGCCGGGCTCGAGGCCGAGGGCGGCAGCGCGGCGCGCCGTGAGCAGCAGCGCCGGCTCGCTGGCGCTGAGGCGGCGCAGCACCGCAAGGCCGCCGTCGCGGGCGCCCTCGGCGGCCTGGACCAGGGCCATCTCGCGCCCGTCGGTCAGGACCACGAGGCCGCCGCGCCGCAACTCCGCCAGCGCGCGCGCCACGGTCGCCAGAACGGCGTCATCGGCAAGGGCGTGGCTGGGAAGGGGTTCGTTCATCGATCCTTGACTGCTGGCGCGACTGTCGCGCGGCGCGATCCATCCTGTACGATCCGCTCTCGACCGGTGTCCGGCGGACTGCGAGACCGGCGGCGGAGAGCCTCTCCCCGCAGCGGCTGCCCTAGACATACGGTGTTGGGAGGTGATCGGCTAGACCAACGGGCGCCTTTACTCGCGACGGCGGGTGATGGCAGCTTTGCCGAAAGCCGTCAAGCGCCCGGCCTGGGCGGAGCCTTCACCGCCGCGCTGCGGGCCGGCGACGGCGTATAGACACTGCACGAGGAGGCTGCCGCGGATGAGCGAACGAGTGTGGCGCGACTACGATCAGGCCGGTCTCGACCGCCAGCTCAATCTGCGCGCCCGCTGGCCGCACCATCAGGAGATCTTCGATCGCTGGGCCGCCGACAGCCGGGCCGCGCGTCAGCATCTGCCGCGGCGCCTGGACCTCGCCTACGGGCCGAGCCCGGGCCAGACGCTGGACTTCTTCCCGGCTGCCGGCGCCGCGCCGGCGCCGATGATGATCTTCATCCACGGCGGCTACTGGCAGGGCCTCGACAAGGGCGACTTCAGCTATCTGGCCGCGCCTTTCGTCGAGGCCGGCGTCGCCTTCGCCTCGGTCAACTACGACCTCGCGCCGCGGGTGTCGGTCGGCACCATCGTGCAGCAGGTCGAGCGGGCGATTGCCTGGCTCGCCATGCGTGCGGTGGAGTTCGGTTGCGACCGCCACCGGCTGGTGGTCTCCGGCCACTCCGCCGGCGGCCACCTGGCCGTGATGGCGCTGATCCACGACGCCATCGCCGCCGCCGACGGCGGGCCGCCGCGCCTGCTGGCGGCGGGCCTCTCGGTCAGCGGGGTCTATGACCTGGTGCCGGTGCGCCGCTCCTACCAGCAGGCCGTGCTGCGGCTGAGCGCGGAGGAGACGCTTCGCTACAGCCCGCTGCGCCGCCAGCCGGACGAGATGGCGCCGCTGGTGGTCGGGGTCGGCGGCGGCGAGACCGAGGAGTTCCTGCAGCAGCAGGACGCCCTGGTGGCGCAGTGGCGGGCGCTCGACCTGCCGGTGGAGACCGTGCCGATCGAGGCGCGCGACCACTTCACGGCGATCGACGCGCTGGGCGAGGACGACCATCCGGTGCACCGCGCCGCGCTGCTGCTTTGTGGAGTTTGACAGGACCATGGCCAGTCTCACCGGGAAGCGCATTCTGCTGGTCGACGACGACGAGGCACTGCGTCAGGCGCTGGCGGAGCAGCTCAAGCTGCACGAGGAGTTCGTCACCGTCGAGGTCGGCACCGGTCAGGCCGCGCTGGAAGCCAGCAAGGGCGAGAGCTTCGACGCCGTGGTGCTCGACGTCGGCCTGCCGGACTTCGATGGCCGCGAGGTCTGCCGCCTGCTCCGGCGCGGCGGCGTGAAGTGCCCGGTCATCATGCTGACGGCCTCCGCCACCGATGCCGACCAGATCCTCGGCCTCGACGCCGGCGCCAACGACTACATCGCCAAGCCCTTCCGACTCGGCGTGCTGCTGGCGCGCCTGCGGGCGCAGCTGCGCCAGCATGAGCAGAGCGAGGACGCCACCTTCACCATCGGCCCCTATGCCTTCCGCCCGGCGGCGAAGCTGCTGCAGCAGAAGGAGACGCTGAAGAAGCTGCGCCTGACCGAGAAGGAGACGGCGATCCTGAAGTACCTCTACCGCGCCGGCGAGCGCGCGGTCGGGCGCGAGACGCTGCTGGGCGAGGTCTGGGGCTACAACGCGGGCGTGACCACCCACACGCTGGAGACCCACATCTATCGCCTGCGGCAGAAGATCGAGAGCGATCCGGCGAAGCCGCAGATCCTGGTGACCGAGCCCGGCGGCTATCGCCTCGTGCCCTGAGCGGCCTCGGCCGCTCCGGGCCGGCCGCCCCGGCTAGCGACGCCCGCGGCGTGCCAGGAGCCAGAAGCCGAGCAGCACCGCCAGTGCCGCGAAGCTGCCGAAGATCGGCGCCGAGAGCGCCCAGCCGCCCTCCTGCTTCGAGAGCTGCGCCAGCAGCACCGGGCCGAGCAGCACGCCGACGTTGCGCCCCGTCATGATGATGCCGAAGGCCGGCACCAGCGAGCGTCCGGGTCCCAGGATGCGGGAGGGCATGGCGAAGAGCGCGGTCGGCGCCAGGCCGGCGCCGATTCCGTAGGCGAGCAGCGAGATGACGCCGGTGACGCTGGTCTGGGTCCAGGGCAGCAGGAACCAGCAGGCCGCCTGCAGCCCCATGCCGACGGCCAGCATCGGCCCGGCGTCGAGCCCGTGGCGCAGCAGCCAGCCGCCGATCACGTTCACCACCGCCAGCGTGACCACCGGCAGCAGGTAGCCGAGCAGCGCTTCGTCGGGCCCCAGGCCGTGCACCTCGACGAGGTACTGCGGCAGCCAGGTCATGTAGGCGAAGTACTGGCCGGAGAAGAGCAGGAAGGCGCCGGCGGCGAGCCAGAGCGAGACCCGCTCGGCCGGGGTGATCGGCGCGGCGGCGGTCGGCACGCTGGCGGCGATCGCCTTGCCGCTGCCGCCCAGCGCCGCGGCGCGGCTGGCCTGCAGGGCGCCGATCCAGAGCGTGAAGAGCAGCGTGCCGCCGATCGCGGCGTACCACAGCAGCTGCCAGCGCCCGGAGCTCAGCGCGGGTTGCGCCAGCAGGCTGGCGGCGATCTGCCCGAGCGGGATCCAGGCGGCGGTGAGGCCGATGACCAGCGGCAGGTGGCGCTGGCTGGCATTGCTGTTCGCCGTCGCCGGACCGATCACCGCCGAGACCGCGAAGGCGATGCCCTCGGCGCCGCGCGCCGCCAGCACCAGGGCGCCCTCCTCCGGCAGCGCCCAGGTGACGAGATTGCCCAGGAGGTAAAGGGCCATCGCCAGCCAGAGCGCCGGATAGGGCCCGCGCCGGGCGACCCAGCGGGCGATCGCCAGGGTGGTGAGCAGCCCGGCCAGGGCATAGACGCTCATGAAGCCGCCGGCGAGCACCCGGTCGTAGCCGAAGCGCTCCAGCATCAGCGGCATGATCGGCGGCAGCTTGAACTGCTGGAAGGCGGCGAAGCTCGCCAGCGCCAGGCCGAAGGCGACCCCGGCCAGGTTCGTTCTCTGCTCCGTCATCCGCCTGCCACCCGCCCTCGATGCCCGGCCGCTCCGCGGGCCGCGGCGCAGTCTCGCCGTGGCGCCGGCGGCTGGCAACGCCTCTGCACGCAGGCCGGTCACGCGGCCTGGCGGGCGGCGCTCTTGGTGGCGGCGAGCGTTTTCCTTTTGGGGGCCGGCGGTTGTTCGCCTAGGATCGAACGGCCGGGGGGTAACGACGATCGGGATCGGCGTGACACAAGCGAGCAGAGCTGGGACCGGAGCGCAGGAACACGAGGGCTTGTTCGTGCGCTTCTGGGGCGTCCGCGGCTCGATCGCCTGCCCCGGGCCGCGCTTCGTGCGCTACGGCGGCAACACCTCCTGCATCGAGGTGCGGCTCGATGGCCGGCTGCTGGTGTTCGATGCCGGCTCGGGCCTGAAGCCGCTGGGCGACCAGCTGATCGGCGGCCCGCCGCTCGATGCCGACCTTTTCCTCTCCCATACCCACGTCGATCACATCCAGGGCCTGCCCTTCTTCGCGCCGATCTTCGACAAGCAGAACACCTTCCGCGTCTGGGCGGCGCATCTGCAGGGCGGCATCCATCTGCACGACGTGCTCTGCAAGTACATGGCGGCGCCGCTGTTCCCGGTGCCGCCCGACATCTTCGCCGCCAAGGTGACCTACCGCGACTTCGCGGTCGGCGAGGTGCTGGCGCCGATGCCCGGCGCGCAGCTCACGACCGCGGCGCTGAATCATCCCAACGGCGCCACCGGCTACCGCCTCGACTTCAAGGGCCGGAGCTTCTGCTACGTCACCGACACCGAGCATCTGGAGGGGCGCAGCGATTCCAACATCCTGGGTCTGGTCGCCGACGCCGACGTCATGGTCTACGACTCGACCTACGACGACACCGAGTTCGCGCGCTATCGCGGCTGGGGCCACTCGACCTGGCAGGAGGCGCTGCGGATCGGCGAGCAGGCCGGCGTGAAGCGGGTGGTGATCTTCCATCACGACCCCGGCCACGACGACGACAAGATGGATGCCATTGCCGCCGCTGCCGAGCGCCTGCGCCCCGGCACCCTGGTCGCCCGCGAGGGGATGGAGCTGACGCTCTAGACCCGATGGCCCGTGGCTTCCTCTCCCGTCCCTGGCGCAAGCGCCTTGCGCTCGGCCTGCCGACCGTCCTCGGCCTCCGGCAGCGCGGCTGGTTCATCCCGCATCGCCACGCCGAGCAGGCGCGCCCGCCGCGGCACTACCAGGCGCTGCAGCCGCTCTTCGCCGCCGCCGAGGCGGATTTCCGCGCCTGGCTCGAGGGCTTCGCCCCCTACCGTCCGGACTTCGCGGCCATCGCCGCCGACCGCACGCCCGGCGCGGCGCGCTGGACCCAGGACTGGTTCCCGCGGCTCGATGCCGCCAGCCTCTATGCCGCGGTCCGCCGCGCCCGCCCGCGCCGCGCGGTCGAGGTCGGCTCCGGCCACTCGACCCGCTTCCTGCTGCGCGCCCTGGCCGACGGCGGCATCGATTGCGCCGTCACCGCCATCGACCCGGCGCCGCGCGCGACGCTCGAGGGGCAGCCGATCCGGCTCATCCGCCGCACGCTGCAGGAGGCCGGGCTGGAGCCCTTCGAAGCGCTCGCCGCCGGCGACCTGCTGCTGATCGATTCCAGCCACGTGCTGATGCCGGGCAGCGACGTCGACCTGCTGTTCGCCGAGGTGCTGCCGCGCCTGCCGCCGGGCGTGCTGGTGCAGGTGCACGACATCTTCCTGCCGGACGGCTATCCGGCGGCCTGGGAATGGCGCGGCTACAACGAGCAGCAGGGCCTCGTCGGCTGGCTGGCGTCGGCGCGCCTGCGGCTCCGCTTCTCCAGCCACTATGCCGCCAGCCGCCTGGCGCCGGCCGTGGCCGCCTCGGCGGTCGGCGGCCTGCCGCTGTCGCCCGGAGCCTTCGAGACCGCCCTCTGGCTGGAGACCGCGGCCTAGGGTCCTGCACGACCGCCGCGCTCCCCGCCGTCTCACGCCTTTCTGAAGGCTTGTGTAGGATAATCTGCCGGCCGATCGGCTAGGACTGGCGCCTGCCCTTCCGCAGGTCCCGCGGTGCGGCCCCTGGAGTGCCCCGGTGATAGAGCTGCTGCGCCATGCCGCGACCTTCCTCCTCGGCCCTTCGGCCGACAGCCTGCCGGCGCGGGTGCGCGAGGCGATCCGCCAGCAGCAGGATGCCAGCGAGCGGCTCACCGGCTGGATCCAGCTCGCCGTCGTGCTGCTGTTCGGCACGCTCTGGGCGGTGAGCCCGAAGACCGCCAGCGGCACCGCCGCGCTGCCGGTGCCGATCGCGCTGGCGACCTATCTGCTGGTCACCCTGGTCCGCCTCGCCTGGTCCTATCGCGGCCGCCTGCCGGACTGGGCGCTGGCGCTCTCGGTGCTCTTCGACATGACGCTGCTGATGGTGGTGATCTGGTCCTTCCACCTGACCTACGGCCAGCCGCCCTCCTTCATCCTGAAGGCACCGACGCTGCTCTACGTCTTCATCTTCATCGCGCTCCGCGCCTTGCGCTTCGATGCCCGCTTCCTGCTGCTGGCCGGCGGCATGGCCGCGTTGGGCTGGGGCCTTGTGGTGGTCTATGTGGTGATGGCCGAGCCGGGCAATCCGATGATCACCCGCAACTACGTCACCTACCTCACCTCCAACTCGATCCTGCTGGGCGCCGAGTTCGACAAGATCGTCTCGATCCTGACCTTCTCGGCGATCCTGGCGGTCGCCATCGGCCGCGCCAAGGCGCTGCTGCTGCGCGCCGTGACCGAGGGCCTGGCGGCGCGCGAGCTCTCGCGCTTCTTCGACGCCGGCGTGGCGCAGCAGATCAAGTCGGCGGAGCAGTCGATCACCGCCGGCCAGGGCGTGCTGCGCTCGGCGGCGATCCTCTCCCTCGACCTGCGCGGCTTCACCCGCCTCGCCGCCGAACGGCCGCCGGACGAGACCATGGGGCTGCTGGCCGCGTACCAGGCGCGCCTGGTGCCGATCATCCAGCGCCACGGCGGCGCCGTGGACAAGTTCCTCGGCGACGGCATCCTGGCCTCCTTCGGTGCCGTCGCGGCCAACCCGCGCCCGGCAGCGGAGGCGCTGGCCGCACTCGACGAGATCATGGCCGCGGCGGCGGCCTGGGAGGCGGAGCGCGCCGCCGCCGGCCTGCCGGCCCCGCGGGTGAATGGCGCCGTCGCCACCGGGCAGGTGCTGTTCGGCGCCGTCGGCGACGAAAGCCGCCTCGAGGTGACGGTGATCGGCGATGCCGTGAACCTCTCCGCCAAGCTGGAGAAGCAGAACAAGGTGGTGGGCTCGCTGGCCCTCACGGACGCGGCCAGCCTGGCGCTTGCCGAGCGCCAGGGCTATCGCCCGCCGCGCCCCCGGCGAGCCCTTCCGGGGCAGATGGTGGCCGGGGTCGCAGAGCCGCTGGACCTCATGATTTTGGCTGAATGACTATTCAAAGTAAATGGGGAACCAGTTGTTTTTATTGGAGAATTAGCAATGCTGTTTTTGCATATGACCCTTACAGATACAGCGCTGGTGCCGCGCAGCGCGGTCGCTATGCTGAGGGTGGCGCAATTCAGTGCGCCGAAAGGAGCCACTATCATGTTCGCCGTTTCGAGCGCCTTCAATCAGGTCGGCCTTGCCTTCGTGGTGGCGGTCGTCAGCCTCGGGCTGCTCTCCCTCCTCTCGTAAGGCGAAGGCTCCAGACCCCCGTCCGCACGCGGGCGAGGCAGAACGGACTGGGGCGGCCCGCAGGGGACCGCCCCAGCGATCTTTTCAGGGGCGACTTTTCAGGGGCGACGTTTCGGGGACTGCCCCTGGCTGTGCGAAACCTCATGGAAGAGACGCGTTCACTGCACTCTGAAGGCTCAAACGGTGGGAACGGTCCCTCCATCTATGACATGTTCCGTTCCGGTTATGGCTGCCGCGCGCGGGGATGCCAGGAAGGTTATCAGATCGGCCACCTCATCGGGTTTCGCCGGCCTTCCGAGTGGAATTCCGCCAAGAGATTTCATGATGATCTTCCTGCCGCCCTCGTAATCGGTGCCTGCCTCCCTCGCGAGCCGCTCCGCGAGCGCCACGGCGGCGTCGGTCTCAATCCAGCCGGGCGACACGCGAACCACTCTGATGCCCTTGGGGGTCACTTCCTTTGACAGGCTCTTACTATAGGTCGACAGCGCCGCTTTCGCTGCTGCGTAGGCCGTCGTCGATTCCGACAGAGGCAGTTCGTGCTGGATCGATGTCACATGGATGATTACGCCAGATCCCTGCGCAATCATCGACGGAAGCAGAGCGCGATCGAGCCGGACGGCAGGCATGAGATTGTGATCGATCTCCTTTTGCCATTCCTCATCAGTCAATGCTGCGAAACCGCCCGCTGGCGCGCTCGACCCCCCAAGCACATTGACGAGGATGTCGATGCCGCCAAATGTCCGCAGCACTTCCTCAGCGACGTTGGCGCAACCTCGCGCAGTCAGCAGGTCGGCCGCGATGTAGTGGATGTTACCCGTTGCATTCTTGGGCACGGTCCTGGCCGTTGCCGCTACGTGCGCACCTGCGGCCGCCAATGCCTGAACGACCGCTGCGCCCGCCCCCTTGGTGCCGCCGGTCACAAGGACACGCTTCCCATCAAGGCCAAGATCAAAGCTCATGGAACGATCTCCAACCGGGCGATCGCATCACCAGAGATCGTGAAAGTGTAGCGAAGGTCGACCGGGCTTCCCGGGAAACTCCCCGTCAAATGTGCGGTGACGATGACCCTGCCGTCCTGATCGTCAATGGCTACGGGCTCGGCGACATAATCGTATTTTGCGGATGCCTCGGACTTCCAGGCCGCGATCGCGTCGCGCCCCGTGTACGTCCTCTCCTCGTCGATGACCACGGCATCGGCCGTGAAGCATCTGGCCACCTCCGCACCCTGCGTCGTATCTGCGGCAAAGTAGTCGGCTATGGACTTGGGTAATGCGAGAGGCATGATCGATTTCCGAGTTGACCTTGTCTGGATATCGAAAATGGCCCAACTTTCTAAAATCGCAAGAACATACGAAAAAGTAAGGTACTAACAGAAAAGTATGCCCCCTCAGTACACAAGAGAATCAGCGGCCGAAGGCGTCGAGAGCGCGCTCAAGATTCTTGAGGGGCGCTGGAAGCTGGTGATCCTGTTTCACCTTTTTGGCGGGCACGTTCTGCGCTTCTCCGATCTCGAACGCGCGATCCCAGGAATCTCTCAGAAAATGCTTATCCAGCAGCTTCGGCAGATGGAAAAGGATGGGGTCGTGCGCCGCATTGTCCACCATCAGGTTCCCCCGAAAGTCGAGTATTGCCTCACGGACTGGGGGCAAGCCTTGTGCCCGGCGCTGGATGCGCTGCTCACCTGGGCAGCGCAGCGGCAAAGCTTGGACGGTCCGAGTCAGGACTGAGCTACATTGAAGGCAAGGACCGAGGATAGGTCACCCAGTTCCCGGCTTGTATCGATGACAGCATTCCCCGGATGCTCCACCCGCCTGCTGGAACTCGCCAGCCATCGTGATCCTGAAGTACTCTGCCTGGTGCGGCGGCTAAGACCCGACGATTGGACAATCGCTGCTTCCAGGCAGGGCTACCCCAAGGGGAGCATCGCCCTCAACGCCGCATTCGTGCAGTTCAGGCCTTCGCGCCGAGTTCTAGAATGGCTCGCTGAGAGCTACTGCAAAGCCTGCCCCGCAGCGCCCACGAGGGGTTGCTCCCACCGCACGGCGACGCCACTCTGCGGCTCCAAGCCTTTGCGGTCGGGTAGGCCCAGCCTTCATGAGCGTCCTCTTCGTCACCATCGAGCGGCCCTGGCCGCCGGGCGCCGGCGCCGACCTGCGGAACTGGCAGCACATCGCGGCCGCGGCGACGGCGGGCGACTGCGGGGTGCTCTACCTCACGGCCCGCGACGAGGCGCCGCCGCCGGTCCTGCCGCTGGCCTTCTGGCGCCGTCTCGATGCGCGGCCGCCGGCCGAGGCCTGGCGCCCGCCCGCGCCCGCGACACCGCTGGATCTCTGGCTGAGCGAGGCGAGCCGCGCCGCGGTCGCCGCAACCCTGAGCGACTGGCGGCCGGAGGTGGTGGTGCTCAGCCACACCCACCTCTATGCCCTGGCGCCGCTGGTGCGCGACGCGGGGGCAGCGCTGGTGATCGACATGCACAACGTCGAGTCCGACCTGCACCGCCGCCTGGTGCCCTGGCGCCGGCCGCTGAAAGCCGTCGCCCGGCGCTGGCTGGAGGCCGGGCCGCGGCAGATCGCCGGCGTCGAGCGCCGCCTGATGGCGGCCGCGCGGCAGGTCTGGCTCTGCTCCGAGCAGGATCGCCGCCGCCTGCTGCGCCTCGGCCGCCCGTCGGCCGAGCTGCTAGTGATGCCGAACGGCCTGCCACCGGGGCGCCACCGCGCAGCCGCGCCCCGCAGCAGCGCGCCCTCGGCCGGCCGCGGGGGCGCGGTTCTCCTGTTCCTTGGCCAGCTCAGCTATCCCCCGAACCAGCAGGGCGCGCGCTTCCTCGCCCGCCGCGTCGCGCCGCGGCTGGCCGCAGCCCTGCCGGACGCGCGCCTGGTGATCGCCGGCCGCGATCCCGCGGACAAGCTGCGCGCCGCGATCGCGGGGGCCAACCAGGCGGGGGGCCGCGGGCGGCGGCGGCCAGGGGGGCCCCGCGGGGGGGGCGCGCGCCGCGGGCGGCCGGCGGCCCACACGGCAGGCCGAGCGCCGCTCTCGCCGGCCGCGCCGCCGCCGCCGGGCGGGTCGCGGCGGGGGTGCTGGGCGCGCCGGTGGGCCTGGGCGTGCGCGTGGCCGGCGCCTGATCGGCGCCGGGGGCCTCCTGGCGGCGGGGGGGCAGCGGCAGGGGCGCCAGCGGTAGTAGGCCGTCGCCGAGGAAGTTGAAGGCCAGCACCGTGACGATCACCGGCACCGCCGGCAGCAGCAGCCAGGGATAGAGCTCGACCGCGTTGATGTTCTGCGCCTCGGTCAGCAGCACGCCCCAGGAGGTGATCGGCGGCCTCAGTCCGAGCCCGAGGAAGGAGAGCGCCGTCTCGGCCAGGATCATCGAGGGGATCGAGAGCGTCAGCGAGGCGATCAGATGGCTGGAGAAGCTCGGCATCAGGTGGCGGAAGATGATGCGTTTTGGCGAGGCCCCCATCAGCTGTGCCGCCGTGGTGAAGTCTTCCTCGCGCAGCGACAGCAGTTTCGAACGCACCGCGCGCGCCAGCCCCGGCCAGTCGAGCAGCGCCAGGATCAAGGTGATGCCGAAGAAGACCCAGAGCGGCGACCAGGTCACCGGCAGGATCGCCGAGAGCGCCAGCCAGAGCGGGATCTCGGGGAAGGAGCGCACGATCTCGATCAGGCGCTGCACGGCGCTGTCGATCCAGCCGCCGTAGTAGCCGGCGACGCCGCCGATGGAGATTCCCAGCATGAAGGAGAAGGCGATGCCGACCAGGCCGATGGTGAGCGAGATGCGCGCGCCGTAGATCATCCGCGAGAGCACGTCGCGCCCCAGGCGGTCCGTCCCGAGCAGGAAGAGCGTTCCCCCCTCGGCCGGGCAGACCAGGTGGAAGTCGAGCGGGATCATGCCCCAGAAGAGATAGGCGTCGCCGGCGCAGAAGAAGCGCAGCGGCTGCACCTTGCTGGTGTCCTCGGTGTACTCCCGCTTCAGGGTCTCCATGTTGAGCTCGTACCGCAGCCGTAGACGAAGGGCCCGACGAACTCGCCCTCGTGGAAGAAATGCAGCGACTGCGGCGGCGCGTAGATGTGCGTGGTGTCGCGCGTCTCCAGCCGTAGGGCGCGATCACCTCGACGAAGAGGATCGAGGTGTAGAGCGCCAGCAGGAACCAGAAGGAGAAGAGCGCCAGCCGATGGCGGCGGAAGCGCCACCACATCAGCTTCCAGGCCGGCGCCTGGAAATAGCGCTCCTGCTCCGGCGTCATCACCTCGATCGACTGCGGGTCGAATAGGGATCGACCAGTGCGGCAGCCTCGCGCGGCGCGACGAAGTGCTCCAGTCGTTCCGCCAGCTCGTCGGCCCGAGGGATCGAAGGGACCGCTCATTTCTGGCTCCCCCTTCCAGCCGAATTCGCGGGTCGAGCGCGCCAGCGCCAGGTCGGAGATCATCATGCCGAAGATGGTGAGCAGCGAGAGGAACATGAGGAAGGAGCCGGCGAGGTACATGTCCTGGACCTTCAGCGCCTGGATCAGCATCGGGCCGGTGGTCGGCAGGTTCATCACGATGGAGACCACGGCGGCCGAGGAGACCAGCGACGGCAGGTAGTTGCCGATGTCCGCGATGAAGGGGTTCAGCGAGATCCGCAGCGGATACTTGATCAGCAGCTTCAGCGGCGAGAGGCCCTTGGCCCGGCCGGTGACGACGTACTGCCGGTTCAGCTCGTCCAGCAGGTTGGCGCGCAGCCGGCGGATCATGCCGGCGGTGCCGCTGGTGCCGATGACGATCACCGGGACCACCATGTGCGAGAGGATCGAGCCGATCTTGCCCCAGCTCCAGGGCTGGTCGATGTAGGCCGCGTCCATCAGCCCGCCGATCTCGACGCCGAACCAGATGTTGAGGAAGTACATCATGATCAGCGCGAGCAGGAAGTTCGGCACCGCCAGGCCGAAGAAGCCGATGGTGGTGACCACGTAGTCGCCGACCGAGTACTGCCTGACGGCAGAGTAGACGCCGATCGGGAAGGCGACGATCCAGGTGAAGAAGATGGTCGCCACCGAGATGATGAAGGTGAGCCAGAGGCGGTCGCCAACCACGTCGGTCACCGGGCGCTGGTACTCGAAGGAGTAGCCCATGTCGCCCTGCAGCAGGTCGCCGACCCAGATCACATACTGCTCGACGAAGGGCCGATCCAGCCCGTAGTCGGCCCGCAGCTGGTCGATGCGCGCCTGGTTGACCGCCTCGCCGCGGCTCTCCAGCTCGGCGATGTAGGTCTCCAGGTAGTCGCCCGGCGGCGCCTGGATGATGGCGAAGATGATGAAGGAGCTGACAACCAGGGTCGGCACCATCAGCAGCAGGCGTCGGATGAGGAACCTCAGCATGGCGGGCTCATGCCGCCAGCGCGCCCTTGGCGGCGCGGATCCAGTGACCGGGCGAGACCTCGTGGAAATCGGGAGTGCTGCTGCGGTCGATGGTGAAGGGCGCCGGCCAGGCGGCGGGCTCCGAGGCGCGGCCCTCCATCAGCGCTTCCAGGTCGAGCTTCTCTTCCAGCCGCGGCTCCGGCACCGCGGCCAGCAGCGCGCGGGTATAGGGATGCAGCGGATTGCGGAACAGCTCGGCGGTCGGCGCCAGCTCCACGACGCGTCCCTTGCACATCACCATGATGCGGTCGGCGATGTAGTTCACCACCGCGAGATTGTGGCTGACGAAGAGGTAGGTCAGGCCGAGCTGCTCCTGCAGGTCCTTCAGCAGGTTCAGGATCTGCGCCTGGATCGAGACGTCCAGCGCCGAGACCGGCTCGTCGCAGATCACCAGTTCCGGCCGCAGCGCCAGGGCCCGGGCGATGCCGATGCGCTGGCGCTGGCCGCCGGAGAAGGAGTGCGGGTAGCGCTTGGCGTGGTGCGGCTTCAGGCCGACGACCGCCAGCAGTTCGTCCACCATGCGCCGGCGCTCTTCGCGGTTGCCGATCTCGTGGATGTCGAGCGGCTCGCGTACCAGGTCGCCGACCGTCATGCGCGGATTGAGCGAGGAATAGGGGTCCTGGAAGATGAACTGCATGCGCGGGCGGAAGCGCACCAGGTCCGAGCCCTTCAGCGCCAGCACGTCGATCGTCTTGCCGCCGCTGTTGAAGGTGACGGCGCCGGCGTTCGGCGTCAGCGCCCGCATCACGATCTTCGACAGCGTGGTCTTGCCGCAGCCGGACTCGCCGACCAGGCCGAGGCATTCGCCGCGCTGCACCTGGAAGGAGACATCGTCGACCGCCAGGACCTCGCGGTCGCCGCCGCCGAAGAGGCCGCCCTTGCGCAGGCGATAGCGTTTCGTCACCTCGCGCACATCGAGCAGCGGCAGCGCCGTGTCGTCCTGCTGGCCGTTGGCCTGCCGTTTCTTCAGCAGCTGGCCGCCGCTGGCGTGCGGTACCTCGCGCAGCGGCGTCAATCGCTCGCCCGGCGCCATGTTGAAGCGCGGGACCGCCTGCAGCAGGGCGCGCAGGTAGGGGTGCTGCGGGTCGCGGAAGATGTCCGCCACGGCGCCGCGCTCCATCACCTCGCCGTGGTACATGACCACGACCTCCTCGGCCATGTTCGCCACCACGCCGAGATCGTGGGTGATCAGCAGCAGCGCCATGCCGAGCTCCTGCTGCAGCTCCAGCAGCAGCTTCAGGATCTGCGCCTGGATGGTGACGTCGAGCGCGGTGGTTGGCTCGTCGGCGATCAGCAGCGCCGGGCGGCAGACCAGCGCCATGGCGATCATCGCGCGCTGCCGGAGGCCGCCGGAGAGTTCGAAGGGATAGGTCTTCAGCGCCCGCTCCGGGTCGGGGAAGCCGACCGCCGCCAGCATGATGCGGGTCAGTTCCTGGGCCTCGGCGCCGCCGGCCTCGCGGTGCAGTTCCAGGGCCTCGGTGATCTGGTTGCCGACCGTGTGCACCGGCGACAGCGAGGTCATCGGCTCCTGGAAGATGATCGACATGCGCCCGCCGCGCAGCTGTCGATACTCCTGGGCGCGCGGATCGAGCTTGGCGAGGTCGATGGTCCTGCCGCCGGCCGCCGGGTCGTTGAACAGGATGGAGCCGCCGGCCACCTTGGCGGTGTGCGGCAGGATCCCCATGATCGCCTGGCTCACCACCGACTTGCCGGAGCCCGACTCGCCGACCAGCGCGACGGTACCGCTCTGCGGCACGCGGAACGAGATGCTCCGCACGGCCTCAAGCCGGCCTTCCGGCAGATCGAACACGATCTGCAGGTCCTTCACCGTCAGCAGGTCGCTCACCAGACTCTCGACCTCCCCCTTGATCGGCGCCGCCGCCAAGCGCGGTGCCACCCCGTCGACCGCATGGTGCGGGTCACCGACTCTATGGTCGCGCCACCGCTGCCGACCACTCTACGGCCAGTTCCGGTGGCGCGGTATCTTTGTCAGGATCGACCCCGAGCGTCAAAAGGTTCCCGGCGGTGACCGGGTCGAATCGCACACCGGCGTCGCGCGCCGCCTTGCAGGCGCGCCAGGCGATCAGCGAAAAGCCCGGCAGTGTCGAGTCGAAGACGGCACGCTGGCCGCCGCCCTGCAGGCGCAGCTCGAGGAAGCCGCCGCTCGGGTCGTCGCCCTCGCCGAGCCGGCGATGCTGGCGGCGCGTGCCGTAGAACCTGAGGCGCAGGACCTCGAGCTCCGTCCAGCGCAGCGCCTTCACCCGCCAGTCGCGCAGCACCAGGCCCTCGTCCGTCACGGCGATGCGCTGCAGCTGGCGCTCCAGCGTGCGCAGCCCGAAATAGCCGAAGAGCAGGCTGATCGAGCCGAAGACCAGCAGGATCCAGATGTTCCAGGGCACGAAGAGCAGCGCGCCGAGGCCGATCGCCAGCCCGCAGGCGGTGCGCAGCCAGTCGCCGATCAGGATGCGGGAGGGATAGGCGAACTGCAGCATGGCGCGGCAGTCTAGTGCGGAACGCCGGCGGCGGCGAGCGCCGCGAGCTGACGCGCCGTCTCGGCGGCGCCGTCGAGGCGGATCGCCAGAGGCGGCGGCGGCGGCAGCGCAAGCGCGCGCGCGATGCCGCCGGCAAGGCGCTCCGGCGTCAGCCCGGCCTCCTCGACCACCACCATCCGCCGCTGCTCCTGCAGCTGGCGGGCGCGCAGCGTCTGTTCGGTCTCCGCGCCGGCGGCGAAGGGAACCACCAGCGCCGGCCGGCCGGCGGCCAGCACCTCCAGCGTGGTGTTGTAGCCGGCCTGGCTGATCGAGAGGCGGCAGGCGGCGAGCAGCGCCAGGAAGTCGGGCCGCGAGCGCTCCACCGTGACGCCCGCCGGTGCCATCGCCGCCAACGCGCGGAACCTCGCTTCCGGCAGGTTCTCGCCGATCAGGACGCGCCAGGGCGCCGCGGCCAGCGGCGAGAGCGCGCGCGCCGCCAGCGCGGCGGTCACCAGCGGCTCCGCGACCGCGCCGCCGCCGGTCGAGACCAGGACCTCGCCGGACCCCGCCGCGGCGGCACTGCCGCTGTCGGGCGCCCGCTCCACGACATAGCCGGTGTAGCTGAGGCGGTCGGCGATGGCGGCGGCCTCGGGGAAGGTGCGGTCGAAGGGCACCAGCGCCGGGTCGCCGTGCACCAGCACGCGATCGTAGTGGCGCTGCACCGTCTCCAGGATCCAGGCGGCCTTGCCCGGCTGCTTCAGCGTGGTGAGGATGTCGCGCACCGAGGCGACCACCTGCGGCCGCCAGGGCGCGGCCCTGGCCGCCGCCATCAGCGGCAGCAGCTCGAAACGCATCTGCCGCCGCCCGAAGGGGAACATCTCGGTCAGCAGCACGCGCGGCCGGCGCGCCGCCATCAGCGCCAGCAGGCGGTCGCGGCGCAGCGCCTCGATCGCGGCATCGACCGGCTGGCCCGTCCCGGTCACCAGTCGGTGGAAGTGCTCGTCCTCGCTGCGGATCGCGGGTTCCAGCGGCAGCAGCTCGGCGCCGCCGACGTCGAGATCCGGTTCGGTAATGCCGCCGCTGACGAACAGCAGCTCGAGCCCTGCGGCGGCGGCGGCGCGCGCGATCACCTGGGCGCGGCGCAGGTGGCCGATGCCCAGCAGATGCTGCACGTAGAAGAGCACGTCGGCCTGCCGGCTCATGCCGCCGCCCCGCCGTCCAGCGCCAGGTCGTCGCGCAGCAGGCCGAGCGCGCCGTCGCCGCCCAGGCGAAACAGCAGAGCGCGGCCGGCGGTCAGCCGCGCCGGGGCGCGGCCGAGAAAGTCCCAGCCGGTGGCCAGCGCGATCAGCGCGCGCAGCACCCCCTTGTGGGTGACCGCCGCGGCCGGCCGGCCGGCGCCGCCCAGCGCGGCGAGAAAGGGCCGCAGCCGCTCCATCACCTGGCGCGGGCTCTCGCCGCCCGCCGGCTGGAAGTCGAGGCCGCGCGCCTCGTTGGCCGCCAGCGCCGGGCCCAGCCGCTGGCGCAGCGCCGCCAGGCTCTCGCCTTCCCAGCGGCCCCAGGACATCTCGATCAGCGCCGGCGCGGCGCGCGGCGCCAGGCCCATTGCCGCGGCGGTCTGGCGCGCCCGCAGCAGGGGCGAGCAATAGACCTGCCAGGCGTCGCCGGCCGCCGCGTCCGCCTCGACCGGCGGCAGGCGCCAACGCGCGGCGGCGGCGGCGCCCTCGACCGAGAGCGGCGGGTCGCTGCGGCCCTGCAGGCGGCCGCTCTCGTTCCAGGCGGTGGCGGCATGGCGAAGGGCGATCAGCCGGCTCACGCGCCTGCCGCCTCGTCGAGGATCTGCGTCAGGCGGTCGGCGGCGACCTCCAGGCTGTGCTCGGCGGCGATGTGCTCGGCCGCCGCCTGCGACATCTGGCGGCGCAGCGCCGGCGCGCTGAGGATGGCGCGGATGGCGGCGGCGAAGGTGGCGGAATCGCCCGGCTTGGTGAGGATGCCGCTGCGCCCCTCGTCGACGATGGCGGCGACGCCGGGCAGCTTGCCGGCGACCACCGGCGTGCCGGCCGCCTGGGCCTCCAGCAGCGCCATGCCGTAGGCCTCGCCGATCGCCGGCCAGACCGCCAGGTCGGCGGCGACCAGCAGGCTCGGCACCAGGTCCGGCCGCTGCTCGCCGAGGAAGATCACGCGGCGCTGCTGGCCGCTGGTGAAGGCCTGGAAGGCGCCCTCGACCTCGCTGCGCGCGGTGCCGTCGCCGGCGACCAGCAGCTGCCACGGCAGGTCCGGCAGGCCACGCAGGCTCTGCGCCAGCAAGCGGTAGGAGGCGAGCTTGTCGCCCGGCCGCATCATCGCCAGGGCGAGCAGCCAGGGCTTGCGCGGGTCGGCGCCGCAGCGCTCTGCCCAGTCGCGCCGATGCGCGCTGCGCTGCCGCGCGGCCGCGCTGAAGGGCGTGCTGTCGAGGAACGGCGGCAGCGGGCGCTGGCGCCAGGCCGGGTCGAGCGCCGGCGTGTCCTCGGGATTCAGCGTGACGATGGAGAAGGCCTGCTCCAGCGCGCGGCGCGTCGCGCGGTGGCCGGCGGCCCAGGGACCCTGCGCCCGCTTCTCCGCCAGCGAGGCTTCGGCCACCACCAGCGGGATGCCGAGGCCGGCGGCGACGCGCGGGCCGATGTAGTCGGGCGCCTTGTAGTAGAGGTGGTAGGTCAGCCACAGCGCGGGGCGCTCGGACGGATGGCGGGCGCGATAGCGCCGCAGCAGCCGCTCCGCCAGCTTTGCGCCCAGCGCCTCGTGGCGCGCCTGGGTCGCCGCGTCGGGGGCCGCGGCCTGCCAGCTGCGGAAGCGCGCGGCGAGCTCGACCTCGTGGCCGCCGGCCTCGAGGGCGCGCATCAGCAGGCGCGCCACCTGCCGGTCGCCCGAGGGGGTCGGGTGGTCGGGCGGCTTCATCGGGGCATAGAAGGCGACGCGCATGCTCTCTCCTACTGCGCCGCGGCGGCGGCCGGCGGCGGCTCCAGGCCGAAGCGCCGGGCCAGCGCGGCGATGGTGCGGCTGGCGTCGAAGGCGCCGCGCAGCCGCGCTTCGGCGGCGAGCGCCAGGCGCTCGCGCAATGCCGGGTCGGCGGCGAGGCGCTGGAGCGCCGCGGCCAGCGCGGCGGCGTCGCCGGGCGGCACCAGGAGCGCGGTCTCGCCATCGCGGTGGAACTCGGCGATCGACGGCAGGGCGGTGGCGAGCGTCGCCAGGCGCTGGCTGGCCGCCTCCATCAGCACGTTGGGCAGGCCGTCGCGGTCGCCGTCGGCCGCCACCTTGCTGGCCAGCACGAAGAGATCGGCGTCGCGGTAGAGCGCCAGGACCGCCTCCTGCGGCTGGGCGCCGTGCCAGACGATGCGATCGCCCAGGCCGCGCCGCGCCGCCTCGGCCTTCAGCTCGCCCTGCAACGCGCCGCCGCCGACCTGGTCCAGCCGCCAGGCGAGCCCCGGCGGCAGGCCGGCCAGGGCCGCCAGCAGGTCGTCGTAGCCCTTCTTGGCCACCGCGCGGCCGACCGAGAGGATGCGCAGCGGCTGCGCCGGGTCGCTGCCGTCGCGCGGCGGGCGCGGCCCGGCCGGCGGCGGGAAGCGGTCGAGATCGAGGCCGTGATAGACCAGTTCGACGCACTCCGGCTGCGGCGCGAGTTCGCTGAGATGCGCCGCTCCCGTGGCGGTGCAGGTCACCAGCCAGTCGAGCGAGGCCAGCTTCTCGCGCTTCTCCCAGGCCGGGATGGTCCAGATGTCCTTGGCATGCGCCGAGCAGCTCCACGGCAGGCCGGTGAGCAGCGCGGCGTAGCGCGCCACCGAGGCCGGCGTGTGCAGGAAGTGGGCATAGAGCTGCCGTGTCCCGGCCGGCAGCGCCGCGGCCAGCAGCAGCGCCTGGCCGAAGCGCCGCACCCGGTTGGCGGTGCGGTCGCGGCGCAGGTCGGCGAGGAAGGCCCGCCGCGCGGCGCGATAGCCCGGCCGCCGCCGGCCGCGCCACCAGGCCCGCAGCAGCGCCAGCGGCGCGCGATGGAGATACTCCGGCAGATAGGTCACCGGCGCGGCGATCTCGCGATGCACCGGATGGACGCTGCGGTCGGTCGGCCGGCGCAGCGAGAAGAGCGCCAGCGCCAGCCCGCGCCGCTCCAGCGCCAGCAGCTCCTGCGCGATGAAGGTTTCCGACAGGCGCGGGTAGCCCTTCAGCACCACGGCCACGCAGGGCCGGCTGCCGAGGGTCGCCGGGTGACCTGCGGGCGCCTGTTGCATAGGGCCGGACCCTAGTGAGCGGCCAGCGTCAGCGTCAAGGCGGGGCGCGGCACGGCGGATGGAGGCGCGGCGGATCGCCCCGTCAGGGGCTGCGCTTGGCGCCGCTGCGCTTCGGCTGTGCGCTGCCGGCCTGCTCGATCACCTCGTGGCGCCGCGCGCTTTCGGTCAGCCACTTGCGGCCCAGGCGCACCACGTTGCGGCGGCCGTCCAGCAGGCCGGGAACCACGACGGCCGACGGCAGGTTCTGTTGCGGCAGGTGGCGCAGCGCCGTCGCCATGTCGCGCGCGTCGCGCCGCCCGTCGTCCAGCAGCATGTGGACCAGGCCCAGCTCCTGCGCCTTGCTGGCGCGCAGGAACTGCTCCATGCGCGGCTGCGTGCGCGGCACCACCACCGCCCGCTTGTCGAAGGAGAGGATCTCGCAGAAGGTGTTGTAGCCGCCCATCGAGACCACGCCGATCGCGCGGTCGACCAGGCTCTCGATGCGGGCGTCGAAGGTGATCGCCTCGACGTTGCGCAGCCGCGCGGCGCGCAGCAGGAACTCCGATTGGCGCTCGCCCGACATGAAGGGGCCGAGCACCAGCAGCGCCGGATAGGGCAGCTGCGCGTCGCTCTCATAGGCGCGCAGCACCCAGTCGATGATCTCCTCGCCGTCGCCGCCGCCGCCCACCGTCACCAGGATGTAAGGCGCCTCGATCTTCTCCAGCACCAGCGAGGACTGGGTCTTCGGCAGGGACCGCCGCAGGTAGCCGGTATAGGTCATGCGCTTCGTCAGCCGGCGAGCCGCGATCATCTTGTCGATGTAGCTGGCGTCCATCTGCGCCACGCCCGCCGCGCGGATCTCGGCCAGGTACTCGACCAGCGCCCGCGTCGTGACCGGCCGCCGCTGGCCTGCCTGCGCGGCGACGAACTGCTCGACGTGCGCGCGGAGCTGTTCGAGGTTCGCGAGCCGCATCGCCGTGTTGTCCCATCGGTGGCAGAGATCGGGCAGCGCGACGACATCGAGGCACAGGTCCAGCGCCTCGAGCGGCCCGGCCGTCGGGTGTTCCCGGGCGCACTGCGAAAGCGCGAGCAGCAGTGGATCGGGCTCGGCATCGACCGCGATCTGCGTGGCGAGCCAGGCGTCGGGATCCTCCGGGTAGCGGACGAAGCGCAGCAGCTCGGCGCCGGCCAGGCGATCGCGTGGATCGACGAACCGCCGCAGCGCCGCGAACGCGACCCGGCCCTCGGTCGTCCCGAGCAAGCCCGGGCGGGACAAGCTCGCCCGATGGCCGAGTCGCGTCAACGCGTCGGCGACCGCGACGCAGTGGTCATTCCGTCGGCACAGCACCGCGACGTCGCCCGCCTGGACGGCGCGGAGCGCGCCGGTATCCCGATCGCGCACCTGCACGGTTGGATCTTGCAGCAGCTCGTCGATGCAGGTCGCCAGCGCCAGGGCGTCGTCGGCCTTGTTCTTGCTCTGCAGCGCCAGCCGTTCGATCACCGGGCCGCTCGGGATCGCGATCGCTCGGTCCGCCGGGGTCAGGCGCACGTGCTCTTCCGGAATCCCCTGCTGCGGGAACACGCTGGCGAACACCGAGCTCGTCAGCTCGATCAGGTCGGGCACGCTCCGCCACGAGCGCCACCGGCACGTCGGGGTCCGGCGACAAGCGCTGAATCACCGCATCCATCAACGCCGGGTCGCTACCGCGGAACCCGTAGATCGCCTGCTTCTGACCGTCCTGGAAAACCCAGACCAATCGCTGCACGTGCTTTGCCAACTCGAGGAAGATGGCGAGTTGGATGGGGCTCGTGTCCTGGAACTCGTCGACAAGCAGAAGGTCCAAGCCAGTGCAAACGCCGCTCCTCGACGGCGTGTCGCAGAGCTGGATCCGTCAGGATCCGCAGGGCGTAGGCCTCCTGGTCACGCGAAGTCGATCACACCGCTCTTGCGCTTGTGTTCCCTGTAGCTGCCGAGCGCGGCGGCGGCGATGTCGAAACACAGACCGATCGACCCCTCGATGTCTCGGTGCAGTCTCGGGTGTTCTAGGACCCGCAGGGCGACCGCGGCCAGTCTCGAGGCGAACGGCTTGGCGTCCTTGGTCACTCCGGCTCGAGCGTGAATCAGCGTGACCCAGTCCCGCCAGTCCAGGTCGGTGAGCTCGGAGGCGCACTGACCATCGATTGGATCCTGCGGCAGAACTTCTGCGTCGTGGAAGTCGTAACCGCGACCGCCGATTCGAGGAACTGCTCACACGCTGCCGCGAGTTCCTCGTCGAGCTTGTCGCCGTCCGTGACGGGCGTGGCGAGCATGCCGCCGACCTCGGCCTGGCTCTGCGCCTTCATCCCGCGCAGGGCCGTGGCGTCGACGCCGTTCGTGCGAGCGCGCTCGAGGATCGCGCGCACGTCCTGGGACCAGTCGAACTCGACCAGGCGGGACTCCAGCTCCGCCAGCTCGTCGAGCATCTCGTCGGCCACGACCTCGGTCAGCGCTGCTTCCAGGCTGCGGGTCGCGGAGCCCGCGTCGAGCACGCGCAGCTGCGGCGAGAGCCCGAGCTCGAACGCGAAGTCCTGGATCAGCTCGCCGCAGATCGCGTGCACCGTGCCGATACGCGCGGCGAGGATGTCCCGTGCCGCCTCCGTCAGGCCCTCGCGCAGCAGGGTGATGCGCACGCGCTCCTGGATCTCCGCGGCGGCTTTCCTCGTGAACGTCGTGACGATGACGCGGTCCGCTCTGGTCTCGCCGTCGACGATGGCCTTCGCGAGCTCCTGGGTGAGCTGGTAGGTCTTGCCGCTGCCGGCGCTCGCGGAGATGACGCGGATGGCGTTCATGACGTGGCCTCCGGCAGGTCGACGCCACACAGCAGGCCGAAGTCGCAGTGCCCGCATTCGGGCGGCAGGGTGAGGTATCCACCGTCGAGCTTCGCCTTCGCGTCGGGGTCGGGGACCACGACCTCGCCGCGTTGCAGGGCCTCCCAGGACGCGCGGGCGGCCGCGACGAGGCCGCGCCAGGTCTCGCTCAGCGGCGCGTCGGGAGTCACCGGTGGGGTGGTGGCGATCGAGGTCGAGCAGGCGAGCCGCTGCTTGCCGACGATGTAGTAGCCGGCGTCGGGGAAGGGTCGACCCTCTTCCTGTGCGAGGAAGGCGTACGTCGCGAGCTGGAAGGCGATGCCGTCCTGCAGCTTCTCGTCGTGCTTGCCGCCGAGCTTGAAGTCGATGACGACCGGGGCACCCGTGGCGGGGTCGACGAGGAGCATGTCGGGTATGCTCTTCACCGTGCGCCAGGGATCCGGCACGGCCTTTTGCAACGACGCCTCGATCGGGCCGATGCGCAGGCCACCCGCCGCGACCCGGGTCGCGAAGTCGCGCGTGCCGATCTCCAGCAGCCGCCGCAGTCGCGTGCGTGGCGCGCCGGCCGTGGGCTGGGCGAGCGATCCGGCGATGCGCGGCAGCTGCTCGTCGAAGAAGGCCACGGCGCGGGCGACGGCGTCCTCGATCCGGGTCGCATCGAACGCGGCGAAGGCATCGAACGCATCGAACGCGGCGAAGGCGTGGGCGAGGCAGTGGTGCAGCAGGTTGCCCTCGAGCAGGGGACCTTCGGGCAGCGACCGGGTGCGGCCGGCGCGGAGCTTCGCCGGGTAGCGCATCAACCAGTGGAAGCCGCAGCTCGCGAGCGTGCCGAGGCTGCTCGCGGACTCGGCGTCCCGCGGGGTGACGGCCATGGCCGGCATCGTGAAGTGACCCGGTGCGGTGGGCTGGGCGAGGCGGGGCAGCTCCGTCGCGAGCGCATCGGCGGCCGCCGGGCGGGATCGGGTGAGCACGCGCTCTTCGCCCTTCATCACCCGCGCGCGGATCTCGTCCCACAGCGGGTGGGGATGCGCCGGTGTGCCCGTGGCGTCGGTTCGCGGGCAGACGAGCAGGAGCGTGTCCGTCGCCATCCGCAGCGGTCGCGACCAACGGTCGCTCTGCCGGCTCGTCTCCGCGACCGGATCGGGGAGCTCGACGCCCTGGCTCTCGAGGAACGTCTGTTCGACCGGGCTGAGCGGCAGGTGTCGCGGTGCCTTCGCCTGGTCGCGGTGGAATCCCCACCAGACGATGGTCCCGACCGGAGCGAGCACGGCGTCGGGAGCGTGCACGTGGGCGAGCCCCGCCTGGCCGTCGAGGGTGGGTCGTGGTCGCACGGACTCGGTGACGGTCGCCAGGATCGCCTCGAGGCTCCAGGCGCGAGAACGACGAGGCCGACCCCGCGGCGAGGGTCGCGCGGAGCCGCTCGGCCTGTTCGAACGCGAGGCGCAGCGGCTCGCGGGCCTGCATGCCGCCGAGCCAGGCCGTGAACGCTTCGACCCGAGCCGTGAGCGGCTCTCGCTCGCCGATGCGATCGTCCGCGTCGATCTCCGCGGGGCCGAGCAGGGCTTCGAGCCGGTGTCGCACCCGCCCGCGCTTGCCCGCATCTTCGATCTCGCTCAGCCCGCTCTCCATCGCGGCCGTCCACGTCGCGTTGCCGATCCCCGGCCAGGTGTGCAGCGCGCCGATCAGCCGCCAGCGCATCGCGGGTGGGACCGGGTTGCGGTCGAGAGCCAGCAGCTCGAGCATGAGTCGCGGATCGGCCGGGCCCCACGCCAGCCCGCAGGACAGCGGCAGGATCTGCAGCTCGGGTCGCGCGATCGCCTTGGCCGACCGACTCCCGAGCGCCGGTAGGCCGTGACGTCGTAGCGCCTCGTCGAGGACCGGCTCCGCGCCGACGATCAGCACGTTGTCGAGGTCGCCGGTCGCCGTCGCCGCGAGGCGATCGGCGAGCCAGGCGGCGAGGTCGTCCGCGGCCTGTCGCGGGCCGTGGGGACGGAGCAGCTGGATCGAGCCATCGCCGGCGGGTGAGAGCGGTGCCTCGGGAGTCCCGGCGAGGCGATGGAGATCGGTGTGTCCGGATGCCACCGGTCGTGGCGGCATCTCGGTGACCCGCACGCCGCGTCGGGCGAGCTCACCGAGGAGTTGGCGCCAGAGCAGCGGCATGCTCTGCGCAGGCTCGGCGAGCACCACCTCGTCGAGCGGGGCGGTGTTTGTGGGGAGGGCGCGCAACACGGCGGCCACGCGATCCGGGATCCCTGGGGGCGCCGAGGCGCGCACCGCCGCCAGGTCGCGCAGCCGCGACGGTGTGCTGGCCTCCGTCGTGGCCTGCCAGCCGCAGAGCAGCAACTGGTCGATCCACCCCAACAGGGTCCGCGCGACCCCGATCGGATCCACTTCGAGCGAGTCCGACCAGAAGCCAAGGCGCGCTTTCAGGCTCGCCGCGAACTGCGCCGCGCGGACGATCTCCGGAAGCTCCGGCGCGCCCGTGCCGAGTGCGGTTTCCAAGGTCCGCAGCAGGGTGCCCGGGCCACCCCACGCCTCCCCGACGACCCGTAGAACGTCTGCGCTGCGGAGCGGTCCGGGCCAGGGTTCCTCCGTACCCGACGGGTTGACGACGACGCGCGCTCGGATGCCAGACTTCGACAAAGACTCCTCCTTCAAGAACCGGGACCGCGCCGATTGTAGGGGGACGTGCCGGATCGCGGCACGTCAAGATCTACGGAATCCCCAGCAGGATCTGTTCCTGCTCGATCCAGCGCTCGTGCTTCACGAGTCGCTCCAGCACTTCTCGTCCAAACGGCTCCTGCCACCTCTCGAGCAGGTCGGACGTCAGCCGGACTTCGGCCGGCGACATGCGCAACGAGTGATCCAGGTGTGCGTCGTACGCCGCGCCGTCCATCCATAGGGGCTGGATGTCGAGTTCCGTTCGCTCACGCAGGGAACGGAGGATCAACAGTCCGCTTCGGTCGAGGTCCCCGGTGTGGAAGAACGCGAGCTCGGGGTCGCTGCAGGCCAGCTCTCGCAGGAGTTCGACGGCTGACCAGGAGGCCTGGCCGCTGCTGAACAGCAAGAGCCGATCGGATCGCTGTTCGTGCAGCACCCGAACGCGGTCTCGTTCTCCACCGACAACACCGAGCTGGCGCGTGACGTGATCCGATCGGCGGCCAGGACGGTGCCGTAGGTCAGTTTCGCGGTGAGTCCGTGTCGCGCCAGGCGAGAGGCGTCCGAGAGGGTCTCACCCGCGATCTCGAGGTGGAGGTCCCCGGCAGTCGTGACATCCAGGTACTGATCGTGATCGGCGATCGAGAAGCGCTCGAGAAAGAGGCGTCGGCGCACTGGCTTGCTGTGGCGCGGCGC
>CALOEA010000071.1:0-39016 GCA_942492185.1 uncultured Alphaproteobacteria bacterium
GCCAGGCAGCGCGGCTGCAGCGCCGGGCCTGGCTGCGTCAGCGTTCTCAAGAGACTGTCTCCTCCTCCAGGTCGCCGCGAGCATAGAGTTCCTGACGGATCAGATGCTTCGGCACCTTACCGTAGCCGGACTTCGGCAGCTCCTGCCAGAAGAAGAACCGGCGCGGCCACTTGTACTTGGAGAGCTTGCCGTCGAGCCAGGCGAGCAGTTCCTTCGCCGCCGCGGTCTGCCCCGGCTCCAGCACCACCACGGCCACCCCGCTCTCGCCCCACTGCGCGTCCGGCACGCCCAGCACCGCGACTTCGGCCACCGCCGCGTGGGTCAGCAGGACCTCCTCGGCCTCGCGCGGATAGACGTTCGAGCCACCCGAGATGTACATGTCCGACGCACGGCCGGTGATGTAGAGATAGCCGGCCTCGTCGAGGTAGCCGAGATCGCCGGTGTGGAACCAGCCCTCCTTCAGCGCCTTCGCGTTGGCTTCGGGGTTGTTGTAGTAGCCGGCGAAGACCGCCGGACCGCGCACGCAGATCTCGCCCTTCTGGTTCGCCGGCAGGCGGGCTCCCTCCGGCGTCTTGATCGCGATCTCCATGCCGGTACGCGGGTAACCGCAGGAGCCCAGGCGCATCTCGTTGTCGTTCACGCTGTGCTCGTGCGGCGGCAGCACCGTGATGTTGCCGGTGACCTCTCCCAGGCCGAAGTACTGCACCAGCACCGGGCCGATCTTCTCCAGGCAGTACTTCTGGTCGGCCCGGTACATCGGCGCACCGGCATAGATCACATAGCGCAGGGTGCTGTGGTCGAAGCGGTCGACCGCGGGTCGACGGCAGAGCCGCGTCACGATCGTCGGCACGGTGAACATGTTGGTGATGCGGTGTCGCTCGACCAGGCGCCAGGCCTCCTCCTCGTCGAAGGAGGCGCTGGAGGTCATCACCGACTTGGCGCCACGCGCCACCTGCGGCAGCAGGTGTGCTCCGGCACCATGGCTGAGCGGCGCCACCACCAGCGACGCGTCGTCCGCCGTGGTGCCCGGCATCAGATCGGCCAGATGGTTGGTAACCACGAAGGCCATCTGGCCATGGGTCAGCGTCGCCGCCTTCGGCCGCCCCGTGGTGCCGGAGGTATAGAAGAACCAGCAGGGGTCGTCGTAGTCGACCTCCGCTTCCCAGGGCTCCGCCCCATCGCCCGCGGTGACGAGGCCCTCGTAGCTCTTCTCTCCGGCCGGCGCCTCGCCGATCCAATAGACGGCGCGCAAGGCCGGCGCCGCCGCCCGCGCGGCCGCCACATGCTCGGCGAAGACGTCGTCGGCGATCATCGCGACGGCATCGGAGGACTGTGCCAGGTAGCCAACCTCCGGCGGCGTCAGGCGGAAGTTGCACGGCACCCAGACGGCGCCGAGCTTGAAGGCGACGAACATCGACTCGAACAGCTGGTTGGAATTGCGCGCCTGCACCAGCAGCTTGTCGCCCTTGCCGAAGCCATCGGCCCGCAGCGACCGGACAGCCGCGTTCACCCGCGCGTCGATCGCCGCCCAGCTCCACTCCCGCTCGCCCCAGACCAGGGCCGTCCGCTCCGGCAGCCGCCGCGCGGTATCGCTCAGCAGCCGTCCCAGGTTCGCAACGTCGCCCATCTTCCCTCCCGACTAAGTCCTTTCGCCGGAGGGTCGAGCCTCCGCTGCGGCGATCTAACAGCTTCCGCGGCCAACGATCCAGCGCAGAGCGGCATGGCCGACGCGCGTCCCTCGGGCCGGCGGCTCCCGGCCTCAGCCGATCGGAGCTTGCACTGCCGGGCGCCCGCGCGTCGGCCGCACGCGGGGGCATGGGCCGGCCCGCGCGCAGGGATCAAGATCGCGCAATCCCCACGGACGGCCATGGCTTCGGCGAAACGAGGAGTGGCACAGGCGATCAAAGTGCGCGTGGAGCGGCTGTACGCGCCGCTGCCGCTCCGCCCGTCTTCAGCCGCGCAGCGGCTCCAGGATGGAGACGTAGTTGGCGACCGCGGCACCGCCCATGTTGAAGATGCCGGCCAGCTTGGCGCCCTTGATCTGCATGTCGCCGGCCTGCCCCAGAAGCTGCATCGAGCTCAGGATGTGCATCGAGACGCCGGTCGCGCCGATCGGGTGGCCTTTCGACTTCAGACCGCCGGACGGATTGACCGGCAGCTTGCCCTCCTTGGTGGTCCAGCCCTCCAGGATCGCCTGCGCGCCCTGGCCCTCGGCCGTCAGGCCCATCGCCTCGTACTCCAGGAGCTCGGCAATGGTGAAGCAGTCGTGTGTCTCGACGAAGGAGAGATCGGCCAGCTGCGTGCCGGCGGCGGCGTGGGCATCGCTCCAGGCCTTGCGGCAGCCCTCGAACTTCAGGATGTCGCGGCGCGACAGCGGCAGGTAGTCCTGCGCGTGTTCGGCGGCGCGGAACGCGACCGCCTTCTTCATCCTGAGTGCGGTCGCCGTATCGGTCAGGACCAGCGCCGCGGCGCCGTCGGATACCAGCGAGCAGTCGGTGCGCTTCAGCGGTCCGGCGACGAAGGGGTTCTTCTCCGACTCCTGGCGGCAGAACTCGAATCCCAGGTCCTTGCGCATCTGCGCCAGCGGATTGGCGGTGCCGTTCTTGTGGTTCTTGGCGGCAATCGACGCCAAGGCATCGGACTGGTCGCCGTACTTCTGGAAGTACTGGCCGGCGATCTGCCCGAAGACTCCGGCGAAGCCGCCCTCGATATGCGACTCCTCCTTGACGTAGGAGGCCTTCAGCAGGTTCAGGCCGATCTCGGCTCCGGAGATTCCGGTCATCTTCTCCACGCCCACCACCAGCACGAAGCGGGCATCGCCGGCGCGCAGCGACTTCAGGCCCTGGTGGATTGCCGCGGAACCGGTCGCGCAGGCGTTCTCCACGCGCGTCGCCCGCTTGAAGCGGAAGGCATCGGACGCCTGCAACACCAGGGAGGCCGGAAAGCCCTGTGGCGAGAAGCCCTCGCCGAAGCTGCCGAGGAAGATCTCGTCGATCTCGTGCGGCTCCAGGCCGGCATCGGCGACGGCCTGCGTCGCCACCTTGGCGATGAGGCTCTCGACATCCTCGCCTTCGTGCTTGCCGAAGGGCGTGTGGCTCCAGCCGACGATGCAGGCGGTCATGGCGTGCGTTCCTCTCCTTGGACCGCGGCAGGCGCACTAGGCCGACCGACGGCGAGCGATTAGGGTCTGGGCAATGAGATAGACCCAGGGGGTAGGAGATGCAACGTCGAGAGGAGAGCGGCGACAGGGTCGCCATCGTCACCGGCGGCGGCGCCGGCCTGGGCCGCGCGGTGGTCTTGGGCCTGGTGAAGCAGGGCGTGCAGGTACTGGCCCTGGACCGCGACGAGGCGTCGCTGCAAGCTACTTTGCAGGCCGCCCGCCACCTGCCGGGCCGCGTCGAGCCGCATCTTCTCGACCTGACCGACGTGGCCGCCATCGAGCGGCTCTTCGCCCTGGAGTTCTCCGGCGGGCGGCGGCTGGACATCCTGGTCAACAACGCCGGGATCAGCCAGCAGACACCCTTTCTCGATATGTCGCGCCAGGAATGGGACTCTATCCTGGCGGTCAACCTGACGGCGGTCTTCGACCTCACGCAGCGGGCCGCCCGCGCCATGCTCAGCGCCATCGAGGCCGGCCGACAGCCCGGCGGCAGGATCGTCAACATTGCCTCGATCGCCGGCCTTCGCGGTATCGCCGGGCGTGCCGCCTATGCCACCAGCAAGGGAGGCATAATCGCCCTCACCAAAGAGCTGGCGGTGGAACTCGGCCCGCTCGGCATCACCGTCAATGCCGTGGCGCCGGGCCCGGTCGACACGTCGCTCACCCTGCGGGTCCACACCGAGGCCACCCGCGAGGCCTATAACCGCAGCATCCCGCTCGCCCGCTACGGCCTGCCCGAGGAGATCGCCGCCGGCGTGCTCTTCCTCTGCTCGCCCGCCGCCTCCTACGTGAACGGCCACACGCTGCCGGTCGACGGCGGTTTCGCCAGCACCGGCATGATGTTCGACCCGCGCTGACCGGCTGGCCGATCGGCTGCCGGTCCGCGGGCTCTTGTATCCAGGACCGTTTGACGGCATTTAACGGGCAGGATCCGCGCCAGACGCGGCGAAGCGAGGAGCCATGAGCGCAAAGGTCTTCATCGACGGACAGGTCGGCACCACGGGACTGCAGATCGTGGAGCGTCTTTCCGACCGTCGCGACATCGCACTCATCAGCCTGGCCGCCAGCGATCGCAAGGACGCCGCGCGGCGCGCCGAGGCGCTGAACGACGCCGACGTGGCGATCCTCTGCCTGCCCGACGACGCGGCGCGCGAGGCGGTCTCGCTCATCCGCAACAACAGCACCAAGGTGATCGACGCCTCGACGGCCCACCGCATCGACCCGAACTGGGTCTACGGCCTGCCGGAGATGGCCCCGGGACACGCCCGGCGCATCGCCGAGGCGACCCGCGTCGCCAACCCCGGCTGCTACCCGACCGGGGCGATCCTGCTGCTGGCGCCGCTGGTGCGCGCCGGCCTCGTGCCAGCCGACTACCCCGTGACGGTGAACGCCGTCTCCGGCTACAGCGGCGGCGGGCGCAAGCTTATCGAGCAGATCGAGAAGACCGATGCGCCCGACCACCTGACGACGCCCTTCCGGGTCTACGGCCTCGGCCTCGAGCACAAGCACATCCCTGAGATGCAGCTGCACAGCGGGCTGGCGCATCGGCCGCTCTTCGTGCCGAGCTACGGACGCTTCGCCCAGGGCATGATCGTTCAGGTGCCGCTGCTCAGCCGCCTCCTGAAGGGCAAGGCCGACGGCGCGGCAGTCCATGCCGCGCTCAGCGAAGCCTATGCCGGCGAGCGCCTGGTATCGGTGAAGCCCCTCCTACCGCCGGCCGAGGCCGGCGCCCTGGACGGCGACGCCCTGGCCGGCAGCGACGCCATCGAGCTGCATGTCTTCCACGACAAGCTGGGGGAGCAGGTGCTGCTGGCCGCGGTGCTGGACAACCTCGGCAAGGGGGCCTCCGGCGCGGCGGTGCAGAACCTCGACATCATGCTCGGCAAGGCCGCCTAGAACCGCTCCTGACCGCGAATCCGCTGCGGATCGGGAAAATCGCGGTAGAGCGCGAAGAAGATCTCGCGAACCCGCGAATTCACGCCGTGGTGCAGTCCCTCGACCGTGCCGCCACGGCTGGCGACGCGGTTCAGCGCGCGGTCGAGCTGGGCAAGATCCTCGACCTCGATGATGAGGTTGAACTCCGGCAGTTGCGGCGGACCCAACCCGAGGGTTCGCCGCGTCAGCCGCCAGCCGGCAATCAGCGCCTCCGCCTTCAGGTGGCCCAGATAGGCGGCGACGGCATCGGCGAAACCGACGTCGCTCTCGCCCTCTTTCAGGTTGAACCAGGCGTGGTAGTGCATCATGGCGCCCTGCTCCCCGCCTAGCTGACGACCGAGAGGTCGATCTCGACGATCAGCGCTGTGGTCTCGGGTCCGCCGGCGAGCTGCCAGGTCCCGCGCTCCTCGGCGTCGCGCTCGACCAGCAGCACCTGCCTCGGCTCAATATCGTAGCGCTCGGTCCCGACCACACCGACCACCGATCCCTCCAGCACCAGGATTGCCGTCACCTCGTTCTCCAGCGCCTCGGTCAAGCGCTCGTCGCTGAGCTTGGCCAAGCGCACGCGATGGCCGGAGCGACCGCGCCGCGACATGACGTTGAAATCGACCACCGGCCCCCCGATCAAGCGCCCCTCGCACGCACGCCCGCCGTCGAACGCCGCCGGCCGCCATGGCACATCGATCACCAGGTCGTCGCCCTCCGCGAAATCCAGCTTCAGGCCGTCGCCCTCCAGGACGGTCAGCGTCCGGTCGATGCCGGAGAAGACCGAGAAGGGTCCGGAAGTCGCCACTTCGGCGATCGAAAGCCGCCAGAGAAACTCCTCCGGGCCGGCGCCGGCAGGGCCCAGCGCGATCTCGCGGGTCACGCCGCCGCCGTTCTTCCACGGCATGGCACGATAGTCGTCGGGCTTCAGGTGACGTGTCCGCACGGCTCTTCCCTTCCCCTCTCCAGGCTCGCGACCCGGGCCATGGTGCGTCGCCAATGCCACGACGGCAACGCTCGGTCTCGGAATCCCCTATGGCTCGGAGCGCTATGGCAGGAATCGCACCGGCTCGCCCAGCGGGCGTTCGAGCAGCCCACCGTCGCGCATGACCAGGTGCCCGCGAATGACGGTCGCCATCGGCCAGCCGGTGACCTCCATGCCCTCGAAGGGCGACCAGCCGCACTTCGAGCCGAGCCAGTCCTTCTCAATCCGCCGCTTGGCCTGCAGGTCGACCAGGGTCACGTCGGCGTCATAGCCCGGCGCGATGCGCCCCTTGCCGGCGATGCCATAGAGCCGCTGCGCGCCGGCCGAGGTGAGGTCGACCAGCCGCTGCAGGCTCAGCCGCCCGGCGTTCATGTGGTCGAGCAGCAGCGGCAACAGGGTCTGCACCCCGGGCATGCCGGAGGGCGTGGCGGGATAGTCGCCGCCCTTTTCTTCCAGGGTGTGGGGTGCATGATCGCTGCCCACCACGTCGAACAGCCCGGCGTTGACAGCCCGCCAGAGGGCCTCGCGGTGGCTGGCCTCGCGGATCGGCGGGTTCATCTGCGCCAGGGTGCCCAGCCGCTCGTAGCAGTCGGGCGCCGCCAGCGTCAGGTGCTGTGGCGTCACCTCGCAGGAAACGAGGTCGTGCGCCGCCGCCAGCAGCGGCAGCTCGTCCGCCGTCGTGACATGCAGCACATGCACCGGCCGCCGCATTTCCCGCGCCAGGCGGATCACCCGCTCGGTCGCCAGCCGTGCCGTCTCGACGTCGCGCCAGACCGGATGCTGCTTGACGCCGCCTTCGCGCGCCAGCGGCAGGCGCTCTCGCAGCCGCATCTCGTCCTCGGCGTGCACCGCGACGCGGCGACGCCCGGAGCGCAGGACCCGGGCCAGCAGCGGGTCGTCCTCGATCAGCAGGCTGCCGGTGGAGGAGCCCATGAAGACCTTTACGCCGCAACAGCCGGGCAGCGTCTCGATGGTCGCCAGCGCCTCGAGGTTCTCTTCCGCCGCGCCGATGAAGAAGGCGTGGTCGCACCAGGCACGGCCCTGGGCACGGCTCAGCTTCACGCCGAGGTCCTCAGCGGTCAGGGTCGCCGGTTTGGTGTTGGGCATCTCGAAGACCGCCGTGACGCCGCCGAGCGCCGCCGCCCGCGTGCCGCTTTCCAGGTCCTCCTTGTGCTCCAGCCCGGGCTCGCGAAAGTGCACCTGCGTGTCGATCACGCCCGGCAGGGCCAGCAGGCCCCGGCTGTCGATCCGCTCCGCCGCCTTGGCAGCGCCGAGATCGCCGAGGCCGGCAAACCGGCCGTCGCGGATGCCGAGGTCGGTCTTGACCGGGCCACCGGGCAGATAGACCTCGCCGCCTTGCAGGATCAGATCGTAGGTTTCACTCACCGTCTGCGCTCCGCTTTGATACTTGCGCGCTCGGCCGCCAAGCGCTGGAAAAGCTCGAGGTACCGGCGGACGGCCGCCGCCTCGGTAAAGCCGGCCTCGAAGGCCGCGCGGCCCTGCTGGGCCAGCCGCTCTGCCCGCTGCGGATCGGTCAGCAGCGAGCCGATCGCTTCGGCCATGGCCTGCGGCGCGTCGATCGGCACCAGCAGGCCGGTTTCGCCGGACTCGATCAGCCAGTTCGGTCCCTGACTGGCCGCGGCCACCATCGGACGCCGGGCCACCCAGCCCTCCAGCACCACCGAGCCGAGGGGTTCGTGCCGCGAGGGTACGACATAGACGTCGGCCGCGGCGATGGCCGGCAGCGGATCGTCCTGCCAACCCAGGAAGCGGATCCGCCCGGCGATGCCGGCGGCGGCGGCCTGCGCTTCCAAAGCCGCGCGCAGCGGCCCTTCGCCAGCCAGCCAGAGCCATGCGTTCTCCAGCCTGGAGACGGCCTCGATCAGCGTATCGAACGCCTTGTTCTCGTGCAGTCGGCCGACCGCCACCACCAGCGGCACATCGGCCGGCGTGTCGAAGCGCTCCCGCGGGAGCGGCGCGACCGGGGTGTCCTCGACGAAATTCGGGATCACGGTGGCCCGCTCCCGCGGCCAGCCCTCGCGCACGAAATAGTCCACCAGATCGGGGGTGATGCCGACCAGGTGATCGGCGTGACGGTAGTACTTCAGGTCATAGTAGCCGCCGAGCCGCGCCGTCAGCAGGTAGGGCCCGCGCGGCGTCAGGCGGGTCGCGCGGCTCATGTAGCTGAGCGCGATCTGCGGCCGGAAGGCGGCAGCGACCGTGCGGATCAGCCGCTTCGTCGAGAAGTCGAAGGTTCCGCCGAAGGGAGCCAGCGTCACCGCCAGGCCGGCGTCGCGCAGCTGGGCCACGGCCTTCGGGTGATTGCGCATCACCACATGCTGCTGCAGCCCGACGCGGTGCAGGGCGATGGCGAGGCGCACGAAATGCCGCTCGGCGCCGCCCTTGTCGGCGCCGGCCAGGGTCTGCAGCACGCGCAGCCCGTCGATCTGCCCGCCGGTCTCGCTGACGGTCGTCATGCGCCGCTTGTAACCCAGACCGGCCAGGTCCGACAGGGGCTTGGCCGGCCTTTCTCGCCGCGGCTGCACCCCTCTCGCCGCGCTTCCGGCCCAACCTGCGTCCTGGCATAGTCGCCGCCCATGGCCCAGGTCCTCGTCATCAAGCTGTCCGCCCTCGGCGACATCTTCTTCGCCCTGCCGGCCATGCAGGCGATCCGCCGCCACCACGCCGGCGACCGGCTGGTGCTGCTGACGGCCGCGCGCTTTCGCCCGCTGCTGCAGGAAAGCGGCCTGTTCGACGAGGTCTGGGACGACCGCAGGCCGCACTGGTGGAGTCCGGGGCCCCTGCTTCGACCTGCGCAACCGCCGGCTGGCGCGCCGCTTCGCGCGGGTCTACGACCTGCAGTGGTCGCAGCGCAGCGATCTCTACCTGCGCCTGGCCGGCAGCAGCGCCAGCGAGCACATCGGCGCCACCTCGCAGCCACCGCGCCGCTATCTCCGCGGGCGACGCGACCGCCTGCCGATCTACGCCAGCGCCAGGCCGAGTTCCTGCCTGGCGGCCGCCGGCATCACCGACCTGCCGGCCCCGGACCTCTCCTTCCTCCACGCGGCGATACGGCGCGCCTACCGCTTGCCGGCACCCTTTGCCCTGCTGGTCGCCCGGCAGCGCGCAAGGCCAACCGCTGACGCCGCTGGCCGCCCGACCACTACGGCCGCGCTGGCAGAGGGTCTGGTGGCCGAGGGCCTGCCGCCGGTGCTCCTCTGCGGCCCCGACGAGCGCGAAGCCGTGGCCGCGATCCGGCCGGCCGTCGAGCCCGGCGGTCTGCGACACGACCCCAACCTCGACGAGATCGCCAGTCCTGGCGCCGCGAGGCGCGCCGTCGTGATCGGCAACGACAGCGGCCCGAGGCACCTGGTGGCGCTGGGCGGCTGCCCCGTGGTGCTGCTGGTCGGCCCGGCGACAGCGATCCCGAGAAGCAGCGGCCCCTGGGGCGACGACAGCCGGTCCGCGTGCTGCAGCAAGTGCCCCTCGACGACCTGCCGCCGGGGGAGGTCCTGGCGCAGGCGCTCGAGATCGCGCGCTAGGCTTGCAGCAGACCCCGCGCCGCGGCTTCCACCGCCTCCACGGTGAGCCCGGTCATGTGGCTGCGCTGCGGCGTGCCCTTGAAGTCGGCACGCCGGCGCAGTTCATCCAGGCTTTCCGGCGTGCGCACCACCGCGGTGCGCGTCCCGCGCGGGGCATAGCGGGCATCCGGCGTTGGTCCGAAAAGCCCCAGCGTCGGAGCGCCGGCGGCGGCGGCCAGATGCATCAGCCCGGAGTCGTTGCCGACGAAGAGTGCGGCGCGCTCCAGCAGCGCGCCGGCAACGGGCAGATCGGTGCGCCCCACCAGGTCGACCAGGCCGCCCGCCAGGCCCGCCGTCAGGAGCGGCGCCGCCATCGCGCGCTCGCTTTCGGCCCCGAGCACGACGATCGGCAGCCCGGCCAGCGGTGCCCCCGGCGCAGTGAGGCGCTGTGCCAGCAGGGCGAAGCGCTCGGCCGGCCATTGCTTGCCCGCCCAGTTCGCTGTGGGAGCCAGGACGACGAAGGCCTGCCCGGGCGGCAGCAGCTCGGCCGCGGCGGCGCGATCGGCCGCGGTCAGCCAGAGGCGCGGCAGCGGCAGCGAGACCAGGCGAACCGTGCGTGCCAGCTCGTCGACGCGATGCTCCTCGTCGCGCGCCCGCAGCGGCACGATGATCCGCCGCCGCGCCACCAGCAGGCGGGTCAGCGCCGAGGCCCGCAGGTCGACCGCGACCGACCAGTAGCGCCGCACCGTGTGCCGCCAGAGCCGCAGCCAATGGCGCCCGCCGGGCTGCTTGTCGATCACGATCAGCTCCTCGAGGCGCGGAACGGCGCGGAACAGCGCCGCCGCCGGCCGGCCGACCGCGATCGTCACGCGGGCGTTGGGATAGCGTTCCAGGAGGGCCGCGAGGAGCCCGGTGCTGAGAACCGCGTCGCCGATTCGCGTCGCCGTGAGGAAAAAGAGCCGCATCGCCGCTTATAGGCAGGCAGACGATCCCTTGCCAAGGCGGCGCCGACCCGCCACATCTGCGCCATGACCGACCGTCCAAGCGAAGCGCCCACGGCCGGCCCGAGCGGTACGGCGCCGACCGGCCCCTGGGCAGCGCCCCGCCCCGAGCGCGGCGTCATCGCGCTCGCCGGCCCGGACCGCACCGCCCTGCTGCAGGGTTTGATATCGGCCGACATGGCGGCCCTCGGTCCGGCGCACGCTCTCTGGGGCGCCCTCCTGACCCCGCAGGGCAAGTACCTGCATGACTTCATGCTCGCCATCGCCGGCGAACGGCTGCTGCTCGACTGCGATGCCGATCGACGCGACGACCTGCTGAAGCGCCTGAAGGTCTATCGCCTGCGCAGCAAGGTGGAGATTTCCGACGTCAGCGACGAGATCGGTGTCCATGTCGCCTGGGGCGACGGTGCCGCCGCCTGCTTCGGCTTGGCGGAGACGGCCGGCGCGGCCTGCGAATGGCAGGGCGGGGCGGTCTTCGTCGATCCACGGCGACTGTCGCTCGGTCTGCGGCTTTTCCTGCCGCACGAGGGCGCCGCCGCGGCGCTGGATGCTGCCGGGCTGACGCTCTGCGAAGCGGCGCCCTGGCATCGCCTGCGGCTCGGCGAGGGCATCGCCGAGGGCGGCCGCGAGCTGGTGCCGGACAAGGGACTCCTGATCGAGAGCGGCTTCGACGAGCTCGGCGGCATCGCCTGGGACAAGGGCTGCTGGATGGGCCAGGAGCTGACGGCCCGAATGAAGTACCGTGCGCTGGTGAAGAAGCGCCTGCTGCCGGTGACCTTGAGCGGCCCGCCGCCGCTCGACGGCACGGCGATCCTGCAGGAGGGCCGCGAGGTCGGCGAGCTGCGCCACCAGGTCTCCGGTCAGGGCCTCGCCCTGCTGCGCCTGGAAGCGCTGCAGAAGCAAGCGCCGCTGACCGCTGGCGATGCCCTGGTCGAGGTCACCATCCCGGAGTGGATCGCACTGCCGACGGCAGAGGCCTCAGACTGATCCGGCGGCCAGCAGCCGCCGCAGCCGCCCGAATGGCGAGAGCTGCGCCTCCTCCAGCAGGCGATCGCCGAGTCGCGCCAGACCGCGCCGCCCGACTTCGTCGCGCACCACCTGCTGCAGCCAGCGCTGTGCCTGCCCCCGCCGCCGCTCCTCGCAGCGCCCTGCCTCCGCCAGGTGCACCGCATGGCGGTCCAGGGCGGCCAAGAGCACGGCCGCGGCCCCTGGTTCCCGGGCCGCCAAGGCAAGGCATTCCACCGGCCAGGCGTCCGGGGCGGGCGACAGGCTCAAGGCCGCCTTCAGGTCGGCCAGCGCGCGCTCGGCCGCCGCGCCGAGGTCGGCCTTGGTGACGACCGCGACCTGCGGCACTTCGACGATGCCGGCCTTCATGAACTGAAGCGAGTCGCCCGAGGCCGGCTGTACGCAGAAGACAACCGTGTCGGCGACCTCGGCGACGTCGGTCTCGGACTGGCCGACGCCGACTGTCTCGATCAGCAGCAGGTCGAAGAGCGCGCGCAGCAGGACGGCGGCGGCGAAGGTGTCCGCTGCCAGCCCGCCCAGGCGGTCGCGCGCCGCCATCGAGCGCACGAAGCTGTCCGGGTCGGCGGGGTTTCCGGCAACCCGCAGGCGGTCGCCGAGCAGCGCGCCGCCGCTGCGCCGCGACGAGGGGTCGACCGCGATCACCGCGACGCGGCGCCCCAGGCGCCGGGCTTCGGCCATGACGGCGCCGGTCAGCGTCGACTTGCCGACACCCGGCGGCCCGGTGATGCCGACGACGTGAGCCCGTGGCGACTGCCACGCCGCCTCCAGCAGCGCCAGGACCGCCGGCGACTGCGGCTGGCTCTCCAGCGTCGCGAGGGCGCGCGCCAACAGCGCCTTGCCGCCACCGTCCAGTTCGGCAAGAGAGACGGACAGCCAACCGGCACGCAGAGGGCCTTACTAGTTTTACGGCTGCGGAAGCGGCGTCGGCACAGGTATCGGCGTCGGCGTCGGCGTCGGCACCGGCATCGGAGCCGGCACCGGGGTGGGCGTCGGCACGACCGGACGAACCGGTGCGCTCGATGGTCCGCTCACCGCCAGCAGAAACAGCAGTATGGCCGCCGCCAGGCCCGCGATGCCGAGCGTGATCTGGTTCTTCGACAGCTTGGCCTGGACCCGGTCGCCGGCCTCCGCTGCACCGGCCGCGCTGGCCGGTTTGCGGATCAGCTTGTAGCCGAGCAGCAGGCCGAGGGCGACCGCCAGGACCACCGACACCAGATAGACGATGAAGAAGAAACCGAGACCGCTGGTGACGAACACGATGAGGCGATAGAGACCCCAGACCAGCAGCACGACACCGAGCCCCCCCTGGGCCAATGCCAGCTGCTTCAGCGTCTTCTCCGGTTGCGGCAGGCGCTTCGCCCACAGCCCCGAGAGGGCCATGATGCCGGCGAACAGCAGCAGCACCATCAGGATCCAGTCTTGCCAGCTCATCGTCCCGTCCCCTGCAAAATCAACACACCCGGGTGAAGTCTAACGGCTTAGGTAGGGGCAAAAGCAAGGGGCGGCCGTCGCCGGCCGCCCCTCCGCCCACTCATTTGCGCTGCATCTGAGTGTCAGATGGCGAGTCCGAAGAGCGTGATGATCACCAGCAGCAGGGCAACGATGATCGTCGCAATGCCGAGGGGACCCTGGATGCCGCCCAGCTTCGCCGCCGCCGCACCGCCCTGGTTGCCGCCGGTCAGCTTGCTGATGAGGCCCCAGCCGAAGAGGAATCCCAGGAGGATCATCAGGACGCAGGCCGCCAGCGTCAGCAGGATCGTGACCGGCACGATGCTGAAGAAACCGAGGATGCCGCTGGAGATCGCGTTGATCAGCGACCAGACTCCCCAGATCAGCGCAAGCACGCCGATGATGCCCTGGAACGGCACCAGCTTGTTGATGGCCGTCGCAGCGTCAGGACGCTTGGCGACGATCATGCTCGCGGTGGCGAGAATACCGGTGAGAAGAAGGAAAATGATGGTTACCCAAAAAGCTCCACCCATGGAGGCCCCCTTTCTGCCGCAGAAGTCGGCGAAGTTTAAATCTTAGCAAAGCCTGGTCCGCTGCGGCATAGCGTCGATTGCCGTGCCGCCAGTAAAGCCGAGGCATGACAGGTAACCGCTTAAGACTGCTTATATTTTTCTTTCAATCTGGCGACAGTCCATCAAGAAGACCCACCAGCTTTGCGCGGCTTCACTGATCGCGGCGAATGCGAATCGGGCGCGACTCGATGCGGCGGCGTCCCTCCGGACCCTTCGCCGGAACCCCGCAGGAGGCTGTCCGGGCCGCCAGTCGCCGCCTGCAGGAGAGCGAGTCCCACGGCTGCCGGCGCAACCCTGGCGATGGAGGCGCCGCGCCTGACCAGGGCGCTCGTGCCGCGGCCGGGGCCGCTCCTCAGACGTCGCGTTCGACCGGCTTCAAGGCCGCCTGCGCCGCCGCCAGGCGGGCGATCGGCACGCGGTAGGGCGAGCAGGAGACGTAGTCCAGCCCGACGGTCTCGCAGAAGCGAATCGAAGCGGGGTCGCCACCGTGCTCGCCGCAGATGCCGAGCTTGATGCCGTCGCGCGTCGCCCGGCCGCGCTTCACGGCGATCTCCACCAGCTGCCCGACGCCGCTCTGATCGAGCGAGATGAAGGGGTCCTGCTCGATCACGCCGCGGCTCTCGTAGGCGGGAAGGAAGTTTCCGGCATCGTCGCGCGAGAGGCCGAAGGTGGTCTGTGTGAGGTCGTTGGTGCCGAAGGAGAAGAACTCGGCCTCCACCGCGATCTGGTCGGCCAGCAGGCAGGCGCGGGGCAGCTCGATCATGGTGCCGACGAGATAGGCGATCTCGATGCCCGTCGTCTGCTGCACTTCGCTGGCGACGCGGTCCACCAGCTCCTTCATCTGCTCCAGCTCCTTCGCCCAGGCGACCAGCGGGATCATGATCTCCGGCTCGACCGGCTCGCCGGACTTCGCGACCTCGGCGGCGGCCTCGAAGATGGCGCGCGCCTGCATCTCGTAGATCTCGGGATAGGTCATGCCGAGGCGGCAGCCGCGGTGCCCCAGCATGGGGTTGGACTCGGCCAGCTTGATGGCGCGCCCGCGCATGTGGTCGAGCGACACGCCGGCGGCCTCGGCCACCTGCGCCATCTCGTGCTCGCCATGCGGCAGGAATTCGTGCAGCGGCGGGTCGAGCAGGCGGATGGTGACCGGCAGCCCGCGCATGATCTGGAACAGCTCGACGAAGTCCTGCCGCTGCATCGGCAGGATCTTGGCCAGTGCCTTGCGCCGGCCGGCTTCGCTGTCGGCCAGGATCATCTCGCGCACGGCGATGATGCGGTCGGCATCGAAGAACATGTGCTCGGTGCGGCAAAGGCCGATCCCCTCGGCGCCGAAGCGCAGCGCCGTCCGCGCGTCGTTCGGCGTCTCCGCGTTGGTACGGACCTTCATGCGCCGCGTCGCGTCGGCCCAGACCATCAGCGTTGCGAAGTGGCCGGAGAGCACCGGCTCGATGGTCGGCACCGCGCCGACGAAAATCTCGCCGGTCGAGCCGTCGAGCGTGATGACCGCGCCGGCCTTCAGTTCCTGGTCCCGCACCCGCAGCGTGCCGTTCTTGTAATCGATGCGGATCTCGCCGGCGCCGGCGACGCAGGCCCGCCCCATGCCACGCGCCACCACGGCCGCGTGGCTGGTCATGCCGCCGCGCGTGGTCAGGATGCCGGCGGCGGCATGCATGCCGTGGATGTCCTCCGGGCTGGTCTCGATGCGGCAGAGGATGACCTTCTCGCCGGCCGCCGCCTGCCGTTCCGCCTCCTCGGCGGTGAAGACGATCTTGCCGGCGGCGCGCGCCCGGCGAGGCCGGCAGGCCGCGCGCCAGGAGACGGCGTTCGGCCTTGGGATCGAGGGTCGGGTGCAGCAGCTGGTCGAGCGCCGCCGGATCGATGCGCAGCACCGCCTCCTCGCGCGTGATCAACTCTTCCTCGACCATCTCGACGGCGATGCGCAGCGCCGCCGCGGCGGTGCGCTTGCCGCTGCGCGTCTGCAGCATGTAGAGCTTGCCCTGCTGCACGGTGAACTCGATGTCCTGCATGTCGCGGTAGTGTCGCTCCAGCAGCGACCGCACCTCGACCAGCTGGCCGAAGACCTCCGGCATCACCTCTTCCATCGCCGGCAGCTTCGACTTCTGCGCCGCCTTGCCGGCCATGGTCAGGTGCTGCGGCGTGCGGATGCCGGCCACCACGTCCTCGCCCTGGGCGTTCACCAGATACTCGCCGTAGAAGGCGTTCTCGCCGGTCGAGGGGTCGCGGGTGAAGGCAACGCCGGTGGCGCAGTCCTCGCCCATGTTGCCGAAGACCATCGCCTGGACGTTGACCGCCGTGCCCCATTCGGCGGGGATGGCGTGCAGCTTGCGATAGACGATGGCGCGCTGGTTCATCCAGGAGCGGAAGACGGCGGCGATGGCCGCCCAGAGCTGCGCCTTGGGGTCCTGCGGGAAGGGCTCGCCGGTCTCCTCGATCACCTTCTTCTTGTAGCTCTCGATCACCTCCTGCCAGTCGGCGGCGGTGAGTTCGGTATCGAGCTGCTTGCCCTTGTCCTCCTTGGCCAACTCCAGCAGGTCCTCGAAATGATGGTGCTCCATCCCGAGCACGACCGAGGAGAACATCTGGATGAAGCGGCGATAGCTGTCGAAGGCGAAGCGCGCATCGCCCGAGCGCGCGGCAAGGCCGGCCGCGGTCTCGTCATTGAGGCCGAGATTGAGGATGGTATCCATCATCCCCGGCATCGAGGCACGGGCGCCGGAGCGCACCGAGACCAGCAGCGGGTTGGTCAGCGTCGCCGAAGCGCATGCCGACCAGGCGCTCCGCCTCGACCGCCGCCAGCCCGGCTCTCGACCTCGGCCTTCGGCCAGTCCGGCCTCCGGATTGTGTCGCTCGTGGGCGTAGTAGCAGGTGCAGGCCTCGGTGGTGATGGTGAAGCCCGGCGGCACCGGCAGGCCGATCGCCGACATCCCGGCCAAGATCGACGGAGAGCGAGGGGCGGGAGAGAAGAAGGCCGCCCCGGCGCCGGCTGCCCATGAGGTCCCGTATCCGGGGGGGGCGGGCCCGCGGGGGAGGAGAAGGGGGGGGGGGGGGGGGACCGGGGCGGGGGCCACGAGCGGCAACGCCGCCGCGGGGCAAAGTTTTCGCAGTGCAGAGCCCCAGCGTGGGGGCGGGGAACGAAAAGGGGGGGGGGGGAAGCGGCCCCACTCGGGATTGGGTAGGGCGGGGAAACCCCACAAGAAGCCGGAGCGGGCACGCCGCCCGGGGGGGAAACAGGGGGGGGGCGAAGCCCACCGCAAGACCCGCCTGAAGGAAGGGCGCGACAGCTCGGCCAAGGTAGGCCGCCAGCTGGTGCCAGCCCAGCAGCCAGAGCAGCAGGTCTTCGTGCTGCAGGGAGGCGGCGCGCTCGGCGCCTACCAGGCGGGCGCCTATGCCGCCCTGCACGAGGCCGGCTATCGCCCGGAGTGGCTGGCCGGCATCTCCATCGGGGCGATCAACTCGGCGATCATCGCCGGCAACCCGCCGGAGCAGCGCGTCGCGCGGCTGCGCCAGTTCTGGGATGGCGTCTCCGCCGACCTGACTGGGAAGCCGCTGATCGCCAGCGACCGCAACCGCCGCCTGTTCAACGAGACCAGCGCCATGATGGCCTCGGCCATGGGCATCCCCGGCTTCTTCCAGCCGCGCTTCCCCTCGCCGCTCTTCTGGCCCGCCGGCGCGCCGCAGGCGCTCAGCCTCTACGACACCGCGCCGCTGAAGCCGACGCTGGAGAAGCTGGTGGACTTCGACTACCTCGCCGACAAGGGGCCGCGTCTCAGCGTCGGTGCCGTGGCGCTCGCCAGCGGCAACTTCGCCTACTTCGACAGCGCGCGGGAACGGATCTGCCCGGAGCACATCATGGCCTCCGGCGCCCTCCCCCCGGGCTTCCCGCCCGTCGCCATCGGCGAGGAGCTCTACTGGGACGGCGGACTGGTTTCCAACACGCCCCTGCAATACGTCCTGGAGTACAGCGGCCCGCGTCGCGACATGTGCATCTTCCAGGTCGACCTCTTCAACGCCGAAGGACCGCTCCCGAAGACCATCTTCGAGGTCGCGCTGCGCGAGAAGGCCATCCGCTACTCCAGCCGCACCCGCCTCAACACCCGGCTCTTCCAGAAGATCCAGACGCTCCGGCGCGCCGCGCGCCAGCTCCTGGATCGCCTGCCACCGGAACTGCTCGACAACGACGATGCCCGGCGCCTGGCCGACTGGAGCTGCGATGCCGCCGTCACCATCGTGCATCTGATCAACCGGCCGGAGGCCTACACGCTCTCCTCGATGGACTACGAGTTCTCCCGCCTTTCGGTCCAGGAGCACTGGCGCGAGGGCGAGGAGGATGTCCGGCAGACCTTGGCGCACGAGGATTTCCGCAACCGCAAGCGGCCGGAGGAAGGCGTCGCCGTCTTCGACCTGTCCGACAAGCACTGACTATCGCCCCCGAAGGAGAAGCTTCCATGGACCTCAAGGACAAGATCGCCATCGTGACCGGTGCCGCCAGCGGCATCGGCGAGACCATCGCGCGCCGCTACGTCGCCGCCGGCGCGAAGGTCGCCATCGCCGATCTCAAGCTGGAGGCGGCGCAGCAGACCGCCGATGCGCTCACCGCCGAGGGTCCCGGCAGCGCCATGGCGGTGGCGATGGACGTCACCAGCGAAGAGCAGGTCAACGCCGGTGTCGCCGCGGTGATCGAGGCCTGGGGCGGGGTCGACATCCTGGTGTCCAATGCCGGCATCCAGATCGTCGCGCCGGTCGTCGACTACGCCTTCAAGGACTGGAAGAAGCTGCTGGCCATCCACCTCGACGGCGCCTTCCTCACCACCAAGGCCTGCTGGCCCTCGATGCAGGCGCGCGGCGGCGGGTCCCTGATCTACATGGGTTCGGTCCACTCCAAGGAGGCCTCGCCGCTGAAGTCGGCCTACGTCACCGCCAAGCACGGCCTGCTCGGCCTCGCCCGCGTCGTCTCCAAGGAGGGCGGGCCGCACGGCATCCGCGCCAACGTCATCTGCCCCGGCTTCGTGAAGACGCCGCTGGTCGAGAAGCAGATCCCCGAGCAGGCCAAGGAACTCGGCATCTCGGAGGAGCGGGTGGTGAACGAGATGATGCTGGGCGGAACGGTGGACAAGGAGTTCACCACCGTCGAGGACGTGGCCGAGGTCGCCTTCCTCTTCGCCGCCTTCCCGAGCAACGCGCTCACCGGCCAGTCGCTGGTGGTGAGCCACGGCTGGTACATGAACTGAGGCTTCGCCCGCGCCTTTCGCCCGCGAGGGCGCGAGGCGCTTGCTGCCTAGCCCTCGACCAGGTCGAAGCGCGCGATCTGGTCCAGGGCCGCCTGGATCGCCTTCAGCAAGGCGAGCCGGTTGGCCCGCAGCGCCGGCTCCGGCGCATTCACCATCACCTTGTCGAAGAAGGCATCGGTCGGCGCACGCAGCGCCGCCAGTGCCTCCTTGGCGCCGGCGAAGTCCTCGCGCCCGAGGGCAAGCTTGGCGACCGAGGACGCGCCCTGCAGCGCCTGCCACAAGGCCTGCTCCTCGTGCTGCTGGAAGAGGTGCTGGTCGGCCACCGCGCCGGCGGCCTTGCCGTCCTTCTTCTCCTCGATGCGCACGATGTTGGCGGCGCGGCGATAGGCCACCAGGAGGTTGGCGCCGTCGTCGCTCTCGACGAAGCTCTGCAGCGCCTCGACGCGGGCCAGGAGCCGCAGCAGGTCGTCTTCGCCCCCCAGCGCAAAGATGGCCGAGACGAGGTCGTGGCGAACGCCACGGTCCTTCAGTGCCACCTTCAGGCGGTCGGCGAAGAACAGCAGGAGGTCGTCCGGCTTGAAGGCCGCCGCGACGCTGCCGTAGCCGGCCGCCGCCGTCTTCAGGCGCGGCGTGAGCGGCAGCGAAAGCCGGTTCTCCACGATCAGGCGAATGACCCCCAGGGCCGCCCGGCGCAGCGCGAAGGGGTCCTTCGAACCGGTCGGCTTCTCGTCGATCGCCCAGAAGCCGACCAGCGTGTCGAGCTTCTCGGCCAGCGCGACGCAGACCGAGACCGGGGCGGTCGGGCAGGCGTCGTCCGGGCCCTTCGGCGCATAGTGCTCGGCGATGGCCTGCGCCACCGCATCGGGCTCGCGGTCGTGTCGGGCGTAGTAGCTGCCCATCAGGCCCTGCAGCTCGGGAAACTCCCCCACCACGCCGGTGGTCAGGTCGGCCTTGCAGAGACGGGCGGCGGCACGCACCTGCTCGCGCTCGGTGCCGGGGACCTGCGTCGCGAGGTTCAGCGCCAGCGCCTCGATGCGGTCGACGCGGCGATCCATCGTGCCCAGCTTGGCGTGGAAGACGATGTCCTTGAGGGCCGGCACCCGGTCTGACAGCGGCACCTTGCGGTCCTGGTCCCAGAAGAACTTGGCATCCGACAGGCGGGCGCGCAGCACCCGCTCGTTGCCGGCGATGATGTTCGCGCGCCGCGCCGAGCCCGCCGGCGCCGGGACGTTGGCGACCAGCAGGAAGCGGTTGGCCAGCCTGCCCGCGGCGTCCTCCAGCGCGAAGTACTTCTGGTGACTGCGCATCGAGGTGACGAGGATCTCTTCCGGCACTTCGAGGAAGGCGGGGTCGAAGGCGCCGATCAGGGCGACCGGCCACTCCACCAGTCCCGTCACCTCGTCCAGCAGCCCCGGATCGGGCCGCAGGCGCAGCCCGGCCGCCGCGACCGCAGCCTCGGCCTGCTCCATGATCGCCGCCTTGCGCGCCGCGCCGTCGAGCACCACGTGGGCGGCCGCCAGAGCGGTGCGATAGCTGGTGAAGTCGGTCGGCTCGATGGTCTCCGCACCCATCAGCTGATGGCCGCTCGTCGTCTTCGAGAAGGCGAGCTCCGCGCCCTTGCCGAGCGGCAGCGCCCCCGCCAGCGGCTGGCCGTCGAAGATGGCGAGGATGCCATGCAGCGGACGGACCCAGCGCTGCGTGCCCTCGGCCCAGCGCATTGATTTCGGCCAGCTCATCGCCTGAATGGCGCTGACGACAAGGCCCGGCAGTACCTCCGCCGTGGCCTGCCCCTTGATCGAGCGCACGGCGAAATAGATCTGCCCCTTGTCGGTCTCGCGCACTTCGGCCTCCTCGGCCGACGCCAGGCCGGCGGCCTTCAGGAAGCCCGCCACCGCCTGCGGCGGCGCACCGACCTTCGGGCCCTTGCGCTCCTCGGTGGTATCGGGCTGCTGCTTCGGCAGCCCCTTCACCACCAGGGCGAGGCGACGCGGCGTGGCAAAGGCCGAGGCCAGCGCGAAGGACAGTCCGGCCTTGGCCAGGCCATCGGCCACCAGCCGCTTCAGGTCATCGGCGGCGCGCGCCTGCATGCGCGCGGGAATCTCCTCCGAGGCCAGTTCCAGCAGCAACTCAGCCATGGGAGCGGTCCTCCGCGACCCAGGCCTCGCAGCAGGCCTTGGCGAGCTGACGCACGCGGCCGATGTAGGACTGGCGCTCGGTCACCGAGATCACGCCGCGGGCATCGAGCAGATTGAAGAGATGGCTGGCCTTCATGCACTGGTCATAGGCCGGCAGCGCCAGCGGCCGCCCCTTGTAGTCCTGCGTCAGCAGGTGGGCGCATTCGGCTTCGGCATCGGCGAAATGGCGGAACAGCGCCTCGGTCGTCGCATGCTCGAAATTGAAGGCCGAGAACTCCTGCTCGGCCCGCAGATAGACGTCGCCGTAGGTCTTTCCGCCCTTGTCCTTGTCGACGCCGTCCCAGTCGAGGTCGTAGACGTTCTCGACCCCCTGCACATACATCGCCAGCCGCTCCAGGCCATAGGTCAGCTCGACCGGCACCGGGTCGCAGTCCATGCCGCCGACCTGCTGGAAATAGGTGAACTGCGTCACCTCCATGCCGTCGCACCAGACTTCCCAGCCCAGCCCCCAGGCCCCCAGCGTCGGGCTCTCCCAGTCGTCCTCGACGAAGCGGATGTCGTGCAGGTCGGGGTCGAGGCCGATGGCCCTGAGCGAGCCGAGGTAGCGCTGCTGGATGTCCCCCGGCGAGGGCTTCATCAGCACCTGGTACTGGTAGTAGTGCTGCAGGCGGTTGGGGTTCTCGCCGTAGCGCCCGTCGGTCGGCCGACGCGAGGGCTGCACGTAGGCGCAGTTCCACACCCGGTCCGGCCCTAGCGAGCGCAGCGTGGTGGCCGGATGGAACGTCCCGGCACCGACCTCGAGATCGTAGGGCTGCAGGATCACGCAGCCCTGCTCGGCCCAATAGAGCTGCAGGTTGAGGATCAGCCGCTGGAAGCAGGTGGCCGGATCGGCGCGGCGCGGGGCCGGGCGGGCGGTGCTGGAGGCGTCGGTGGCGGACATCGTGGGGAACTCTGTGCGGCGCGTCGTGCTGCGCTGCGGCAGCGGGCGCGCACCTTAGCCGCGCCCCTGGGGCGAATCAAGAAAGCGGCCGCCGCTACAGATAGGGGCAGGCGGCCTTGCCGCAGCTCTTGCTGCCGGTGGCGACGTAGGCGCCGCAGACCGCGCAGACCCCCATCTCCTCGACCTTGGCGCCGGCAGCCGCCTGTGCCGCCGGCCCGGCTGCCGCCGCGTGCGCCTGGCGCCGCGCCAGCTCGGCACGGTCTTGCTCCCGCCGCTCGCGCAGCTTCTTCTGCTTGGCGGCGTAGTTGAAGAAGCCCCAGACCGCGATCAGGACGCCGATCAGCACCAGCAGCTTCTGCAGCGATATGCCGAACATGGGGGCTCCTAGAGTCCGAAGCGCTGCCAGTGCAGCCGCTCCTCCACCGCCGCGAAGGCGCCCTCGGCAAGGCCGGCGAAGGGCGGCGCGCCCTCGCCGCTGCGCCCGCCCAGCAGGCGGCTCATGAAGCCGCGCGGCCGCTCGGTCGGCACCAGCCGCACCTTGGCGCCGAAACGCTCGATCAGCACCTGGCGCAGTTCGCCCAGGCCGTCGGCCAGACCCAGCGCGACGGCGGTCTCGCCGGTCCAGAAAGCGCCGGAGAACAGCTCGTCCTCCGGTCCTTTCAGTTTCAGTCCGCGCCGCTCCTTCACCCAGGCGATGAAGCGGCGATGAATCTCGCCCTGCAGACGCTTCAGGTGCTCGACATCCCCTGGCCGCTCCGGCTGGAAGGCATCGAGCATCCCCTTCTTCTCGCCGGCGGTGTGGACCCGGCGCTCGACGCCGAGCTTCTTCAGCATCTCCGGGAAGCCGAAGCCGGCCGATACCACGCCGATCGAACCGACGATGGAACTGGCGTCGACGAAGACCTCGTCGCCGGCCACCGCCAGCCAATAGCCGCCCGAGGCCGCGACGTCCTCGACGAAGGCGATGACCGGGAGGTTCTTCTCGCGCGAGAGCTGCCGGATGCGCCGGGCGATCAGGGAAGACTGCACCGGCGAGCCGCCGGGCGAGTTGACCGAGATCGCCACCGCCAGGGCGCCCGGCATCGAGAAGGCGCGCTTCAGGACCGGCGCCACGCGCTGCAGCGACAGCCCGCTGCGCAGCGGGCTGGAGCCCGGCGCCAAGACGCCGGTCAGGCGCACCACCGGGACGCAGCCGGGCGTCGGCAGCAACTTGATCCGTCGCAGGAAACGCAGCAGGCCCATGGGCCTCTACTTGGCACGGCTAGTCGTCGAGGTCCAGCGCCGCCCCGTCGCGCAGGATGGCCTCCGCGGCCGGACTGTAGCCCGCCCCCCCGCCGTGCAAGACCAGGCCCGGCAGCAGGCGCGCCGGCGCCCGGCTGCCCTTGGTTGCCTGCAGCAGCACGCGGCGCGCCGGCACGCCCTCCCGCGGCCACAGCGGACAGATCGCCACCGCGCCGGCGCGACCGTCCAGCGCCGCCAGCAGCGCCGGCAGGCGATCGGCGCGATGGATCATCGTCAGGCCGCCACGCGGCTTCAGGAAGTAGAAGGCCCGCTCGATCCATCCGGAGAGGTCGAGGCTGCGTTCCTGGTGCGCCAGCTCCCGTCCGGCCTGCGCCGGCGCGGTGGCGCTGCCGGCCGCCGCGAAGGGCGGATTGCTCATCACCCAGTCGAAGCTGCCGGCCGGCAGGAGCGGCGGTTTCGCGGCCGCATCGCCGGTGCGGATCTCGGCGCGGCCGCCGCAGCCGTTCAGCACCAGATTCTCGCGCGCCAGCGCGGCCAGCGCGGGCTGCAGCTCCAGCCCGACCGCGGTCAGGTCGTGACGGCGGGCGAGCAGGCAGAAGAGAGCCGCGCCGACGCCGCAGCCCAGATCGAGCAGCCGCGCCCCCGGTGGCGGCGCCGTGGCGGCGGCCAGCAGCACCGGATCGATGGCGGCCCTGTAGCCTTCGGCCGGCTGGCGCAGCTGCACCCGCCCGCCCAGCAGGCGGTCTTCGCTGGTGTTCAATGCCACCCCTCTCGCCGGCGCCACGCCGCTACCCGTCATGGGCGCAGCCACGTCGTCGCATGCGCTTGACCGGCTGCAACACCCCCCTATGCTCTGCCACAGTTGCCCCTGGCACGACAGAGGGGGCCGCCACCGGTTGAGGAGAGCATCTTGGTTCTGGCCGCCGGCCTCAAGTCCGACCAGTCGCCGTCGCCGGCCGAGCACAGCCCATCCGGCGGGCTGGACCGTTTGCTGTCCCTGGTAGGGGGCGATCTGGTCCAGGTGAATCGCCTGATCGTCGAGCACATGCAGTCGCAGGTGGCGCTGATCCCGCAGCTCGCCGGCCACATCGTTGCCGCCGGCGGCAAGCGACTGCGGCCGCTGCTGACGCTGGCGACCGCCCGCCTCTGCGGCTATGAGGGCGAGCGCCACCATGCCCTGGCCGCCTGTGTCGAGTTCATCCATACCGCAACGCTGCTGCACGACGACGTCGTCGACGAGAGCGCGCTGCGGCGGGGCCGCGCCACCGCCAACGCCGTCTGGGGCAACAAGGCCAGCGTGCTGGTTGGCGATTTCCTCTTCAGCCGCGCCTTCCAGTTGATGGTGTCCGACGGGTCGCTCGAGGTGTTGGCGATCCTGTCGCGCGCCTCGGCCGTCATCGCCGAGGGCGAGGTGCAGCAGCTCCTCACCGCCAACGATGTCGAGACCTCGGTGGAGGACTACATCTCGGTGATCGGCGCCAAGACCGCCGCGCTCTTCGCCGCCGCCTGCCGCATCGGCGCCGTCGTCGCCGCCCGTCCGCGCGCCGAGGAGCTGGCCCTGGAGACCTATGGCCAGTCGCTCGGCATGGCGTTCCAGCTGGTCGACGACGTCTTGGACTACGCGGCCCAGGAGGCCGACCTCGGCAAGACGGTCGGCGACGACTTTCGCGAGGGCAAGCTCACCCTGCCGGTGGTGCTGGCGATCGCCCGCGCCACGCCCAGCGAGCTGGCGTTCTGGCGGCGCTGCCTGGAGGATCTGGAGCAGCGCGAGGAAGACTTGGCCGAAGCGATCCGGCTCTGCGGCCACTACGACACGCTGGAAGAGAGTCTGGCCCTCGCCCGGCGCTACCGCGACCAGGCGCTGTCGGCCCTGCAGATCTTCCCCGAGGGGCCGATCCGCCGTGCCCTGGAGGAGGTCGCCACCTTCACGGTCGACCGCGGCTACTGAAGCCGGTTCGCCGGCAGAACGGCCGCGGCTGCAAAGAGAAACGCCGGCCAGCCCTTGCGGGCGGCCGGCGTCGGCGCGTGGCCCGGAACTGGTCGGGGAGAGAGGATTCGAACCTCCGGCCCCTGCGTCCCGAACACAGTGCTCTACCAGGCTGAGCTACTCCCCGTTACGCGGAGCCACGTGCCTTGGGCGGCGGCTTATAGCTGTTCAATTCGGCCTTGGCAACGCCCCTCTCGGCCCTGTGTCGGCGGGGCTGCCTGCTGCTTTTTTGGGCATTCTCGCCCAGGAATAACGCCTTGTCGCTCTTGGGCCGGGGTGGGTACAGTTCCCTACACCAACGACGACCGAGGCAGCCTCTCCTCCAATGTGAGGTGCTTGAGGGTCGCGTGTTGCAGGGAAGCCTCCCCACTCCTGGGGAGGATTGAAGAAGTCTGGGAGGACTCTCACACTATGCGCATCGGGAAGATTCTAGCCTCGGCGGCGAGCGCTGCAGCGCTGTCGACCGTTCTGTCAGCCGGCACCGCGTCGGCTGAGAGCGTCAACTGGGACATGCAGTCGACCTATCCGGGCTCGCTGACGCAGCTCGGAACGCTCGGTAAGCGCATCCAGGATCAGATCGCCTTGGTGTCCGGCGGCGACATCACCATCACCTTCCAGGAGCCGGGCGCCATCGTGCCGGCCCTCGAGGTCTTCGACGCCGTCGCGACCGGTTCGGTTGACGCCGGCTGGTCGACGCCGGGCTACTGGGCCGGCAAGGTGCCCGCACTGCAGCTCTTCGCCGCGGTGCCCTTCGGTCCCTCCTCCGGCGAGTACCTCGGCTGGTACTACTTCGGCGGCGGCGAGCCGCTCTTCAACGAGATCTACGAGAAGTACGGCATCCACTCCGAGATCTGCGGCATCATCGCGCCGGAAGCCTCGGGCTGGTTCAAGAAGGAGATCAACGCGGTCGGCGACCTGCAGGGCCTGAAGATGCGGTTCTTCGGTCTCGGCGCGAAGGTGATGGAGAAGATGGGTGTCTCCACCCAGCTCCTGGCTGGCGGCGATATCTACCCGGCGCTCGAGCTCGGCACCATTGACGCCACCGAGTTCTCGATGCCCGCCATCGACCTGAAGCTCGGCTTCTACCAGGTCGCCAAGCACTACTACTTCCCCGGCTGGCATCAGCAGTCGACCATGTTCGACCTCATGATGAACAAGGGAGAGTACGACGGCCTCTCCGATACGCAGAAGGCGCAGATCTACTCGGTCTGCGGCGACAACGTGCGCTACGGCCTGGCCGAAGGCGAGGCGATCCAGTTCGCCGCCCTGCAGGAGCTCGAGGCGCAGGGCGTGACGATCCACACCTGGCCGCCGGAGATTCTCGACGCCCTGGAGACGGCCTGGGGCGAGGTGGTGCAGGAGCAGGTTGCGGCGGATGCGGACTTCGCCCGTGCCTGGGAGTCGCTCACGGCCTTCCGGCAGAACTACGCCATCTGGAAGGAGCTGGGCTACCTGAAGTAGGCAGCCCGCAGAGGCGTTGACGGGGGCGCCATTGGGCCGGTCATCCGATCGTGCCTGGCCCGAATGGCGCCCCCTTTTGCTTTTTGGCATCCGGTTGGCGGGCTGCCCGGCAGTGCCGCCTGCGTCGGGCTGCAGGTTGCGACGCCCCCGGGGGGAAGTCAGGTCATGTATACCCTATTGCGTTTGAGCCGGGCACTCGGTGGCTTCGCCGATCTGGTCGGGCGGCTCGCCAGTTGGCTTTTCCTTCCGCTCATGGTGGTGATCACCTACGACATCACCCAGCGCAAGGTCCTCACCTGGTATCCGGATTTCCAGAGCAGCGGCCTCTACGACTTCCTGCCCTCGACCAAGCTGCAGGAAGCGGAGTGGCACATCCACGCCGTCCTGTTCCTCCTCTGTCTCGGCTTCACCTATGTCCGCAACGGCCACGTCCGGGTCGAGTTGGTGCGCGAGCGCCTGACGCCGCGCACCCGGGCCTGGATCGAGGTGCTGGGCTGCCTCCTGTTCCTGCTCCCCTACTGCGTCATGGTCGTCTACTTCGGCTACAAGCAGTTCCTCTTCTCCTATTCGATGAACGAGGCCTCCTCCGCCACCACCGGCCTGCCGTGGCGCTGGATCATCAAGGGGTGCCTGGTGACCGGCTTTGCCATCCTGGCGGTCGCCGGCATCTCGGTGCTGCTGAAACACATCGTCTATCTCTTCGGCCCCCCCGAGTTGCGCGCAACCACCAACGATTTCGTCGAGGTCAACGAGATCGAGCACCTGAAGAAGGAAGTCGAGCTCGAGCTGGCGCACAAGAAGCCCGGCGGGGGGAACTGAGCTGATGGAAATCGTAGATATCCTGCCGGCCCTGATGTTTGTCGCCATGGCGATTTTCATCTTCACCGGCTACCCGGTGGCCTTCGTGCTGGGAGGCGTCGGCATCGCCTTCGGCGTCGCCGCCATCGGCCTCGACCTCTTCAATCTCGCCAAGTTCGGTGCGGTCTACTCGCGCATCTACGGCGGCTCGATCGAGAACATCGTGCTGGTCGCCATTCCCATGTTCATCTTCATGGGGGTGATGCTGGAGAAATCCGGCATCGCGGAAGACCTGCTCTACATCCTGCAGGTTCTCACCCGCCACATGCCGGGCAGCCTGGCACTGTCGGTGACGCTGCTCGGCACGATCCTCGCCGCCACCACCGGCATCATCGGTGCATCCGTCGTCCTGCTCACGCTGATGGCCCTGCCGGTCATGCAGCAGCGCGGTTACAGCCTGCCCCTTGCCTGCGGCACCATCGCGTCGTCAGGGACCTTGGGGATCCTGATACCGCCCTCGATCATGCTCGTCATCATGGCCGACCTGATGAGCGTGCCGGTCGGCTCGCTGTTTCTCGGCGCCATCATGCCGGGCCTCCTGCTCTCGGCTCTCTACGTCACCTTCATCATCACGGTCTGCTGGGTGCGCCCCTCGCTCGCCCCGCCGCTGCCCGACGACATCGGGCCGCGCGGCAGCAAGCTCTTGAAGCTGGTGCTGAAGGGGTTCCTGCCGCCGGTCTTCCTGATCGTCATGGTCCTCGGCTCGATCTTCGCCGGCATCGCCACGCCGACCGAGGCCGCCGGCGTCGGCGCGCTCGGCGCGACGATCCTGGCGATCGCCAATCGCCGCCTGTCCTGGTCGGTGCTGAAAGACGTCTGCCAGCGCGCGGCCCTGACCAACGGCATGCTGTTCGGCATCTTCGTCGGCGCCACCTGCTTCTCCTACGTGTTCGTGCGCCTGGGCGGCCATGAGTTCGTCAATCACCTGATCAATTCGCTCGACGCCGGTCCCTGGGGCGTCATGGCGATGATCATGATCGTCGTCTTCTTCCTCGGGTTCTTCATCGACTGGATCGAGATCACGCTGATCGTCTTGCCGGTCTTCGCGCCGATCATCGCGAAGCTGGATTTCGGCGGCCATATCGAGATCGCCAGCTACACTGTGATGTGGTTCGCGGTCCTGCTGGCGGTCAACCTGCAGACATCCTTCCTGACACCGCCCTTCGGCTTCGCCCTCTTCTACATGAAGGGGGTGGCGCCGCCGGACGTGAAGATCCAGCACATCTATGCCGGCATCGTTCCCTTCGTCACGCTGCAGGTCATCGGCGTCGGCCTCTGCATCGCCTTCCCGAAGATCGTCACCTGGCTGCCGGAGGCGGTACTGGGATCGGGCCCCTGAGGGGGGCCGCTAGCGGCGGGGCCGTGCCCGGCTGGTGAGCGCGGTCTGAATCGCGCCGACCTGCTGGGCGACGTCGACCTCCATCACGCTGGTGATCTCCAGCTGCCGGTCCTCCAGCACGTCGCGCCCCGGATAGCGGTGGCGCCAGGTGTCCAGCACGCGGTCCCGCGCCTGGATCAGCGCCACGACCTGGGGCCGGAACAGCGCCAGGCAGGCACCGACCCAGCGATTGGTCGGCCATGAGGGGCGCGCCAGCTGGACGCTGAAGTTGCCGAGCTCGCGGATCGCCTCGGCGGCCGGGTACCAGCTCTCGCCGGTGACCCACCGGTTGACCGTGAAGAGGCGGAAGGGCTGCCCCTCGGCATTCATCGAGATCGCGGCCAGATGGCAGAGCAGGTCGTTGCCCGGCCCCCCACCCTGGCGGCTCGACGGCAGCTTCGGCCGCACGAAGGTGTGGAAGTGGCCGTGTTCCCGGTCGAACCGCTCGTCGGCGGCATGGGCATGGTAGTAGTACTGGGCGCCGGTCTCCTGATCGTAGACGTCGCCCGAGGGGTAGTGGTCCCACTCGTAGAAGGAATCCTCGCCGCGCAGCAGTTCGCCCACGACGTTGTCGCCGCTCTTGCCGAGGATGCGCTCGATCTCCAGCATCTCGCGGCCGGCGTCCGCCATGCGCAGCAGCTCGGCGCGGCTGACCCGGTTGAGCTGCGGCGGCTCCACCGCCGCGGCGAAGCGGGCGATCCGCCTGGGCATCAGCGCCAGCCGCGCTCCTGGAAGTAGCGCAGCGCGCCGGGGTGCAGCGGGGCCGAGAGGCCCAGGCCGCTCATGCTCTCCTCGCTCAGCAGGCTGAGGATCGGGTGCTGCGCCCGCAGGTCGTCGAGCGATTCGAACAGCGACTTGACCACCTGGTAGGCGACCTCCTCCGGCAGCGATTCGGTCGTCACCAGTGTCGCCACCAGGCCGAAGGACTTCACGTCCGTGCCGCTTCCGCCATAGACGCCGGCCGGAATGATCGCCTGAACGTAGAAGGGCCAGCTCTCCACCAACTGGTCCACCGCCTCGCCGGTCATGCCCACCAGCACGGCGCCGCAGAGATCCACCGCCTCCGCCACCGCGCCGTTGGGATGCGCGACCGGCAGGAGGAAGGCATCGATGTCGCCGTTGCAGAGGGCGGCCGCCTCGTCCTCGATCGGCAGCTCCAGCAGTGTCACCTGGTCGGCGAAGCCCAGATGCGCGAGCAGCACGCGCCCAATCTCGTTGATACCGGTGCCGGGCTGGCCGATCGAGATCCGCTTTCCGGTCAGGTCGTCCAGCTCGAGGATGCCGCTCTGGGCGCTGGCGACCAGGGTCATGACCTGCGGCTGCAGCAGGGCCAGGCTGCGCAGCTCGGTCATCGGCGGAGCCTGTTCCGAGGTCGAGCCGGCGACGGCGTGATAGGCCCAGTCGGACTGCACGATGGCCAGTTCCAGCGCGCCCTGCCGCAAGCGCTCGAGGTTGTCGGCCGATCCGTCGGTCTCCTCCACCAGGCAGCGCAGGCCATCGACATCGCGGCGGCGATTGATCTGGCGACAGATCGCGCCGGCGGCCGGATAGAAGGTGCCCGATACCGGCGCCGAGCCGATCACGATCTGCCGCAAGGGGACGGGGGCGGCCTCCTGCGCCTCGGCCGCATCCGCCGCGGGCTCCGGCGCCGGTTCGGCCGTCGCTTCCTGCGTTGCGTTGTCGACGTCGGCCTCGGCCGCGAGGTCGGAGATGAGCGGCGGCGGCACGACCTCGTCGTCGGCTCGCACGATCGCCATCGACAGGAGAAGGAGGAGGGCCGCCGCCGGCACCGCCTTCGCACCAAAGCATCTCTTCACAGTCATCGAACCTCTTTCCGCCAAGCTTCGCTCGCTCCCCCGCTCCGCAAGCCCCCGCTCGCTGGCCGCGCCGCTCCACAGGCGAAACCTACAAGCCGCGCATTCTGGTGATCCTGCCGGCCCGACGGAAGCGGCAAATTGCCCCTCGGGAGATGGGACGGTCCGGCGCCAGGGTTGTTCGCCCTATCCGCCTCCCCTAGTGTCGCCCCCGGGTCGCGCCGGGCGGTACCGGTGTGCGGGGGCGGGCAGCAGGGCACCATGGACATCAAACAACACATTCGCTCGGTACCGGACTTTCCCAAGCCGGGAATTCTCTTCTACGACATCTCCACCCTGATCGCGAACGCCATGGCGTGGCAGACAGCGGTCCACCGCCTGGCCGAGGCGGTAACGCCGCACAAGCCGGATCTCCTCGCGGGCATCGAGTCGCGCGGCTTCCTGGTCACCGCGCCGCTGGCCTATCATCTCGGCCTGGGCTTCATCATGGTGCGCAAGAAGGGCAAGCTGCCCGGCGCCACGATCCCCTACACCTATGACTTGGAATACGGCAGCGATACGCTCGAAGTGCAGGCCGACGCCGTGCAGCCGGGCCAGCGCGTCGTGCTGCTCGACGATCTGCTCGCCACCGGCGGCACCTTGAACGCCGCCGTCGGCCTCCTGCGCAAGGTCGGCGCCGATGTGCGCGCCGCCGCCGTGCTCATCGAGCTCTCCTTCCTGAAGGGCCGTGACCGGGTCGACCTGCCCCTGACCTCGCTGGTCGACTACGACTCCTGAGCGCAGAGGCGCGCGACGAAGGTCAAGAGCGCGCGGTCCCGTCCGGCGGCCGTGGCCAGGCCGAGCGCCAGCGGCGCGCCCTCGATCGAGGCCAGCGGCAGGGCCGCCTGCGGCAGACCGGCCAGGCCGGCGATGGAGGTGAGCGCCAGCACGCGCAGGCGCCAGTCGGCGAGATCCTCCGGCGGCGTGGCGATCAGCGGCGCCGCTCCGGGGGCTCCCGGCAGCGCCAGCAACCCGTCCACCCCGAGGCGTTCGTCGAGCAGGCGCCTGATAGCCGGACGGCGCGCCATCGCCTCGGTGTCGGCGTCCTCCGGCAGCGCGAGGGCCCAGTCGAAGCGGGCCTGGATGTCGGCACCGAGCCGCGGTCGCTGCGCCGCCACCCAGCGGCCGATCCCGCGGGCCACCTCGCGGGCCTGCAGCAGACGGAAATCATCCATCCACGCGGTCAGCTCGCCGGGCGGCGCCAGCGGCCGCCGATCGGCCGGCCCGACACGCTGTTCCAGGCGCCGGAGCTGCGGCTCCAGGGCGGCCCGCGCCGCCGGCAAGGCGAGATCCCAGACATCCTCCGGCACCAGCAGACGGGCGAAGGCGCCAGGTCCCCGGTCCGCCGGCAGCAGCGCGGCGCCGAGCCGTCCCAGCGTCGCCGCATCGCCGGCGAACCAGCCGACCGTATCGAACGAGGGCGCCAGCGGCATGACGCCATCCAGCGGCAACAGGCCATGGGTCGGGCGCATTCCGAAGATGCCGCAGAAAGACGCCGGAATGCGGATCGAGCCACCGGTATCGCTGCCCAGCGCCGCCGCAGCGAGACCGCCGGCAACGGCCGCCGCCGAACCGGAGGAAGAGCCGCCCGGCAGGCGCCCCGGCGCATTGCCGTTGGTCGGCGTGCCGTAGTGGTGGTTCTGGCCGTTCAGGCTATAGGCGAACTCGTCGGTGATCGTCTTGCCCACCAGGGTGGCGCCGCTGTCGAGCAGACGCTGGACCGCCCAGGCGTGCGCGGCCGCCGGCGGGGCCGCCGTCCGATAGTCGGGGTTGCCGCAGCCGGTGGGGAACCCGGCGACGTCGAAGATGTCCTTGGCGAGGAACGCGAGCCCGGCCAGGGGTCCGCTCGCGGCTCCCTCGACGCGCGGCTGCGGGCCGGGCACCAAGGCACCCAGCGGATCGCGGTGCGGTTCCATCGTCGTCTCCCCCTGCCGCCGGCGCCTCGCTCCGCGCCTCGGGTCGCGCCGACCTTAGCCGCGGGCCTGCGGCCGCGCCAAGCCCGCTCGGCGCGGCTGTCGACAGGACGCGCCTGCCTGTGCCCCAATGCGGCCGGCTGGGAACCGCGAGGGAGAGATCATGTCCGAAACTCTGGCGCTGCTGTCGGCCGGCAGTCTCCTGCATGGCTATCGCACCAAGCGCTTTTCGCCGAGCGAAGTGATGGCCGACATCCTGGCCCGCATCGAACGCCACGACGGCACGTTGAACGCCTTCTGCCTGCTCGACGCCGAAGGGGCGACCAAAGCGGCGGCGGCGGCAAGCGACCGTTGGGCCAGGTCGGCGCCGAGCGGTCGGCTTGATGGCGTCCCGGCGACGATCAAGGACCTGCTCCTCACCCGCGGCTGGCCGACACTGCGCGGCTCCCGCACGGTCGATCCCGGCCAGCGTTGGGACGAGGACGCTCCCTGCGTGGCGCAGCTGCGCGACGAGGGAGCGATCTTTCTCGGCAAGACCACGACCCCGGAGTTCGGCTGGAAGGGCGTGACCGATTCGCCGCTGACCGGCATCACCCGCAATCCCTGGGATCCCAGCAAGACTCCGGGCGGCTCGTCCGGCGGTGCGGCGGCGGCCTGCGCGGCGGGTTTCGGCGCTCTCCACGTCGGGACCGATGGCGGCGGATCCATCCGCATCCCCGCCGGCTTCTCCGGCATCGTCGGCCTGAAGCCGTCCTTCGGCCGGGTCGCGGCCTATCCCGCCAGCCCCTTCGGGACCCTCGCGCATATTGGTCCGATGACCCGTACGGTGAACGACAGCGCCTTGATGCTGACGGTCATGAGCCAGCGGGACGCCCGCGACTGGTACCAGCTTCCCACGCGCTGTCACGACTACCGCCAGGACCTCGATACCCGCTTGGGCGGCTTGCGCGTGGCCTTCATGCCGACGATCGCCGGCGCCGAGGTCGATCCGGAGATCGCCGCGCTGGTGGCGACGGCCGCGCGGCGTTTCGGCGAGCTCGGCGCGACCGTGGAGGAGGCGGCACCCGACCTCCCCGACTGCGGCCCGATCTTCCGTATTCTCTGGTTCGCAGGCGCCGCAAACCTGCTGCGCGCCCACGACGAGGCGCAGCGCGAATTGCTCGATCCCGGCCTGCGCGACGTCGCCGCCGAGGGGGCGAAAATCGGCCTGCTCGACTACCTCGCCGCCGTGAAGGCCCGCGAGGCCGTCGGCCTGGCCATGAAGCGCTTCCATGAGACCTACGACCTGCTGCTGACCCCGACGCTGCCGATCCCGGCCTTCGAGGCCGGCAAGGAGCAGCCGGGGCCGGTCGGGCGATGGGTCGACTGGACGCCCTTCTCCTACCCGATCAACCTGTCGCAGCAGCCGGCGGCCTCGGTCCCCTGCGGCCTGACCAAGGCCGGCCTCCCGGCCGGCCTCCATATCGTCGGCCCGCCCCACCAGGACGGCATGGTGCTCAAGGCGGCGGCGGCTTACGAAGCGCTGGTGGAGGGCTTTCCCCTACCGACGCTGGCCTGAGCCCCGGCGGTCGCGGGCGCGCGGCCAGCCCTCAGATGACGTTGCGGCTCTGCACGACGCTGACGAGATGGGCCCGATTCCGCGCGCCGAAATGGCGCAGCAGACGGCCGATGATGACTTTCACCGTGACCTCCTGCAGCGCGATCTTCGCGGCAATCTCCTTATTCGTCGCCCCCACGGCGAGCGCGCGCAGGATGCCGAGATCGCGCTTCGAGACGTCGGGCTGGCTCTCCTCTTGAGGCGCCGGTTCCCCGGAGGCCGCCGGCGCGTAGATTCCGCCGGCGATCATCAGCCTGATCACGTGACCGAGCTGCGCGCTCGGCAGCGTAGCCGGTATGTGCCCGACGACGCCGGCTGCGAGAGCGCTGTCCAGGTGGTTGGCCGAGATCTGGTCGGCGAGCAGGGCGACTCGTCCCTTGTCGCTGTTCAAGGCGATGATCTCGTGCAGCAGCGAGAGGCCGCTCGTCTCGGTCGGATTGTAGCGGTGGATGATGAGATCGAAGGGGCCGTCGCCATGGATGGCCTTGCGCGTTGCCGGGCTGCAAGACGCCTGAAAGACGTCGAAATCCCCTTCTGCCGCCAGAAACGAGCAGATGGCTTCGCGATAGAGATTAAAACGGTCGACAACGAGGATCTTGTGCATCAGGTACCGCCGTACATGAAAGCCAGGGATCGTGTCGCTATGACGATCATCTCGGCCGCGAGACGACCGTGATCTGGTTGAAATAGCAAGATTATTGCAGTGGATTCAAGTTCAGTTGCCGCCTGTTTGGTGTCTTCTGCCAACAGGGGGGACGGCGCTGGCGACCGATGGCCGGGCAGGCGCCTCGCCGGGAAGAAAAAGGGGCGGGGGTGACCCCCCGCCCCTGAGAAGTACGCGTCCGATCAGCAGATGACCTTACGGGGCCACGACGACGTTCATGTCGGCGAGGGTGCCCGCAACGCCGGCCACGATCGAGCCGGTGTTGACGGCGCCGATGGCGGTCGTGGAGACGCCCGACGCGGCCAGCGAGGCCGTGTTGGAGGCCAGGGTCACCGAGGCGTCGAGGTCGGCCTGGTTGAAGGCCATGTTGGCCGCCACGGTGTTCTGCAGCGGGCCGCTGTAGTCGGACGAAGCGGAGGCCGAACCGGCCAGCGCGTCGTCGACGGTCGAAGCAACGCCGAGGGTGATGTCGCCGGTGTTGGAGGCACCGAGGACGAGGGTCTCGACGTCACCAAGGGTGCTCTCCGCAACCGACTGAGCCGTCTCGGAGGCCGTGGCGCCCGTGGAGGTGGCGGCTTCCGCGGTGCTCTCGAGCACGACGCCGGCAGTGTCGACGCTGACGGAACCGTCGATCAGCGCATTGTTGATCGCGATGTTGGTGAAGCTACCAACCAGCTGGCCCGGCGGAATGTCCGACAGGGCATCGAGATCGATGGTGATCGTCTGGGCGCCGGCCCCCGCCGACAGACCCACGGTGAAAGCGGCAGCGATCGCTGCCATGACAATCTTCTTCATTTCCTCATTCTCCTTCGATTGCTCTGCGACCCATATCGCCGTTTCGGGCCGCGGTGCGTGGGCTTGTTGTTTCGGCATGCCCACGATCGTGAGAGGAGTTGATGCCCCCCCTCTGATGCTGTTCCAGAGCACCGCCTCCCGGGCGGCGCGGCGCGGCGTAGGCCCCCACGAGGCGGCCGTGCCACTGCCTGCGAGTTCCGGCCCGGCGCCTGCTGCAACTGATGGGTGCTGCGCGCTCATCGGCCTTCGATGGTCTCTCCGCTCGAGTAGTCCTCGACGGCGATCCTCTTGGCCTCCCCGTCCTCTTGCGTTTCGCCGTAGCTGCCGCCGTTCGTCGGCTCCAGGCCTTCGGCGCCGCCGGACATGCTGCCGCCGGTGGATGTCGATGGCGGCACGGTCTCCGGTACGTTCTCCAGTGCGGCCGCGCCGCTCTCGGAGGCTGTCGCCGCCATGCGGCCGGCGCCGTCGGCAGAGCCGTAGGCTTCGTCGATCTTGGCGCGGCAATCGAGGTAGTTCTCCTGGGTCATCAGCTGCGTCAGAAGATCGAAGGTGGCCAGGGAAAGCATCTGACGCAGGGCGAAGTTCAAGGCCTCGCGCTCCTGTCCGCCGATGTCGAGCGAGACCAGCGTCTCGCCGAAGAAGCGGCCGATGCCGACACCGATCTCGCTGGCGAAGATCTGCTTCTGCAGCGGCACGTTGGCCACGATCAGGCCGGTGCTCGACTGCGTCACCGACAGGTCCATGCCCACCAGGATGCGGCTTTGGCGATAGCGCGGGCCGACGCCAGAGACCTCCAGGCTGAAGCCGCCGCCGGGAATGAAATCCAGGCTGTTGATGCTGCCGGTGATGAAGAAGTCGACCGGCACCTGCGTGTTGATGGCGCGGATGCCCCACTCGGCCTCGGTGGTGATCACCCGCGGATCGCGGCGGTTCAGCACCGTGACGCCGGCGCGGAACAGCGCCGATTGCACGATCTCGCCGGCGCCCTGCGTGACGAACTTGCCGGCACCGCCCTCTGTGAACTGTTCCTTGCCGGTCGAGTCTAGAATTGCCCCCACGGCGAAGGTGATTTCCGGCTGGACGCGGCCCTTGAGGCAGGTCAAGGCGGCGTCGAAAGGCGTGATGATGTCGGTGATCGGGGGCCCCTCGGCGAGGGTCGCATTCTCGCTCGGCACGTTCATGCCGGGTGCGAAGGCACAGCCGCCAACGCCGGCTACCACGCAGCCGAGCGCTATCAGCTTTCGCACGGAGAAGGGCATAGCTGCGCTCAATTGCAGCTGGTCGTGCCTGAGGAGAAGGTCACCGCCCCGCTGCTCCCACTCGAATCCCCGCCGCTGGCCTCCTGGCCGGAACTGCTGGTGGTACCGATGTTGATGCTGCCATCCTGGCAGCCCACCGAGTTGGCACCGCTCGTCGCGGTCACCGTGTTGCCGTTGCCGCTGACATCGATCGTCGTCGTCGAGTTGTTGATCGCGCCAATCACATTGGTGTTCTGGCCGATCTCGTCGCCCGTGTGGTTGGTCACGTCGATGGTCGAGTTGTCACCCGCCGTCACCTCGACCACGCCGCTGCGGTTGTCCGTGTTGTAGGTGATGAAGACATCGGAGGGCGTGCCGATGTTGTCGTAGTAGCCCTCTCCCGCCTTCTTGATCGTGTCGGCCTGCAGCAGCTTCAGCGTTTCTTCCGCTGGTGTGGTGAAACCCCAGCTTGAGTTCCAGTTGTCGCTGGGATTGACCCGATTCTGCGCGCTGGCCGGCATCGCCAAGGCCAGGAGGGCGCAGAAGCCCAGGCTCGCTCGCAGAATCATCTCAATCTTCCCCCCAAAGGCCGCGTTGCTTGGATCGTCGGCCGCCCCACGAAGGGGCGGCCCAGAACCTATGCGAAGAGACGGCTAGTTCCCGCCGCCGGCCGAGGCACCGCCCCCGCCAGCCGAAGCACCGCCACCGCCGGAGCTGGCGCTTGCAGAACCACCTCCTGCCGACGCGCTGTCACCGCCCGTGCCGCTCCCGCCGCCGGAACCGCTGCCGCCCGTGCTGCCGCTGGCCGAGCCACCGCCCGCCGATGCGCTGTCGCCACCCGACGTGCCGCTCGCGGAACCACCGCCCGCCGATGCGCTGCCACCGCCGTCACCGTCACCGTCGCCGTCGCCGTCGCCGTCGCCGCCCGTGGTGTCGCCGTCGCCGTCGCCATCGCCATCGCCATCGCCATCGCCGTCGCCATCGCCATCGCCATCGCCATCGCCATCGCCATCGCCGTCGCCATCGCCATCGCCATCGCCGTCGCCATCGCCGTCGCCATCGCCATCGCCATCGCCATCGCCATCGCCATCGCCATCGCCATCGCCATCGCCATCGCCATCGCCATCGCCGTCGCCACTGCCGTCGTCAGCCGTGGCCAGCGCGGAACCGGGGGCCGCGCCGAGCAGGCTGTCGCAGTAGGCCTGGAGCTCAGCTGAGAGATTGTCGCTGTCGCAGCCGACGGTGGAGCCGGCGCTGCTGGTGGAGGCGCTGCTGCCCGTGCTCTTCGAGGCCGGCGTTCCGGCACAGCCGGCCGCGGTCAGGGCGAGGAGCGACACCGCTGTCAGGCAGAGGACGCGCGCCGACCTGCGCGGTGAATTCGTTTCATTTCGCTGCGAAATATTCTCGAAATTCGTTGCCTGTGCCACGCCGATAGGCGCGTCATTGCCCGCGTTCTGCATCTTGCCGATCCCCTCATGTCCCTGATCTGCGGGCAGAGTAGGAGGACGGCGCCGCGTCGTGATTACGAAAACGTATAATTCAGTTATACATTAGTATACAATCCGGATAGAAATCATTCCTGCATAATAGGTTAGCGGCGGCGAATGGCTGCGGCCGGGCGCGTTGAAACACCGGAATCCGGCGACCGGCTCTCCGCCAAGGCCCCTTCGGGGAATAGAAGCCGCCAAGGCCTGCGGACCGCCGGCCCGGGCCGCCTGCAAGCGTGCGGCCGGCGCCCCTTTCGGCAGGAGCGCCGGCCGAATGTGGTCACGCAGCTTCGGAGTCCGCCGGGCGGGACTTGGTGATGTAAGCCTTCGCGCAATGCTCGGCGCAGTAGGACTTGCCGGGCACCGATTCCTCGCCGCAGAAGTGGAAATCATTGGTGCTCGGATCGCCGATCGGCCAGAGGCAGGCCTTCACGCCGCGCGCCGCACCGCGACGGCTCGGCGCGCCGGCGGCGGCGGTACGCGGTGCGCCGACACCGGCGGCAGGCGCCGCCGTGGCGATCCCGCGCGCGACGGGCGCCTTGCCCACCGCCGGAGCGGGGCGCGGCGCCGGCGCGGCCAGAGGCT
>CALOEA010000072.1:0-10238 GCA_942492185.1 uncultured Alphaproteobacteria bacterium
CAGGTTGTTGTAGAGGAAGAGCAGGTTCATCACCGGCCCGGCCTCGACGGCCACGGTGCGCTCGCCGACGTCGGGCCGCGCCTGGTGCTCCAGGAAGGAGCGCGTGTGGGCGATGTCGCGGTGCCGCCGTAGGTGAAACTCACGAAGTAGAGCCAGAAGGGCATCCCGCAGAGCCACAGCGCCCAGGCCAGCGGCAGCGCGCAGGCCACCGCGTGACGGGCCCAGACGCCCAGCCAGTAGGCGTCGCGCGCGGGCCAGCGCCGCCCAGAGCTGCTTGCCGCGCCCAGAGCCAGGAGCGCGGCGGCGCCCAGCAGCAGCGCGGCCGGCGAAGGTGTTCATCGCCCAGCGCCAGGCGCGCGCCGGCGCCGACATCCGCGCCCAGCGCTCCGGCAGGACGTAGTAGGTCTCGGGATCCTCCTGCGGACAGGTGAGATTGCCGTCCTCGTGGTGCCTGAGGTGCCCCTCGCGGTAGAGCGCGTAGGGCAGCCAGAGCCAGAGGCAGGGGAAGACCAGCGCCTCGTTGACCCGGCGCCAGGGCGTCGGGTGGCCGTGCACCACCTCGTGCTGGATCGAGCCGTGCAGCCCGCCGACGTAGGCGCCCAGCGGAATGAAGGCCCACCAGGCCATCTCCGCGTGGAACCAGGTGAGCAGGCCAAAACAGAAGTAGGTCGCGGCGATCAACGCCACGGTAGGCCATTCGATCCGGTCGGGAGTGCGCGCCTGGCGCATGATCTGGAGATTGCGCAAAGCCTGTTGTCGTTGCCTGGCAGCTTTCCGTGATCAGCTCCATGGCCGCAAGCGGCGTGTGGTCACAGATCGCCGCATCTGGTCATCAACGGCGACATTTGTTGACTTTGGTAAACAAGCGCGTCACCATGACGCATGGATCGTCGCGAGACCGTCGCCCGCTTCCGCCAGCGCCTGCAGCAGGTGCTGCGCGACAGCGGCGCCAGCCAGGCCGCCTTCGCGCGGCGGATCGGGCTCGACCGCTCCACCCTGTCGCAGCTGCTCGCGACGAGGCGCATGACCGCCTGCCGCGGGCCGAGACCATCGTCGCCATCGCCGAGGCGGCGCAGGTCTCGGTCGACTGGCTGCTGGGCCTGACCCAGAGCGGCCAGATGGGGCCGGAACTGGTCACGCGGGCGCTGGAGATCGAGGCCGGCGCCGGTCCGCCGGGCGACGAGCGCCTGCTGGCCTGGCATGCCGAGGCCGCCGGCTATCGCATCCGCTACGTGCCGGCGAGCCTGCCCGACCTGCTGAAGACCGAGGGGCTGATCCAGTACGAGTACTCGGCCTTCGAGCAGCCGATCCCGGCCGGCCGGCTGGAGTCGGCGATGAAGCGGCTGGCCCACCTGCGCGGCCCCGACGTCGATTTCGAGATGGCGAGTTCGTTGCAGTCGGTCGAGTCCTTCGCGCGCGGCGAAGGGGTGTGGCGCCGGATGCCCTGGCCGCAGCGGCGCCACCAGCTCGAGACGATGGAGACCCTGTCGAACGAGCTCTACCCGGCGGTGCGCTGGTTCCTGTTCGACGCCCTGCAGCGCTACTCGGTGCCCTACACGATCTTCGGGCCGTTGCGCGCGGCGGTCTATTTCGGAAACATGTATTTCGTGTTCAACTCGACCGAACACATCCGGGTCCTGCAGCGCCACTTCGACGACCTGATCCGCGCCGCCGTGGTGCAGCCGCCCGAGGTGCCAGGCGTGCTGGCGCGCCTGATCCGGGAGAACGAGCCCGGCGACCGCCTGCTGGCGCGCCGGCCGGACATCGGGCCGACAGGGATGACGAATCGGGAGGGGACCGAATCACCATGAAGCAGGAGAGCCATCGCGGCGGCTGCCTCTGCGGTGCCGTTGCCTTCGAGGTCGGCGGGCCGCTGCGCGACGCCCTCGTGTGCCATTGCCGCATGTGCCAGAAGACGCACGGCACGCCGGTCGCCTATGCGGCCGCCGACACGGCGGCGCTGCGCTTCACCGAAAGCCGCGGCCTGAAGTGGTATGCCTCCTCGGCGGTGGCGCGCCGCGGCTTCTGCAGCGAGTGCGGTGCCAGCCTCTTCTGGGAGCCGTGCCGGCGCCGACTACACCGCGATCGCCTGCGGCATGCTGGACCCGCCCACCGGCGTGACCGTGCAGGGCCACATCTTCCTGACCGCCAAAGGCGACTACTACGAACTGCACGACCCGCTGCCGAAGTTCCAGGAGGGCACCGACGGGCAGCTTCCCTCGCGCCCCTCGGCCGTCTAGGGAGCCCTCGCCATGCTGGTCGCGCTGCAGATGTACGACCTTCCCGAGGTGAAGTGGGCAACCGACGCGCTCGGCGCGCAGCTGCTCATCAACCTGCGGCGCGCCGGCTTTCCCGAGGTGCCCTATGGCCTCGACCGCGACGGCGACTACAGGGCGCAGTGGAGCGACCCGGAGCTGCTGCTGGCGCAGACCTGCGGCTACCCGCTGGTGACCCTGCTGCAGGGCAAGGTGCGCTATCTGGCGACCCCCTGCTACGACGCGCCGGGCTGCCAGGGCGCCCGCTACAGCTCTCTGCTGCTGGTCAGGGCCGACGATCCGGCCAAGGCGCTGGCGGACCTGCGTGGGCGGCGGGGCGCCTACAATCGCTCCTACTCGCAGTCGGGCTACAACGCGCTGCGCCATGCCGTGGCGCCCCTGGCCCGGGGCGGCCGCTTCTTCGGCGAATGCCTGGAGACCGGCGGCCACGGGGCGTCGCTCGATGCCCTGCACGACGGCCGCGCCGACCTGGCCGCCGTCGATGCCGTGACCGTAGCGCTGCTGCGTCGCCACCGGCCTGCCGCGCTCGAAGGCTTGCGCAGCCTGGGCGCGACAGCGGCGGCGCCCGGGCTGCCCTTCATCACGCGCGGCGCGGCCAGCGACCAGGAGGTCGACCGTCTGCGTCTCGCGCTGAACGACACCTTCGCCGACCCCGGCTTGGCCGAGGCGCGCGAAGCCCTGCTGATCGCCGGCCTCGCGGTGCTGGACGATGCGGACTATGCGGCACTGACCCGCATGGATGCCGGCGCCGCGGCGCTGGGCTATCCGGCGGTGGCGTGACGGCAACAGCCATTCTCTGAGGACCCTGTCATGAGCGAACTCTGCGACCTTTCCGCCGTCGAACTGCGCCGCCTGATCGGTGCCCGGCAGGTCAGTCCGCGCGAACTGCTGGCCAGCTGCCGGGCGCGCATCGCGCAGGTGAACGGCGCCGTCAACGCCATCGTCGCCTTCGACGAAGCCGGTGCCGAGCCGGCGGCGGCGGCGGCGGAGCTCGCGGTGATGCGCGGCGAGGCGCTCGGACCGCTGCATGGCCTGCCGCTCGGCATCAAGGACCTGAACGAGACCGCCGGCCTGACCACCGCGCACGGCTCGCTGATCTTCAAGGATCACGTGCCCAAGGCGGACGAGAGCGTGGTGGCGCGGCAGCGCGCCGCCGGCGGCCTGGTGGTCGCCAAGACCAACACGCCGGAGTTCGGCGCCGGCGCCAACACCACCAACAAGGTCTATGGCGCGACCGGCAACCCCTTCGATCCGGCGCTGACCTGCGCCGGATCGTCGGGCGGCTCGGCGGTGACGCTGGCCACTGCCATGCTGCCGCTCTGCAATGGCTCGGACCTCGGCGGCAGCCTGCGCACGCCGGCCAGCTTCTGCGGTGTCGTCGGGCTGCGGCCGACCCCCGGCCGGGTTCCCTCGAGCGAGTCGACGCGGCTCTTCTCGCCGCTGTCGGTCGAAGGGCCGATGGGCCGCTCGGTGGCGGACGTGGCGCTGCTGCTGTCGGTGCTGGCCGGCGAGGACCCGCTCGACCCCAAGTCGCGCCCGGGGCCGACCGCCCTGCTCGCGCGGCCGCAGGCGATCGATCCCAACCGCCTGACGGTCGGCTTCAGCGAGGACCTCGGCGCGGCGCCGATCTCGGCGGCGATCCGCCGAGTCTTCCGCGACCGCATCGGCCGTATCAAGCATCTCTTCAAGGCCTGCGATGCGCGCACGCCGCCGCTGGCCCGGGCAACGCCGATCTTCGAAACGCTGCGCGCCGCCGGCTTCGTCGCCGGCTTCCAGGATCTCTATCGGCACAAGCGCAATCTGCTGGGGCCCAACGTCATCGCCAACACCGAGGCCGGGCTGAAGCTCGGCGCCGCCGAGATCGCCAGCGCCGAAGTGGCGCACAGCCAGCTCTATCGCGACTTCGTCGGCTTCATGAAGGACCTCGATCTCTTCGTCTGCCCGGTCGCCTCGGTCTCGCCCTTCGACAAGACGCAGCTCTTCCCCACCACGATCGACGGCGCGCCGCTGGAGACCTACATCTCCTGGATCTGCATCACCTATGCCGTGACGCTGACCGGCCATCCGGTGCTGGTGCTGCCCTGCGGGCTGGACGAGGAGGGGCTGCCCTTCGGGCTGCAGCTGGTCGGTAAGCCCTGGCAGGAGGAGCGTCTGCTCGGCATCGGCCTGGCGCTGGAGGCCGAACTGGCGCGCATTCCGGAATGCCGGCGGCCATTGCCCGACCTGGCGAAGCTGACGGGCTAGCGTCCGGGGGTCAGTGGGTTTCGTCGCCGCGCAGCCGCAGCGCCCACATCAGGCCGAGCACCGCGCCCTTGATCGGGCGCAGCAGCAGCAGCGTGAGCGCCAGCGTGATCGAGGGCCAGATCAGCATCTGCTGCCACAGCGGCGGCTCGAAGTTCTGCTCCACCAGCAGCACCAGCGGCACGATGATGTGGCCGACCAGCAGGATGGTGAGGTAGGGCGGAAAGTCGTCGGCGCGGATATGGCCCAGGGCCTCGCCGCAGCCGCTGCAGCTCTCGACCACCTTCAGGTAGCCGGCGAAGGCCGGCCCGCGGCCGCAGGCCGGGCAGCGGCGCGCGAAGCCGCGACAGGCAGCATTCCAGGGGGAGCGGCGGGCGAGGTAGGTCATGGCCGTGCCACGCTAGTCGTTGGCGCGGCCGACCGGAAGCGGTGCCTGCCGCGTCACGAGGCCGCGCGCCCGAAAGTCGGCCAGGCTGTCGGCGAGGCTGCCATCGAGCGGCCGGCACCTCCACCCCAGCTCGCCGCGGGCCGCCGTCGCCTCGTAGCGCAGCGCCCGCCGCACCAGGCGCACGCCGTTCAGGCTGGCGGCCGGCGGCCGGTGCGTGAGGTGGTCGGCGACGAACTCGCCAGTGGCCGCGGCGCCCCAGGCCAGCCAGTAGGGGATGCGCCGCTTCGCCATCGTCAGGCCGGTCATCGTCTGCAAGCGGCCGAGCAGGGTGGCGAGGCGGATGTCATGGCCGGCCAGCAGGTAGCGCCGGCCCGGCGCGCCCCGTTGCGCCGCCAGCAGGTGCCCCTGGGCGACGTCGCGCACGTCGACCAGGTTCAACTGGCAGTCGAGGAAGGCGGGGTGCCGGCCATTGACGAAATCCAGCAGCATGCGGCTGGGCGGTGTCAGCCCGGCGTCGCCGGGGCCCAGCGGTGCCGTGGGGCTGACGACCAGCGCCGGCAGGCCGGCGGCGGCGGCGGCCAGGACCGCCTGCTCGGCCCGCAGCTTCGAGCGGCTGTAGGCACCGGGCATGTCGACCATCCGTGGCGTGCCGCTGCCGTCCACCCGGCCTTCGCCGTCCGCCGTCCCGGCCAGCACGGCTTCGGTCGAGCAGTGCACCAGGCGCTGCAGGCCGCTGCGCGCCACGGCCCGCAGCACGGCCTCGGTTCCGGCCGCATTGATTGCCTCGTAGCGGCGCTTGTCGGCGATCCAGAGGTGGGCGATGGCGGCGAGGTGGAAGAGGTGGGAGACGCCGCGGCAGCTCTCGGCCAGCAGGGCCTCGTCGAGCACCGAGCCCTGGCGGTAGTCGACGGCGCCCGGCAGGTCGCCCGGCGCGGCCACGTCGAGGACCCGCACCTTGGCCCCCGCGGCCAGCAGCGCGGCGACGAGGTGGCGTCCGATGAAGCCGGCGCCGCCGGTGACCAGTGCGTCCATGCTTCCTGCTAGCCCTCCCATGCAGCCCGCGCAAGCCACGGCCGACGAGTCGCGGGTTGCGGTCCGGTGCGGGCCTCTGGTGTCCTGGGGCGGCAACAGCCGAGGAAGCCGCCATGGCCCGCAGAATCCGCATCGTCGACGTCACCCATCTCACCGCGCCGCCCGGCGCGGCGCGCGACGAGGCCGAGCGGGCGCTGGGCGAGGCGGCCGAGGAGATGGGATTCCTGGTGATCACCGGCGGTGCGGTCGAACGCCTGACGGTGCCGTCGCGGATTGCCGCTCTCACGCGCTTCTTCTCCCTGCCGGAGGCGGAGAAGCGCCGCCTGGCCAACGCCAAGCACAATCCGGAGAACGGCAACGACTACCGCGGCTGGTTCGCCTATCGACGCCCGGCCGAGGGACCGCCGGTGCTGGAGGGGTTCGACCTCGGCAGCGACCGCATGCCGGCGGCGCACATGGATGCGGTCGAGCGCTATCTGCTGCAGCCCAACGTCTGGCCCGCGGAGTCGCTGCTGCCGGGGTGGCGGGCCCTTGCCGAGCAGCACTATCGCGACCTCGAGGCCCTGGCGCGCGCCATCATGGCGGCGCTGGCCCGCCATCTCGATCTCGACGGCCGCTATTTCGAGCCCTACTTCGGCGGCGGCAGCTCGACCCTGCGCCTGCTGAAGGCGCCGGCGCGGCCCGACCTCCTGCCGGACGCGGACAACGAGCGTCAGAGCGCCGTGGTCGACGGCAAGCTGGTCCGGCTGGGGACCGGGGCGCACCGCGATTCGGGCGTGCTGACGCTGCTCTGGCAGCAGGGCTCGCTACAGGCGCAGGACCCCGACGGCGATTGGCTGGACGCTCCGCGCGTGCCGCAGGCGCTGAACGTGAACTTCGGCGACTGCATGGAGTTCTGGACCGGCGGGCGCCTGCAGGCGACGCCGCACCGCGTGATGGCGGTCGACTATGACCGCTATTCGATCCCCTTCTTCTTCGAGCCGAACGTCGAGGCCGAGATCGCGCCGATTCCCGGTGCCGATCCGCGCCCGGCGGTGCGCTATGCCGACCACGTGCTGGAGAAGATCCGGCTTTTCGGCACCCACTCCACGAAGCGGCTGGACGAAGCGGCCTGACCGCGACCCGGTCTGAGCGGCCTCGCGGCAGCGTCCGCCCCGACGGTGGCCCTCAGGGCGCGGCGGCCCTGACCTTTACGATCATCAGGTCGATGAAGGCACAGGCCTGGTCCTCGGTCAGCTCGCCGCCCATCTCGTCGTCGGCCTCGAGGAAATAGCGTTCCAGCTGCTCTTCCGTCGTGGCCATCTCGAGGACCGCCACCGTCAGGTCCTCGGCCAGGGCTTGCGCCTCCTCCTGCGTGCAGTCCGCCGCCACGGCGGGCACGGCCAGAAGGGTGAGGAGTGAGGCGGCAATGATCAGTCTCATGTGTCGCTTCCAGGTGCGGTGAAGGGGGCGTCCGAGAAGATGAATCGGCTGCAGGGCGCGGCAGGCCTCAGCCGGGCGCCGGGCAGCGTAGCATCAGCAGGGCGGGGTCGCGGTCTCCTGAGATCAGCAGCAGCGCATCGTCGGAAAGCACGAGGTAGGTCCAGGTCGTGACCGCCTGTTGGAAGGACTGTGCAACGGTGGCCAGCCCGTGCTTCTCGGGATCGAGGCCGTAGTAGGCGAGCGTGCCCTCCATGTTCCTGGCGTGGGCGAAGCGCGAGCCCATCAGCCAGAGGATGTCCCAGAGCGGCTGCCGCTCGCCGCTCTTCGGATCGACCTGGGAGACCGAGAGCGCGTAGGCGTCCCGCTCGCTGGCCGCGATGGTGAAGGCGCGGCGGTCGCACAGGCCGAGGATCTTCTCCGCCGATACACCGGCCGCCGCCGCCCAGGTGAGAATCTGCCAGCGGCCCGGCAGCAGGGCGCCGACCGCCGCGGAGTTGCCGGCCAAGGCGTAATCCTCGATCGCCTCCGGGTCGCCGAGGATCCGCCGCAGGGTCGCCAGCGGATCGTTCTCCGCCGCCGGCTCCAGCGCGTCGAAGCAGGCGAGGCGGGCGGCGTCCGCCTTGAGTGCCTGGCAGTCGGCCGGGTCGGCGGCGCGCACCGCCGGCGGACCGGCGAGGAGCATGAGGGCGGCCAGGGCCGCCGGCAGCGATGGTCGCATGGAAATCTCCTGCAGTTCGATTGCACGGCGCGCGCATTGTCGCCCGACCATGCCGGTCGGGCTGCGCCGCGTCCAGCAAACGGGGCCGCGCTCTTGGCCCGCCGCGCTGCCGCGGGCCAAGGGCGAGTTCAGTCGATGAGAATCTGCACCAGCCGGTTGGTCGCCGTCAGGCGGTCGCAGAGCAGCGTTGCCATGCGCTGGTGGAACAGCGCCGCCAGGCTGGGGTCGTCGTCCTCCATGCGCTCGAGGTCGTCCTTGCGAAAACGCCAGAGCACGCTGTCGACATCGCAGCTGACCGAGGCGGAGCGGCGCTGGTTCAGATAGAAGGCGAGCTCGCCCACGGTGGTGCCGGGGCCGAGAATCTTCAGCCGGATCGACTCGCCATCGCTCTTGGCGAGGCGGACGCTCACCTGGCCGGACTCGATGAAGTACATCTCGTGCGAATTGTCGCCCTGCGACACCAGCAGGTGACCCGCCGGCAGCTCCTGGCGGGTCATGTAGGACAGCAGGCCGTCCACCGCGCCGGGGTCGGCGTCGTCCGGCAGCAATTGCTCGCGGATCTCGTCCAGCCCATCGGTCTCGCTTGGCGGCGAGACGCGGTTCAGCAGCTTCTGCTCGCACCAGCGCAGGCCGCGGTCCAGGCTGCCGTAGGCGCGGACGCGCTGGTCGTTGTCCAACGACAGGCCGCCGCGCTGCAGCGCGCTGCGCAGTCTTTCGGACAGGCCGGTGAGGACGATCTGGAAGTCCTTCTGGCCGGCATACTGCGCCAGCTTCAGGAAGCTCATGACCGCCGAGGAATCGATGCCGCTGGCGCGCCGGAAGTCGATGAGCAGGTATCGCGTCGGCGTATCGCCCTCGTCGGTCAGCCAGCCGCGGATCCGCTCCCGCAGGCGGTCGGCGGTGCCGAAGAAGATGTAGCCCTGCAGGCGCAGGATGAGGATCGCTTCGCCGTGGGCGGCGAGCAGGCGCTGCCGCTCGCCGGATACCTCCATCGAGGAGCGCAGGAAGCGGCCGCTCAGCCGCGCGTTGACGATGTCGACGCGGCTGTAGTCGATCACGAAGAGCACGATACCGGCGATCAGTCCGACCAGCAGTCCCTCGAGGAAGCCGGCGGCGGCGATGACGACGACGATCAGCACGATCACCAGGTATTCGCCACGGTCGAGACGCCGGTAGGTGCCGATCAGCCACTCGTTCAGCAGCGAGAGGCTGAGCCAGAGCAGCAGCCCGCCGAAGATCGGCAGCGGCACGACGTCGAACAGCGGGCCGCCCAGCAGCATCACCAAGAGGCTGACCAGCGCGACGACAAGACCGGTGGCCCGGTGGGCGGCGTCCAGGCGCCAGTTCAGCAGCGTCAGGCTGAAGGCCTGGAATCCCGGGATTCCGCCGACCAGCCCGGCGCAGAGATTGGCGGCGCCGGCGGCTTTCAGTTCGCTGTCGACCGCGACGTCGCGCTGGATCGCCAGCTCGATGGCGCTCGAGGTCATCAGCAGCGCCAGGGCACTGACGATGATCATGGTCGCCACGGTCAGCGACTGGCTCCAGACCGCCCCCCAGTCGGCCTGCCCCAGGTCGAGCAGTTCGAAGGCGCCGGTCAGGTTGCCGTCGCCGCTGAGCGTCACGTACCAGCCGGTGGCGCGGAGGTCGTCGCTGTCGGCGCCGGCCAGCAGCGCGGCCAGGTGAAACAGCAGGACCGTGCCGAGGATGATGGCGGGCATTGCCAGGGGGCTGCGGCTGCGCCGCGCCGCCAGGAACAGGGCGGTCACAAGCGCGACGGCGAGCAGCAGCTTCATCGCCGTGTCGCCCTGCAGCCAAGTCGCCAGCGTGTCGAGCGTCAGCGGCCGCCCACCGATCACCTCCACCGAGCCGCGCAGCAGGATCCACCCCATGCCGGCGATGAAGCCGGCGATGGTCGGAAGCGGCACGAAGCGGATGAAGCGGCCGAGGCGGAACTGGCCGAGCAGGAAGAAGAAGACGCCGGTCGCCAGGGTCGAGAGGCCGAGGGTGCAGAGCAGCGTGGTGAAGACCGCGGCCTCTCCGGCATCGGGCGGCATCATCGCGGGAATCGCGGCCGCGACCACCGCCAGGGTCGCCAGCGGAACCTCCTGCGTCTGCGCCACGACACCGGGGATCGAGCTGGTCATCGCCGTCACCGATGCCA
>CALOEA010000073.1:0-24926 GCA_942492185.1 uncultured Alphaproteobacteria bacterium
CAATGTTATCATGCCAGTAAGGTTGGATTGATTGCCCTAAAACCATTTTGTGACTACTATTACTGTGTAGGATCAGATCAATGATCCTGGCTCTAAGCCATTGACATCACTATATTCAATATTGAAAATAGGTGCGGATTTATTGGAAATTAGGGGCTGATCTAAAATTATCTTGCTGTGCGTAATAATAGTAATTAGATAGAGGGAAACAAAGGAGCCAAGAAAATGACAAAGCAAACCGAAACAGCAATCGAATCCAAAAAACGGAAACAAGGCTTACAGCATGAATCTTTAATGCTGTAAAGGATGTGGTTCTCATGCGATTCGGAAAACCTGTCCGAATTGTGGGTGGACTGCAAACTAATGAGAAAAATAATCAAAAGGCTTGGACAGCATGCTTTATAACAGAGGTTTGTCATGCAACTACCATGATCCGATGGTGCAAAATGTTTTACTGTCTGAAAATACCGTTACGCCTATCAACTCCTAACGCTTGGGTAGCAGGTTGGTTACAAAGCCTAAAACAAAAAATTGAAGCCAGAAAGGTAGATTCTTAAAAATGACTACACTGTCAACCGTTTGGTTTACAGCGATCGTTGATGAGTACTCACACCTACTCGATACATCCTACCATCCGAATTTTGGTTAAAGCCGATGTTGACAAAATGGTAACACCTATGCAATTTTGTGAATATTGCGATAACGTAGGTCAACATAATTCACGCGCATTTTGCGAAACATTGATGAATGTGTTGGTGTGGCTGTTACACACCTATCCCACCTTATCGAAGAAACAAACGCTCAACTAGATCCCGATCAGATTATAGAACGCGATCTGTTCAACTTGCATGATGATATCTTGCGCAATATTGCCCTTGATGCTCAACAAGAAAATTGAAGCCAGAAAGGATTCTTAAAATGTATACGCTAACACTGACAGATAGTGAATGGAAACTGCCTTTAAAGATAGATATATATCAGCACAAACTTTATATACGATAGTCTAACATGCAACGATACCTGCGAGCGCGATATGTGTTCATGTGACTGCAAAAAGACAGAATACAATCTGCAAGAACATGAATTATGGGATTATATGGAAGATGGTGACAGTGAAGATGGAAGTTTTCAGCTTGTTCCACCTTGGTATAGGTGGAACCTTTAGCTGAAAATTAATCAGCCTTTATCAAAGTATCGTGTGGAAGCGCAAACTTAAAATAAAAAATAGAAAGGATTCTTTGAAAATGAATAAATTTTACATTGAAATCGTTTGTAATGCTGCCTTAAATGACAATGAGACGCTACAGATTATCGGCATGGAGAAGGTCATGTAGTGCTTCAGGCCGACCGGATCGATGTCGGTGTCGAGGTCGCCCGCCGCCAGCAGCGCCGGCAGCGAGGAGGCGAAGCGCAGCCGCTTGCCGCCATCGCCGAAGGAGAGATAGAGCGGCTTGATGCCGAGACGGTCGCGCACCAGGATCAGGCGGCCGCTGTCGCGCTCGTAGATGGCGAAGGCGAACATGCCGTTGAAGCGCTTGGGCGCCTCGTGACCCCAGGCATGCCAGGCCTTCAGCACCACCTCGGTGTCGCCGTCCGAGAAGAAGCGGTAGCCCAGCCCCTCGAGTTCGCCGCGCAGCTCGCGGTGATTGTAGATGCAGCCGTTGAAGACCAGTGCGAGGCCGAGGGTCGGATCGACCATCGGCTGCTGCGCCCGGTCGCTCAGGTCGATGATGCGCAGACGGCGGTGACCCAGCGCCACCCGCCCCTGGGCGAAGATGCCTTCGGCATCGGGGCCGCGGCGCACCTGCCGGCCATTCATCGCCGCGACGGCCGCAACCGCGGCGAATCCGCCATCGAAGCGGACCTCGCCAGCCAAACCACACATAGGCAATCCTCCGGAGATAGCTCCGCCCACACCTGCTCAACACAGGTCGCGGGCATTCGTTCCTTGTTTCGGGCTTGCCCAGATATATAGGAAGACAATATTTTGATGTCAAATCATCTGGAGTCGAAGGAATGCCCGTAAGCCTTGCCGACCCGCCCGAGGGCGGCCGTCTGCGCAGCCAGGAAGCCCGCGCTGCCGCCCAGCGGTCGCAGCAGGTCCAGACCTCGCTGCGCAAGATCGTGCAGGCGCTCGACATCGAATCGAAGGAGCTGGAGCGGCGCGTCGGACTGACCACGGCGCAGGTCGTGCTGCTGCAGTCGGTGCAGCGCCTCGGCCAGGTGACCTCGACCCGCCTCGCGGCCGAGGCCAGCCTCAGCCAGGCGACCGTCACCGCGGTGCTCGACCGGCTGGAGGCGCGCGGCCTGCTCGAGCGCTACCGCAGCCTCTCCGACCGCCGCATCGTCCACGCCCGCCTGACCGAAGCCGGCCGCCTCGCGCTGCGCCGCGCGCCACGCCTGCTGCACCGCCGCTTCCAGGGCCGCTTCCTGGCGCTGCCCGAGAAGCGCCAGGCGGCGCTGGTCGAGGCCTGCCGCCTGCTGGAAAGCCTGATGATGCAGGAGGGCTGAGTCAGGCGGCCCGAGACGCCGCCAGCTGCTCGCTGGCCACGGCGAAGACCCGATCGACCGGCAGTTCGCGCATGCAGCGGTGGTGCTGCAGCGGGCAGACCCGCTGCTGGCAGGGCTGGCACTCCAGGGACAGGTGCACCATGCGGTCGAGCGGCGTGCCGAGGTCGGTCCACCGCGGGTCGGTCGGGCCGAAGAGGCTGACGGTCGGGACCCCCAGCGCCGGCCCGAAGTGGCGCGGCCCGCTGTCGGTCGAGACCAGCAGGTCCGCCGCCGCCACCGCCGCCTTGCTGAGCGCCAGCGAGGGCACCGCCGCCGCGGTGGTGACGACGCCGGGGCGGTCGATCGCCGCCGCCAGCGCCCGCGCGCCTTCCGCTTCTGCCGGCCCGGCCAGCAGCAGCAGGTTGCAGCCGGCCTCGTCATGCAGGCGGCGGCCGAGCGCCGCCCACTGCTCGCCCGGCCAGAGCTTCGCCGGGCCGAAGGCGCCGGAATTGTTCAGCACCGCCAGCGGGCGACCGGCCGGCAGCGGCGCCAGCAGCGCCGCCGCCGCCGCCCGTCCCGCGGGCTCCAGCGCCAGTTCGAGCTGCCGTTCGCTGCCATCGCCGCCGAGCAGCACGGCCAGGCGCAGGTAGTAGTCCAGTGCCGGCACCGGCAGGAAGGCCCGCTTGAGACCACCGCCGGCGCGTGGCGGCAGCAGCGGATGGGTCAGGAGAGGGCCGCGGCCGCGCCGCACGTAGCCGGCGCGCAGCGGCACCCGGGCGAGGAAGGCGGCGGCCGCGGACTCGATGTCGTTGGTCAGCAGCACGGCCTGCCGCACCTCCTCGCGCCGGAACAGCCGGGTACTTTCGCGCAGCCGCGCCAGCCGCTGCGCCTGGGCGGGCTTGTCGAGCAGCGCGTCGAACCAGGGCAGGCCGGCGAGGACGGCACGCACCGCCGGGCGGCCGACGCCGATCAGCCGCGCCTCGGGAAAGCGCTGCCGCAGCGCGCGGATCGCCGGCGTCGCCTGCACGGCGTCGCCGACCCAGTTGGGCAGCCAGAGACAGAGCGTCATGCGGCGGGCCGCCGCGCCGCTCCGCCGGCCGTCCGGGGCAGGATTTCGCGTGTCATGGCCGCGAGGATACTAGAGCGGCCGCGGGTCGGCGAGCGCCGGAGCGACTGAAGAATTCTCTTGTCGTTGTCCTCTCGGTGAAATTATCATCGATTTCTTCACGCTCCATCGGACAGGACGGATGAGCGATCAGGCGGTTGCCGACAGCGACAGCGGCGTTCCCGACGGCAGCCATGCCGGGCGCGAGCTGCGCGGGCTGCGCAAGGCGCGCGGCCTGACGCTGGCCGAGCTGGCGCTGGCGCTCGGCCGCTCGGTCGGCTGGCTGAGCCAGGTGGAGCGCGGCGTCTCCGAGCCGGCGATCCGCGACCTGCGCCGCGCCGCCGACTTCTTCGGCCTGCCGCTCGGCTTCTTCTTCCGCAACGACGACGCCCCGGCCGAGGAACGCGGCCGCATCGTGCGCGCCGCCGCCCGCCATCCCCTGGGCACCGGCGAGGACGGGCTGGTGGAGGAACTGCTCTCCCCCGACCTCGGCGGCTCCTTCGAGCTGGTGCGCTCCGTCTTCAAGGCCGGCGCCGCCCTGCCGCAGCCGCAGCAGCGCAGCACCGAGGAGGCCGGCTACGTGGTCAGCGGCACGCTGGAGCTGGAGATCGACGGCACCTGGTTCCGCCTGGCGCCGGGCGACTCCTTCCGCTTCGCCGGCGAGGCCCACCGCTGGCGCAACCCGGGGGCGACCGACGCCGTCGTCGTCTGGGTCATCTCGCCGCCGGTCTACTGAGAACGGGAGAGCAGCAGCATGGCAGAGCTTCCCTCCAGCGCCCGCGTCGTCATCATCGGCGGCGGCGCCGTCGGCGTCTCCAGCCTCTATCACCTGGCGAAGATGGGCTGGAGCGACTGCCTGCTCCTGGAGAAGAACGAACTCACCTCGGGCTCGACCTGGCATGCCGCCGGCAACGTGCCGACCTTCTCGGCCAGCTGGTCGGTGATGAACATGCAGCGCTACTCGGCCGAGCTCTATCGCGGCCTCGGCGCGGCGGTCGACTATCCGATGAACTACCACGTCACCGGCTCGCTGCGGCTGGCGCACTCGCAGAACCGCATGCTGGAGTTCGAGCGCGCCGTGGGCATGGGCCGCTACCAGGGGCTCGCCACCGAGACGGTGGGAGTCGCCGACCTGAAGGGCCACTATCCCTTCCTGGAGACCCACGACCTCGCCGGCGCGCTCTACGACCCCTACGACGGCGACATCGACCCGGCGCAGTTGACCCAGGCCCTGGCCAAGGGCGCGCGGCAGATGGGCGCGCGGATCGTGCGCTTCTGCCCGGTCACCGGCGTGCGCCGCGAGCGGGACGAGTGGGTGGTGGAGACCGAGCAGGGCGAGGTGCGCTGCGAGATCGTGGTCAACGCCGCCGGCTACCGGGCGCAGGAGGTCGGGCGCCTGTTCGGCCGCGCGGTGCCGATGACCGTCATGTCGCATCAGTACCTGCTGACCGACGACATCCCCGAGCTGGTCGCCTTCTCCAAGGAAAGCGGCCGGAAGCTCCCCCTGCTGCGCGACGTCGACAGCTCCTACTACCTGCGGCAGGAGAAGTTCGGGCTGAACCTCGGCCCCTATGAGCGCAACTGCCGCGCCCACTGGATCACGCCCGGCGACCCGCTGCCCGCCGACTTCTCCTTCCAGCTCTTCGCCGACGATCTGGAGCGGCTCGAGTGGTACATCGAGGACGCCATCGCGCGCGTGCCGATCCTCGGCAGCGTCGGCGTCAACAAGGTGATCAACGGCCCGATCCCCTACACGCCCGACGGCAACCCGCTGATCGGCCCGATGCCGGGCGTGCCCAACGCCTTCGAGGCCTGCGTCTTCACCTTCGGCATCGCCCAGGCCGGCGGCGCCGGCAAGGTGCTGGCCGAGTGGGTGGTCGAGGGCGCGACCGAGTGGGACATGTGGTCCTGCGACCCGCGCCGCTTCACCGGCTACGTCGACCAGGCGCACACCAACGCCAAGGCGATCGAGGTCTATGGCCACGAATACGCCATGCAGTTTCCCGGCTACGCCTGGCCGGCCGGGCGCGACATGCGGCTCTCGCCGGTCCATGGACGGCTCAAGGAGATGGGCGCGCAGTTCGGCGCCTATGCCGGCTGGGAGCGGGCCAACTGGTTCGCCCGGCCCGGCGACGACACCAGCGAGGCCGGCGCGCAGACCTGGGAGCGCGCCGGCCCCTGGCTGCCGCGGGTCGAGGCCGAGTGCCTGGCGGTCCGCGATGCCGCCGGCATCCTCGACCTGCCGGGTTTCGCCCGCTTCGAGCTCAGCGGCGCCGGCGCCGCCGACTGGCTGGCCGGCCTGGTCACCGGCGGCGTGCCGCGCGTGGGGCGCCTGGGCCTCGCCTACTTCGCCGACGACAAGGGCCGCCTGGTGACCGAGATGTCGGTGGCGCGCCTGGCCGAGGATCGCCTGCTGCTGATCACCGCCGCGGTGGCCGAGTGGCACGACCGCGACTGGCTGCAGCGCCACCTGCCGGCCGATGGCAGCCTCGGTCTGGCCAACGTCACCGAGGACTGGTCCTGCCAGATCCTCGCCGGCCCCGCCTCGCGCGCGATCCTGGCCGCGGTCTGCGACGCCGATCTCGCGCTGCCCTGGCTCAGCCTGCAGCCGGCGACCATCGCCGGGCGCCCCGTCACGCTGTTCCGCGTCTCCTTCGCCGGCGAGCTGGGCTGGGAGATCCACAGCCGGATCGCCGACACCGCGGCCGTCTTCGCCGCCGTCTGGCAGGCCGGTCAGGGCCATGGCCTGAAGCCCTTCGGCATGTGGGCGCTGAACGCGCTGCGCCTGGAAAAGGGCTACCGCGCCTGGAAGGGCGACCTCTCCACCGACTACAGCATCCTGCAGAGCGGGCTCGAGCGCTTCGTGAAGTGGGACAAGCCGGCCTTCAAGGGCAAGGCGGCGCTGCAGAGCGAGAAGCAGGCCGGGGTCGCCAAGCGCTTCGTCACCCTGCTGGTCGAGGCCGGCGACTACGATGCCCCCTATATGTCGACGCTGTGGCACGGCGAGGAGAAGGTCGGCGAGACCACCTCCGGCGGCTGGGGCTTCCGCATCGGCCGCTCCATCGCGCTTGGCATGGCGCGCGCCGACCTGGCGGAGCCGGGCACCGAACTGGCGGTCGAGATCTACGGGCGGCGCTATCCCGCCGTGGTGCAGCCCGACCGCCCGCTCTACGACCCCGACAACAAGAGATTGAGGAGCTAGTCCAGGTGGCCGACCTTCCGACCAAAGCCCGGGCCGTCATCGTCGGCGGCGGCGTCTCCGGCGCCTCCGTCGCCTATCACCTGGCCAAGCTGGGCTGGAGGGACGTGGTGCTGCTGGAGCGCAAGCAGCTCACCTGCGGCACCACCTGGCATGCCGCCGGCCTGATCGGCCAGCTCCGCTCGAGCCAGAACCTGACGCGGCTGGCGAAGTACTCCCGCGACCTCTACGTGAAGCTCGAGGAAGAGACCGGCATCGCCACCGGCATGAAGCAGAACGGCTCGATCTCCGTGGCGCTGACCGAAGAGCGCAAGGAAGAGCTCTACCGCTCCGCCTCGCTGGCCCGCGCCTTCGGCATCGAGGTGCATCACCTCGGCCCGGAAGAGGTGAAGGCGCTCTATCCCCACCTGGAGATCGGCGACGTGACGGCGGCCGTCCACCTGCCCGGCGACGGCCAGTGCGACCCGGCCAACATCGCCATGGCGCTGGCCAAGGGTGCCCGCCAGCAGGGGGTGCAGATCTTCGAGGGCGTGAAGGTGAACAGTGTTCGCAAAAGCGGACAGCGTGTGCAGGGCGTCACCTGGCAGCGCGACGACGGCTCAAGCGGTTCGATCGAAACGGAAATCCTGGTCAACTGCGCCGGCATGTGGGCGCGCGACTTCGGCACCCTCGCCGGGGTGAGGGTACCGCTGCATGCCTGCGAGCACTTCTACATCGTCACCGAGGCGATCCCCGGCCTGACCCAACTGCCGGTGCTGCGCGTACCCGACGAATGCACCTACTACAAGGAGGATGCCGGCAAGATGCTGGTCGGCGCCTTCGAGCCCAAGGCCAAGCCCTGGGGCATGGACGGCATACCCGAGGACTTCTGCTTCGACCAGTTGCCCGAGGACTTCGACCACTTCGAGCCGATCCTGAACAACGCCATCGCCCGCATGCCGATGCTGGGCGAGGCCGGCATCCGCACCTTCTTCAACGGTCCCGGAAAGTTTCACGCCCGACGACCGCTACTACCTCGGCGAGGCGCCGGAGCTGAAGGGCTTCTACGTCGCCGCCGGCTACAACTCCATCGGCATCGTTTCCTCCGGCGGGGCCGGGATGGCGCTGGCGCAGTGGATCGAGGACGGCGAGCCGCCCTTCGATCTCTGGGAGGTCGACATCCGCCGCATGCAGCCCTTCCAGAACAACCGCGCCTACCTGCGCGAGCGGGTGTCGGAGACGCTGGGCCTGCTCTATGCCGACCACTTCCCCTACCGCCAGCCGATCACCGCGCGCGGCGTGCGCCGCTCGCCGCTGCACGAGCACCTGAAGGCACGCGGCGCCTGCTTCGGCGAGTCCTCCGGCTGGGAGCGCGCCAACTGGTTCGCCCCGGCCGGCGAGACGGCGGCCTACCGCTATAGCTGGAAGCGGCAGAACTGGTTCCCCTACGCGCAGGCCGAACACCTGGCGGTGCGCAGGGCCGTCGGCCTCTTCGACATGACCTCCTTCGGCAAGATCCGCGTCGAGGGGCGCGACGCCGAGGCGGTGCTGAACCGCGTCGCCGCCAACGAGATCGCGGTCGAGCCGGGGCGGCTGGTCTACACCCAGTTCCTCAACGCGCGCGGCGGCATCGAGGCCGACGTCACCGTCGCCCGCCTCTCCGAGACCGCCTTCCTGGTGGTCACCCCCGGCGCCACGCTGCAGCGCGACCTCGCCTGGCTCAGCCGCAACAGCGACCCGGCCGCGCATGTCGTCTTCACCGACGTCACCGCCGGCGAGGCGGTGCTCTGCGTCATGGGGCCGAACGCGCGGGCGCTGCTGAACGACTGCTCGCCGGCCGATCTCTCCAATGCGGCCTTCCCCTTCGGCAGCCTGCAGGAGATCGAGATCGGCCTGGGTCTCGCCCGCGCCCACCGCGTCACCTATGTCGGCGAACTGGGCTGGGAGCTCTACGTGCCGACCGACCAGGCGGCGCACATTTTCGAGACGCTGGAGGCGGCCGGCGCGGCGCACGGCCTGAAGCTCTGCGGCCTGCACGCGCTCGATTCCTGCCGCATCGAGAAGGCTTTCCGCCATTTCGGCCACGACATCACCGACGAGGACCACGTGCTGGAGGCCGGCCTGGGTTTCGCGGTGAAGACCGACAAGCGGGCCGACTTCATCGGCCGCGAGGCGGTGCTGCGCAAGAAGCAGGCCGGGCTCGCGCGCCGCCTGCTGCAGTTCCGCCTGACCGACCCCGCGCCGCTGCTCTATCACAACGAGCCCATCGTGCGCGACGGCCGCATCGTCGGCCAGCTCAGCTCCGGCAACTACGGCCACCACCTCGGCGGCGCCATCGGCCTCGGCTACGTGCCCTGCCGCGCCGACGAGAGCGCCGCGGAGCTCACCGGCTCCGACTACAGCATCGAGGTCGCCGGCCAGCGCTATGCCGCCGAGGCGTCCCTGAAACCGCTCTACGATCCCACGTCCGAGCGGGTGAAGATGTAACGGCTCCGATTCCTCAGGAGGGAACAGCCATGTCCAGTGCCGCCGACACGACCGAAGAGACTGCCGGCAGCTGCCGGGTCCGACGCCCCGGCGGCCGCGAGGCACGCCGGGCCCTGCGCGCAGCGCCGCTGGCCGAGGCGTTGCGGCCGGTGCGCGGCGGGCTGGAGGGCGGCCGCTACCAGCCGCTGACCGAGGCGCAGGTGGCCCGCATCCACGAGGCGGCGATGCAGGTGCTGGAGGAGATCGGCCTGGCCGACGCGCCGCCCAGCGGCGTCGAGATCCTGACCGGCGCCGGCGCCGTGCAGGGCCCCGACGGGCGCATCCGCTTTCCCCGCGCGCTGGTCGAGGACATGCTGGCGATCGCCGGGCGCGACATCACGCTCTGCGGCCAGGAGCCGAAGCACGACATCCGTCCCGGCGGCACGCGGGTCTACTACGGCACCGCCGGCGCCGCGGTCTTCATCTACGACGTGGTGACGCGCGAGCACCGCGAGCCCAGCGTGAAGGACCTCTACGACGCCGCGCGCCTGGTCGACCGCCTGGACAACATCCACTTCTTCCAGCGCCCGCTGACCTGCCGCGACACGGTCGACCCGACCGACATGGACGTGAACACGCTCTACGGCTGCATCAGCGGCACGACGAAGCACGTCGGCACCTCCTTCACCTCGGTGGAGCGCGCCGAGCTCGGCCTGAAGATGCTGCACGAGGTCGCCGGCTCCGAGGCCGCCTGGCGCGCCCGCCCCTTCGTCTCCAACTCCAACTGCTTCGTCGTCCCGCCGCTGAAGTTCGCCACCGAATCCTGCCAGGTGATGGAGACGCTGGTGCGCGGCGGCATGCCGATGCTGCTGCTCTCGGCCGGACAGGCCGGCGCCACCGCCCCGGCCCCGCTGGCCGGCGCGGTGACCCAGGCGGTCGCGGAGTGCCTGGCCGGCGTGGTCTACGTGAACGCCATGGTGCCGGGCCATCCGGCGATCTTCGGCACCTGGCCCTTCGTCTCCGACCTCAGGACCGGCGCGATGTCCGGCGGCTCCGGCGAGCAGGCGCTGCTGACCGCGGCCTGCGGGCAGATGGCCCGCTTCTACGACCTGCCGGGCGGCTCGGCCTGCGGCATGTCGGACTCCAAGGCGCCGGACATGCAGGCCGGCTACGAGCGCGGCGTGGCCAACGTCATGGCCGGTCTCTCCGGCCTCAACCTGGTCTACGAGAGCGTCGGCATGTTCGCCTCCCTGCTCTCCTTCTGTCCGGAATCGCTGCTGGTCGACAACGACCTGCTGGCGCACTGCCTGCGCTGCGTGCGCGGCATCGAGGTGAACGAAGACACGCTCTCCATCGAGTCGATGCGCCAGGTCTGCATGACCGGCCCGGGCCACTATCTCGGCCACCCGCAGACCCTCTCGGTGATGCAGACGGAATACGTCTACCCCGAGGTCGGCGACCGCACGAGCCCGAAGGAGTGGGACGAGCGCAAGCGCCCGCAGCTGATCGAGCAGGCCACGGCGGCGAAGGAGCGCATCCTCTCCAGCTTCTTCCCCACGCACATCCCCGAGGCGGTCGACCAGCGCATCCGCGAGCAGTTCAAGATCTTCCTCGACCGCAGCGCCATGCTGCCGTAGGGGGCGGATCGCTCCCCCGCGGTCCTGAAAGGCGGCAGATGGCGGCGGCCTCTCCGCGTCCCGCCTTCGCGCGACAGGGCCGGCGATCGTTTCCGCCAGGGTCCAGCGTCCGCCCATCCTTCGAGACGCCGCCTGCGGCGGCTCCCCAGGATGAGCTCGTCGGCGCGATGAAGCGCACAGACCGCCTCACCCTGTGACGGCCGGCGACGGCAGGCCGTCCCGAGGGCCCGGCCGGGCATCGTGATCGCGCCGCAGGAGAAACTGCTCTAGAAGGGGCCTGTCCTCGAAGCGCACCGCCGGAGCAGACGGCAGGGCTCGGACAGCCGCGCCAGGACAGCGACACCCGATCGACCGAGGTACCAAGCCGATGCCCCATCTCTTTGTGAACCGCCCCCGCATTCACGATCTGACCCGGGGACGGGCCGACATCGCCAGGCAGTTCCGCTGGGAGACCGTCAATGCGGTGCTCTACAAGATCGGCGGCCTGATCTTCATCGCCGGCAGCCTGCTGTTCTTTCCCCGCTTCGAGGCCTATGCCGACCTTGGCGCCTGGACCTTCGTCGCCGGCTCCCTCGTCTACCTCGTGGTGACCGGGCACGATTTCGCGGAGGTCATCCGCAATCGCCGGACCGCTGGCCGCGACGCCTCCTTGCAGCGGCTGGAGCTCGTCGCCGCCAGCGCCTACCTCCTCGGGACGCTGCTGTTCACCGTGGGCAGCCTGTTCTTCCTCTCGCGCGTGGGGCTGGCCACCCTCGGCGCCTGGTGCTTCGTGACCGGCAGCCTGCTGTTCGTCCTCGGCGCCTGCATCAACGTCATGCAGGTCCAGCAGGGCGACACGCTTCTCGCCCGCAAGCTCATGAACTACACGGCCATCACTTTCGTCGTCGGCTCCGTCCTCTTCACCGTCGCCTCCATTCCCTACCTCTGGCGCGTCGAGGCAGAAGCGGACAAGACGACGCTCTACGCGTTCCTGGCCTGGCAATACCTGGTGGGCAGCCTGCTGTTCTTCCTGGGCGGGCTCTTCAACTACTGGCGCGCCTATGCCTTCATCCGGCGCCAAACGCGCAGTGCGGCGCCGCAAGCCGCGCGCACCTAGCCCATGAGCTTCTCGTCGAAGGGGCAGGCGGTGAGGTTCTCGAAGCCGGTCTCGGTGACCAGGAGCTGGTCCTCCAGCTTGATGCCGTCGGGGCCGCCGACCTCGCCGATGTAGGCCTCGACGCAGAGCATCATGCCGGGCTCCAGCACGCCGTCGTAGCCGCGCTCCCTCCAGTCGACCGTGTACTTGATCGCCGGCCACTCGTCGCAGAGCCCGACACCGTGAAAGCGCGAGCCGTAGCGCTGCTTCAGGTAGGCCTCGGGCAGCTGGTGGCCGCGCTCGCTGAGCTCGCGGAAGGTCACGCCCGGAGCGACGTTCTGCATGTTGATCATGATGTGCTCGTAGGCGACGGCGTGCAGGTCGCGCTGCCGGCCGGTCGGCCGCCCGTCGCCGATGAACCACGAGCGCGAGATGTCGGAGCACATGCCGTAGCAGCCGATCAGGTCGGTGTCGAAGGCGACGATCTCGTTCTCCTTGAGGGTGCGCGGGCCGCACTCCTGGAACCAGGGATTGGTGCGCTGCCCCGACGCCAGGATGCGGGTCTCGATCCACTCGCCGCCGCGGCGGATGTTGGACTTGTGCAGCTCCGCCCAGATGTCGTTCTCGGTCAGCCCCGGCTGCGTCAGCGCGCGCATCTCGGCGATGGAGTTCTCGCAGGCCAGCATGGCGCAGCGCATCGCCTTGATCTCGTCCGGTCCCTTGATGGCGCGCGTGCGCTCCATCAGCTCCTCGCCGTCCTCGACGGTGACGCCGAGGTGATCGAGCGCGCGCAGGCCGGCGATCTGGATCTTGTCGATCGCCAGGCGGCGGTTGCCGCCGGCGCGCTCGCGCAGCAGCTGGTCGATCTGGCGGGCGAAGAGCTCCGCCTTCTCCTCGGTGCGCGAGCCGGTGGCGAAGTAGAAGAAGGAGGCGCCGGAGCGCACCTCGCGCACCAGCGGGTTGTAGTCGACCATGTAGGCCAGCCCGCCGTACTCCCACAGCACCATGTAGCCGTCGGCCAGCACCAGGCAGGCACGAAAGGGGTTGTGCGCGTTCCACAGCTGCATGTGGGTGGTGTCGGTGGCGTAGCGGATCGACAGCGGGTCGAACAGCAGCACGCCGGCCAAGTCGCGACGGGCGATCTCGCGCAGCAGGCGCTCCAGCCGGAAGCGCCGCATGGCCTGCAGGTCGGGGCACTCCAGCCCGGCCGCCGCCCACTCGCGATAGGCCAGCGGCGTCGGGCCGATCTCCACCCGGTCGTCGTCGTCGGGGGTTGTCGGGGCGCATGCCCGGGCGCCGCCGAGGGGCGGGGGGGGGGGGGGGGGGGGGGGGGGGGGGGGGGGGGGGGGGGGGGGGGGGGGGGGGGGGGGGGGGGGGGGGGGGGGGGGGGGGGGGGGGGGGGGGGGGGGGGGGGGGGGGGGGGGGGGGGGGGGGGGGGGGGGGGGGGGGGGGGGGGGCCGCGCGGGCGGCGGCGGGGGGGGGGGGGGGGGGGGGGGGGGGGGGGGGGGGGGGGGGGGGGGGGGGGGGGGGGGGGGGGGGGGGGGGGGGGGGGGCGGCGCGGGGCGCCGAGCGGCGGCCGTTGGCGGCCGGGCGCGATAGGGAGGGGGGGGGGGGGGGGGGGGGGGGGGGGGGGGGGGGGGGGGGGGGGGGGGGGGGGGGGGGGGGGGGGGGGGGGGGGGGGGGGGGGGGGGGGGGGGGGGGGGGGGGGGGGGGGGGGTGGGGGGGGGGGGGGGGGGGGGGGGGTGTCGTCGGTCGGGGGGACTCGAGGCAGCTCGCGAGCTGGCGACAGCGCGCGGGGTCCCCGGTCCCCGATCGCGGACGGGGAGCGGCGCGCGGCGGCGCGGGGGGGGGGGGGGGGGGGGGGGGGGGGGGGGGGGGGGGGGGGGGGGGGGGGGGTGAGGTGGGGGGGGGGGGGGGGGGGGGGGGGGGGGGGGGGGGGGGGGGGGGGGGGGGGGGGGGGGGGGGGGGGGGGGGGGGGGGGGGGGGGGGGTGGGGGCTCGAGCCCGGAGGTTGTGGGGGGGGGTGTGGTGCGGTCGGTGTGCGGCCGCTGCTAGGGTCGGCGCAGGGGGCGAGCGGCGGGGGGGGGCGCGGCGCGGGGGGGGGTTTTTTTTTTTTTTTTTTTTTTTCTGGGCGGTCTGGCGCAGGTGCATCCTGCAGGGTCTGTGCCGGATGTTCCCGGCACTGCGAGTCTGCGGATTGGTGGTGGTACGGCGCCATGGTGGATGCAGGTTGATGGAGGACGGCGGCTGGGGTCGGTGTTCGGGCTAGGGATGGACAGCAGCAGGTCGGGCATCGTGAAACGCCTCCCAGGCGCGCCGCCGGTCACCGGCGAACTGAAGCCAAGCGCCCTCACCACAAGGCGAGCCCGTTGGCCTGCTGGCGTCTAACGCCAACGCGACAAAGCTCGGCGTATTTTCCTCATTCGATGCCTAGCCCCTGAGCCGCCCGCCGCTCGGATCGAAGGGCGGCTGCTCCAGCAGGGTGGCGCGGTGCGGCTTGCCGAGGATGGCGATGTCGAAGGGCGCGCCGGCCTCGACATGCGCGGTCTTCACGAAACCGAGCGCGATGGAGGCGCCGACCGAGTGCCCGTAGGCGCCGGAGCTGACCCGCCCGACCGGTTCGCCGGCCGGCGTGAAGATCGGCTCGCCGCCGACCGCGTCGGCATTGGTGGTCTCCACCTGGAAGACCACCAGCTTCTCGCGCGGCGGCAGGTCCTTGATCTTCAGCCAGGCCTCGCGGCCGAGGAACGCCGGCTTGTCGAGCTTGATCAGCCGCTCCAGCCCGACCTCGTGCGGCCAGTACTCCGGCGAGTACTCGCGGCTCCAGGAGCCATAGCCCTTCTCGACGCGCAGCGAGAGCAGCGAGCGCGAGCCGACCGGGCGGATGCCGAGGTCGGCGCCGGCCTGGAAGAGCGCATCGTAGAGCGCGAGCTGCTCGCCCTCGGGAACGTAGAGCTCCCAGCCGAGGTCGCCGGTGAAGGAGACGCGCAGCGCCATGGTCTCGATGCCGGCCACCGTCATGCGGCGCGAGCGCATGAAGGGGAAGGCCTCGTTCGAGAGGTCCTCGTTGGTCAGGCGCTGCAGCAGCGCGCGGGCCTGCGGGCCGGCGACGTTGAAGCCGGCCCAGGCGTCGGTCAGCGACTCCATCGTCACGCCGGCCGGCCGCTCCACCATGTCGAAGAAGCGGCGGTGGTAGCGCTCGGCCAGCGCCGAGCCGACCATGAGGAACTGGTCCTCGCCGGTCTTGGTGATGGTGAAGTCGCCGGCGATGCCGCCGCGCAGGCCGATCAGCGGCGTCAGGCAGGAGCGGCCGATCTCCCTGGGGATGCGGTTGGCGAAGATGCGGTCCAGCCAGCCGCCCGCGCCGGCGCCCTCGACGCGATACTTGGCGAAGGTCGAGATGTCGATGACGCCGACGCCGGCCCGCAGCGAGCGGCACTCCTCGGCGATCGGCTGGAACCAGCTCTGCCGCTCGAAGCCATACTCGTCGACCGCCGCCACGCCCTCGCCGGCGTACCAGAGCGGGTGCTCCCAGCCGGCGTTGAGCCCGAAGACGCCGCCCCGCTCCTTCTGCCGCTCGTAGACCGGGCGCACGCGGATCGGCCGGCCGGCCTCGCGCTCCTCATAGGGGAAGTGGATCTTGAAGCGGTGGGCGTAGCAGTCCAGCGCGCGGGCCTTGGTGAAGGCCTTGGTGGTCCAGTCGCCGTAGCGCGCCAGGTCCCAGGGGAAGAGGTCGAGCTCCGGCTCGCCCTCGACGATCCACTGCGCCAGCAGCAGGCCGAGGCCGCCGGACTGGCTGAAGCCCGGCACGATGCCGTTGCAGCAGTAGTAGTTCCGCAGTTCCGGCACCGGGCCGAAGAGCGCGGCGCTGTCCGGCGACCAGATCATCGGGCCGTTGATCACCTTCTTGATGCCGGCGGTGGCCAGCGCCGGGATGCGCTCGCAGGCGCGCATGACGTTCTCGGAGATGCGGTCGAGGTCGTCGGGCAGCAGCTCGTGCCCGAAGTCCAGCGGCGTGCCCTCCTCCATCCAGAAGCGCCCGTCCTTCTCGTAGGCGCCGACCAGCAGGCCCTTGCCCTCCTGGCGCAGGTAGTACTCGCCGTCGCGGTCGGCGACCGAGGGCAGGCGCCGGCCCAGCGCCTCGATCTCCGGGATCGTCTCGGTGACGAAGTACTGGTGCTCCATGGTCATCAGCGGCAGCTCGAAACCGGCCAGCTTCGCCACCTCGCGGGCCCAGAGACCGGCGCAGTTCACCACCACGTCGGCGCGGATCGTACCCTTCGGCGTCACCACCTCCCAGCCGCCGTCCGGCTGCGCCGTGGTCGCGGTGACCGGGGTGAAGCGGAAGATCCGCGCGCCGCGGGCGCGCGCGCCCTGGGCATAGGCATAGGTGACGCCGGAGGGGTCGACGTTGCCGCCATCGGGCTCGAACATCGCGCAGCGCACGCCGGCGAAGTCGATCAGCGGGTGCAGCTCGGCCGCCTCGCGCAGCGAGAGCTCGTGGAAGTCGACCTTGAAGTAGCGTGCCTTGGCCGCCTGGATGCGCAGCTGATGCTCGCGGTCGCGGGTCTGCGCCAGGTAGAGCGAGCCCGGCTGGAAGATGCCGCAGCCCTGCCCCGTCTCCGCCTCCAGCTCCTTGTAGAGCTTCATCGTGTAGTACTGGATCTTGGAGATGTTGTTGTTGTCGTGCAGCCCGTGGATGCCGGCCGCGGCATGCCAGGTCGAGCCCGAGGTCAGCTCGTCGCGCTCGAGCAGGATCACGTCCTTCCAGCCGAGCTTGGTCAGGTGGTAGAGGACGCTGCAGCCCACCAGCCCGCCGCCGATGACGACGGCGCGGGCGTGGGTCGGAAGCTCATCGGAAGCGGACATGTGAGGGACTCGCGTGTGCTGGCCAGGGAGCCTCTAGGCGAGCCCTATCCCGGCCGGGCGTCTAGCGTCCACACGACGCCCGCCAGCGCGATTCTCACCTCGTCCTGCGCGGGAGCGAGGCGCCCGACTCAGATTTCCGCCGCGCCCAGCCGCCCGGTCAGCACCTCGAGCGCCTCGAAGAGATAGTAGTCGGGCCAGACCGCCTCGCAGTCGACCGCATGTCCGATCGTCGGGTGATAGCAGGCGCCGACCAGCATGCCCTCCGGGCGGCTCTCGTTCGGCCCCAGCGGCGTCAGCCACTGGCTGACCATGGTCCGCACGCCGTGCTCGCCGGCGGCGCGGTACCTCTCGCTCGCCGCCGGGTCGGCGGTCAGGCCGGCGATCTTGAGCAGGGCGGCGGAGACCATGGCCGGTGCCGAGGTATCGCGCCAGGTGTCGGGGATCTTCGGGTCGCCGAAGTCCCAGTAGGAGATGCCGTCGGCCGGCACGTTGGCGATCCACCAGTCGGCGATGCGCTGGGCGGTGGCCAGGAACAGCGGCTCCTCCGGCTGCCAGAGGGCGGCGATCGCGTAGCCCAGCATGGCCCAGGCCTGCGCGCGGCCCCAGGTGCTGTGCTCGGAGTAGCCCTTGTGGGTGTAGCGCCGCGTCAGCGCGCCGGTCTCGACGTCGAAGGAGGCCGACTGGCAGACCGAGCCGTCGGCCCGCACGCACCAGTCGATGTGCTTCAGGGCATGGCGGTGCGCCATCGCGCGCAGGCGGTCGTCGCCGCTCTCGCGTGCCGCGTAGGTCATGACGGCGACAATCATGCCGATGGCGTCGACCGTGGTCTCCCCGGGGCCGAGGTTCGAGGTTTCCTCGCCCTCCTCGCCCAGGCCGATGACGCCGGCCGCCTCGTTGAAGTCGTCGGCCAGCGCCTCGGCCACCGCGATCGAGAGCGCCCGCCCCTCGGGCTCGCCGTGGAGGAGCTGCCCGAGCAGGACGCCGGGATAGAACAGCATGCCGCGATAGTGGGTCTTGGAGCGCAGGCGGCACTTGAGGCCGAAGCCCCACTGGCGGGCGGCCGGCAGGAAGTCGGGCTGCTCGCGCGCCGCCAGCCAGAGCCAGCCGGCGAAGAAGCCGCCGGTGCAGTCGCCGCCGGGCTTGGTGATCCAGCGCCCGGTCTTCGGGTCGGCATGATCCGGCCAGCCCTCGAGCGGCTCGGCGATCGAGAGGCGCAGCCGCGCCATCATCCGCCGGCGGGCATCCTCGTAGCTCGCCTGCCAGGCATCGTCGTTCCCGCCCCTCACCGGCTGGTCCATCTCAATCCTCCCCGTCGCGTTTCTGGTTTGTCGTTACAGGCTGCGCCGCACGGCCCTGCCGCCGCCGCTAGAGCGTCTCGCCGCTCGCCAGCTTCTCCATGACCTGCTGGTGCAGCCAGAGGTTCATTTCGGCGGAGCCGTCGAGCGCGCCCTCGTAGCCCAGTTCCTGCGCCAGCTGCTTGCGGGCGCCGAAGCTGCTGTCGAGCTGCAGCAGCTTCATCAGGTCGACGATCGACTGCTGCCAGTTGTAGGTCCCCGGCCGGGCGGCGGCGATGGCCGCGATCCTGGCTTCGACCTCCGCCCGGGTCTTCGGACGCGGCGGCGCAGCGGGGAGCCGCCGCCGCCGCTGGCGGTGCCGGCGCGGGCCGCGACGCCGCCCCCGTCACCGCGGCGCCGACGGCGGCGGCGGCATCGCTGGCCGCGCGGGACGCCGCGGAGGGCGCTGCCGTCGGGGCCGGGCGCGCGGCAGCCGGCGGTGGGGCGGCCGGTGGCGGGGGCGGCCGGTGGCGGGGCGGCGGTTGGCGTCTCGGCTGCCGGCGGGGAGCCGCCGGTTGCTGCCGTCGCCGGTTCCATGACCGCGGTGACGATGCCGTCGAAAATGCTGCCCATGCTGGCCTCCTGCTGCCTGCCGCCACCGCGGCGCTTCGATCCGTCCGGCCATGCTGCGACAGCGGCGCCGGGCTGTCACCCTGTCTCGCTCCCGACAGCGGGCGAAAAACGCTTCCGCCGGCGCGGCGCCGCGGCGAAGATCGGGCGATGCGGCCGGAGGATATCGCGGAGATCGAAGCCTGGATCATCGGCCAGGGCCTCGATGGCCTGCCCGAGACGGTCCTGCTGCGGCAGTTCTGCGAGCGCTGCTGCCGCGCCGGCCTGCCGCTGTCGCGCGCCACGACCTTCATCGACACGCTGCACCCGATCTACGAGGGACGCGGTTTCCGCTGGCGCAACGACGGCGTCGCGGAGGACCCGATGGTGGAGTACGGCCGCAGCGACGCCGGCGAAGATGGGGCGGCCTGGCTGCGCAGCCCCTTCCACCACATGGAGACCAGCGGCGCGACCGCGCTGCGCCGCCGGCTGGGGCCCGACGACCTGCCGGGATTCCCGCTGCTGGAGCGGCTGCGCGGTGAGGGCCAGACCGACTATCTGGCGCTGCTCCACCGCTTCGCCAGCGAGGGCACGCTGGGCGGCATGGACTGCGCCTACTCGCACTGGATGACGCGGCACCCCGATGGCTTTCCGCCCGCCGCGGAGGACGCGCTGCGCCGCCTGTTCCCGGCCCTCGCCCTGGCGATCAAGTGCGGCGCGCTGGCCCGTATCGCCGAGACCCTGGTGGAGGTCTACCTCGGCCGCGACCCGGGCCGGCGGGTGCTGAGCGGCCGCATCTCGCGCGGCGTGCCGGAGCGGCTGCATGCCGTGCTCTGGTTCTCCGACCTGCGCGGCTATACCGGCATCAGCGACCGGGCGCCGCCGGCCGAGATCATCCCGCTGCTGAACGACTACGCCGACGTGGTGATCAGCGCGATCCACGAGGCCGGCGGCGACGTGCTGAAGCTGATGGGCGACGGCACGCTGGCGATCTTTCCCGCCGCCGACCCCGCCCAGGCCTGCCTGGCCGCCCTCCGGGCCGAGGCCGACCTGCGGCGGCGGCTGCAGCAGCTGGAGGAGCGGCGCAGAGCCGAGCAGCGGCCGGTCACGCAGGTCTACCTCGGACTGCACATCGGCGAGGTCTTCTACGGCAACATCGGCAGCGCCGACCGGCTGGACTTCACGGTCGTCGGCCCGGCGGTGAACGAGGTCAGCCGCATCGCCTCGCTCTGCCGCTCGGTCGACCGGCACCTGCTGCTGTCGGACGCCTTTGTGGCCGCGACCCCCGAGCCGCAGCGCCGCCAGCTGGTCTCGGTCGGGCGCTTCGCCCTGCGCGGCGTCGGGCGGGCGCAGGAGCTCCACACGCTCGATCCGGCGCTGCTCTGAGGCCGGATGCGGCGGCGGCGGCGTCTCAGCTGCGGCCCGCCGCCTCGATCGCCGCCTGGCGCTCCGCCGCCTTCGCCACGGCGATGCGCCGCAGCACGTCATAGATCGGCTCGGCGCGCAGCCGCTCCGCCACCAGCATCGCCAGGAAGCAGCCGGCCAGCATCGGCAGGAACTGCGTGGACAGGCCGGTCATCTCGATCACCAGGATGATGCCGGTTACCGGCGCGCGGATCGTGGCGGTGAAGAAGGCCGCCATGCCGACCATCGCGAAGGCCACGGGGTGGGGCGCCAGGTCGGGCAGCAGCGCATGGCAGAGCAGGCCGAAGGCGAGTCCGCTGGTGGCGCCCAGCGTCAGGAGCGGCGCGAAGAGGCCGCAGGGCGTCTCGGTGGCATTGGAGATCGCGCCGAGCGCGAAGCGGTTGAGGAAAATGAGCGCCAGGAGCGCCAGGGTCCCCTGGCCGGCCAGGGCCTGCTGGGTCAGCGGGTCGCCGCCGCCCACCAGCTGCGGCGCCAGGCAGGCGACCAGCGCCACGACCGCGCCCACGGCGCCGGCGCGCAGCTCGACCGGCAGCCGCAGCCGACCGGCAAAGCGCAGCGCGGCGAGGACCGCCTTGTTGTAGGCGACCCCCAGGAGGCCGACGAGGAGCCCCAGGAGGGCGAAGAGCGGCAGGCTGTCGAGGTTGCTGTTCGGCAGCGCGGCAACGCTGAAGTCCGGCGCCTGGCCGAGCAGCAGGCGGGAGACCACGATGGCGCCGGCCGAGGCCCCCAGCGTGGCGATGGTGATCCGCGTGTCGAAGCGGCGCACCAGCTCCTCGAGCACGAAGATGGCGCCGGCGAAGGGCGCATTGAAGGCCGTGGCGAGGCCGGCGCCGGCGCCGGCGGCGAGCAGCGCCGTGCAGTCCAGGCTGCTGCGGCGGAAGAAGCGGCCGATGGCATGCGCGCCGCTGGCGCCCATCTGCACGCTGGGGCCCTCGCGGCCGAGTGCGAGGCCGCTGCCGATGGCGAGCAGGCCGCCGAAGAACTTAACCGGGACCAGGGTGACCGGCGCCTGCGGCAGCTCGCCCCGCACGGCGGCCTCGACGTGCGGGATGCCGCTGCCGGCCGCCTGCGGCGAGAGGCGATGCACCAGGAAGGCCGCCAGCGCCGCCGCCGCGGCAACGCTGCCGACGACCAGCAGCCAGCCGAGCGGCCCCTGCGCCACCGACCAGCCCACCAGGCGGCCGCGCAGCCCATCGGCCTCGATCAGCAGCAGGCGGAAGAGCGCCGCCATCAGGCCGGCCGCGGCGCCGACCAGGAGCGCCAGCGCCGCCAGCGAGACCAGCCCGCCGCCGCCGTCGGCAGCCGTTTCGCCCGATCGTTCCGCTTCGCTCACCGGCAGGCCCTCGTCCAGCGGCCGCACAGTGGCTGCACGGCAGTTCCAACGGCAGTCTCCACGGCCGCGGCGCGGCGGCTTGGAGACCCGGGGATGAAAGCCACGAAAAAGGCCGCAGCGCAAACGGCCTCTGGGCATGCCCATCGTCCGCGGGTGCTGAGGGCGCGCCGGGACGATCGCTGTCGGTCCTTCCATGGGTGGGAGAGAAAAGCTGCCGGCCGCGCGAAGGAGAGCGCGTAGGGTGCCGATCTCATTTCACGCCTGATGGAGTCGCGGACGATGCTCAACGGTCATTCAGGCGCCAAGCCCTCGCGGCCCAGGCACGGCGGGCCCGGCCCGGCTCTCATCGCCCTCGGCGTCGTCGTCACCCTTGCCGGACCGGCCTGGGCCGACCCGGTCTACGTCACGCTCGACTTCGAGGGCAACAGCACCTTCCTGACCGGCATCCGCGGCAACAACATCGTCGGGAACTACGAGGTCCCCGGGACGAGCGACACCGGCGGGCTCTACTACGATCTGGCGACCGAGACCTGGTCGCCCCTGCCGCTCGCGACGCCCTCGGGCGTCAACTTTCCGGGTGCCGTCGGTTCGTCGCCCTACGGGCCCAGCTTCGGGTCGCCCTCCGGCATCCTGCGCGCCGTCGGCAGCTACAAGGTCGAGGGGTCCTCCTACGACCTCGGCTATCTCTATGACGGGGCGGCGGCGCCGGGCGAAGAGATCACGACCCTCGTCTATCCCGGCGAGTCGACCCTCTTCACCATCGCCCACAGCACCTTCGGCGACACGGTCGTCGGCAACTACGACACCCAGCTCGATACCGGCAACGCCTTCATCTACGACATCCAGAGCGGCAGCTTCGTCACCAACAACAAGCCGGGCGCCATCAGCACCACGGCCTATGGCGTCTGGGGCGACAAGATCGCCGGCGGCTATGCCATGGCCGGCGAAGGCCTCGACGTCGAGCACGGCTATATCTACGACCGGACGACCGACACCTGGACCAGTTACGACCATCCCGGCGCGGTGGTGACCCACTTCGAGGGCATCACCGGCGGCGGCCGCGCGGGCGAGTACAACCTCGTGACCGACTGGGTCGACATCGAGGGCAAGACCCACGCCGCCCTGCTCCATATCGGCGCGGACGGCTCGACGACCTGGATTCCGATCGAGGTCGAGGGCGCCGAGGTCACCTCCGCGAACTCCGCCTACGGCGACAAGGTGATCGGCGTCTATCTCGACGGCGACGGCGCCATTCATGGCTACGTCGCTACGATCCCCGGCATCTACAACCCGATCCGGAACGACGGCCTGCTGACCTTCGACACCGACGGCGGGACCGCCCTTTCGGGCACGCCAGGCGACGACATCGTCAACGACGGGACCGTTGCGGCCTCGGGCAGCGGCGTCGTGGCGATCCGCGGCGACACCTGGGGCGTCGTCACCAACAACGGCGTGGTGACGGCCAGCGGGACGGGCAGCGCCGCGATCGAACTGCGGGGCGACTACGGCACCTTTCTCAATTACGGCGTCGTCAGCGCCGACTCCGGCGCGCTCGCCCTGCGCAGCGGCGACGTGGCCGGCGGCACGGCGGTGGTGAACTACGGCGTGATCGACGGCGTGGTCTCGATCGTCGCCGGCAGCAACGCCCGCTTCGAGAACAGCGGCCTGATCGGCATCGGCGGCAGCGGCAGCGGCGCGCAGCATGAGATCAGCGGCACCTTCGCTCAGACGCCGGGCGGTATCCTGGCGCTCCGCATCGGATCGCAGGAGAACGACCACCTGCAGGTGGAGGGCGTCGCCCGTCTCGCCGGCACCCTGGCGCCGATCTTCAACAGCAGCAGCCTGCGGAACGCCTACACGTTGCTCACCGCGAGCGAGGGCCGGACCGGCACCTTCGACACGCTGGACACCATCGGGCTGGCAAGCTTCGTCACCGCCACCCTCGGCTACACGCCGAACGACGTGACCATGAGCCTGGTCTCGGGAATTGCCTCGGTCGGCGGCCTCAGCGACAACGAGGAAGCGGTCGGCGGCGCCGTCGATGCGACCTTCAACGGCGGTGGCACGCTGCCGCCGGCGGTCAGCGACCTCTTCGGCCTGACGGAAGGCGATCTGCCCGGTGCGCTCAATTCGCTCTCGGGCGAGATCTACGCCTCGGAACAGACCGTCCTGATCGAGCAGGCGCACTTCGCGCGCCAGGCCGTTCTGGGCCGGCTGCGCCAGGCCAGCTATCAAGGCACGGCAGGCGTGGAAACGGCGCTGGCCGGCCCCGGCCCCCTGCTCGCCTGTAGCACCATCGCCTGCGCGGACGGCGGCGGCACCTTGACCGCCGCGGTCCCACCAGCGAGCGAGCGCGATGCCGCCTTGTGGGCGCAGGGCTTCGGCGGATGGGGCAGCATCGACGGCGATGGCAACGCCTCCGACCTCGACAGCAGCATCGGCGGCTTCGTTGTAGGGGCCGACAGCCTGGTGGGCGACGCTCTGCGTCTGGGCCTGGCACTCGGCTATTCCAACGCCAAGACCACGGTCGGGGCGGTGTCGAGCTCGCTCGACGTCAACAGCTTCTTCGTCGCCGGCTATGCCGGCACCACCCTGGACGCCTGGAGCCTGCGTCTCGGCGCGTCCTGGGGCTGGAACTGGATCGATACGGACCGCACCATCAGCTATCCCGGCGTGCAGGAGCACGCCAGCGCCCAGTACAGCGGCAGCATCGGCCAGCTGTTCGGCGAAGTCAGCCGCAGCTTCGCGCTGGACTCCCTCGCGCTGGAGCCCTTCGCCGGACTGGCCTGGGTGCATCTCGACACCGACGGCTTCACGGAATCCGGCAGCTCGGCGGCGCTGAGCGCCTCGGACCAGTCGTCGGACATCGGCTACACCACGCTCGGGCTGCGGGCCGCCACGACGATCGACCTGGGCGGCGGCCGGATCCTCCTGCCGCACGCCTCGGCCGCCTGGCAGTATGCCTTCGGCGACCTCACGCCGAAGAGCGCGCTGGCCTTCGGCGGCGCCGGCGCGGTCGGCTTCACGGTCAGCGGCGTGCCGCTGGCGGCCAACAGCGCGCTGGTCGACATCGGCTTCGACCTGGCACTGGACGCCTCCCTGCAGCTGGGACTGTCCTACAGCGGCCAGTTCTCCGGCAGCACGCTCGACAACACCCTGCTGGGCCAGGTGTCCTGGCGCTTCTGAGCGCGCAGGCGACAGGCCCCCGGGGGGCGAGCAGGCCCCCGACGAGTAGGCGCCCCGGCCGGTAGACGCCGAGGCGAGAGGCGCCGAGGCGAGAAGCGCAGAGGCGAGAGGCGCAGAGGCGAGAGGCGCCGACGCGACACCCACCCGCACCGGCGGCTTCGCCCGAGCGATCATGCAGCTGAGCGAAGTACAAGGGAGGCCGGCAAGGGAGGCCGGGCCCTCGCGCGGCCGCTCGTCAGCGCAGGCACAAACGAAAACTCCCGCCGGTCATCGACCTGGC
>CALOEA010000074.1:0-32768 GCA_942492185.1 uncultured Alphaproteobacteria bacterium
CTCGGCGTGAACCGCCGGCACGTTGGCCTGGAAGACCTCCAGCACCTCGGCGCGCTTGCCGGGCTTGGTGGTGACGATGGCGAGGACGTGAACGGCGGACATGGACTCTCCTTCGCAGGGGTTGGTCGCTAGATCAGGTCCCTCAGCCTGAACCACAGCATGGCCAGGGCGAGGGTCGGGGTGCGCAAGTGCTTGCCGCCGGGAAAGGCCCGGTGCGGCAGCCTGGCGAAGAGGTCGAAGCGCTCGGCCTGGCCGGCCACCGTCTCCGCCATGGTCTTGCCGGCGATGGCGGTCAAGGCCACGCCCTGGCCGGAGAAGCCCTGGGCGAAGAGGATGTTGTCGGCGTGGCGGCCGAAGTGCGGGGCGCGGTCCTGGGTGATGGCGACGTTGCCGCCCCAGGTGAAGTCCTGCTGCGTGTCGGCGAGCTGCGGGAAGATCTTCAGCATCGAGCGGCGCATCTTTGCCGGCAGGCTCGCCGGCATCGCGGCGGTATAGCTCACGCCGCCGCCGAACAGCAGTCGGTCGTCGCTGGAGCGGCGGAAGTAGTTCAGCACGAAGTTGCAGTCGCCGATGGCGATGTCGCTGGGCATCAGGGCAGCCGCGCGGTTCTCGCCCAACACCTCGGTCGCCGTCATGTAGGTGGCGACCGGCATGACGGTGCGGCGGATCGCGGGCACCAGGTCGCCGAGGTAGGCATTGCCGGCCAGGATGACGAAGTCGGCCTTCACCTCGCCACCGGCCGCCGTGCGCAGCGTGACCTTGCGGCCGGGGACGATCTGGGTGACGCGGCTAGCCTCATGGATCGTCGCGCCGGCCGCCTCGGCCGCGGCGGCCAGGCCGAGCGCGTAGTTCAGCGGGTGCAGATGGCCCGCGCCGCCGTCGTAGAGGCCGCCGACATAGGCGTCGCTGTCGATGTGCTGCTTCAGCTCGGCCTTCTCCAGCACCGAGACCTGGCCATAGTCGTAGGCGCCCTGCAGCAGCGCGCATTCCGCGCGGCAGTCCTCCAGCTGGCGCTGCTTGAAGGCGGCATAGAGATAGCCCCACTTCAGGTCGCAGGCGATGGCGTGGCGCTCGATCCGCTGCGCCAGCAAGGCCTTGGCCTCCTCGGCCAGGCGGAAGAGCGCCAGCGCGTCGGCCTTGCCGACCGCCGCCTCGATCGCCTCCTGGCCATGCGCGAAGCCGGTGCAGATCTGCCCGCCGTTGCGCCCCGAGGCGCCCCAGCCGACCCGCTCGGCCTCCAGCACCACGACGCGGTAGCCGCGCTCGGCCAGTTCCAGGGCGGCGTGGCAGCCGGTATAGCCGGCGCCGACGACGCAGACGTCGGCCGTGATGGCCCCGGCCAGCGCCGGCCGCGCCGGCGCCGGCACGGCGGTGGCGGCATACCAGGAGGGAGCGTGGGGGGCCGGGCTGGGGGGCTGCATCGACAAGCTCCTAGCGGGGGGAGGACGGCGCGTCAAGCCGCGCCCCGCGGCAACGGAGAGCGTTGGACTTGGCCCTTCCCAGCCCTCATGCTAGCCAAGCCCCTCCTGATCGAAGAGTCTCCACGCATGAAAGCCATCGAAGAGTTTCTCCGCGAGCACAAGATCGAGGAGGTCGAATGCCTGGTCCCGGACATGGCCGGCATCGCCCGCGGCAAGATCCTGCCGGCCGGAAGTTCCTGAAAGGCATGCGCACGCACGGCCTGCGCATTGCCGACAGCGTCTTCGTCCAGACCGTCACCGGCGGCTACCCCGACGAGGCCGGTGATCTCGGCGACGGCCGGCGACGTCTAGCTGATGCCCGATCCCGAGACCATCCGCGTCGTGCCCTGGTATCCGGAGCCGACCGCGCAGGTGATCTGCGATGCCTTCCAGTTCGACGGCGATCCGGTCGGCATCTCCTCGCGCCACGTGCTGAAGCGCGTGCTGGAGCTCTATGCCAAGGAGGGCTGGACGCCGATCGTCGCGCCGGAGCTGGAGTTCTTCCTGGTCGACGTCAACACCGACCCCGACTATCCGCTGATCCCGCCGATCGGCCGGTCCGGCCGGCGCGAGACCTCGCGCCAGTCCTACGGCCTCGACGCGGTCAACGAGTTCGACCCGCTGTTCGAGGAGGTCTACGACTTCTGCGAGGCGCAGGAGATCGACGTCGACACCCTGACCCACGAGGCCGGGGCGGCGCAGATGGAGATGAACTTCAACCACGGCCAGGCGCTGCTGCTGGCCGACCAGGCCTTCCTCTTCAAGCGCACGGTGCGCGAGGCGGCGCTGCGCCACAAGGTCTATGCCACCTTCATGGCCAAGCCGATGCAGGGCGAGCCCGGCAGCTCCATGCACATCCACCAGAGCGTGGTCGACGAAGACCGGCCAGAACCTCTTCGCCACGCCGCAGCAACGGGCGCAACACCAAGCTCTTCCTCTCGCACATCGCCGGGCTGCAGAAGTTCCTGCCGGCGGTGATGCCGCTGATGGGCCCCAACGTGAACTCCTACCGCCGCTTCCTGAAGGAGAGCGACGCGCCGATCAACACCCACTGGGCGCTGGAGAACCGCACGGTCGGGCTGCGCGTGCCGCACTCCGATGCCCAGGCGCGGCGCATCGAGAACCGCCTGGCCGGTGCCGACGCCAATCCCTATCTCGCCATCGCCGCCTCGCTGGCCTGCGGATATCTCGGCATGATGCAGAAGATGAAGCCGCGCCAGCCGATCGAAGGCTCTGCCTACCGCCTGGCCCACACGCTGCCGCGCACGCTGCACGATGCCCTGCGCCGCTTCCAGAGCAACCGCAAGATCAAGGAGATCATCGGCGACAACTTCGTCGACGCCGTGGTCGCGGTGAAGGAGGCGGAGCTCGACGAGTACCAGCAGGTGATCTCCTCCTGGGAGCGCGAGCACCTGCTGCTGAACGTCTAGGGGCCGGCGGTGATCGGCCTGCCGCTCCGCGCCCGGCCCGGCCCGGGCCTGCCGCTTCGGCCAGACGGCCGGGGCGCGGGCGCAGGCATCCACTTTCCCTCCTCTCGACACCATGGATAGCCCTGTGAGCGCCGCCGCCGACCCCACCGCCCGCGCCGCCGCGCCGACCACCGGCGTGCTGCCCTCGCAGGTGATCGAGGAGATGCTGAAGAGCGGCGAGATCGCCGCCGCACCCGCCGTGCGCCCCGATCAGCTGCAGCCCGCCAGCCTCGACCTGCGGCTCGGCCCGGTGGCCTATCGGGTGCGCGCCTCCTTCCTGCCCGGGCAGCGGGCCACCGTGATGCAGCGCATCGAGCAGCTCGACGGCTATGCCATCGATCTCAGCGGCGGCGCGGTGCTGGAGCGCGGCTGCGTCTACGTCATTCCGCTGATGGAAAGCCTGGCGCTGAAGGGCGCCGTCACCGCCTTCGCCAACCCGAAGAGCACCACCGGACGGCTCGATATCCTGACCCGCCTGATCGCCGACCGCAGCGCCGCCTTCGACCAGGTGGAGCGCGGCTATCAGGGGCCGCTCTATGCCGAGATCACGCCGCGCACCTTCTCGGTCGTGGTGCGGCCCGGTGCGCGCCTGAACCAGCTCCGCTTCCGCCGCGGTTCGCCCGCCTTCGCGATGAAGGAGCTGCAGCGGCTGCACGAGGCCGGCGCGCTGGTGGTGGGCGGCGACCCCGACGCGTCGATGCCCGAGGCGCCGATGAAGGAGCGGCTGGTCGGCGTCTCCATCGACCTCGAGGGCAAGCGCGCCGGCGAGGTCATCGGATACCGCGCCAAGAAGCACACCGACCGCATCGACCTCGACAAGATCGGCCACTACGACCCGCTGGAGTTCTGGGAGCCGATCCGCCGCCACGGCGAGGCCTCGCTGGTGCTCAACCCTGACGACTTCTACATCCTCGCCACCCGCGAATCGGTGCGGATCCCGCCCGATCTCGCCGCCGAGATGGTCGCCTACGACACCACGGTGGGCGAGTTCCGCGTCCATTACGCCGGCTTCTTCGACCCCGGCTTCGGCTGGGGCCACGAGGCCGACAGCAAGGCCGTCCTCGAGGTCCGCAGCCACGAGGTGCCCTTCATGCTGGAGCACGGCCAGACCATCGGCTGGCTGCGCTACGAGCGGATGGCCGGCGTGCCCGACCGGCTCTATGGCCAGACCATGAAGTCGAACTACCAGGGCCAGGGCCTGATGCTGGCCAAGCAGTTCCGCCGCTTGGACTGAGCGTCGGAAAGGGCTTCACCTCGCCCGGCCATGGGAGGACCATGGCGGGCGGGGAGGATCCCTCCGAGAGGCACGGCCGAAGAATGCACGGCGCCACGGAAGCGGGAGAACGGCCATGACGCAGGCACGCCGGCAGCGGCGCCTGCGCGCGGCCCTGCTCGCGCTCTGGCCGCGGCTCTTCGCCTATGCCCTGGCCCTGACGCGCAACCGCGACCAGGCCGAGGACCTGCTGCAGGACTGCGCGTTGCGGGCGCTCTCCACCGGCAGCCCGCCGCGCGGCGAGCGGCCGATGGCCGTCTGGTTCTTCGCCGTGCTGCGCAATGCCTGGATCGACCAGCAGCGGCGCCAGCGCGTCGTGACCTTCGAGCCGCTGCAGGATGACGCAGTGGCGCCGATGGAATATCCCGGCCCCGTAGCACGTCTGGACGACAGGGTGGCGCTGCACGAGGCCTTCGGGCGCCTCTCGCCGCGCCATCGCGAGATACTCGCCCTGGTCGATGTCGCCGGCTTCAGCTACCAGGAGGCGGCCGCGCTGCTGTCGATTCCCGGCGGCACGGTGATGAGTCGGCTCAGCCGGGCGCGGCGGGCGCTGCTGGAGGAGCTCGCCTCGGAGCGAACGCAGAAGAAGAGGATGCTGGCACGGTGATCCGACCGATCAAGCTGCCGAGATGGGAAGAGCTGAACGCCTACGTCGAGGGCGCGCTGGCGCCGGCGCGGCGGCTCGAGGTCGAACGCGCGGCCGCCGCCGAACCGGGCGTCGCCGCCGAGATCGAGCGGCTGCGCGCGCTGAAGGCGGCACTGGCCGCCACTCTGGACGGCGTCGAGGCCCCGCCGGCCCGCCTGCCGTCCCGGCCCCGTCCCGCCGCCCTGCCGCGCTGGGTCGCCGCCGCAGCCGTGCTGCTGCTGGCGGTCGTGAGCGCCGCCGTGCTGCTGCTCCCGGGCGCAGGCCCGACAAAGGGTTCGAGCTGGCTGCAGCAGGCCGAGGCCGCCCACCGCGATTGGCAGGCCGCGACACCGACGGCCGACGGGCTGACGCTGCCGGCGGCCCTGTCGGGCGAGGCCGCCGCCTATGACCTCACGCTCGCCGGCCTGCAGCTTGTCGCGGTCGAGGCGCGGCCAGAGGGACACTATCTCGGCTATCTCGGCAGCAATGGCTGCCGTCTCGGCCTCTGGATCGCGCCGGCACCGCCGGACCTGACGCCCTCGCTGGTGCGCCACGACCGCGGCGACCTGCTGCTGGCGACCTGGTCCAGTGGCGGCCGCGGTTTCGCGCTGCTGGCCGAGGACATGGATCCGCGCCGTTTCGAGAGCGTGGCGGCCCTCCTCCTGCGCCGCACCCAGGCCGGTGAGCCGCAGGTGGCCGGCCGCGACTCCGACCTGACGCTCCCCTGCCTCTCCTGAATCGCGATCGCGGGGAATAATCCGCCGCTCCCCCTCGTCTGACCGACAAGCGCTCGACAGGGCGGCACCGCCGCCGGCCACGAACCGAGGGCGCAGCAGAGGAGGAAAAGCGATGACCCATCAGGACCTCAAGCCGCTGGACGCCCAGCATGGCGCCGACAGGGCGAAGGCCAGCGAGATACGCCGCACCTATGCCGAGGCCGAGAAGCCGGAAGAGGCGGACTGGCTGGTCTTCGGCCGCCGCAGCCACCGCGATCGCCGCGGCTTCCTGAAGGGCGCCGGCCTCGCCACCATGGGCGCCATGCTGGGCGCGGCCATTCCCTTCCACCGCAACATGCCCTCGGGCCTGATTCCCGCCGCCTTCGCGCAGGATAGCGGCCTCGACCTGATGGCGGCGAAGGAGGGTCTGACCCTGCTGAACGACCGGCCGGTGAACGCCGAGACGCCGCCCTACCTGCTGGACGACGCGGTGACGCCGACCAACCGCATGTTCGTGCGCATGAACGGGTTGGTGCCGCAGAGCGCCCTCGACGCCGACGCCGAGGGCTGGACGCTCACCATCGACGGCGAGGTCGAGAGCCCGCTGACGCTGAGCATCGAGCAGCTGCAGAACGACTTCGAGACGGTGACCAGCAACCTGGTGGTCGAGTGCGGCGGCAACGGCCGCGCCTTCTTCGAGCCGGGCGCCTCCGGCAACCAGTGGACCTTCGGCGCCGTCGGCTGCCCGCAGTGGACCGGCGTGCGCCTGAAGGACCTGCTCGAGGCCGCCGGGGTGAAGTCCTCGGCCGTCTACACCGGGCACTACGGCAACGACGTCCACCTCTCCGGCGACCCGGACAAGGAGGTGATCTCGCGCGGCGTGCCGATCGAGAAGGCCCTGGACGAGGCCAACCTGGTCGCCTGGGCGATGAACGGCGAGCCGATCACGCCGCTGCACGGCTTCCCGCTGCGCCTGGTCATCCCCGGCTACCCCGGCTCCGCCTCGCAGAAATACCTGACCCGCATCTGGGTGCGCGACCAGCAGCACGACGGCTCGAAGATGACCGGCTACTCCTACCGCCTGCCGGCCTATCCGGTGGCGCCGGGGACGGAGGTGGCGGAGAGCGACATGGTCGTGATGGAGGTCATGCCGGTGAAGTCCCTGATCACCGCGCCGGAGACCGGCGTCGAGGTGCCGGCGGGCCAGGCGACCGAGGTGCGGGGCCAGGCCTGGTCCGGCAAGGGCGACGTTGCCGCCCTGCATGTCTCGCTCGACTTCGGCCAGAGCTGGCAGGAGGCGGCGCTCGACGCGCCGGCGAACCGCTACGCCTGGCAGCAGTGGCGCGCCGAGGTGACGCCGCCGCAGGCCGGCTACTACGAGGTCTGGGCACGGGCGACCGACTCGGACGGCCACATGCAGCCGGCCGTCGTGCCGGGCTGGAACCCGCGCGGCTACGGCAACAACATGATGCACCGCATCGCGCTCTTCGCGGTCTAGCGGGACCGGCGAACCTCGCCCGCCTCACCCCCGGGGATCGCAGCGGCGATTCCCGGGTCCTGCCTGTCCCGTTCCGGGGAGACCCCATGGCCTGCCGACCGCTTTTGCCCGCCCTGCTTCTCTGCCTTGCCGTCCCGGCCCTGTCGCTGGCGGCCGGCTACGATCCGCTGAAACCGCGCGGGCCGGCGGAGACGGACAGTCCCGCGGTCCCGCTCAACCCGGAGTTCGACAACCTGCCGGACACGCCCGGCGTGGAGGAGACTTTCTACCTCTGCACGGCCTGCCACTCGGCGGCGATCATCAAGCAGCAGCGGATCTCCGATGCGCGCTGGGACTATCTCTGGGGCTGGATGATCGAGAAACAGGGCATGCCGGAGGTCGACGAGGAGACCAAGGCGATCATCCTCGACTACGTGAAGACGCACTTCTCGTCCGAGCGCTAGGTGTTTAGTCCCGGAGATTGATGGTGCAGTAACTTCCCTTGATTGGAAGGATGCACTATGGGACAGGTTCTACACGGGAGCGCCCGCACGACAGCGGCGGTTCGTCGAGCAATACAGGATAGCGAAGAGAGCTTGAGAGCGCTCGCCCAGCGCCACGGGATCAACCCGAAGACGGTTGCGAAGTGGAAGAAGCGCAGCTCCGTCAACGATCTGCGGACCGGCCCGAAAGACGCTCGTTCGACCGTTCTGTCCGTCGAGGACGAGGCCGTCATCGTCGCGTTTCGCCGGCATACCCTGCTACCGCTAGATGACTGCCTGTACGCCCTGCAGGCGACGATCCCGCATCTGACGCGCTCATCGCTGCATCGCTGTCTGCAGCGTCACGGCATCAGCCGGTTGCCCGATGTGGACGGCGACAAGCCGGCGCGGAAGAAATTCAAGAGCTATCCGATCGGCTACTTCCATATCGATCTGGCGGAAGTGCGCACGGCCGAAGGCAAGCTCTACCTCTATGTCGCCATCGACCGGACGTCGAAGTTCGCCTTCGTCGAGGTCGTCGACCGCGCCAACACAATGACCGCGGTGGCCTTCCTCGAGGCCCTGGCCGAAGCGGTCCCCTACATGATCCATACCGTGCTGACCGACAACGGCATTCAGTTCGCAGATATGCCGAAGAACAGGAACGGGCCGACGGCCCAGTGCCGCGGCCATCCGTTCGATCGGGCCTGCTGGCGTCACGGCATCGAACACCGCCTGACGAAACCAAAACATCCCTGGACGAACGGGCAGGTCGAGCGGATGAACCGCACCATCAAAGAGGCAACGGTAAAGCGCTACCACTATGACGACCACGACCAGTTCCGGAACCACCTCGCAGACTTTGTCAAAGCCTACAACTACGCACGCCGGCTGAAGACTCTGAGCGGCCTCACGCCGTTCGAATATGTCTGCAAAGTCTGGACCGAAGAACCCAAACGATTCAGACTCGATCCAACCCATCAATCTCCGGGACTAAACACCTAGGCCCCGGCGCCACCACCGCCAGGCCCAGCTCGGCCCGCGCCTTGCGCGTCAGCTTGGCCGCCACCAGGCGATGGGCCTCGACGAGGTAGGCCTTCAGCTCCTTCGCGCTCAGCGCTTTGCGGCCGCGCAGCTGCACCCACTTGGCCCGCCCCAGATAGGGGGCGGAGACGATGCCCGGCTCCTGGCAGAGCAGCTGGTAGGAGAGATCCGAGGCCTTGAAGGCGATGGCATCGCTGGCGCCCGCGCCCCAGTTCGAGCAGACCGCGAAGATCCGCCCGCCCACCTTCCAGACCGAGGCGCCACCCCACTGCACGACGTGGCTGGCGGCCGGCAGCGTCCGGCAGAAGGCATCGAACTCGCTTCGCGTCATGGCTGCCGCCCTCTTTGCTGCGCTGCCGCATCTTCCGGCCGAAGGGGCCGCCGTGCTAGGCTTTCGCCCGCCATGACCCGCCAAGACTCCCTGATGACACTCTATCGCCAGGCGATGATCCTCTGTGCGCGCATCGGCTTCAATCCTCCCTAGCGGTTCTTGATTTTCGTCCCCTTCTCCGCCTCTGGCAGGGCCCGACAGCCCGGTGCCTCCGGCGAACCGTCGAATTCAATGAGATCCAAGGAGCGTCCGATGAACAAGCCCGTGCGCAACACCACCGCCCACTGGAAGGAGCTGGAGCGCAAGCACCACCTCGCCCCCTTCACCGACTACAAGGCGCTGGCCGGCGAGGGCGGCGCGCGCATCATCACCAAGGCCGAGGGCATCTGGCTGGAGGACAGCGAGGGCGGCCGCACGCTCGACGGCATGGCCGGTCTCTGGTGCGTCAATGTCGGCTATGGCCATAAGCGGCTGGCCGACGTGGCCTGGCGGCAGATGCAGGAGCTGCCCTACTACAACACCTTCTTCAAGACCGCCCACCCGCCGGTCGCCGAGCTGTCGGAGAAGCTGGCGGAGCTGACCCCCGAGGGCCTGAGCCACGTCTTCTACGGCTCCTCCGGTTCCGAGGCGAATGACACCATGGTCCGCCTGGTGCGCCGCTTCTGGAACATCATGGAGAAGCCGGAGAAGAAGATCATCATCGGCCGCGAGTACGGCTATCACGGCTCCACCATGGCCGCTGCCTCCCTGGGCGGCTTCAACGCCATGCACAAGATGAGCGACCTGCCGCTGCCGGGCTTCCTGCACGTCATGCCGCCCTACCAGTACCACTTCGGCACCAGCGGCGAGAGCGCCGAGGACTTCGGCAAGCGGGCGGCGAAGGCCCTGGAGGACAAGATCCTCGAGCTCGGGCCCGAGCGCGTCGCCGCCTTCATCGGTGAGCCGATCATGGGCGCCGGCGGCGTCATCGTACCGCCGGAGAGCTACTGGCCGGAGGTGCAGCGCATCTGCAAGCAGCACGACGTGCTGCTGGTCGCCGACGAGGTGATCTGCGGCTTCGGGCGCACCGGCAACTGGTTCGGCAGCCAGACGCTCGGCATCACGCCGGACCTCATGCCGATGGCCAAGGGCCTGACCTCCGGCTACCTGCCGCTCTCCGCGCTCATGGTCGGCGACCGCATCGCCGAGACGATGATCGAGCAGGGCGGCGAGTTCTTCCACGGCTACACCTACGACGGTCACCCGGTCTCCTGCGCCGTGGCGCTCGCCAACATCGCGCTGATCGAGGAGCTGGGGCTGGTCGAGACGGTCCGCGAGGACACCGGCCCCTACATCCACAAGTGCCTGCACGAGGCGCTCGACGGCCACCCCCTGGTCGGCGAGATCCGCGGCATCGGCATGATCGGCGCCATCGAGCTGATCCCCGACGAGGGCATCGCCAAGCGCTCGGACAAGGCCGGCAAGCTGGCCGGCAAGGTGCGCGACGCGATGATCGCCCGCGGAGCGCTGATGCGCGCCACCTGGGATACGATGGTCTTCTCGCCGCCGCTGATTATCACCCGCGAGGAGATCGACCAGCTGGTCTCCATCACCAAAGCGGCAATGGACCAAGTGGCGAAGGACATCGGCCGCGCCTGACAGCCATCGATCCCACGGCCTTTGGGGCACAGCGGGGGCCGTCGCGCTTGCGGGCGCGGCGGCCCTTTGCTTTGCTGAAGCGCCTTGCCGCCGCCGCCCCACAGCCCTGACCGGAGTCCGCCATGTCCCGTGCCGTCACTCTCGCCGCCACCCAGATGGCCTGCAGCTGGGACCAGGAGCGCAACGTCGCCACCGCCGAGGCGCTGGTGCGCGAGGCCGCCGGCAAGGGTGCGCAGATCGTGCTGATCCAGGAGCTCTTCCTGACCCCCTACTTCTGCCAGGACCAGAAGCAGGAACTCTTCGCCCTGGCCAAGCCGCTGGAGGAGCACCCCACGGTGGCCCGCATGAGCGCGCTGGCGCAGGAGCTGGGCGTGGTGCTGCCGGTCTCCTTCTTCGAGCGGGCGAACAATGCCTTCTACAACTCGCTGGCGATCCTCGATGCCGACGGTCGCTACCTCGGGCTCTATCGCAAGAGCCACATCCCCGATGGCCCGGGCTACCAGGAGAAGTTCTACTTCAATCCCGGCGACACCGGCTTCAAGGCCTTCCGCACCCGCCACGCCACCATCGGCTGCGCGGTCTGCTGGGACCAGTGGTTCCCCGAGGGCGCGCGGGCCATGGCGCTGCAGGGCGCCGAGGTCCTGCTCTACCCCACCGCCATCGGCTCCGAGCCGCAGGACGGCGGCCTCGACAGCCGCGACCACTGGCAACGCACCATGCAGGGCCACGCGGCGGCCAACATGATGCCGCTGGTGGCCTCCAACCGCATCGGCCCCGAGCAGATGGAGAGCGGCACGATCAACTTCTACGGCTCGTCCTTCATCGCCGACGAGACCGGCGCCAAGGTGGCGGAGGCCTCGCGCGACCGGCAGGAGGTGCTGACCGCCACCTTCGATCTCGACGCCGTGAGAGCACGGCGCGCCTCCTGGGGCCTCTTCCGCGACCGTCGCCCTGAGCTCTATGGCGCTCTGCAGACGCTGGACGGCCGCCAGCATCGCGTCGACTGAGGCCAAGGCCGATGGCGGCCCTGCACCCTCACGAGCCCGCGCCCTGGTTCGTCGCCGCCACCGACCGCAACCCGCATTTCACCTTCTCATCGCTCGGCGGACGGCCGGTCGCGTTGGTCTTCCACGGCTCGGCGCAAACGCCCGAGGGCGGCGCCCTGGTCGCGGCCCTGAAGACCCTGGCCGCCCGGCACCCTGGCAGCGACGGCGCCCCGGTCTACTGCGCCGTCTCCTTCGACCCGCGCGACGGCGCCGATCCGGCGGCCCGCGAGGAGACCCGGCGCCTGCCGACCTACATCCGCTTCCACGACCCCGACCTCGCCCTGGGCAAGCTCTATGGCCTGCTGCCGCCGGAGGCCCGGCCGGGCGCAATGCCCGAGTGGCAGCCGGTCAGCTTCGTGCTGGACGAGCGGCTGCGGATCTATGGCGTGCTGCAGAACCTGCCGGCGGCCGAGCATCTCGCCGCCCTGCAGCGCCTGCTGGCCGCCCTGCCGCGGCCGGGCGGTCCGATCCGCCAGGAGGGCTGGGCGCCGGTGCTGGCGGTGCCGCGGATCTTCGAGCCGGCGCTCTGCCGGCGCCTGATCGACTCCTACGAGACAGGCGGCGGCCGGCCCTCCGGCTTCATGCGCGATCGCGACGGCCGGACCATCGGCGTGCTCGATGAGACCTTCAAGCGCCGCCGCGACAGCACGATCGAGGAGGCCGCCCTGCGCCAGGCCTGCCGCGCGCGGATCGCCCGCCGCCTGGTGCCGGAGATCGAGCGCGCCTTCCAGTTCAAGGCGACCCAGATCGAGCGCGACATCGTCGCCCGCTATGACGCCGAGGAGGGCGGCTTCTTCCGCCCGCACCGCGACAACACCACGCGGGCGACGCAGCACCGACGCTTCGCGGTCACCGTCAATCTCAACCCGGCCGACTACGAGGGCGGCGACCTGCGCTTTCCCGAGTATGGACCGGCCGGCTATCGCGCCACCCTGGGCGGTGCCGTGGTCTTTTCCTGCTCGCTGCTGCATGAGGCGCTGCCGGTGACGCGCGGCCGCCGCTACTGCTACCTGCCCTTCCTCTACGACGCCGTCGGCGCCGAGCTGCGCCGCGCCAATCAGGCCTTTCTCGACCCCCGCGTGGTCGCCGCCGACGAGCGCACCGTGCTCTACGACCCCGCGATGGCGGCAATGCCGCAGCCGGAACAAAAATAAATCCAGTTGCCGTCAGGACTTGCGAACAAGCCGACCGGCACACAGATGACGATAGAGGCCCGGCAGCGCCGATCGCGGCGGCGGCGGGCCTTTGCGTCGCTGTGGGGAGGAAGCGCGCCGCGACCGGGCGGTTATGTTCAATCCGGTTTGAATAATGGGTCATTCCCCGCCAGATCGGGAGTATTTGCCGCAACGCAGCATGCTCTGGCGGCGTCTAATATCGCTGCGCGGCGCGGGCGGCGGAATGCCTCCGCCGGAACGTTATGGCGGATCAGGTGTTTGCGGCTTTGAGAACAGGGTGGGAGGGCCAGGATATGGGAGTTACCTCGACGATGGATCGTTTCTTGGACAGCATTCCGGCAGGCCTCGTCAACGACGCGGCGGGCCGGCGGCGCGCCGGGGCGGAGGCGACCGGCAATGCGCTCGGCAGCCTGCTGGCGCAGTTGGCCGAAGGCCCCTATCAGATCCGCAATCTCCACGTTGGCGGCCGCCGCACGACCATTCGCCTGGAGCTGCCGTTCTGGCAGGCCCTCGACGAGCTCTGCGAGCGGGAGGACCTGAATCTGGACGAGCTTGCCACGCGGCTCGATGGCCTGCGCGGCGATCAGGGCCTGACCGGCATGCTGCGCTGCTTCATTCTGACCTACTGGCGGCAGCGCTCGGCCTGAGCGCGCTTCTCCTCCTCGATGCTCCACGAACTTCAGGGGCGGCGGACCGGGTCCGCCGCCCCATTTCTTTGGCAGCGGCCGGCCGCTGCGAGGCCGCTGGGCAAGCGGCACGCCGCCTGCTAGGAGACAGCTACGTGCCGGCCCGTCAGACCGGTCGACCTGTGCGGACGCGGCGGCTCGCCATGACCAACGAAGCGCTCCTCGGCCTTCTCGCCGGCGGCCTGACGACCCTCGCCTTCCTGCCGCAGGTGCTCAAGACCTGGCGCCATCGTCAGGCCCGCCACCTCTCAGGGGCCTGGCTTGCGATCTTCACCAGCGGCATCGCGCTCTGGCTGCTCTACGGCCTCCTGCTCGGCGATGTGGCGATCATCTTGGCCAATGGCGTGACACTGCTGCTCTGCGCCTGCCTGATCGCGATGAAGCTGCGCCAGCCGCGCTGAGAGGCTCTGGCCGCCCGGCCGTGTCCGGACGATGGAGCGACACAGCCAAACATGCTAAGAGCGCCGCCTGTGGCCTCGACCCGGGCCGGGTTAGCTCAGCTGGTAGAGCAACCGCCTTGTAAGCGGTAGGTCGTCGGTTCAAGTCCGACACCCGGCACCACGAGGGCCTCCCAAAGGATCTCATCAAATCTCATAACCTACTGATTGAACGCGAATTTGAAGCGACAAGCGTCTTAGAACATCCCAGGGAATGTCATTGAAGCGCGCCCAAGACGGGGGTACAAACGGGGGTACATCGGCCAAGACGGCGGCCGATCTCGACGATATACCCCCATTTCTGCGACGGGAGGCGGAATGACCAGAAGCGCGAAACCCCTTACCGACCTGGAGATCCGGAAAGCAGAGCCGCGGCCCGACGGGAAGCCGCTCAAGCTGGCGGATGGCGCCGGGCTCGCCCTCTGGGTGCTGCCCAGCGGCAAGTACTGGCGGCTGAAGTATCGCTTCGCGGGCAAGGAGAAGGTGCTAGCGATCGGCGTCTACCCAGCGGTGAAAGCGGCGGAGGCGCGCCAGCGCCGCGACGACGCCAAGCGGCTGCTCCGCGACGGCCTCGATCCCGGGGCCGAGCGGAAGGAGGCCAAGGCACGACAGCGGCTCGCGGGCGCCGAGACCTTCGAGGCGCTCGCTCGGGAATGGCTGCAGCTGCAGAAGGCGAAGCTGGCCCCGGCCACCTACGCCAAGGCCGAGTGGATGCTGACCGAACTCGCCTGCCCCTACGTCGGCTCCCGTCCGATCGCCGAGATCAAGCCACCGGAACTCCTCGACATGCTACGGCGCATCGAGGCACGCGGGGCGCACGAGACCGCGCACCGGACGAAGCAGAGGTGCAGCCAGGTCTTCCGCTATGCGATCTCGACCGGGCGCGCCGAGCGCGACCCCAGCGCTGACCTGCGCGGCGCCCTGGCGCCGGTGGTATCGCGGAGCCGCGCGGCCGTGACTGACCCGGTAGCCGTCGGCGCCCTCATGCGGGCGATCGACACCTATCAGGGTCGCGCCGTCACAGCCTACGCGTTGAAGCTCGCGCCGCTCCTCTTCGTGCGGCCCGGCGAACTTCGAGCCGCCGAATGGAGCGAGATCGATCTGGACGCCGCCGAGTGGCGGATTCCGGCCGAGCGGATGAAGATGCGCGAGGCGCACATCGTCCCGCTCAGCCGGCAGGCCCTGGCGATCCTGCGCGACGATCTTCGTCCCCTGACCGGGCATCGGCGCTTCGTCTTCCCCTCTCTTCGGAGCGCGCAGCGACCGATGAGCGAGAACACCATCACCGCCGCCCTTCGCCGGCTTGGTTACGACGGCTCCGAAATGACCGGCCACGGCTTCCGCGCGATGGCCTCGACGCTCCTGAACGAGATGGGCTGGACGCCGGACCTCATCGAACGCCAGCTCGCCCACGCCGAGCGCAACAGGGTGCGCGCCGCCTACAACCGGGCGCAGTACCTCGGCGAGCGGCGCCGCATGATGCAGGCCTGGGCGGATCACCTGGAAACTTTGAAGAACGGCGCAACGGCTGTAGTGATCGGGGGGCCGGCAAGGTGACCTCAAGGAAGCAGCCCGGACAAGAGCCGCCGCACCCGATGCCTACGGTAACAGTCTATGGTCGTCTCTTCGAAGCGACTGACCTCTGCCAAGTCATTCAAGACTCCAGGACCTCGGTGTTGAATGATTGTGATGGTGACCTCATAGAAAAGGTTGCTTCCAATCTCGACAAAGCTCTGGTCCGTTCACTTGCGGGGTTCAGTCGAAAATCTTCCCCTGCAGAGCGTCGAAAATGGGCCCGCCGCGTAGAGCGCGACGCGCAAGCGCTCTTGCACCTGTTCGGAATGCCACTCAACGACGTCGGCGCAATCCCCCAATGGGTCACTTATGTCCTCGGCGACGCTTTGCCAGGAGATGGTTCCTCCTTCCGCCTCCGCACCAGATCCGCGAGCGAACAGGCGTTCGGTGTACCCGACCCCGGTGACAAGCAAGTCGAGCAGGCAATCAATGGCCTGCGGTTCCTGGGCCTGCTAGCGGGAAATGTTCGAGGCCTCAATGCGCAGCGAGGCAGCCGCCGCCCAGATGAACACATATTATTGTTAATAGAGAAAATAACAGATGCCTACAATACTATCACCAGAAAAGATTCAACACGATTCACCAAGAATGTTCGAAACTTTTTGACATCCACCCTACGTGTAATGTCTGATCGAATAGTTGAAAGGAAGGCGAAATGGCGCGTTACGCCGAGCACCATAGAGGCCGGTGACTTGGCCAAGAAACTTCGCGCTCTTATCTTTTCCGAAGATGCGTTGCGCGATCGCTTCAAGGATGTTCGGCGCCGACGCCGTGCAAACTAGCAAGTTGTGCGGCCAGCTCAGTGCTAAGCCGCGATTTGACCGTACCTGACATCCTTTCCGACTGCCGCAGAAGCAGACCGCCTTAAGCGTTCGACGACGATGAGACCAGCTGGTAACGCTCTCTCTGGCAACGCTTTCGACAGATAAACAAGTACTGATTCTGGCTGATGCGGACAATCGCCCGGTTCCGCAAGACCCGGTGGGGAAACATCGGCCGAATCCGAAGCATATTCCCCCTTAGCCAAGGCGTCTCTCCGCCTCCTAGGTTGGTCCGTGACGCTCTGCTGCGAGCCAAGACGTCCGCGCCAGGGCAACAGAGGTTAGGAGGTTAGCTATGACCAGGGCCAACTCTCAACTCCCCCCAGCGCGCGACTACTTGATGCGCTTAGGCGAAGTAACGCGCGTGACCGGTCTCTCGCGCAGCAGCATCTACAGACTCATCTCGCTGGGTAGCTTCCCAAGCCCGATCAAGATCAGCGCAGTCGCCTCCAGATGGCTGGCGTCCGAACTGGACGCCTGGATTGCCACGCGCGTTGCTCAGAGCCGCGCTCCGACCGGCTCCACCGGTCGCGGCAACTCCTCGCCATCACAACAATGAGCCTCACTTCGAAGCTTATCGCCTGCGAGCGCTCCGGCGCCCTGGCCAGATGCGTAGAAGGGGCTTCTATCCATGAGCGATAGCCGGGCCAAGTTGAAACGCGCACAACTCGACGAGTTGATAGCAAGTACGAGCCAAGCTTCCGCGCACCTGAATCCTGTATTCAGGGCGATGCGCGACTTCGGCGTTAAACTGCTGATATTCCAACAAAGTAGTGGTTGCTTGATCGACTTGCTCGACGTCGTCGAACGCCCCTTCATCGCCATCGTGGGAGACGATACTGACCGAGCCGTCGGGCCAGATACTTTCGACCGGACGTCGCTCAATCGACTGATCCAGATGGCCGACCGAGCCGCCGTAGTGGCGGGCGCGCCGGACCCTGGTGTCTATGAAGGCCTGAGCGCGCTAGCAGCCTCGCTTGGCTACAACATTCTCATAATCGAGACGCAGCCCGAGCAGGAGATCGCTTGGATCAAGGCAGTCGAACAGGCCAAGGCCGATCTGCCGCTGGTCGTCTGCAGCGTCGAGGCGACCCTTCAATGACGGGCAGATCCGCCCAATCAGCTCCGCGCCGACAGCCCGGTCAGCAACGCGCGGCGGCGCATGATCGTGCACTCCACCGCGACATCACCGCCCGCCTCAACGACCAGATCGCCGATCTTTCCCGTAAGCTCCTCGGTGACCCCAACCCCAGGCTTTCGACGGCGAGCCAGCTGCGCTTCGGCACCAAAGGCAGCATCGCGGTCGAGGTTGACGGCCCCAAGGCCGGGTACTGGTTCGACCATGAGCGCGGCATCGGTGGTGACGGGCTGGAGATGGTCCGCCAACACTATGATCCGAGCACTGGCACCGCTCAGAATTGGGCGCGACGTTGGCTAGCGATGGATGCGCCCGGCGCCGATAATCCCGCGCCGCCGGCTGCGCCCAATCCGAGATCTGCCAACGTTCGACGGAAGAGCCGCAGAGAAGAGGAAGCGGCGACCAAGGTAGCCGATATCATCACGCATTGTGAGGATCTGGCCGGCACACCGGCAGAGGCCTACTTGCGCAGCCGAGGAATCATCATCGCATCCCCGCCACCCGCACTGCGCTTCCTCGCGAACGCCCATGACCACTACGGCGCCCTCGTCGCGCTCGCCACCGATGCCGACGGCGCCGTTCACGCCGTGCAGCAGATCTATGTCACCGACGATGGCCGCAAGGCGCCGCTGAAGGTCCAGAAGCGCACAAACAAGGCGCGCGACGGCTGGTCGGACGTCGCAGCGGTGCGCCTGCCGGGTACCAAGCCCCTCGTGCTCGCCGAGGGGGTCGAGAGCGCACTGTCGGTCTGGCAGGCGACCGGCCAGGAGACCTGGGCGTGTCTCGGCATCTCGAACATCGCCCGCGCGCCGGTGCCAAACGGAACCTCAATCGTCGTCGCACGCGACGGCGACATGCCAGGCAGCAAGGCGGACAATCAACTGCGGCGCACCATCACGATCCTACGCGGCCAAGGCCGCGAGGTAGCCGTGGCCGAACCGCCGACGGGCAAGGACTTCAACGACTTGCTCGTCGGCGATGGCGCGCAGGCTATTCGCGACCTCATCTCCGGGGCTTTGAGCGCCGATAGCTATTCCATCGCATGGCGGCACGACCTGCTAGTCAACCACGAGAGAGAGCCACGCCCAGTCCTAGCTAACGCGATCCACGCCCTGCGACGCGCGCCCGAATGGGAAGACGTGCTCTGGTACGACGAGTTTGCGGCCGCCATCATCGCTCGGAAGCCGCCGCCCTGGACCGCGGGCCGGGCCAATTGGGCGGACACGCCATGGTCGGATCGCGACGACCTTCTCGTCGCCGACTGGATGCAACGGCAAGGCATCATGGTGCCGGCGTCAGTCGCAGGACAGGCTGTCGAAGCCGTCGCCCGCGATCGATTGTTCCATCCCGTGCGTGAGTACCTCGATCGCCTTTGCTGGGACGACACGCCGCGCATCGATACTTGGCTTTCGGTCTATCTGGGCGCCGAGGACTCCTCCTACTTTCGCGCCGTCGGCCCGCGCTGGCTGATGTCCGCCATCGCCCGCATCTACAGGCCTGGCGCCCAGGCCGATTGCGCGCTGATTCTCGAAGGCCCGCAAGGTATCCGGAAGTCGAGCGCCCTACGCACTCTGGGCCAGCCATGGTTCACCGACCGCCTCTCCGATCTCAGCGGCAAGGACGCCGCGATGGAGACGAAGGGAGTCTGGATCATCGAAGTCGCCGAGCTCGACAGCATCTCGCGCGCCGACGTCCGCACCATCAAGGCCTTCATCAGCCGCTCCTGCGACCGCTTCCGACCGCCCTATGGCAAACGGCTGGTCGACCTGCCCCGCCAGTGCGTTTTCGCCGGCAGTGTCAACCCCGAGGGCGGATACCTGAAGGACGCCACCGGCGGCCGGCGCTTTTGGCCGGTGCGCTGCGGCGCCATCGACCTGGACGCTCTTGACCGCGACCGCGACCAGCTCTGGGCCGAGGCCCGTGAGCGCTACCGCGTCGGCGAGCCCTGGTGGTTGGAGAGCCGCGACCTCGAGGCGCTCGCCATCGAGCAGCAGGCCGACAGATATCAGGGCGACGCCTGGGACGAGCCCATCAGCTCCTATTTGGAGTGTATGGTGAGCGGCCACAGCGAGCCCCCCGCCGACCGGCAGAGCCGCCGCGAGCCACTCGATGACGTCTCGGTCGCCGAGGTCCTGGAGAAGGCCCTCGGCATCGAGAAGGGCCGTTGGACGCAGGCCGATCAGAACCGCGTCGTCCGCTCGCTGGTAAGCATGGGCTTCAAGCAATACCGCGCGCGCCACGATGGTCAGCGCGAGCGCCGTTACCGGCGTGTCCGCCTCGCAGAGGAGTTTAGACGATGATTGGGTCCGGGTCGGAGCAGTGGTCCGGGTCCGGTCCGGATGTAAGAAACTCAAAAGCCCAGGAAAATCAATGTCGGGTCCGAGTAGACCCGGTGGTCCGGGTTTGTGGCTTACGTTTCAAGGGAGACGGGAAACACGTCACATCGAACTACTGGTAATGACTAGGTGCGAGCCGGCACACAGGGTTGTATGAGAAGGTGAGCAAAAGACCCGGACCCGCCCGGACCACCTGGACCCCCGCCAGCGTCTTTGCGGATTTTCGGGCGACCCCAGCCCGGACCTCTACGCGGGCCCTAGCCGCGCCAGACCCGGACCCAACAGGTCGGGCGGCACCGCGGCAAGCGCCGTGCCAGTCGAGAGGGGGAAGTTTCAGCAGGGGCAGGGACGAGAGTTGGATTCTAGGGCGAAAGCCACTGGGCTCGAGAATCGCGTCGTCGATATCGAACCCGACGCCGGCCTCCCGCTGCCGGGAGGCCGAACCGCATGTCCGGATCGTTCTTCAGGCTAACCCCCATGGGGTTCAACATCTGAGATAACAAAACATGATCCGAAGGAAGGCCCGATGCGAGGCGAGCGCACGCTGACACAGCTGATCGCGCGTAGAGTGGCCGAGCGCATCGGGAGTGAACCGGAGATACCGCAGCATTCCTGGTTCCTCTGCCCGGGACGTCGGTCGAAATACACCTGCGAAGCCTGGAACTGCGAGAGCGGCGAGCGATGTGCGCTGATGGCCGAACTGGGGCTCGACGGCAAAGGGCAGGTGCTACCGTCGAAGCTGCGTCCGCTCTGCGGGGCCCGCAGCCGGGCCAACAGCACGTGTCGCAAGAAGGTAGTACCTGGAAAACGCCGATGCCGCTTTCACGGCGGTCTCTCGACCGGGCCCAAGACAGCAGAAGGCCGGGCGCGAATAGCAGAGGCTCAGAGGAGCCGCTGGGCGGCATGGCGTAGAACCCGCTGAGGAACAGCCGGTTCTTCATTGCCTACCAGGCCGAACTGCTCCCGATCGTATTCCGACTAATGGCGTTTGCCGGACCGCACCGTCGAGCTAACCTGCTTTTCCGCTCCGTGTCTCAGGCCCCCACCGTGAAGCCTCCCCCAGCCCTCGATCTCCTGAGTCCCGTCCTCGAGCTCGTTGAGCAGTCCGCCCGGCGCCTAGTGGAGGAGTTAGAGGATTGATGACGCGTCGAGCACGAAAAATGCCCAGACGGGCCGCGAACGACCTGACGGTTCTCCTCCGCTCGGTGCTGGGGGAAGAGGCCGCCGTGCGCGAGTGGATCGAGTTCACCGGCTCGCGGGCAGCCATGGTCGTGGCGCGCGACCGCTTCGCCCTTGGGGTCGAGCCAGTACTGCCGCCTACAAGAGCGGCGTCTTCATCCGCTCGGGCATGCCGATTCCCGACAGATCAATCGCCGCCATGGACCCGGTGCACGGCCAATCCCATCCGATCGGCCGGTCGCTCTGCCGGCCGGCGTCTGGACCTTCAGCCGAAGATCCGAGCCCGGGCGCGTGCTGACCATCTTTTCGGAGCGCCTCGGGATTTCGGTTTCGCTCCTGCAGTTCGACAGGGATGCCAATGTCGTAGAACTCGAGGGCGAGGAGCCATGGAACGCCTACGATCTGCTTGTTGCGGTCGGTAGGTCATGAACGACGCGGTCAAGGAACATCCGCAGGGCGCGCATGCTGAGGCTGGCTCCGATACGCGACCGGCCGATGAACTGGAGCGGCAGGTTCGATCTTTACTCGAGCATGCCGTGGATGCCCACGAGCGCAATCTAAGGGTTTATCAAAGCCTTCGGAATCTAGACGAAGTTATAGGCACCGAATACGGCGATCGGGTTCTCTATGAGCTGATACAGAACGCGCACGACGCGCACCGTTCCGGTGACGACGGTCGGATTGCGATCGAGCTCGTCATCCGTTCGGAAAGCGAGGGCGTCCTTTACGTCGCAAATGGCGGGAGAGGCTTCCGCTGGGAAGATGTGGAGGCGATCCGCAACCTGGCCACCAGCGCCAAGGAGGTCGGTGAAGGCATCGGCAATAAGGGGCTCGGCTTCAGGAGCATCGAAGCGCTATCCGACGACGTGCGCATTTACTCGCGCAACGGCGCCTCCCGGAGCGACGGGTTCGACGGCTACTGCTTCCGCTTCGCAGAGGTCAGCGAAATAGAGGACATCCTCCAGTCCACCGGCGTCGATGCACCTACGAGCGCTGCCGTCGCAAAAGCCGTTCCGCGGTATCTCGTCCCTCGCCCGCTGGAGGAGCGCCCTATCGAGATCGCCGCATACGCTCGACGCGGCTACGCGACGGTCATCGCCGCCCCGCTGCGCACGCCGGAGGCAGTGGCGCTGGCAAGCAGGCAGGTGGACGCGCTCGCCGACTTGGATGCGCCGCTCCTGCTGTTCCTCGACCGCATCGCCGAAATCCGGATCGATGTCGAAAGACCGGAGCAGAGACCGTATCGACGGCGTCTGTCCCGGCGCCAGACGGCCGTTGGCGATGTTCCTTCGCTTCCGGGCACAACAATGTACGAAGTCGATGTCGGCGAGGGCCGCCACTTCCTCGTTGTCCGGCGGGAGGTAGATAAACAGCGGGTTCTGGAGGCCGTTGAGAGAAGCATCCCGAAGGCGCCTCAACTCAAGCGGTGGCTTAACTGGAAGGGCGCGCCGGTGGTATCTGTCGCAGTCGGTATGTCCACGGCAGCGGTTGCGAAAGGCCGCCTATATAACTTTCTGCCCATGGGCGAAGAAGCAGACTCCCCGTTCCTCGGCTACCTCGATGCCCCGTTCTTTGCAGATATCGACCGACGGGACGCGGATCTGGACCTCCCCCTAAACGAAACCCTGATGGAAGCGGCAGCAGAGACGTGCGCCGCAGCGGCACTCTCGATCGTCCAGCGGGAAATGGCCATCCCTGCGCAAGCGGTATTCGACATGTTCGCTTGGACTGGAGAGCAGGCGGGAAAGCTCAATACTGCTCTGAAAGAGGCGGGCAGCTCCCTGCGGGAGGCCACCGTCATTCCCGCCATTGCGGAAAGTGGGCAAAGGGCATGGTCCTGCCTGTCCGAGATCAGAATTTGGCCGGAAGGCACGTTCTCGATTTTGAAGGACAGGGAAGTCGCCAAGTACGTTGGCGCGCAGTTGGTATCGAAAGACTTGGACAGCAAGCGGATCGAACGCCTGAAGGCCGTCGCAAGCCGCAGCCTCTACCGGCCGCTGACGCCCTCGGGCGCTCAGCTCGCTGAATGGTCAGAAGCGTTCGCCCGATCGTTGCTCGAACGCAAAGCGGCGCCGCGCACTTGGTCGCGCTTCTACGACGACCTTCCGCGCGTGTTCGACGCCGTGGATGGGTCGTTGGAAGCGCTGGACCAGAAAGCCATCCTCTATGACCGGTCGGGTAAGCTGCGACCCGCCGGCGGTCACGATGATGAGAAGCGGACCGGCGTTTTCTTGCGGGGTGACGTCTCGAAGGGAAACCGAAAGAAAGCAGGCGCCCCCCTGCCCCCGGCGACGCTGGCACGTCGCTACCGGTTCCTCGATGAGCGGATCAGTCTTCGACGGGAGACGCTTGAGGCATTCGCCGCGGCCAATCTAGTGCGCGAGTACGACCCAGTAGAAGCGCTGGCAGGTTTGAAATCGGCATTGGGGCAAAAGGCAAACGACAAGCGCCGGCAAGAGGCTCTTACATGGGCTTTCCAGGTGTGGCGCGCGGGATCAGGGGTGCGGCTGGAAGAGGAGCTACAGAAGGCCGACCTCTATGTGCCAACGATCTTGGGTTGGCATCCGGCCGGCGCGTGCGCCTTCTCGTCATCATGGACATCAGCCGGGAGAACCCTTGAGAACTACCTGGTCGAGTCCGCAGAGGTATCGCCCGACTGCTGGCGGGCACGCGATCTTCTTTTGCTAGGGCAGCAGGACTGGCCGGTCTCCGTCCAGGACGCCAAGCGGCCATGGACACGTTTCCTGGAGTTGGTCGGTGTTGTCGACGGACTGAGGCCGGTGCCCGCACGCCTCACCCGAAGAGGATGGCCTTCGAACGTGTGGGGTTACGTTCTGCGAAGCGGTAAAGCCGCTGAGGGTCTGGACAAGGACTGGTGCGCGGAAGTCGCGCACATCTCTTTTGATCACCCTTACACCGATTACGGAATGAAGGGCGAAGCCTGGCGATTGCCGGGACAGATTGAACACGACGCCCTGCCGGAAGGCGCGCGGGAGGCCCTGTGCATGCTCATTTTTGAGCACCTGAAAGCGCACGGGACGGACTACTTCCAATTCGAGGTCGGCCGCTTCGAGCGCTACGAGCGCAACTGGGATCGACGAAGACTGCCGACGCCATTGGCAACTTTCCTGCGCTCGAAGCCATGGATAGCCGCGACATCTCAGGAAGGGCTTTCCTTCAGAAGCCCTAAAGAATGTTGGGGCTCACGGGTGCGCCGCGGCGGCCCGCCGCGGTTTATCGACCGCGTACCCGAAGCGCTAGCCGATCTGTCTGACGGGGAGGGCCTTTCGAAACTGGCCTTCGGTGACGCCTTGAGGCTGCGGGATTGGCACAGTCACTCGACGGCCGTTGAGCGGCTGCGCGACTTGGCGGATGTCGCCGCGGGACTTTCCTCCAATGATCGCCCGACCTTCCGAAACGAACACCGCCGCGCGTGGCAGGACGTGGTGGAGACAGGGACTTCATTGCCCGCGGACTTGAGCCTGATCGTTGCGCGCCGGGGACAGCTTGAAGCGCTCGCGGGCGACTCCGATACACCTGCGGCGGTCATCGTTACCGAGGACGCGCAAAGGTTCGAGGCACGCCTCCTGTCCTCGGCCGGCCAAGCGGTACTGGAAGTGGGTCCGACCGCCACCGACCGGATTGCGGCGTTGCTTGAAGAGACGGGTGCCTTTGTCCCGCGACGCCTCGACGGCATCGGAGTCCAGCTGCTCATCGACGGCTCACCCTTCGTCCCGCGCTCTAGCAATCCGTTACTCACTTCTCTTGGGCTGGAGTGGCTACCTGAGGTCATAGTCATCGGGCATCAGCTTCGGGGCGAGCAGCTTGAGCGTGGCATCCAGAGTTCGACGATTGATCGAAGAATGCGGACCATCAGGGTTCGTCGCTGCGAATCAATAACATTGGTCGTCGGTGACGAAGTGGTATCACCGTCTGAACATCTAAGCTGGTATGCCTACGAGCACGACGAGCTGCCGACTCTGATCTTGGCCGATAACGTGACACTCGACTGGAAAACGCTCGCGGGTCCGCTGTCCGGAGATATGTTGCGCTTGATAGATAGTAGGTTGAGAACGCCGAGACTCCTGCTTTCCCAACTTGCTCTATACCGATCCTCAGATGTTTTGGAGACGCCGAGTGACGAAGCATTGGCACGCGCATTCGAGTGCGATGTTCAGACTATCCAGGAGCATCGGGCCGCCCAGCGAACCGACTTGGAGCACATCCTGCATCTGCTGATACCGGTGGTTGGCTACTATGGTGGCCCCGACCTTGCTCGTCAGCTCTTGAGTGACGTCGATCGTGCAGGGAACAAGTTCGATGCACGCAAGTGGCTGTGGGCGCATCTAGCCGGTGAAGAATACGGGCCCGATGAACTGATCGACGCCTGCGAACAGGCGGCAAACCGCACCGAACTGCGCAGCCGGTTGGACCTGGACTATGCGACGTTCAACCGCGTCTCGTTGGATCTGGGTGAAGAGCCTTTGTCCAACGAGGCGGAACTGCGGCAACTATATGATGCCTATCTTGGACGTATGCGGCCAACGATTATCGACCGGCTAAGGCGCCATCACACCGCCGACTTCCGCGCCGGCCGTGATCTTGCGACCTACGTAGAGCGAAAGAATCTGGCCTTTCTTGCCTTTGACAAGGACTGGGTTTTGACGCGGGAGACATTGGAGATGGAGGTCGTGGAAGCATACGTCTCCAGGCTTCTGGCTGAAACTTTGGGCGAAGATGTTCCGGTCGAGTTGCCGGCATACAAGCGTGTGGTGGAAGCGAACCGCAAACTTGTCCGCGAGTTCGCGATGGAAGCCGCGCCGGTTGTCGGCGTCTGGTGCCAGCGAAACGACGTGCCGCTGCCGGAACCCTGGCAGCAGGGTGAGGCACAGGCTGTTGCCCGGCATCTGGAAAACAGCGGGCTTCTCGAATTCGAGCTGATTGGCTCCGCGGACATTCCGGGCCTTTGCCGGCGTGCCGGCTGTTGGCCGGATGGCATGCCAGAGACCCTCGACGGTGAGACGCTCTGGCTCACCAGGGACGACGTTGAGGTAGAAGAGAAGCGTCGCGAGAGTGAACGACAGCAAAGGGAGATCGAGCGGCGCAGCATCCTGTTCGCGGGGACCTCGCTCGACACAGTCGATCCGAAGTTCGCCGAGAATTTCCAGGAAATGGCCGCCGGCTTCATAGAGAACGACGAGACTTGGTTCGAGCGGAGCCGGCAGCGGACCCGCCTCGTGGCGTTCGACAACCCGGACCAGCCCGGCGGCGGTGCAGGCGGTGCGGGAATAGGTGGCGGGACGCGCAGGCGCGAACGACAGCTGACGGATACACAACGGCAAGCGATGGGCCTAGCCGGGGAATGGCTCGCCTATCATTTCCTGTGCCGACGCCACAGCGAATATGCCGATGAGAGTTGCTGGGTCGTGTCCCCGGGCGTGGTGTAACAGCGGCTGTGCCGTCGCGGTCTCCGGTGGGTTTGGCCGGAGCGGTCATGCCACCGGGGTTGGCAGCATGATGGTGAGATCATCGCGCAGCGGTGCGATGGTTTCCAGGGTCATGTAGCGGGCCCGCTGGACGGCCCACTCGTCGTTCTGTTCTAGCAGGATGGCGCCGACCAGGCGGGTGATGGCGGCCTCGTTGGGGAAGATGCCGACGACGTCGGTGCGCCGCTTGATCTCGCCATTGAGCCGCTCCAGCGGGTTGGTGGAGTGGATCTTGGCGCGGTGCTCGCGCGGGAAGCTCATGTAGGCCAGCACGTCCTCCTCGGCCTGGTCGAGCAGAGTGGCGAGCTTGGGCAGCTTCGGGCGGACTTGGTCGGCGACCTGGCGCCACTGCGTGCTGGCGGCGGTGGCGCTGTCCTGGGCGAAGGCGGTGGCGATGAAGGCGGAGACGACGCGCCGGCCGCTCTTGCCGGCATGCGCCAGGGCGTTGCGCATGAAGTGCACCCGGCAGCGCTGCCAGGTGGCGCGGAATACCTTGGCGACGGCTGTCTTGATGCCTTCGTGGGCGTCGGAGATCACCAGCTTGACCCCGGCCAGGCCGCGGCGCTTGAGCTTGCGCAGGAACTCCAGCCAGAAGGTCTCGGCCTCGGAGGCGCCGATGTCCATGCCCAGGACCTCGCGCCGGCCGTCGGCGTTGACCGCCACCGCGATGGTCACCGCCACCGAGACGATGCGGCCGTTCTGGCGCACCTTGACGTAGGTGGCGTCGATCCAGAGATAGGGCCAATCGCCCTCGATCGGCCGCTCCAGAAAGGTCGTCACCCGCTCGTCGATCTCCTCGCACAGCCGGCTGACCTGGCTCTTGGAGATGCCGCTCATGCCGAGCGCCTTCACCAGGTCGTCGACCGAGCGGGTCGAGATGCCTTGGATGTAGGCCTCCTGGATCACCGCGGTCAGCGCCTTCTCCGCCATGCGCCGCGGCTCCAGGAAGCCGGGGAAGTAGCTGCCCTTGCGCAGCTTGGGGATGCGCAGCTCGACCGCGCCGGCGCGGGTCTGCCAGTCGCGGTCGCGGTAGCCGTTGCGCTGTGCCAGGCGGTCCGGCGAGCGCTCGCCATGGCCGGCACCGGTCAGCGCCGCAACCTCCAGCTCCATCAGACGCTCGGCGGCAAAGCCGATCATTTCGCGCAACAGCTCGGCATCGGTGCCCTTCTCAAGCATGCTGCGCAGGGCCATCATCTCGTCGGTCATCGTGGTCACCCTCCATGGGATTGAGGTTGTGGTGACCAAACCCTACCGGAGAGCCACGATGGCCGCCGCCGGGACCGCCGCTCCAGCCGGCTACGCCGGCCTACGCGACGGTCCCGGCACCAGCGCTGCTACACCACTCGGTGGGACGTGACCAGTTGCTGGGTCTCGGAGAACCGCGCGTACTTCTTCGGTGGCGATGGAGGCAATGACTCGACGGGCTACGATTTCCGGGTGATGACGCCCAAGGCCGAATGGCTCTATGAGGTCAAGTCGTCCCTTGAGGACAGCGGGGAGTTTGAGCTCACCGCGAATGAGTTGCGGGTCGCCGGTGGCGCGTCGAAGGACGGTCGTCGGCGCTACCGTATCCTTTACGTCCCTTATGTGTTCTCGCCGGACCGATGGTACGTTCTCGAGCTTCCAAATCCGATGGGTGAAACCACCCGCAATCGATTCACTACGGTGGGGCGAGGCTCTGTTCGTCTGCGATTCGAACGTCGATAGGGAAATCTAGTTCGCAAGGCCGCGCACGATCGCGCCCCCTATTGGGGGGATCTGAACCTGCGACCTTCAGGTTATGAATTCAGAGTGCATCGGCACTCACTCGCCCGGAATCCCAGCGCGTGACGGCTCGTAGGCCTCGGCGCAGAGAAGAATGAACTTGCGCGGTCAGACTAACTGAGTAATCGACCAGACAGGATGCGGAAGCGGTGATCTCAAGAGACGAGCTTTATCGGTTAGTTTGGTCCAAGCCAATGACCAAGGTCGCGGAGCAGTTTGGGGTCTCCGGCAGCTTTATGGCCCGGGTCTGCGCCATCCTGAACGTTCCTCGACCCGAGCGAGGCTATTGGGCGAAGCTGGCAGCCGACAAGGCGCCGCCGTCCCAGCCCTTGCCGGAAGCGCGGCCTGGCGACCAGCTGTACTGGTCGAAGGAAGGAGAGCTTCGACCGCCCCCGAAGCCGCGGCAACCACCCGAGCGCCGGCCCGAAACCCAAGTTCGCATCCCCAGGACTCGCATTCACGGCCTGATCCGTGGCGCCAAGGAGCATTTCGAGAACGGCAGGTCCGTGGACGATGGCGCCTACCTCAAGCCCTACAAGAAGCTCCTCGTCAACGTGACCGCATCGAAGGCCTGCCTCGACAAGGCGCTCGACTTCGCCAACGACCTTTTCAACGCCTTCGAGTCCGTAGGGCACCGCGTGGTGATCGCTCCTTCAGATGAGCAGCTGAGACGCGCCATCATCGATGAGCGCGAGGTACACAACAAGCAGCGCAATCCCTACTACCACAGCGGGACCTGGTCCCCTTACCGCCCGACCGTCGTCTATGTCGGCAGCGTGGCCATCGGCCTCGCGGTCGTCGAGATGTCAGAGGAGGTGCTCCTCCGATACGTCCGCGGCCAGTACATTCGGGAGACCGACTACATCCCGCCCAGGCCGTCTCGCCACTATACCGTTCACACCTGGACGACCACCCGGGAGCTGCCCTCTGGCCGCGTTCGGCTCGTGGCATATTCCCCCTACCATCGCGTCAGTTGGTCGATCGACTGGCAGGAGACCAAGAAGACATCTCTTCGCTCCTCTGTGAAAACCATCGTTGAGTCCGTCGAGGATGCAGCCGTCGACCTCGTCGCCAAGCTCGAAGAAGCCGATCGGAAGGCCGAGATCGCACGGCAGGAGTGGTTGGCAGCGGAAGAGAAGCGACGAAGAGAGGAAGACCGGAGCCGCGTCGAGCAATCGATCCGGGACAGCCGCGAGCACCTCGGTCAGGTCATTCAGCAATGGTCGAATGTCATGGGCGTCGAGCGTTCCCTTGCGGGCGTGGAGCAGCGCGCTGCCGAGCTACCAGAGACTGATAGAGCCCCGGTCCTGGAGCGGCTGAAGCTCGCGCGTGATTTCGTCGGCACACAAGATCCGTTGGATTTCCTTCTCTCGTGGAAATCACCGGGGGAGCGCTACCATCCCCGCTATGCTGAATCTTGTGTTGATTCCGAAATCGAGGCTGGCACGATGCTTGAGGATGATGAGGAGCATGAATGCGGTTGTCCCGAAAGGTAGCCGTTCAGGCGGACAAGGAAATAACGATCACAGACGTTCGTCAGTACCCTTTGGTTCCTCCTCAAAGTGCTCAAAGAGGCGGTCGAGCGTGAGACACATGGCACATCATCATCTCTACTCTCATTAGCGTCATTGCTTGCAGAAATATGCGAGTGCACCTCGCCAAATAAGCCGCATAGCCAATTGTCTTGGCTGGGCCCGTTCCACCTTTCCCCGATCTATAGGCAATCAGCTGCTTGTCGCGGTCGAACTGGAGCGACCCATGATGCGAAGCATTTCTCAGTTTATTATCCCTCTCCTCACAAAGCGCGATGAAGGGTAAATTCATTAAGAAGGGATTGAACCGACTTGCCTTGTCGAGTTCAATATACTGCCTACGCGCGAGCTTCTCGAACGTGTCAAAGCGTCGACCCAAAGCAAGATTGTTAAGGTAGGCAAGAATATCAACGGACGAAGCAAACGCTTCAAACGCGTTTCCATAGAACATACGTGTCAGATCAAAGTACGCCTCCGGTGAGAGCCGCCTTGTGGGATAGCGGTATCGTGGGAATGTCCTAGGGATAATCCTAGGGAGTAGTCCTATGGCGATACCGCGGGTCGAGGTGATCACGTCCATTGAGCGGGCGGCGGCGCTGGTCACGTGCTGAGAAGGAGCGGCTGGTCGCGGCCAGCCTGGAGCCTGGCGTGACGGCGTCGGAAGTAGCGCGCTCGGCGGGCGTGCACGTCAGTCAGCTTTTTCGCTGGCGCAAGCAGCTCTGCACGCGGATTGACGCTGCGCCGGCGCCGCAGGCACTGGTTCCGGTGCGTGTCGTGCCGGACGAGGGAAGCGCGGTGCCGGAGCCACGGCGGCGCGGGCGGCGGAGCCGGCCGGGCGTCATCGAGATCGAGGCGGCCGGCGGCCGGCGGGTGCGGATCAGCGGCGAGGTCGACGTAGAGACGCTGCGCTGTGTGCTCGACCTGCTGGAGCGCCGATGATCCCGGTTCCGAGCGGGGTCCGGGTGTGGCTGGCGACCGGGCACACGGACATGCGCAAGGGGTTCCCCGGCCTGGCGCTGCAGGTGCAGGAGACGCTGCGGCGCGACCCGCACGGCGGTCATCTGTTCGTGTTCCGCGGCCGGCGCGGCGACCTGATCAAGGTGATCTGGTGGGACGGCCAGGGCGCCTGCCTGTTCTCCAAGCGGCTGGAGCGTGGCCGGTTCCTGTTGCCTACTCCGACGGACGGGGTGGTGGCGATCACGCCGGCGCAGCTGGGCTACCTGCTCGAAGGCATCGACTGGCGCAATCCGCAGCAGACCTGGCGGCCGGGCTCGGCCGGTTCGCTGCGGCAAGATGAATCAGGGCGCCTCTGGGCGCCAGGAAGGGCGAGGCCGACTGCGGGTTGTCGGGGTGACGACCGCATGCCATGGCCGCCCTCTCCGACGACCTCGACGCCGCTCCGCACCGCTCTCGCCGCGGCCCGGTCGGATGGCGGCGGACAGGCCAAGGCCGCCGAGGCGGAAGCTTCTCTGGCCCAGGTGCAGGCCGAGCGCTCCGACGACGAGGCGCTGATCGCCAGCCTGAAGCTGCGGATCGAGAAGCTGCGGCGCGAGCTGTACGGCCGGCGCTCGGAGCGCAAGGCGCGGCTGCTCGACCAGTTGGAGCTCCAGCTGGAGGAGCTGGAGGCCGGGGCCAGCGAGGACGAGCTGCTGGCCGAGCTGGCGGCGCAGCGCACGCCGGTTGCCCCGTTCGCCCCGGCGGCCGGCGCGCCAGCCGTTCCCGCGAGACCTGCCGCGCGAGCGGGTGGTGATCCCAGCGCCGGCGAGCTGCCCGTGCTGCGGCTCGGCGCGGCTGTGCCAGCTGGGCGAGGCCGTCACCGAGACGCTGGAGGTGATTCCGCGGCCAGTGGAAGGTCATCCAGACCGTGCGCGAGAAGTTCGCCTGCCGGGCTGCGAGACGATCGCGCAGCCGCCGGCGCCGTTCCGGGTGACGCCGCGCGGCTTTGCCGGGCCGAGCCTGCTGGCGATGATCCTGTTCGAGAAGTTCGCCCAGCACCTGCCGCTGAACCGGCAGGGCGAGCGCTTCGCCCGCGAGGGGATGCCGCTGAGCCTCTCGACCCTGGCCGACCAGGTGGGGCCTGCACCTGCGCGGTGCTGAAGCCGCTGCTGGCCCTGATGGAGGCGCATGTGCTGGCGGCCGAACGGCTGCACGGCGACGACACCACGGTGCCGGTCCTGGCGAAGGGCAAGACCGACGACCGGGCGGCTGTGGGTCTATGTCCGCGACGACCGGCCCTTTGGCGGCCCCGAGCCGGCACCGCCGGCGGCGCTGTTCTATTACTCGCGCGACCGCGGCGGCGAACATCCCGAGGCAGCACCTGGCGGCTATGGCGGCATCCTGCAGGCCGACGCCTATGCCGGGTACAATCGGCTTCTACGACCCGGCGCCCGCAAACCGGGCCCGGTCACGGAGGCGCTGTGCTGGGCGCATGCGCGGCGAAGGTTCTTCGAGCTCGCCGACATCGCGGCCAACGCCCGGCGCGGCCGGAAGGCGCAGCCGATCTCCCCGCTGGCGCTGGAGGCGGTCAGGCGGATCGACCGGCTGTTCGACATCGAGCGCGCGATCAACGGCCTGCCGGCCGAGGAGCGCTGGCCGTCCGCACCGCAGCGAGCAGGCCACCCGCTGGTGGCCGAGCTGGAAGCCTGGATGCGCGAGGCCCGCGCGGCGCTGTCGAAGCACGCCGCCGGTCGCCAAGGCGATGGACTACATGCTGAAGCGCTGGGACGGCTTCACCCGTTTCCTCGGCGACGGCCGCATCTGCCTGACCAACAACGCCGCCGAACGCGCGCTGCGCGGGATCGCCCTGGGCCGCAAAGCCTGGCTGTTCGCCGGCTCCGACCGCGGCGGCCAGCGGGCGGCGGCCATGTACAGCCTGATCGTCACCGCAAAGATGAACGACGTCGATCCCCAGGCCTGGCTGGCCGACGTCCTCGCCCGCATCGCCGACATCCCGCAGACCCCGGCTCCACGAGCTGCTGCCCTGGGGGAACTGGAAGCATTGCGCGCAGCACGCCAAGGCGGCCTGGCTGACCACCCGCTCTCGCTCTGGACCTCACCCGCGGCTCTCACCGGATGCAT
>CALOEA010000075.1:0-5211 GCA_942492185.1 uncultured Alphaproteobacteria bacterium
TCAGCGCGGCGCCCCGGAGATCCCCCGGGGCCGTCTCCCGTGCTGAGGAGGCGGGCTTATATCCGGCGCCCCTGAGGCTGTCAAACCGAAAAAGCACTCGGTGCGCACATGCAGGAATCTCATGGCTCGGCGCCTTGCCGAATCGCGGCCTCCCGAGGCTAGGCGCGGGGCGGGCCGGCAACCGTTGGGAATCGCCTGCAGACTTGACAGCCGCCGAGGCAAATCCGCATGGTGACACCCACGACATGACAAGCTGGGTGCGCCCCTCGGGACGGCGATGCCTGCAGTCATTTCTTGAAGCTATACATGCCATTGGGACAAATGCGGGGATGGCACGACAGCCGGGGGGAGCAAGCCCGTCCATGCGTCAATCTGAAGATCGTGTCCCCTTGGCCAAGGTGACCCGCCGGGGCGGCTTTGCCGCCATCCTCCTCGCTCCCCTGGTCGTCGGCGCCGTGCTGATGAGCGAACCGCGCCAGAGCCCTGCCGAACGCCTGGTGATTCCGCCGGCCGCCGCGATCGCCTTCGCCGCGCCGCTCAGCGATCTCGAGCAGTCGATTCCCGCCCGCAACTATGTGGTCTCGCAGCAGATGACCGAGCCGGTGCTGGAGGCCGAAGCCGCCCCTGCCGCGCTGTCGGTCGTCATTGAGGTGACGCCCGGCGACACGCTGATGGCGCTGCTGTCGCGCGAGGGCATTGCCCGCGGCGACGCGCACAACGCCGTCGTCGCCCTGGAAGAGGTCTTCAGCCCGCGCCTGCTGCGGCCGGGCCAGCAGATCCGGCTCAGCTTCTCCACCGGCGAGGAGGCCATGGCGGCGGCCGGCGAGGAGCCGGCGGCGCCGCGCCTCGTTTCGCTCGGCCTGCAGCCGGCCGTCGACCTCGACGTCCAGGTGGTGCGCACCGAAGCCGGTTTCTCCGCGGTATCGGCGGAGCGGCCGCTGAAGATGGAGTTGCAGGCGCAGCAGGGCATCATCACCGACAGCCTCTTCGCCGCCGCGCAGACGGCCGGTGTGCCGGTCTCGACGCTGATCGACCTGATCCGGATCTTCAGCTACGACGTCGACTTCCAGCGCGAGATCCAGCCCGGCGACGCCTTCGAGGTGGTCTACGAGGCCTACTACGACGACGCCGGCGGCCTGGCGAAGACCGGCCACATCCTCTATGCCGGCCTGGTGCTATCGGGCAAGCCGCTGCCGCTCTACAGCTTCACGCCGGAAAGCGGCTTCGCCGACTACTTCGACCCCAGCGGCCAGTCGGTGCGCAAGGCGCTGATGAAGACGCCGATCGATGGCGCCCGCATCTCCTCCAACTTCGGCATGCGCAAGCACCCGATCCTTGGCTACTCGAAGCTGCACAAGGGCGTCGACTTCGCGGCCCCGACCGGGACGCCGATCTATGCCGCCGGCGACGGCGTGCTGGAGATCGCGGGCTGGAACGGCGGTTACGGCAAGTACGTGCGCATCAAGCACAACGGCACCTACAAGACGGCCTATGGCCACATGAGCAAGATCGCCAAGGGCATGGCGAAGGGCAGCCGCGTCGCCCAGGGCGACATCATCGGCTACGTCGGCACCACCGGCCAGTCGACCGGCCCGCACCTGCACTACGAGGTGCTGATCGACGGCAAGCAGGTCAATCCGCTCGACATCAAGATCCCCTCCGGCGAGAAGCTGGCCGGCGCCGATCTCGCCGCCTTCAAGAAGGCGATGGAGGAGATCGACCGCCTGCGCACCGGCATCGCCGCGCCACAGGTCGCCGAGGTCGCCGAGTAGCCTGCGCCGCAGCACAGCGGACCCGCCTCAGGCGGGTCGCCGCGCCAGCGTCTGCTCCAGGCCCTCCGACAGCCAGGCGGGCGGCACCTCGAAGGCCCGGAAGGCACCCGCCCGCCGGCGGCCGACCAGCAGGCCCAGCGGCTGCTGGCGCAACGCCGCCACCGCCTGCTGGTAGGCCATCGCACGCTCCGGACCGCAGAGGAACAGCAGCGGCGTCCCGCTTGGCGCGAAGAGCGCATTGTGCGCCAGCGAGCCGTCCTCGCTGACCAGCACCGCCGCCTCGGACATCACCGCCAGCTGCTCCCGCCAGCTCAAGCGCTCGGGGAGCAGCTCCTCGAAGCCGGCCTGCGCCAGCAGCGCCGTCACCTCGTCGCGGTTCACCAGCGGCCGGTTGCCGGCCGCGGTCTCCCGCCGGGAGAGGAACAGCCGGCGCCAGGGCGGCCGCGCCGGAGCCACCAGCCCGAAGGCGCCCAGGACCGTGCGCCGCATCGCCTCCAGCGCCTCGGTCGGCGCCCCCTGCACGATGCCCCTGGACGGCAGCAGCAGGTCGTCCAGCAGCAGGCGCTCCGCGAAGGGGCGGAAGCCCAGCAGCGCCGCGCGCTCGATGCCGAAGGCTGCGAGCAGCGCCGGCACGAAGGGCGGCAGCGGCTCGGCCACCAGCCAGCGGCGCTCCGGCAGCCCGGCCGCGCGCGTCAGGGCGATCATCGGCAGCAGCTCGAGCAACCAGTGGCCATAGTAGTCGGCACAGGTCTTCACCAGGGCGGTGACCGGCACCTCGACGCGGCGCAGCGGCCGCGCCGCCAGCCGTGCCGCCGCGACGTCGAGGGGCACCTCGGCATCGAGCAGGAAGCGCTGCAGCTGCTCCTCCCGCCCCGCGCGGGTCAGCGGCGTCTCGCGCAGCAGCGGCGATTCGACCAGGCGATCCTGCCACCGCAGGAAGCCCTGGCCGCTCATCTCCACCCCGCGCAGCCGGGCGACCAGCGGCGCCGGCTGCGCCACGCTGCGGCCGGCGAAGGCCTGGCGGTGGCTGGGGGCGACATCGCCGAGGAGGCAGAACGGCTCCGGCAGCGGGCAGGCGCGCGCCGCGCCGACCTCCAGGACCGCGGCCGGCGCCGCCGTCGCCAGGAGGGCCGCGGCATCGGCGACCGGCGCGGCGATCTCGGCCAGGGCGACGCTGTCGAGCTCGCCGGCCAGCGGCTCGCCCCACGGCAGCAGTTGCCGCCGGCCGGAAGGCATTATTGCGCTGGAAGAGATCTACGATTTGGTCGGTCCCCGGCTGATTCGCTACGCCTTCGCGCTCACCCGACATCACGATGACGCGGAAGATGCGTTTCAGGCGGCGGTCGTGCGGTTGGCGCGGTATCCCTCGGCACTTCGTCGGGCGGAAAACCCGTGGGCGTATTTTCTGCGCATGGTGCGAAATGAAGCGATTCGCCTGACGCAAAAACGCGGTCCTGTTTGCAAGCTGCCCGTGACCGAAGTCGGAAATGAAGATCCTCCGCCCTTGGATGAGGATGAGCAAAAACGCGCCATTCGTTTGGCCGTGGAGAAACTGCCCCCTCATCAATCGGAAGTCGTGGTTTTGAAAATCTGGGAAGGCATGACGTTTTTGGAAATTGCCGAGGTATTGGGCGAATCTCCCAACACAATCGCCAGCCGTTACCGCTACGCATTGGAAAAGCTGACTCATTTGCTGCGGGGATTATCCAGCGAGGTGGCCCGCGATGTCTGAATGGCCTCCTGAAAGCGAAGAGTTTTTGGATTCCCCCCAAGCCGGAGAAGTGGAAGAATTGCTGCTGTGGGCCGCGGAAGATCCTCCCGTGCGTTCGGGCATGAAAGCGGAGACGATCACCCTGGCCCTTCGCGCGCGGCGGTTGTTGTCTTCCGAACATCGTTATTGGGCAGCAGCGGCTTGGGTGTTGTTGTTAATCGCCACCCTCTGTTGGTGGCCAAGCCCTCCCGGAGATTCGGTCGCCTTGGATCAAGCCCCCAAACCGGATCCCGTGGCTGTTCCCGCGAGGGCTTCGGTTGATGCCTTGGATTGGGAATTGGTGGAAGCCAAAACCCAACTCCGCCGCCGAAACCTCGAAATCCTGTTGAACGCTTTTTGAAAGTCAGGCTTTTCGCATTTCCAGGGCGGCATAGAGGAATTCATCCAACGCCCCTTTCCACAATTCATTGAGGTGCGTGGTTGTCACGCCTGTGCGGGCATCGCGAACGCTGGGGCGGGGGTGCAACGTGTATTTGCGGATGATGTCTTCCACTTGCACCGCGTTCTCTTGATCCAAAGAAGCCGGGGCCGATTGCAAGAGTTGGCGGTGGGCCAACTCGGAATGCAGCAGGTCTTCAATCAGCGCGGCGGCATCGTCCAAACCAAGATCGGTTTTGGCGGAGATGGTCGTGGCCGAGGGGCGATGCGTGATCGTGACCGCGGATTTATAACGCTTGCACCGTAACCCTTGCCCGCGGGCTTTTTGTTTGTCGAGGGAAAGTTCCGAAAGCGGAATGTCCGAATCATCACTATCGACCACTGGCAGCATCCATCTAATGTTTGTTTGAGGATACCACATTGGCCCAGAAACTCATTGGTGTTTTTATCTAGCACCGCGTAAAGAGAAGATCCATCATGCTCATAGGCGTTTCTGTATGTTCTCCACCCACTTATCCGCATGAGCGTTAATATCTGCGATACAGCTTCCAAGTACTTCACTGCATCAGGATTTGAAAAGAACTCAATTAGATGTATTTGTGGCTTTCATTCACCTGCTGAAATGAAAGCCTCTTTGATGTTTTACCCTCAATCATAGATTGAAATTACTCTTTAAACCCAGTAATAGCAACTACAATGGAGTGATTAAATGTGGGTCGACATTCTTCTTACTCGGATTATGAACGCTTAAAAAAGTTTTACCATCTGGAGTGAATTCTCCGCCTGGTAGTTTCGCATCCTCTTGGGCCAACTGCAAAACGAAGCATATTATCTCCACAGTAGTTGCGGTTTCTAATCCAGCCTCTACCCAATACACACTTCATTATATACTTCTTCTTTTTTCTCAGCATCAGCATTCACACGTCCCGGACTCAAACCGATTAAGTCTTCACTGATGACTAGATAAGTTTTATCTCCCTTGGCGATTTGGCAAAGCCCATCAGGGTTAGCGAAGTGTTTGGCGCTGTCAGATGAATATCCACCTTCCACATAACGAACGAACCTTCATGGTCTCAAGGTCTAACTCTACAACACGACCAAATGGGTCATTATATATATATCCTTCTTTCCTGTGACTCTCTAGATAGGAGGCAGGCTTACCGCCATACGCTATAGCGCGTAGGTCCAATCAAATTCCTCATATCCAGTTTCAGTAATGTATAACTTATTATTTACCATTTCAATCCATTCATGGCTAACAAACATGGTAGCACCTTTCTTTACTGCAAT
>CALOEA010000076.1:0-36385 GCA_942492185.1 uncultured Alphaproteobacteria bacterium
CGACGCCGGAGTTGCGGAGCGCCTGCGGCTGATCGCCCGCCATGGCCAGGGGCCGGGCCGCTACAACCACGTCACGCTCGGCATGAACTCGCGCCTCGACAGCCTGCAGGCGGCAGTGCTGCTCGCCAAGCTCACGATCTTCGACGCCGAGCTGGAGACCCGCGAGACGGCGGCGCGGCGCTATGACGACGCGCTGCAGGGGCGCGTGGCCTTGCCGCCGCGCCGTGCCGGCGCGCTGTCCGCCTGGGCGCAGTACACCATCCGTCATCCCGAGCGCGAGCGCGTCGCCGCCGCCCTGGCCGCCGCGGGCGTGCAGAGCGCCGTGCACTATCCCCGCCCGCTCAACAAGCAGGCGCCCTTCGCGGCTGCGCCGGTGGCGCCGGGCGGGGTGCCGGTGTCGGAGCGTCTCGCCGACGAAGTCCTGAGCCTGCCGATCTGCGGTGCGCTCGCGCAGGCCAGCCAGGCCCGCGTGATCGAGGCCCTGCTGGCGGCCGTCTGAGCCCTCAGCGCCTTGCTTCGAGGAGGTAGTCGGCCGGCGCCCGCAGAAAGCCCTCGACCGTCTGCAGCTGCGGCGGCGTCGCGGTGTCCGCCAAGGCCGGCAGCGGCTCTCCCAGGTCCAAGCCGTAGCGATCCCGCAGGACCGCGTTGCCGGCGCGGAAGCGCTCCGCCAGCGCCGCCTCCTCGGCCGGCGCCAGGCGCAGCGGCGCGTCCGGCAGGTGGCGCGCCAGCCACGCCAGCGCCTCGGCCAGCGCTGCGTTCGGCCGCATTCCGGACAGCGCGTCGAGCTTGCCGAGCCAGTGGCGGCAGAGCGGCACCAGTCCCGGGGTGACGTTGGTCGCCTGCAGCGACCGGTAGCGCCAGGAGCGGGCAAGCCGCTGCAGCGGCAGATCCTGCCCGAAGACCTCCCGCAGCAGGGCCTCCGGGTCGCCGGCGACCGGCTGGAAGGCGTGCAGCCGCAGGTCCCAGCCGGGACAGTTCTCCTCGATCGTCCGCAGCAGCCGCGCGTAGTCGAGATAGAGCGGCGTCGGGGGCCGCGCGATCGCAGCGGCGATGGCGGCGGTCAGGCCACCGAGGCGGCCCTTCTTGGTGCGCTGGCTGAAGATCGCGCGGACCAGCGACCACTGCGGCCGCAGGGTGAGGTGCAGCGTCACCCGGCCGACGTGCGGCGCCACCCGCTGCGCCAGCCGCGCCGCCCCCGCGGCATGCGCGAGATGATGGCTGAAGCCCTCGGCGCTCAGCAGCAGGGTGTGCGTCCGCGGCGCGGAGGCGAGCTCCTGCCAGAGTTCCGGCCAGGAGGAGAGCCGGGGCTGGTAGTTGCGGTGGCCGGCCAGATCCCAGTGCAGATTGTGCTGGCCGCGCCGGCCCGGCTGACCGGCGCGGGGGAAGAGGATGCCGGCCGCCGCCAGCAGCCGGCGATTGTCGGTCAGCCACGCCTGCAGGGCGGTGGTCCCGGTCTTGTGCGTCCCGGCGTGCAGCAGCAGGTCAGGCTTGGCGCCCATAGTAGAGCGTGACCGTGTGGGTGGCCTCGGCGAAGAAGAGCCAGCGTTCGACGAGGGCGCCGGCGAGGAGGCCGAGCGCGGCCAGGATGGCCAGCGGCAGCGCCCACCAGCCGCTGCTGGCGAGCACGACGAGCAGCGCCGCCAGCGGCAGGGCCAGGCCAGCGAGGGCGGCGAGGCGGCGCAGCTTGGCGGCGTGGCGCCGCGCGACGCGATAGCCCATCTCGCGCAGCAGGTAGTTCTCCTCCGTGTGCGGCGGCTCCAGCAGGCGGACCTTGCCGAGCTGGCCGAGCCCGGTGGCACTCTCGGCGGTGGCCAGCGGCTGGCCGCCGTCGATGGTGCGCCAGTAGCGGAGCTTCACCGCCCAGGCCACGATGACGGCGAGGGCGGCCAGCGCCGTCAGGGCCGGCGAGCGCTCGCCCCAGCCGAGCAGCAGAACCACCAGGAGGCAGCCGCCGCAGGCCAGCGCGAAGGCGAGATAGCCCCAGGGCACCAGCGGGTGGTGCCACTGCCGGATCGGCTTCAGGCTGGCGTAGATCATCGCGGTGCAGAAGACCGTGACGGCGGCGCCGAGCGCGGCGAGCAGTCCGGCGATCATCCAGGGGCCGTCGCTGCGCCCCTCGACGACCCAGCCCCAGGCAAGGACGAGCGCCGGGAGGAAGGTCAGCAGGGCGGCGACGCCCTCGCGCGACAGCCAGGAGGTCCGCCACTGCGTCAGCGCCCGCCAGGCGCGCTCCGGATGGCCCAGGTGCAGCGTCGAGGAGAGCAGGCCGACGGCGACCAGCGCCAGCGCGATCCCGAGACCGATGGCGCCGAACCAGGGCGCGCCCGGCAGCAGGCCGAAGGGGGCCAGCAGGCCGAGCAGGAACAGTAGGCCGTAGCCGGCGCCGGAGCTGGTGGTGAAGAAGATGATCGAGCGTGCGGGATGCATGTCAGAGCCGGCTCAAGGCGCGGTCCAGCCAGCCCAGCAGGCCGCCCTGCGGGTCGGCCGGCTCCAGCGGCGGTGCGCTGCAGCCGCCGCCGCCGCTGCGGTCCTCGCGGATCTGTCGTGGCGGCAGGTACTTGTTGGTGGGGCGGTAGCCCATCTCCGGCATCAGGTCATAGCCGCCGCGCGTGGCGACCAGGAGCGAGACCTCGGACTCGGGGTCGGCGAAGTCGCCGAAATGGCGGGCGTTGGCCGGGCAGGTCCGCACGCAGGCCGGCTGGCGCTCGTCCTCGGTCAGGTTCTCGTTGTAGATCCGGTCGACGCAGAGCGTGCACTTCTTCATCACGTGGGTGCCGGGGTCCATCTCGCGCGCGCCATAGGGACAGGCCCAGGCGCAGAGGCCGCAGCCGATGCAGCGGTCCTCGTCGACCAGCACGATGCCGTCGGCCGTGCGCTTGTAGGAGGCGCCGGTCGGGCAGACCGTGACGCAGGCGGCCTGCTCGCAGTGCAGGCAGGACTTGGGGAAATGCACCACCTTAGCGTCGGTCGCTTCGCCGACCTCGAAGCCGTGGACGCGGTTCAGCCAGGCGCCGCTGGGCTCGGCGCCATAGGGATCGAGGTCGGTCAGCGGGCCGGCGCTGCCGCCGTCGTTCCACTCCTTGCAGTTCACCACGCAGGCCTGGCAGCCGACGCAGGTGTCGAGGTCGATGACCAGGCCGAGCTTCTTCGCCGTCGGCTGGGCGGGCAGCGCGGTCACGAGCGGCGCTCCAGCTTCTCGATGCGCACCCGCAGGTCGTACCAGGCGGCCTGCCCGGTCACCGGGTCGCTGTTGGCGTAGCGGTAGCCGCCGCCGCGGTCGGGCAGCAGCTCGTCGATCAGGTGGTTCAGGAGGAAGCCGCGGGTGAACTCCGGCGCATCGCGATCGAGCCCCCAGGCGCCGGCCTTCTTGCCGATGGCGTTCCAGGTCCAGACCGTCTTTTCGTTCAGCGCCTGCTGCACCCGGATCTGCGCCTCGATGCGGCCGTGGCGCGAGGTGACCGCGACCCAGTCGTCGTCGACCAGCCCCAGTTCGCCGGCCAGCCCCACCGGGACGTAGAGGCGGTTGGCGGCGTGGAGCTGCCGCAGCCAGGCGTTCATCGAGCCCCAGGAGTGGTACATCGCCATCGGCCGCTGGGTGACGGCGTGCAGCGGGAAGGCCGCGTCGTCGTTGCCGTCGTCCTCGAAGGGCGCGTACCAGAGCGGCAGCGGATCGAAGTAGGTCCTGACCCGCTCGCGCTCGCGCTCGGGCGGCTGCACCGGGCCGTGGCCCTCGGCGGCGAGGCGGAAGCGTTGCAGCACCTCGCCATAGAGCTGCAGCACGATCGGCTCCTCGTTGTCGAGGAATCCCATCTTCTTCGCCCAGGCGAGATAGGCGCCGTTGGCGAAGCGGAAGAAGCGCGCCTCCTCGGGCACCTCCTCGCGCCAGAAGCAGCCGTTCTCGACGTAGCGGGCAAGCTGGTCCGGATTGGGCGCGCCCATGCCCGACTCCGTGCCGTCGGCGCCGCGGAAGCCGGCCAGCGGGCCGATCCCCGGCTTGCGCTGGTGGTTCACGATGTAGTCGGGATAGCCGCCGGGAAAGCGCGGCTCGCCCGCCTCGGTGGTCATGCCCGGCAGTCCCAGGCGATAGCCCAGCTCGAGCAGCACGTCCTGGAAGGGGCGCACGTCGCGGTCCGGAGTCAGCACCGGCTGGCGGATCGAATCGGCCGCCCCCTCGGCGTCGCAGATCGGCCGGTCGAGCAGCGAGATGCAGTCCCAGCGCTCCAGGTAGGTGGTGTCCGGCAGGATCAGGTCGGCGAAGTCGATCGTCTCGCTGTGGAAGGCATCGACGTAGATGATCCGCGGGATCCGGTACTCGCCGCTCTCGGGGTCGCGGTCGGTCAGCATCCGGCGGGTGTCGTCGACGTTCATCGCCGAGTTCCAGGCCATGTTGGCCATGAAGAGGAACAGCGTGTCGATCGGGTAGGGGTCGCCCTTCCAGGCATTGGTGACCACCAGGTGCATCAGCCCGTGGGCGGAGAGCGGCGCCTCCCAGGAGAAGGCCTTGTCGAGGCGGGCGGGGCTGCCGTCGGCCTCGACCAGCAGGTCGGCGGGGGAGACCGGAAAGCCCAGCGGCGGCCCCGGCAGCGGCTTGCCGGCGACGACCTGGCCGGGCTTGCCGGCCGGGCGCACGCCGGGCGGGCAGGGGCGCGGGAAGGGCGGCTTGTAGCGCCACGAGCCGGGCCGGTCGACCGCGCCCAGCAGCATCTGCAGCAGGTGCAGGTTGCGGCAGGTATGGAAGCCGTTGGCGTGGGCCGAGATGCCGCGCATGGCGTGAAAGGCGACCGGCCGGCCGGTCATGGTCTCGTGCCGCCTGCCCCAGGCATCGGTCCAGGGCTGGGCGATGTCGGCACTCTCGTCGAAGGCGGCGGTGGCGATCTCGGCCGCGAGGCGGCGGATGCGCTCGGCCGAGACGCCGCTGCGTCCGGCGACCGCCTCGGGTGCATTGGCGTCGTCGAGGATGCGGCGGGCGACCAGCTCGAAGGCGGGAACGACGCAGCGTCCGTCGGGCAGGGTGAAGCGGCCCTGCAGCGCCGGCGCGCGCTCGGTCGTGGCGAAGGCGCGGGCCTGCGCCAGGTCGCGGTCCCAGACCAGCGCCCGGCCCTCGTCGTCGCGGGCGATCAGGCCATGCTCGGCGGTGCCGGGCGCCTCGATCACCAGCTGGGCGCCGTTGGTGTAGCGGGCGAGGAACGCGACGTCGATCTTGCCGGCCCGCAGCAGCTCGCGGGCGATCGAGAGGATGACCAGGCCGTCGCTGCCCGGCGCGACCCCGACCCACTCGTCGGCGATGGCCGAATAGCCGCCGCGCACGGGGTTGAAGGAGACCACCTTGGCGCCACGCTCCTTCAGCTTCGCGAGGCCGAGCTTGAGCGGGTTGGAATCGTGGTCCTCGGCGACGCCGAACAGCAGGAAGAGCTTGGTGCGCTCCCAGTCCGGCTCGCCGAACTCCCAGAAGGAGCCGCCCAGCGTATAGAGGCCGCCGGCCGCCATGTTGACCGAGCAGAAGCCGCCATGGGCGGCGTGGTTCGGCGTGCCGAAGTTGCTGGCCCACCAGCCGGTCAGGCCCTGGCTCTGGTCGCGGCCGGTGAAGAAGGCGAGCTTGCGCGGGTCGTCGTTGCGGATGGCGGAGAGCCAGGAGGTGGCGAGCGTCAGCGCCTCGTCCCAGGAGATCTCCTTGAACTGCCCGGAGCCGCGCGGCCCGGTGCGCAGCAGCGGCGAGCTCAGCTTGGCCGGCGACTTCTGGTGCATGATGCCGGCGGAGCCCTTGGCGCAGAGCACCCCCCTGTTGACCGGGTGGTCGGGGTTGCCCTCGATGTAGCGCAGCGCGCCGTCCTTCAGGTGGACGCGGATGCCGCAGCGGCAGGCGCACATGTAGCAGGTGGTCGTCTTCACCTCGTCGCTGACGCGCGGCGAGGGGTCGAGTCCGCGTTCCATGCGGGGCCGTGCCGGGGGGCCGCTGTCTGGCAAGGGGATGTCTCCTGGTGCCTTCTTTTTGGGCGCGCGGATGGTAGCGGCGTGCCGGGCGCCGCGCCAAGGCATCATTCCACCCCGCGTCAGCAACCCTCGGCCCCGCCTGCGGCATGGCCCTGGCACCGGCGGCGCTTTCGACTATGCTCGCAGCGAATTGTCAGCAAGGGAGCAGCGCGCGATGGCATCGATCGGTTTTCTGGGGCTGGGCAACATGGGCGGCCCGATGGCGAAGAACCTGGCCAAGGCCGGCCATGCGGTAAAGGGCTTCGACCTGTCGGCGGCGGCGCTGGCGGCGGCGGGGACGGCCGGCATCGTGCCGGCGGCGAGCCCGCAGGAAGCGGTGCAGGGCGCCGAGGTCGTGATCACCATGCTGCCGGCCGGCCAGCACGTGCGCGCCACCTACCTGGGCGAGGGCGGGCTGCTCGCCGGCGGCGGCAAGGACACGCTCTACATCGACAGCTCCACCATCGACGTCGGCTCGGCGCGCGCGGTACACGAGGCGGCCGGCGGCGGCGGCCAGGACTTCGTCGACGCGCCGGTCTCCGGCGGCGTCGCCGGTGCCGAGAACGCCGCGCTGACCTTCATGTGCGGCGGCAGCGAGGCCGCCTTCGGGCGCGCGAAGCCCTTCCTCGACCAGATGGGCAAGAACGTCATCCACGCCGGCGGCGCCGGCGCCGGGCAGGCCGCCAAGGTCTGCAACAACATGATCCTCGGCATCTCGATGATCGCCATCTCCGAGGCCTTCGCCCTGGCCGAGAAGCTGGAGCTCGACCCGGCGGCCCTCTTCGCCATCTCCGCCAAGTCCTCCGGCTCCTGCTGGGCGATGCTGAACCACAACCCGGTGCCGGGGCTGGTGGAGACCGCCGCCGCCAACCGCGACTACAAGCCCGGCTTCGCCGCCGCCATGATGCTGAAGGACCTCAAGCTGGCGATGGAGGCGGCCAACCAGGCCGGCGCCTCGATCCCGCTCGGCGCCGAGGCGGCGCAGCTCTACAACATGTTCGTCGCCGCCGGGAACGGCGGCCTCGACTACTCCGCCATCTTCAAGATGGTGAAGGGCGCCTGAGGACCGCCGCCGCGCGGGGCGCGCCGGACGACGACCATGCTGTCGCGCTTCTCCCCCGGCGAGCGGGTGCTGATCTATGCCTTCCTGGCGGATCTCGCGATGGCCGGGCCGATCCTCGGCCTGGGCTTCATGTCGGGCTCGGCCTCGGCCGCCAGCGAGGCCGCCCGCGCCATCCTGCTCTGGGCCATCGACATCTTCTCCCTGGGCATGCTGCTGGCGGTCAACCGCCGCCGCTTCAGCCAGTTCGAGTTCGGCATCGAGAAGATCCAGATCCTGGTGCAGGTGATCATCGCCGCCGGCATGTGCATCAGCGTGGTCTTCATCGCCAGCAAGGTCTACGAGGGCCTGGTCGAGGGCCAGAGCGCGCCGAACTATACGATCTGCGTCCTCTTCGCCGTCTTCTCCTACATCAATATCCTGGTGAACGTCTTCGCCTTGCGTCGGATGATCCTGGAGGAGCGGGCCAAGCCCTCGATCATCCTGCGCGGCCAGGTGAAGAACCGCTCGATCATGATGGTGAGCTCGGTGGTGGCGACCCTGTCGGCGGCCTCGGTGGTGATCCCCGACCCGCGGATCTTCGGTTACGTCGATTCGCTCGGCGCCATCGTCGTGCTCTGCGTCATCGCCTACACGATGGTGCAGATGATGCGCAGCAGCGTCCTGACCCTGCTCGACGCGCCGATCGAGGAACGCGAGAAGCTGCTGGTGATGCGCGAGATCGGCGAGCAGTTCGATCACTGGTCGAACATCGCCTTCATGCGCACCCGCCGCATCGGCTACAGCAAGTACGTCGAGATCGGGCTCTGCTTCGACGACGCGGTGGAGATGAAGACGGCCCTGGCCACCTGCCAGCGGATCGAGGACGGCATACGGGCGAACCTGGAGAACGTCTTCGTCTCGGTCTTCCCGACCACCGAGCCGGCCGCCGCCTGACGGCGGGCCGCCGCTCTAGAACAGGCGGTTGATCAGCGGGTCCAGGAAGCCGATGCCCTCGAAGCTCACATAGGCGGTGCGGCCGACATCGCAGAGGCGAAAGCGCCGCGAGGCCTCGTCCGCCGGCTCGATGGCGATCAGGGCGATGGCGTCGCCGTGGTCGAGTTCGGCGATGTTCGCCGCCAGCGTTGCGCGCTCCTCGGCCTCGGCGGCCGAGCCGTAGATCGCCACCACCGTGCCGGCGATCGTCTCGTCGGAACCGTAGATGCGAACCATCGCCTGGTGCCCGGCTTGGATCAGCGCCACGGTGGAATCCTCGACCGCCACCTCCGCCAGACGCTGGTCGCAGTCGATGTAGGAGAACAGCGGCGCGCCGGCGGTCACGGCAGCGCCCGGCGGGGCGAAGATCTCCCAGACGGCGCTGCCGGCCGGCAGCGCCCGCTCGAAGCTGGCAAGCCTGTCGTAGGTCTCCTGCTCGCTGTCCAGCCGGTCCTGCAGCTTGACCAGGCGGCTTTCCAGCGTCGCAGTCTCCCGGGCGACTCCTTGGCGCTCGATCCGCATGTCGGCGATCCGGTCGGCCAGGGTGACCGCCAGCCCGGCGAAGTCGACCAGCGGGATCGAATGATCGAGGAAGTCGCGCCGCTGCTCGATCTGCTCCGCGGTCAGCTGCAGGCTGGCGATCTTGGCCCGCGTCTCGTCGAGCTGTGCCAGGGCGGCATCCAGGTTGGCCTGCGAGGCGGCAGTGCCCTGCAGCCGCTGGACACGCTCGTACTGCGCCTCCGCCAGGGCCAGCCGGGCCTTCAGCGCGGCGATGTCGGAGAGGACGATCTCATGCTGCATCTGCAGGTCGAGCTTCATGCCCGACAGGATGGCCTGCAGTCGCGCCTCGCTTTCCGCGATCGTGGCATCATGCCAGCTGAGGTCCGACCGGTGGTTCTCGATCTCCCGCAGCACATCGGCGATCTCGGCGACGAGGGCGTCCAGCGAACGCGGATCGCTGCGCGGGTTGCGCAGCAGAATCCGCGCGGCTGCGCCCTGGAGCGCCTGCCCCGCGCCCAGGGTGCTCTCCGTCACCTCGCCGTCGATCGGCGCCCGGGCGATGCCGAGTTCCGCGGTGACGACGGCATTGCGCACCACGAAGCCGCGCACGCTGACCGCCAGGAAGGCAAGCGGTACGGCGAGCAGCAAGGCTATGACGGCTGTCTTGCGAACCCGATTGCTCATTCGACGATCCGGTGAGGGGGCTGCAGACCGCCGAGCGCGACTCTGCCAAAGGAAAGCCATCCTAACCGGGGATTCGCGCGAGAGGGCAAAAGCCACCGCCGCGGTGCCGAATTAGTGAAAAATGAGAAACAGTCTCGCGAGTTTTGGCCGAATACCAATTGTCCACGGCAAGGACCACACTAGGGTCACTGCTTGCAAAGGGAGTTCGACCATGGACAGCGGCATTTCGGCCTATCTCGAGAGCGACAGCCACGTCGTCGCGGCGCTGAACTACATCGAGCGCACGGCGCGCAAGCCCTTCACCTATGCCGGCACGCCCCCGGCCGGCCAGCCGCAGCGTTTTGCCCCGCTGGCGGCGCGCAAGGTGATGATCCAGGACGGCCGCCCCTTGGCGGCGCGCTTCAGCCTCGACCGCGAGGGGTTCCAGATCCGGCGGCACCGCACGGCGGTCGAGGACCTCTATGACGAGGCCGCGATCACCGCGCGCTATCATCCGGAGATGCAGCGCCTGGTGACGGAGGAAACCGGCGCGAGCCGCGTGGTGGTGTTCGACCACACGATCCGCACCGCCAGCCTGACCCGGCCGGACGGCAGCCCGGCGCGCGAGCCGGTGCACCGGGTGCACAACGACTACACGGATAAATCGGCGCCGCAGCGGGTGCGCGACCTGTTGCCGGACGAGGCCGACGAGCTGCTCGGCCGCCGCTATGCCTTCATCAACGTCTGGCGGCCGATCACCGGGCCGCTGGAGCACCTGCCGCTGGCGCTCTGCGACGCCGGCAGCCTGGACCGGGACGACATCGTGCCGAGCGACCTGATCTATCCCGACCGGGTGGGGGAGACCTATGCCATCCGCTACAACCCGCGGCATCGCTGGTTCTACTTCCCGCGCATGACCCGCGAGGAGGTGGTGCTGATCAAGTGCTACGACAGCGACCCCGCACGGGCGCGCTTCTCCGCGCACACCGCCTTCGAGGACCCGCGCACCCCGGCCAATCCGCTGCCGCGCGAGTCGATCGAGATCCGCACCATCGCCTTCTTCGACTGATCCCGCCCGGCGTCCTCCCGCCCGGCGTCCTCCCGCACCGCCCTCCCGGCGGGCGGTTGCCCGGCCGGGAGGGCGGTGCGGCGCGTTGGGTGGGTTGCCGAGCCGGCATTGGTCGGCGCTGCGGCAAAGGTGCAGAACTCCTGGCCATGAGCCTCGCCCGCACCGCGTCCGCCTCCGTCGCGCCCTCGGCGCTCACCGGCATCCTGCTGCTGGTGGCGGGCTACCAGATCGTGCCCTTCATGGACGCGATCGCGAAGTGGCTCTCCAGCGACTATCCGGTCCTGCAGATCTCCTGGGCCCGCTTCTTCTTCCACTTCCTCTTCATGGCGCCGCTGGTCTTCTGGCGCTATGGGCTGAAGGTCTTCCGCCTGCCGCACCAGGGCCTGCAGGTGCTGCGCGGCGGCTTCCTGCTGGCCGCCACCATCTGCTTCTTCACCGCGCTGAAGCTGCTGCCGATGGCCGACACCCTGGCCATGGTCTTCATCAGCCCGATGATCGTGACGCTGCTGTCGCCCTGGCTGCTCAAGGAGCGCTTCGGCTGGCGCCGCCTCACGGCCGTCCTGGTCGGCTTCCTCGGCGCGCTGATCATCGTGCGCCCCGGCTTCGCGGCGATCGGCTGGGGCACGGTGGCGGCGCTGAGCTGCGGCCTCAGCTTCTCGTTCTACGTCATCGCCACCCGCAAGCTCGCCGGTACCGCGCCGCCGCTGGTGACCCTGGGCTACACCGCCATCTTCGGCTGCGTCGCGCTCTCCATCGTCATGCTGGCGGGCGGCGAGACGGTCTGGGTGACGCCGGACGCCGAGGGGCTGGGGCTGATGGCCGGCATCGGGCTCTGCGCCGCCGGCGGCCACTTCCTGGTGATCAAGGCCTACGAGTATGCCGAGGCCTCGCTGCTGGCGCCCTTCGGCTACAGCGAGATGGTGGCGACCGCGACGCTGGGCTACCTGGTGTTCGGCGACTTCCCCGATCTCTGGACCTGGGTCGGGATCGCGGTGATCGTCGCCAGCGGCGTCTACATCGCGCTGCGCGAGCGCAAGCTGCGCCAGGCGCCATCGGCCAGGGTGACGGCGGCGCTCTGAGCCCGGCCGGTCAGGCGAAGCGGAGCCGCGCCTCTTCCGCCAGTCCGAGTGCCACCGACAGCAGGTCGTCGCTGCTGGCGAACTTCGCCGGATCGACGACGCTGGCAATCGCCTTGCGCAGCACCGGCACCCGGCTGGAGCCGCCGGTCAGGAAGACGGTGCCGACGGCGTCGGCCGCGGTGCCGGCACGGCGCAGCGTTTCCCGCACGGCCGCGGCCAGGCGGGCCCGCTCGCCGGCGACCGCGTCCTCGAAGCGGTCGCGGCCGAGGGGCACGGCGAGGCCCGCTTCGATGAAGCCCATCTCGATCGCCGTCGCGGCCTGCGCGGAGAGCAGGATCTTCGTCTGCTCGACCGAGAGCGCGAGACGGTGCCCGAGCTGCCGCTCCACGAGCGTGCGCAGCCGCGACAGCTTCTCCGGCTCGCGGGCGTCGCCGTGCAGCTCGCGGACCAGGCGGCGGTTCGCCGGGGTGTAGAGGCGGTTGATGCCGGGCCAGTCGGCGAGGTCGCTGTAGAGGCCGCGCGGCATCGGCAGGCTCTTGTTGTGCAGCAGCGTGCCCAGGCCGAGTTCCGGCATGGCCGCTTCCAGCGAGAGCAGGCGGTCGAGGTCGGTGCCGCCCAGCCGGATGCCGTGGCTGGCCAGGATGTCCTCCTGCCGCTCGCTGCGCGCGTGCCGCTCCGGGCTCAGCCGCACCAGCGAGAAGTCCGAGGTGCCGCCGCCGAGGTCGCAGATCAGCGCCAGCGTCTCGCGCACGATCGTCGCCTCGTAGGCGCGGGCGGCCGCCAGCGGCTCGTACTGGAAGGCGACATGCTTGAAGCCCACCTGCCGGGCGATGGAGGCCAGGGTGTCCTCGGCGAAGCGGTCGCCGGCGGGGTTGCCGTCGACGAAATGCACCGGCCGGCCGTGGACCACGGCCTCGATCGGCTGGCCGATCTCGGCTTCCGCCCGCCGCTTCATCTCGCCGACGAAGAGCGCGATCACCGCCTCGAAGGTGATGCGCCGGTCCCTCAGCTTGGTCGATTCCTTGACCAGGCTGCTGGAGAGGATCGACTTCAGGGCACGCATGAGGCGGCCTTCGGCGCCTTCGGTGTAGCCGGCGATGGCGGCGGCGCCGAAGAGCGGGCGGCCCAGCTCGAAATCGAAGAAGACCGCACTGGGCAGGATCGCGTCCTCGCCCTCCAGGCGAACGAGGGCCGCGCGCCCCTGGCGGGTCACGCCGACAGCGGAGTTGGAGGTGCCGAAATCGAGGCCGCAGGCAATCGTCATCGCGGAGGCTCCTTCGCCCAAGGAGCTCTTCAGCTATAGGGGAATGAGCCGCCTCGCCAGCTTGTTTCTTTTGCTCTATACCGGCCGCTGCTGGCGGATCGGCCGGAGCCGGCCGGTCAGGCGACCCTGGTCCGCGTCAGCCGTTCCTCGTCCAGTTCGATCCCCATGCCCGGCGCGTCGCCGAGGTCGAGCCAGCCTTCGGCGTCGACCGCGACCGGCTGGACGAAGGGGAAGTCGCGCACCGCCGGCAGCCAGTTCGGCGGATCGTAGGGGAACTCCAGGTACTTGGTCTGCGCCGCGGCGGCGAGCTGCGCGTTGGCCACGAGCCCCAGGCCGTCGCCCCAGGTGTGCGGCGTGAAGTCGAGGTTGTGCTCGCGCGCCAGGGTGGCGATCTTGCGCAGGCCGGTGATGCCGCCGGCGCAGATGGCGTCGGGCTGCAGCACGTCGAGGCAGCCGGTGGTGACGAGTTCGCGCAGCTCGTAGAGCTCCTTGGTCAGCTCGCCGCCGGCGATGCGAACAGAGGTGGCCTGCCGCAGCGCCCGCATGCCGGCATAGTCGCCGCGGTGCAGCGGCTCCTCCATCCAGTAGACGCCGAGGCGCTCGAGCTCCCTCGCCACGTTCAGCGCATCCTTGAAGGTCCAGGGCACCGCCTGGTCCCACTGCATGCGCCAACCCTGGTTGCAGTCGACCATGATGAGGAAGTCCTCGCCGACCGCCCGGCGCATGCCCTCCAGCGCGGCGATGTCGTCCTGCCAGCGCGGACGCTGGAAGCGCACCTTCATCGCCGGGAAGCCCTCGGCCTGGAAGCGCTGCGCCAGCGCCGCCAGCTCCTCGGCGCTGCGCAGCGAGCCGGAGGAGGCGTAGCAGCGCACGCGGCCCGAGCCACCGCCCAGGAGGCGCCAGACCGGCTCGCCCGTCAGCTTGCCGTAGAGGTCCCAGAGCGCGCAGTCGAGCGGGTAGAAGCGCCCGGCGTGGAAGGAAATGTTGTCGATGATGCGGAAGTGCCGCTCCAGGTCGCGCGGGTCGCGGCCGACGAAGAGCTCCGCGTAGTCCTCGATGCCGACCACCGAGTAGCCGGCGCCGAGACCGGTCACGCCCTGGTCGGTCTCGACGCGGATCAGGTCCACGGTGAAGCTGTGCCGCGCGCGGCTGTCCCAGGAGGGGCGGAAGGGCGGCTCGAAGGCCTGGGTGTGGCGGCTGTGCTTGATCGCGGTGATCTTCATCGGCATTCCTCGGTCGCGGCTCTTGGCCCAACTTGCAGCAGCGGGCAGGGCTGGCCTATCGCCGTGGCACCGATCTCTTGCCAGAAATCGACCTCCTGGCGCGGCGGCGGCGCATCCGCGACAGCGCCGGTCGAACGGCCGCCTTTGCAAGGGCGATGCGGGGCGCTACACCAGCGGCAGAGACCAGGAGAGGTTCCCATGCAGCCCTTCGATCTGCCGGCTTTCACCCCCATCGCCTACGGCGCCGGTCGCCTCGATACCATCGGCGAACGGGCGACGGCCGTCGCCGGCGGCAAGACCGCGGTGCTGATCGCGGCCGACCCCTTCGTCGCCCAGAGTGGCACGGCGGCCCGCGTGCAGACCGCGCTGGAAGGCGTCGGCCATGCCGTGACGCTGTTCAGCGATATTGCCAGCGACCCCAAGGAAGCGCAGATCGACGCCTGTGCCGCGCTGGCGCGCGAAAGCGGCGCCCGGGTCATCGTGGCGATCGGCGGCGGCTCCGCCATGGACGTCGGCAAGCTCGCGGCGGCGGCGGCCGGCGGCACGGCGCCGACGCGCGACTATGCCCTGATGGCCAACCCGCTGCCGGCCGATCCGCTGAAGGTGATCTGCGTGCCGACCACGTCGGGCACCGGCGCGGAGGTGACGCGCACCGTGGTCTTCTCGCTGGCCGACGGCAGCAAGGTCTGGGCCTGGGGCAACGAGATGCAGCCGGCGCTGGCGCTGCTCGACCCGGAGCTGGTGGTCTCGCTGCCGCCGGCGCTGACGGCGGCCACCGGCATCGACGCGCTGGTGCATGCGATCGAGTCGATGACCAACAAGCGCGGCCACCCGCTGGGCGACGCCAACGCGCTGCAGGCGATCCGGCTGGTGGCGCAGAACCTCAAGGCCGCGGTGAAGAACGGCGCCGACCTCAAGGCCCGCGGCTGCCTGCAGATCGCCGCCACCCTGGCCGGCCTGGCAATCGACGTGAACGGCACCGCGGTCGCCCATGCCATCGGCCATGCGCTGGGCGCCGTCGGCAAGGTGCACCACGGCCGCGCCGTCGGGCTGGCGCTGCGGGTGGCGCTGCCGGGCAACGCCAAGGCCGGCCCGGCGCGCCACGCCCTGGTCGCCGAGGCCTTCGGGCTCGGCCGGCTGGGCCGCAGCGACGAGGCGCTGGCGCATGCCCTGCCGGGCGCCTACGACGGCTTCCTGCGAGAGGTCGGCCTGGAGATCAGCCTGAAGAAGACGAACGGTCTCGGCCCCGCCGACCTCGATCGCCTGCTCAAGGAGACGCTCGAGGTCGAGAATCAGCCGATGCTGAAGGTGAACGTGCGCGAGCTCTCGGAGCAGGATCTGCGCGGCCTTTGCCAGGCCGTGCTGGCGGCGGCGTAGCGCGCTAGAGCTGCGCCGGCCGCACCGCGCGCTTGCGGCGCTCGGCGACGATCACCGCCAGGCCGGCGCCGAAGATCAGCGCGGCACCGATCCAGACGCCCGGGCGCGGGATATCGCCCCAGATCAGATAGCCGAGCGCGAAAGCCCAGAGCAGGGCGGTGTACTCGAAGGGTGCGACGGCGGAGGCCGGCGCGCGGCGCGCGCCCTCCATGATGGTGAACTGACCCAGCGTGCTGGCGAGGCTGACGCCGGCGATCAGCAGCCACTCCTCGGTGGTCGGCACGGTCCAGACGAAGGGCAGGGCGATGCCGGTCGGCAACAGGAAGGAGCCGTTGCCGTAGAGCATCTGAGTAAGCGAGGACTCGCTGCGGGCCAGCAAGCGGATCAGGATGAAAGCCAGCGCCCAGAGAGCGGCGGCGACCAGCACCAGCCCCGAGGCCCAGCTGAAGGTCAGGCCGGTCGGGTCGCAGGCGATCACCACCCCGACGAAGCCGACGATCACCGCCAGCCAGCGGGCGGCCGAGACGCGCTCCCCCAGCAGCGGCACGGCCATCAGCGTGACCAGCAGCGGCGCGGCGAAGTAGAGGGTCGTCGCCTCCGCCAGCTGCAACTCGCGAACGGCGGTGTAGTAGCAGAGCCAGGCGGCCAGCAGCACCACGCTGCGCATCAACAGGCGGCCCTTCACCCGGCTGTCGCGGGCGCGGCGCAACAGCGGCCGGCGGCCGATCGCCAGCACCAGCAGGAAGATGGAGAGCGAGCGGAAAAAGAGGATCTGCCAGACCGAGACGCCGACCACCAGCAGCTTGGTCTGGGCGTCGTTCAGCGAGAAGAGAAAATAGGCCGCCATGGTGAGGCCGATACCGGCCATCACCTGGTTGTGGTTGATCTCGGCCGCGGTCGGCAGGGCACTCACGGGGGGGCTGCTCCTCGATTGCGGAGGGGATGCTATCAGCCTTTGCCGGCGGTGCGTTCCGCTGCCTCGGCATGGCGTGATTGCGCGCCGCTGCCGATGTAATGATTTCAGCATACACAGGTAATCACTGTGATGCCGCCGCAACAGTGCGGTGTTTTTCTTTCTGTTTTGCGATATCGTGTTAATAGAAGCCAAAAAATCGCTTACGATTTTCGCCGGTGTATGGAAAGGGGGATGTCATGCACAGACTCGGTCTCCTGCTATTGGCCGCGGCGCTCGGCGCAACGCCGGCGCTGGCCGACGGGCAGCTCGTCGGCAAGCTCACCGCTCCGCTGGTGGAACCCAACAGCTGGTACGTCACGATGGGCGGGGGCGTGGAGGTCACCAACCTGCAGAAGTGGGATATCCTCTGGAACGCGACCTCGGGCCTCGGCAACCCGGTCGGCTATGGCGACGACCTGCTGGGCGGCGGCTATCAGTTCACCCTCGGCCATGTCTTCGGCCGGCAGCTCGATCCGCAGATCTGGGGCGGGCGGCTGCACCTGTCCGCCAGCGGCTCCTACCTCCACGCCAGCAGCGAAAGCACCATCGGCTCAAGTCCCGGCATCGTCGCCGACATGATCAACTTCACGGCCGGCTTTCCCTTTCTCCTGCTCAATCCGCTCTCGGTGGACTTTTCCAGCGAGTACCACGGTTTCGGCGCGGAGCTTCGGGCCGGCGTGGATTACACGGTCGATGCCGGCTTCCTGGTCACCCCTTCGCTCTCCCTGTTCGGCGGTTCGACCGATCTCAAGCAGACGGCCTTCATCGAGGAGCGACCGGATTCGCCGTCGCCGCATTTCTTCGACCGCCTGTCGCAGGAGGTGCGCACCGATCGCATCGGTGCCACCCTCGGCCTCGGTGCCAGCTACGCGCTGGGCGGCGGCCTCTACCTGAAGGGCGGCGCGGAGGTCGGCATGGCCTATGCGGCGACCAAGGGCACGATCAGCCAGTGCGCCGGTGGCTTGAGCGCCACGAGGGTCTGCAACGGCGCCTTCTTCGACGAGACGGCATCGCTGCAGGCCTCGGCCCTTGCGCTGGTGGCCGGCGGCGGGCTCGGCCTCGACTACGACCTCGGCTTCGCCGTCATCGGCTTGGCCGGGCAGGCCAACTACGACGGCACGACGGCGAGCTTCGACTATCCCGATTTCCCCGGCGACAGACTGCACCTCGAGCATGTCGGTTCCTGGTCCTACGGCGGCGGCATCACGGTGACCGTGCCGCTGAACTAGCGTCGCCCGGCAAGGGGACAGCAGCCGCGCCTGCCGCCCCCCGTGCCGCATCGGGACCCGCTCAGGGCGGCGGCAGCAGCAGCTCGACGATCAGCGGGCGGTGGTCGGAGCCGGCGGGAGCTCCGAGGCGCGCGCTCCTGACCGCGATGCCGGCGCCGACCAGCAGGTGGTCGATCGGCAGGCCGAGCCAGGGCGCGAGTCCGCTCGGCCAGCTGCCGGCCCAGGGCCCCGTCCAGTGGAGGTCGTGCGCTTGCAGCAGCGCCAGGAGGCGCGGCGACCAGGGGGTGGCGTTGAGGTCACCGACCAGCAGGCTGCGCTCCCCCTCCGGGCGCGCGGCCAGCGCCGCGTCGGCGGCGGCGAACCAGCGGCGGTGAACCTCGTCCAGGAAGGTGGACATCGGCGGCAGCGGATGGCCGCCGTAGAGGGTGACGGGGCCGTCGGGCAGCGCCAGCTCGACGATCCAGAGGCTGGCCTGCTCGCTGGCCCGTCGCCGCTCCAGGGGGCCGAGCGGAAAGCGGCTGAAGAGCGCCTCGCCATGGCCACCCCCGGCCGCCGGCAGGGCGGCATAGCGATAGCGCCGGGAGAGCGCCTGCATCAGCGGCCGGTGCGCCGGCACGATCTCTGAGAGGAACACAAGGTCGGCGTCGGCCGCTTCGATCTCTGCCAGCAGCCGCGCGACGTCCAGATTCCCGTAGTTCACGTTGAAGCTCATGAGGCGCACGCTCTGTCCGCGCGGGGCGGCGTCGGCGGTGGCGTTGGGCGCACGCTGCAGGACGGCCTGGCCGAGGAACCAGCCGTTGAGCAGCAGCACCGCCAGGAAGCCGGCCAGCGGCAGGCGTCGCCGCAGCACCAGTGCCGCGAGCGCGCAGGGCAGGGCGACGGCAAAGAGGTGCGGGCGGACGTGCGTCGCCAGCAGCAGGAACCAGTGGCCCTGCCCGAGCAGGCCCGCCAGCGTCGCCAGCAGCAGGAGCAGCGCGACCAGCCCGAGCAGCCCCGACAGCAGCAGCCGTCCGGCGGACGGAGGGGTGCCTCTCGTCATCAGGGGGGATCGCTCTCCAGGGGCACGCGTCGGCGCAGCTTGCCTGGGAAGCGAGGCAGAGGAAAGGCGGCGGCCGGTCCCGCCGCGCCGTCCGGATGGCCAAAGCCCGCGCCGGGATGCTCGGCTGCGCTCAGCGCTGCATCGGCGACAGAGTGCTTCGGTCCTTGATCGTGTCGCCTATTGATCGCGGTGAGACCAACCGGGGCGCGCTTCTACGAGAAGGCCTGGATGCCGGTCTGCGCGCGTCCCAGGATCAGGGCGTGGACGTCGTGGGTGCCCTCGTAGGTGTTCACCGCCTCGAGGTTCATGACGTGGCGGATGACGTGGTACTCGTCGGAGACGCCGTTGCCGCCGTGCATGTCGCGGCTCATGCGGGCGATGTCGAGCGCCTTGCCGCAGGCGTTGCGCTTGATCAGCGAGATCGCCTCCGGCAGCTCCTTGCCCTCGTCCATCAGGCGCCCGACGCGCAGCGCCGCGTGCAGGCCCAGCGCGATCTCGGTCTGCATGTCGGCCAGCTTCTTCTGGATCAGCTGGGTGGCGGCCAGCGGCTTGCCGAACATCTTGCGCTCCAGCGTGTAGTCGCGCGCGGCGTGCCAGCAGAACTCGGCGGCGCCCATGGCGCCCCAGGCGATGCCGTAGCGCGCGCGGTTCAGGCAGCCGAAGGGGCCCTTGAGGCCCTCGACGTTCGGCAGCAGCGCGTCCTCGCCGACCTCGACGTTCTCCAGCACGATCTCGCCGGTCACCGAGGCGCGCAGCGAGAACTTGCCCTCGATCTTCGGGGTCGAGAGGCCCTTGGCGCCGCGCTCCACGACGAAGCCGCGGATCTTGCCGTCGGTGTCGCACTTGGCCCAGACGACGCAGAGGTCGGCGATGGGGGAATTGGTGATCCACATCTTGGCGCCGTTCAGCAGCCAGCCGCCGGCCGTCTTCTTCGCCGTGGTGCGCATCGAGCCGGGGTCGGAGCCGGCGTCGGGCTCGGTCAGGCCGAAGCAGCCGACCCATTCGCCGCTGGCGAGCTTCGGCAGCCAGCGCCGCCGCTGCTCCTCGGTGCCGTAGGCGTGGATCGGGTGCATCACCAGCGAGGATTGCACCGACATGGCGGAGCGGTAGCCGCTGTCCACCCGCTCGACCTCGCGCGCCGCCAGGCCGTAGCAGACGTAGTTGACCCCGGCCCCGCCATAGCTCTCCGGCAGGGTGGAGCCGAGCAGCCCGAGGGCGCCCAACTCGTTCATGATCTCGCGGTCGAAATGCTCGTTGCGGTTCGCCAGCTTCACCCGCGGCATGAGCTTTTCCTGGCAGTAGGCGCGCGCGGCGTCGCGCACCATGCGCTCCTCCTCGCTCAGCACCTCCTCCAGCAGCAGCGGGTCCTCCCACTGGAACTGGGTGCGGCTGGCGGCGGGCATCTTCACGGCGGGCTCGGCGGGGCTCATGACAGGGTTCCTCGGGCTCTCGGGTCAGTCAGGGTGCGCTGGGCTTAGCACAGGGCCGGGCAATCGTCAGGGGGCATTTCGGCGCTCTTCGCGTGCCCGGTTGTCACGCCGCCTCGGTGCCGAAGTCGGCCGGCGAGACGATTTCCAGCAGCTCGCAATCCTCGCTGCAGGCGGTCAGCTCGTGGGCGATGCCGGGGGGCTGGTAGACGCAGTCGCCGGGCTTGAAGGTGAAGTCGCCCTCGCCCTCGTACCAGAAGGTGACCTCGCCCCGCAGCACGTAGACCATCTGGAAGGCGAGCCGGTGGCGATGCGGCCCGGTGCCGGCGGTACAGGCTTCGCGCGCGCGGATCACCTGGGCGTGGTAGGCGCCGTGGGTCGCCTGGCCGATGGCGAGGTCGCGGTACTCGAAGAAGGAGCGCAGGCCGCGCGGGTCGAACACCGCCGCCTCGGCGCGGCTGACGGAAAAGCGATGCGGCGCCATCGGCGGCTGGTCTGGCATGGCGTGTCTCCCGGTTGGCTGGCGGCGTTTTGCGCCAGCCTAGGCCCGGCCGCCGGAGCTGCCAACCGCCGCCTGGGGGCGGGTAGTCCTAGCGCGCGGCGCCGCCCTGGCGGCGCGCGCGCAGGGCCTGCTGCTTGGCGCGGTTGCCGCAGACGCTCATCTCGCACCAGCGCCGGCGGCCGTTCCGGCTGCGGTCGAGGAACAGCCAGCCGCAGTGCTCGCCGTCGCAGCGCCGGATCCGGGCCGCATCCTGCTGCAACAACAGGCCGACGGCGGAGAGGGCCAGCGGGCCGAGCAGCGCCGCCGCCGGCTCGGCGCGCGCGTCCCAGGCCCAGTGGAAGCCGCCGCCGTCCGGGACCAGGCGCGCCGACAGCAGCGTCGTTGCGTGGCGTCGCGCCAGATCGTCGAGCGCGGCCGCCGACGGCGGGGTCCCGGCGGCCAGCGACCGGGCGACGGCATGGATCGTCTCGCGCAGCGCCAGGGCCTCCGCCAGGACCGCGGCGGACTCCGGCGCGGCCAGACCGGCGGGCAGCGGCCGCGCCTTCGCGCCGCCCAGCAGCCCGGCGTGCCGCGCCCAGGCCAGCAGATCGCCGGCGGTGACGAGATGCTCGCGATGCTGCGGCCCGCCGCGTCCGGAGGAGGTGTTGACGAAGTCCAGGGCCGGCGCCCCCCCGACCAGCGCCAGCGCGTGCGCCCGCGAGCCGGGCGAGCGGGCCGGAGAGAGGCTGTCGGGGGCGCTCCGCATGTAACCATCTAATGGCATTTAGATGGTATTGACAAGCCAAGGGCGCGGCCCGACGATCCCGCATGGTCGCGACGGGGGCGAAAGACGCCTGGAGGGACGAGGACGCGGCTGCGCGTGGCGGCTGCGGGCGCGGGCCGGGGACGTGGCGGCTCCTGGGGACACTGCTCCTGGGGACGCTGTTCCTCGCGGTCCTTGCCGTCGTCGCGCCGCTCGAGGCGCGGCCGCCCAGCGAGCCCTGGCGGCGCTGCCAGGCGCTGCTGCAGGGCTTCGAGCTCGCGCCGCTGGATCTCGCCAGCGAGAGCCACTTCGGCGGCCCGGACGAGCCCTCGGCGATCCGCCTGGAGTGGCGCCGCGCGGTCCCCGGCGGGCGGGCGGAGCAGGGGTTCCTGGTCTGCTATTTCCTGCCGCTGGCGGAGAGCGGTGGCGTGTGGCAGGTGCAGGCGCTGGACAGCGATCATTTCGGCCGCCTCGAACGCTACGACATCCAGCAGCTGAACAAGCTGATCCGGCAGCGTTTCCGCGGCCTGAAGAAGGCCGACGAGGGGGCGGCCGCGGACCCGGGGACGGTCGGCTGGCTGCACGCGGCGCAGCAGGGAATCAACGCCCTCTCGCTGGGGGCCCTCTATGGCTTGATCGCGGTCGGCTTCACCCTGGCCTTCGCCGCCTCCGGCGTCTTCAACCTGGCCTTCGGGACGATCTTCACCGTCGGCGCCTTCCAGTCCTACCTGCTGTGGCTGGTTGGCGAGCGCTGGCTGGGCGAAGGCTGGCTGCTGGCGGTGCCGGCGATGCTGGCCATGGCGCTGCTGGGCGGCGCTGCGGCGAGCGTCGCCTGCGAGCGGATGGTCTTCCGACGAATCTCCTGGCACGACCGCCAGGCCTCCCTGGTCGCCGCGGCCGGGCTGTTGATCGTGCTGCAGGAACTGCTGCGGCTGCTGCAGGGCCCGAAGACCCGCTGGCTGCCGTTCCACGACGGCAACACCTGGATGCTGGCGGATGCGCCGGGCTTCTCCCTGGTCGTGAGCCGCGGCCATCTGATCGTGCTGCTGGCGACGGTGGCGTTGGTGCTGGGGCTGCTCTGGTATCTGCGGCGGACGGTCGGCGGCCGCTCGCTCAGGGCGGTGGCGGACGACCCGCAGGCGGCGGCGCTGCTCGGCGTCTCGGTCGGTCGCACGGTCGGCGGCGCCTTCCTGCTGGCCGGTGCCCTGGCCGGCGTCGCCGGCGGCTTCGCCTTCCTGCACTATGGCGCGGTCAATCCCTCCATCGGGCTGGTGACCGGCTTCAAGGCCCTGACGGCGGCGATCCTGGGCGGCATCGGCTCGGTCCCCGGCGCGCTGCTCGGCGGCCTGGTCATCGCCGGTGTCGAGGCCACGGCGACAGCCCTGGGCTATTCCGCCTGGAAGGACGTCCTGGTCTTCGCGGTGCTGGTGGCGGTTCTGGTGCTGCGCCCGGCGGGCCTGCTGGGCCGGGCGCTCGAGTCCGGCCCCGAAGGACGCCTGGGACGGGGCTGAGGCGGTTCAGCCCTGCCCGCGGCGAGGCCTCTCAGGTTCATCGCCGTGCGCGCAACCTAACGTAGTGTGGCGAGAACGCCCTGGTGCGCAGGCGTGCCAGGAGCCACCCCGGGAATCGAGGGGCGGTCCGTCCAGGCAGGGCAACCAATGATGGAGGGCGGCGGGCGGGGCTGGCGACGATCCGGCACCGCGACCCGCGCGGGCGCGCTAGTCCTTCTCAATGGCGAAGGGCGGATCGACGAGGTCGATGGAAAGCATCGTGTCGTCTGCCCGCATGAGGTCGCGGCAGAGGATCTCCTTGCCCTTCGGGTCGAGGCACTGCAGGTCCAAGATCGTCAGCCCCTGGACGGCATCGCAACTGAGCTGCTTCTCGTTGTTGCAGCGCTCGTGATACTTCGGCTTCGGGTGCCCCAGCCGCTGCTCGCAGAGCTTGGCATCCTGCCCGCCGGCCACGATGAAGAACATGATGCGATACTCGTGTACCGCGGGCCCGCCGTTGTTCTCCAAGGCCAGGTCGAAGGAGCAGCCCTTGGTCGTCGCGTTCATCGAGCCGAGCGTGACGTCGATGGTCTGCGCCGCGGCCGGAGCCACGCCGAGGGCGGCAAAGAGACAGGCGAAGATCGCAACGCAACGCGAGATGGGCATTCTCTGCCTCCTGCCGGCCCGGGGGGGCCGGCGGTCTCGCGGCCGTGCGCCCCCCGGGACCACCGGAACGGGCGTGGAAGACTGGAGCGCTTTGGGCCGGCCGACAAGAGCCGATCCGGCATCCCCGCCGGCCGGCCATGGCGCAGCCCTGCCGGCGCGGCGCCTGTAGGGGTGCAATTCCCTTGCCGCCCCGAAAGAGCTTGGCTAGGGTCCGGAGCAAGTAAGAAACACGACGCCGGTGTCTCGGGCGAATCGTTTTTCGGGGCTGGGAAGGGGCTTTGCGAGCGGGGGAGGTCGTCCGGCGGACTTTGTGTCCAGCGGCGCGGTCCAGCAACCGATCCTCGAACGCGGATCTACCTGACCGTCCCTGACCGAACAACGGGGCAGGGCATGGAAGCCTTTCTGCAGTTCTTTATCAATGGCCTGACGCTGGGGGCCATCTACGGACTGATCGCCATCGGCTATACGATGGTCTACGGCATCATCGGCATGATCAACTTCGCCCACGGCGACGTTTACATGATCGGCGCCTTCCACACGGTGATCGCCTTCCTGATCCTGGGATGGCTGGGTATCACCTGGATCCCCCTGGCGCTGCTGGTGGTGCTGATCATCTCGGTGGTGCTGACCGCGATGTACGGCTGGACCGTCGAGCGTGTCGCCTACCGGCCGCTGCGCGGCTCCTTCCGCCTGGCGCCGCTGATCTCGGCCATCGGCATGTCGATCCTGCTGCAGAACTACGTTCAGCTCCTCCAGGGCGCGCGCAACAAGGCGGTGCCGCGCGAGTTCAGCGACCCGCTGCAGGGCGGCTTCGAGTTCCTGCACGAGAGCGACTTCACCGTCACGCTCGGCTACAAGCAGATCGTCATCGTTCTGGTCACGGTCGCGCTGATGGCGCTCTTCACCTTCATCATCACCAAGACCTCGCTGGGCCGGGCCCAGCGCGCCTGCGAGCAGGACATGAAGATGGCCTCGCTGCTGGGTATCAACGTCAACCGCACCATCTCGCTGACCTTCGTGATCGGTGCCGCGCTGGCGGCCGTGGCCGGCTTCATGGTCTCGCTCTACTACGGCATCATCGACTTCTTCATCGGCTTCCTGGCCGGCATCAAGGCCTTCACCGCGGCGGTGCTGGGCGGCATCGGCTCGCTGCCGGGCGCCATGCTGGGCGGCATCCTGATCGGCCTCATCGAGGCCTTCTGGTCGGGCTACTTCACCACCGAGTACAAGGACGTGGCGACCTTCTCCATCCTGGTGCTGGTGCTGATCTTCCGACCGACCGGGCTGCTCGGCAAACCGGACATCGAGAAGGTCTGAGGCCATGGCGAGCACCAGCGTCACCGCCCCGCCGCCGGCGCCGGCCCAGGATTGGCTGGCAATCCTCAAGGAAGCCGGCATCGCCGCGGCCATCGCCTTCCTGCTGTCGCTCGAACTGGTCGGCATCGCCACGATCGACAAGCCCGGCGGCCTGGACTTCGAGACCCGCTTCGACGACGTGCTGGCGGCGACGCTGTTGGTCTTCTTCGGCCGCCTGGCGGCGATCTTCGCGGTCAAGGGCATGGCATTGCAGGGCGCGGTCATGGCCGGCGCCTTCTCGCTCTACATGCTGGCGGCCCTGCTGTTCGGGGGCGACGACGGACTGGGGCAGTTCAAGCCCTTCGCCAGCGAGATCGTCTGCTGGATCGTGACGCTCGGCTCCATCGGCATCACGCTCTATGCGCTGCAGAAGCATTTCCATGCGGTGCCGGCCAAGGCCGTGGCGCCGAAGCAGGAGGCGGGGAGGGAGCTGCGGACCCGCCGGCCCTTCCTGCAGGCGGTGGTGCCCTGGCTCGGCGCCGCCTTCATCATCTTCGCCTTCTTCATGCCCACCTTCGACTTCGCCGACCGGCGCATCCTGGACATGGGCATCCTGGTGCTGACCTACGTGATGCTGGGCTGGGGCCTCAACATCGTCGTCGGCCTCGCCGGCCTGCTGGACCTGGGCTACGTCGCCTTCTACGCCGTGGGCGCCTATTCCTACGCGCTGATGGCGCAGAACTTCGACCTCGGATTCTGGGCCTGCCTGCCGGTCGCCGGCATCATGGCCGCCTTCTTCGGCGTCCTGCTGGGCTTTCCGGTGCTGCGGCTGCGCGGCGACTACCTGGCGATCGTGACCCTGGGCTTCGGCGAGATCATCCGCGTCATCCTGATCAACTGGTGGTGGTTCACCGGCGGTCCGGACGGCATCCGCGACATACCGCGACCCGAGGTGCCCTTCCTGAACCTGGTCTTCGAACGCAAGGCGACCGGTGACAACGTCACCTTCCACGAGTACTTCGGCATCGAGTACGACACCACGCACCGCATCATCTTCCTCTACTACATCATCCTGGTGCTGGCGCTGATCGTGAACCTCTTCACGCTGAGGGTGCGCAAGATGCCGATCGGGCGCGCCTGGGAGGCGCTGCGCGAGGACGAGACCGCCTGCCGGGCGCTCGGCATCAACCCGACCAACACCAAGCTCACGGCCTTCGCCATCGGCGCCATGTTCGGCGGTTTCGGCGGCGCCTTCTTCGCCACGCGGCAGGGCTTCATCAGCCCGGAATCCTTCACCTTCATCGAATCGGCGGTGATCCTCGCCATCGTCGTGCTCGGCGGGCTGGGCAGCCAGGTCGGCGTGGTCATCGCCGCCGCGCTGCTGATCGGCGTGCCGGAGCTGTTCCGCGAACTGGCGGAGTACCGCATGCTGGCCTTCGGCGCCGGCATGGTGCTGATCATGATCTGGCGCCCGCGCGGCCTGCTCTCCCACCGCACCCCGACGGTGCGCCTGCACCACAAGCGAAAAGCGGAGGCATCGGTGGCATCGGAGGGCTCGGCCTGATGAGCGCGCCGACGACACTCGCGCAGATGGACGCCGCCGAGCGGGCCGAGGCGGTGAAGCCGGAGGGCGCGCCGCCGCTGCTGACCGTCGAGCACCTGACCATGCGTTTCGGCGGCCTGGTGGCGATCGACGATGTCTCCTTCATCGCCGCGCAGAAGCAGATCACCGGCATCATCGGCCCCAACGGCGCCGGCAAGACGACGGTCTTCAACTGCCTGACCGGCTTCTACAAGCCGACGGAGGGCGCCTCATTCTGGTTGGCGGCAGGGGACGGCAGGCTTCTGGAGCAGATGGAAGGCTTTCGCATCTGCAGCTCGGCGTCGCCCGCACCTTCCAGAACATCCGCCTGTTTCCGGCGATGAGCGTGCTGGAGAACCTGGTGGTGGCGCAGCACAACAAGCTGATGCGCGCCTCGGGCATGACGGTGCTGGGACTCTTCGGCCTGAAGCGGTACCGCGACGCGGAGAAGGCGGCGGTGGCGAAGGCGCGCGGCTGGCTGGAGCGGATCAGGCTGATCGACCGCGCGGACTCGCCGGCCGGCAGCCTGCCCTACGGCGCCCAGCGCCGCCTGGAGATCGCGCGCGCCATGTGCACCGACCCGGTGCTGCTCTGCCTCGACGAGCCGGCGGCCGGCCTGAACCCGGCGGAATCCTCCGCCCTCAACGACCTGCTGCTGGCGATCCGCGACGAGTTCGGCATCGGCATCCTGCTGATCGAGCACGACATGAGCGTGGTGATGAAGATCTCCGACCACATCGTCGTCTTCGACCATGGCCAGAAGATCGCCGACGGGCCGCCGGAGGCGGTGCGCCAGGACCCGGCGGTGATCCGTGCCTATCTCGGCGAGGAAGAGGACGAGGAGATCGACGATCGTCGCTGCCTCGACAGCCGGGAGGTCCGGGCATGACTGATGACCATGCTCTCGGATCGAAGGCGTCCACACCTTCTACGGCCACATCGAGGCGCTGAGGGGCGTCGAGCCTCGAGGTCGCCGAGGGCGAGATCGTCACGCTGATCGGCGCCAACGGCGCCGGCAAGTCGACGCTGCTCATGACGATCTGCGGCAGCCCGGCCGCGCGCTTCGGCCAGATCACCTACGAGGGGCAGGACATCACCCGGATGCCGACCTTCGAGATCATGCGGCTGGGCATCGCGCACTCGCCGGAAGGGCGGCGGATCTTCCCGCGCATGACGGTGCTGGAGAACCTGCAGATGGGGGCGGTCACGGCCGATCCATCGTTCTTCGACCGCGACCTGGAGAAGGTCTTCGTGCTCTTTCCGCGCCTGAAGGAGCGCCAGCGCCAGCGGGGCGGCACGCTCTCGGGCGGCGAGCAGCAGATGCTCGCCATCGCCCGGGCGCTGATGAGCCGGCCGCGCCTGCTGCTGCTGGACGAGCCCTCGCTGGGACTGGCGCCGATGATCGTGAAGCAGATCTTCCAGGTGATCGAGCAGATCCGCCAGGAAGAGAACATGACGGTCTTCCTGGTGGAGCAGAACGCCTATCACGCGCTGAAGCTGGCCGACCGCGGCTATGTGATGGTGAACGGCAAGATCACCCTGGCCGGCCCGGGGCGCGAGCTGCTGGCCAACCCCGAGGTGCGCGCGGCGTACCTCGAGGGCGGCCACGGCTGAGCGGCGGAGGAACGGACCATGGAAGCGATCCTGGGCGGCGACCTGCTCTCCTTCATCATCCTGACGGTGATCCTGTTCGGCGGCGCCGGCTTCCTGATGGGCCAGGCGGTGGCCAACACCTGGCGCTCGCCGTGGCAATTGCTGCCCTACAGCGCGCTCCTCACCCTGTTCGAACGCTTCCTCGCCTGGTCGCTGCTGGGGTCGGACTTCGCCTCGCCCGGCGGCCTCATCAGCTCGATGGTGGTGATCTTCGGCATGGCCTATCTGGCCTACCGCCTGACACTGACCAGCAAGATGGTCACGCAGTACCCCTGGATCTACGAGCGCGCCGGCCCCTTGGCCTGGCGGGAGCGCCGTTGAGCCGGCCGGTGCCGCCGAGATTTCCTGTCGCCGCCGCCTGCTGGACGGCCCAAACGGGCGTGCTAGACTAGCGGCATTCCGCAGACCGGCTGCGGCAGGGAGTGTCCGACCGCCCCGTTCGGCGGTCTCGGTTCAGTCTTCTGAGGAAGAACAGGGAGATAAGAGAATCATGAAAAAGCTCGGTTTGACCCTGGCTGCGGCCACGGTCGCGCTTGGCGTCGGGATGTCGACCGCCTCGGCAGACATTCTGGTGGCCACCGCCGGCCCGATGACCGGTGACTACGCGGCCTTCGGCATGCAGATGCAGCGCGGCGCGGAAGCGGCCGTAGCCGAAATCAACGCGACCGGCGGCGTGAACGGCCAGATGCTCGACCTGGCCATTGGCGACGATGCCTGCGATCCGAAGCAGGCGACGGCCGTGGCCAACGACTTCGTGCAGAAGGGCGTCGTCTTCGTTGCCGGCCACTTCTGCTCGGGCTCCTCGATCCCAGCCTCCGACGTCTACATCGAGGAAGCCATCATGCAGATGAGCCCGGCCTCGACCAATCCGGCCTTCACCGAGGGCCCCTATTCGAAGGGCGTCGAGACGATCTTCCGTACCTGCGGTCGCGATGACCAGCAGGGCGATTTCGCCGGCAAGTGGCTGGCGGAGAACTTCGCCGGCAAGAACGTCGCGGTGCTGCACGACAAGTCGACCTACGGCAAGGGCGTGGCCGACCTCACCAAGTCGGTGATGAACGCCAACGGCCTGCAGGAAGTCATGTACGAGGCCTACACCGCCGGCGAGCAGGACTACACCGCCCTGGTCTCGAAGATGAAGGCGGCCGGTGTCGATGCCATCTACCTCGGCGGCTATCACACCGAAGGCGCGCTCATCATCCGTCAGGCCCGCGAGCAGGGCCTCGAAGGCCGTGCTGATCGGCCCCGATTCCCTCAACACCCTGGAGTTCGTCACCATCGCCGGCGATGCCGCCGAAGGCGTGATGTTCTCCAATGCGGCCGAGGCCCGCAACCTGGCGAGCGCCCAGGAAGTGGTCGCCAAGATCCGCGCCGAGGGCTTCGAGCCGGAGGGCTACACGCTCTCCACCTACGCGGCGATCCAGGTGTGGGCGGCGGCGGCCAACGAGGCCGGCACCACCGATGCGGGGACCGTGGCGGACGTGCTGCGCAGCCACGACTGGGATACCATCATCGGCACCATCGGCTTCGACGATAAGGGCGACCTGAAGCAGTCGGCCTACGTCTGGTACGTCTTCCACGACGGCAACTACTCGGAGATGTAAGTCTCCGGACTTGCGTAGATGCTGGGGCCCGGCGGGAAACCGCCGGGCCCTTTGCCGTTCCGGAAGGCCATTTCCCGCAAGCCCTTGCGAGCGGGCCTTGCGGCGCCCGCCAGCCGTGGTAGGTTCCTCAAAATGTAGATGAGGGACCCCGCCGCCGTGGCCGACACCATTGCCTTCGCCAGCGACCACGCTGGCTACACCCTGAAGGAGCTGCTGAAAGGCGAGGCGGAGCGCCTCGGCTATGGCGTCCTGGATCTCGGTACCGACGGCCCGGCCTCGGTCGACTATCCCGATTTCGGCGCCGCCGCGGCGACCGCGGTGGCCGAAGGGCGCGCCCGCTGGGGCGTCATCTGCTGCGGCACCGGCATCGGCATCTCGATCGCCGCCAACCGCAATCCGGCGGTGCGCGCGGCGCTCTGCCAGGACGCGACCTCGGCCCGGCTGAGCCGCGAGCACAACGATGCCAACATCCTGGCATTGGGCGCGCGGATCGTCGGCGAAGAGGTCGCTCGCGAGTGTCTTCGCGTCTTTCTCAGCACAGCCTTCGGCGGCGGACGGCATACACCCCGTGTGGAGAAATTGGGCGCGCGATAGGCGCGGCGCCGACAGGACTTCTGGCGAGGACGAGACCCGATGAGCATGCGCAAGACTGCCCCGAAGAAGACTGCCGCCAAGGCCAAGGCGGCGAAGCAGCCGGCCGCCAAGGCGGCGCCCAAGAAGGCCGCGCCCAAGAAGGCCACGGCCAAGAAGGCCGCGCCCAAGAAGGCCACGGCCAAGAAGGTCGCGCCGCTGAAGTCCGTCGCCGGCAAGACGGCGTCCAAGAAGGCCGCGGCGGCGAAGGTCCCGGCCTTCTTCGCCGCGCCGCTGGCCAAGAGCGATCCGGCGCTGGCCAGGGCGATCCGCGGCGAACTGGGCCGGCAGCGCGACCAGATCGAGCTGATCGCCTCGGAGAACATCGTGAGCCGCGCGGTGCTGGAGGCGCAGGGCTCGGTGCTGACCAACAAGTATGCGGAGGGCTACCCGGGCCGGCGCTACTACAACGGCTGCGAGTTCGTCGACGTCGCCGAGGAGATCGCCATCGAGCGGGCGAAGAAGCTCTTCGGCTGCAGCTTCGTGAACGTGCAGCCGCACTCCGGCGCGCAGGCCAACCAGTGCGTGATGCTGGCGCTGCTGCAGCCGGGCGATAGCTTCCTCGGCCTGTCGCTGGCCGCCGGCGGCCACCTGACCCACGGCGCGCCGCCGAACCTGTCTGGCAAGTGGTTCCACGCCGTGCAGTACGGCGTGCGCGAGGACGATCACCTGGTCGACTTCGACCAGGTCGAGCGCCTGGCCAAGGAGCACAAGCCGAAGCTGATCATCGCCGGCGGCTCGGCCTATCCGCGCTTCCTCGATTTCGCCCGCTTCCGCAAGATCGCCGACAGCGTCGGCGCCTACTTCTGGGTCGACATGGCGCACTTCGCCGGCCTGGTCGCGGCCGGTCTGCATCCCTCGCCGCTGCCGCACGCCCACGTCGTCACCACCACGACGCACAAGACGCTGCGCGGCCCGCGCGGCGGCATGGTGCTGTCGAACGACGAGGCGATCGGCAAGAAGATCAACTCGGCCGCCTTCCCGGGCCTGCAGGGCGGCCCGCTGATGCACGCCATCGCCGGCAAGGCGGCGGCCTTCGGCGAGGCGCTGAAGCCCGGCTTCAAGAGCTACAGCAAGCGGGTCCTGGCGAACGCCCAGGAGCTGGCGAAGACCATGAAGGCGGGCGGCTTCGACCTGGTCGCCGGCGGCACCGACACCCACCTGATGCTGGTGGACCTGCGCCCCAAGGGCCTCACCGGCAACATCGCCGCCGAGGCGCTGGAGCGTGCCGGCATCACCTGCAACAAGAACGGCGTACCCTTCGATCCGGAGAAGCCGACCGTCACCTCCGGCATCCGCCTGGGCACCCCGGCCGGCACCACCCGCGGCTTCGGCCGCAAGGAGTTCCGCCAGGTCGGCGAGATGATCAATCGCGTCCTCGACGGGCTGGCCAAGAACGGCCCCGAGGGCAATGGCAAGGTCGAGAAGGCCGTGCGCGGCGAAGTGAAAGTGCTCTGTCGTCGCTTCCCCATCTACGCGGGGATGTAGGCGGCCGGGCCGAAGGAAGAGAGGGGCTCCATGCGCTGTCCGTTCTGCAGCCACGACGACACCCAGGTGAAGGATTCTCGGCCGACGGAGGACAACTCCGCCATCCGGCGGCGGCGGCAATGTCCAAACTGCGGCGCGCGCTTCACCACCTTCGAGCGGGTCCAGCTGCGTGAACTGACGGTGGTCAAGACCACCGGCTCGCGCGAGCCCTTCGACCGCGAGAAGCTGCTGCGTTCGATGACGCTGGCGCTGCAGAAGCGGCAGGTCGATCCCGACCGCATCGACCGGGTGGTGAGCGGCATCCAGCGGCGGCTGGAGTCTTCCGGCGAGAGCGAGATCCCCTCGAAGGTGATCGGCGAGCTGGTAATGGACGCGCTGGCCAACCTCGACAAGGTGGCCTATGTCCGCTTCGCCTCGGTCTATCGCAACTTCCGCGAGGCCCGCGATTTCGAGGAGTTCATCGGCAAGCTGGCCGCGGACAAGGACTAGGGCTCCAACCTGCCGGCGGCGGTGGCTGCCGCGAGAAGGGCGCTGGGCACATGAACGAACCGCAGGCCGACAGGGAGCACATGGCCGCCGCGCTGGCGCTGGCCAGGCGCGGCCTGGGCCGCACCTGGCCCAATCCCGCCGTCGGCTGCGTGCTGGCGAGGGAGGGGCGGGTGGTCGGCCGCGGCTGGACCCAGCCGGGCGGCCGGCCGCATGCCGAGACCGAGGCGCTGGCGCGGGCGGGCGAGTTGGCCCGGGGCGCGACCGCCTACGTGACCTTGGAGCCCTGCGCCCACCAGGGCCGCACGCCGCCCTGTGCCGAGGCGCTGGTGGCCGCCGGCATCGCGCGCTGCCTGTCGGCGACCGGCGACCCCGACCCCCGGGTGGCAGGGCGGGGGCTGGCGATCCTGCGGGATGCCGGCATCGCGGTGGAGACCGGCCTGCTGGAGCAGGAGGCCCGCGCGCTGAACGCCGGCTTCCTCACCCGCCTGGCGCTGGGCCGACCGCTGGTCACGCTGAAGCTCGCCATGACGCTCGACGGGCGCATCGCCACCGCCGGCGGCGAGAGCCGCTGGATCACCGGCGAGGCGGCACGGGCGCATGCCCAGCTGCTGCGCGCCGAGCACGATGCCGTGCTGGTCGGCAGCGGCACCGCCCTGGCCGACGACCCGCGGCTGACGCTGCGCCTTCCCGGAGCGGAGGGGCGGCGGCTGGTGCGGGTGGTGGCCGATGGGCGGTTGCGGCTGCCCTTGACCTCGGTCCTGGTGGCGACCGCCAGCGAGCAGCCGACCTGGGTCCTGACCCGCCGCGATGCCGAGAAGCCGCGCCGCCAGGCCTTCGAGCAGGCGGGGGTCGAGGTGCTTGCGCTCCCCACCCATGCCGGCGAGACGCTCGATCTGGCCGCCGGCCTCGCGGCCCTGGGGGAACGAGGTTTGACCCGCCTGCTGGTCGAGGGCGGCGGGCAGCTCGCCTCCGGCCTGCTGCAGGCCGGTCTGGTCGACCGCCTGGCGGTCTATCACGCGCCCTTGCTGCTGGGCGGCGATGGCCGACCCGGCGTCGCGGCGCTGGGACTGGAGCGTCTGGCCGACGCCCCGGCCTTCGTGCCGCTGGAGAGCCAGACGCTGGGGTCCGACCGCTTCGAGCTCTACGGCCGACGCTAGTCCGCACTGCGCCCGCCGCAGGACCTCTTGTCGCTTCCGGCTTGCCTTGTGGGGCTGCGGTGAATAGGTCAGGTCCGAGCGCGACCTTCGCAGCCAAGGAGGCAAGACACTGTTCACCGGCATCATCACCGATCTGGGCCGCCTGCGGTCCCGCGAGGAGCGCGGCGACTGGCGTTTCGTCGTGGAGACGGCCTATGACCTTGCCGGCGTCGAGATCGGCGCCTCGATTGCCTGCTCCGGCGCCTGCCTGACGGTGGTGGGGACGTCGGACGGCGCCTTCGCCGCCGACGTCTCGGCGGAGACGCTGTCGAAAACCACCCTCGGCGATTGGCGCGAGGGCACCGCGATCAACCTCGAGCGCCCGCTGAAGATGGGCGACGAGCTGGGCGGCCACCTGGTCACCGGCCACATCGACGGCACCGCCGAGGTGCTGGAGCGGCGGGCCGAGGGCGATTCCTGGCGCTTCCGCTTCCGGGTGCCGGCCGCGCTGGCGCCCTTCATCGCCGCCAAGGGGTCGGTGGCGCTGGACGGCGTCTCGCTGACGGTGAACGAGGTCGAGGGCGATGCCTTCGGCGTCAACATCATTCCCCATACCGCCTCGGTCACCAGCTTCGGCGGCCTGCAGCAGGGCCAGCGGGTGAACCTGGAAATCGACCTGATGGCGCGCTACGTTGCGCGCCTCATCGGAAAGGCCTGAGGCATGGCGACCGCGAAGACGGAAGAACCCTGGCGCGCGACCTTCCGCGACGTCCTCTCGGGCGCGCCTGAGATCATCGAGGAGGCGCGCAACGGCCGCATGTTCATCCTCGTCGACGACGAGGATCGCGAGAACGAGGGCGACCTGGTGATCCCGGCGCAGATGGCCACGCCCGATGCCATCAACTTCATGGCCAAGCACGGCCGCGGCCTGATCTGCCTGGCCATGATGCGGCAGCGCATCGAGCAGCTGAAGCTGCCGCTGATGTCGCAGAACAACGAGACCCGCCATGCCACCGCCTTCACCGTCTCGATCGAGGCGCGCGACGGCGTGACCACCGGCATTTCGGCGCCGGACCGCGCCCGTACCATCGCGGTGGCGATCGACCCCTCCAAGGGGCCGGACGAACTGGTGACCCCGGGCCACGTCTTTCCGCTGCTGGCCCGCGACGGCGGCGTGCTGGAGCGCACCGGCCATACCGAGGCGGCGGTCGATATCGCGCGGCTCGCCGGGCTGTTCCCGGCCGGCGTCATCTGCGAGATCATGAACGACGACGGCACGATGGCGCGCCGCGACGACCTGATCTCCTTCGCCCAGCGCCATAACCTCAAGATCGGCACCATCGCCGACCTCATCGCCTATCGCCGCCGCCACGACCGCATCGTCGAGCGGGCGGCGGCCGGCAGCTTCGAGAGCCGCTATGGCGGCACCTTCCAGCTGGCGCTCTATCGCAACCGCTTCGGCGACGGCGACCACATCGCGCTGTGGAAGGGCGACCTGACCACGCCGGAGCCTTCGCTGGTGCGCGTCCATGCCTTCAGCCTGCTGGACGACGTTCTGGCCGACAGCCAGAGCGGGCGCGGCGGCGAGCTGCAGGAGGCCCTGCAGCGGATCGGCGAGGCCGGCCGCGGCGTCGCGGTGCTGATCGGCGAACCCGGCGGCATGAGCCTGGCCGAGCAGGTCGCCGCCCGCCTGGGGCACAAGGACACGCCGCCGTCCTGCGAGCTTCGCGACTACGGCATCGGGGCGCAGATCCTGCTCGATCTCGGCGTGCGCGACATGATCCTGCTGCACACCACGCGGCATCACTTCGTGGCCCTCGAGGGCTACGGGCTCACCGTGGTGGGCCAGCGCTCGCCGCGGCGCGACAAGGCGGAGGGCTAAGGCCATGGCGGGTGCCAACAAGGCGAGCGGCGTGGCTCTGGGCAGCGGCCGCATCCTGATCGTCGAGGCGCGCTTTCATCCCGATGTCTCCGATGCCCTGGCCGAGGGCGCCGTCGCCGCGATCGAGAGCGCCGGCGGCAGCTATGAGCGCATCTCGGTCCCGGGTGCCCTGGAGATCCCGCCGACCGTAGCGCTGGCCGCCGACAGCGGCCGCTTCGACGGCTTCGTCGCGCTGGGCTGCGTGATCCGCGGCGACACCTATCACTTCGAGCTGGTCTGCAACGAGAGCGCCCGCGCGCTCACGGCGCTCGCCACCGACCGCCGCCTGGCGCTGGGCAACGGCATCCTGACGGTCGAGAACGAGGCGCAGGCCTGGGAGCGGGCGAAGCGGGACGGGCAGGACAAGGGCGGCGACGCCGCGCGCGCCTGCCTGGCGCTGATCGCCATCCGCCAGCGCTTCACCGGAGCGCAACCGTGATGAAAGAGTTGACCGAACGTCCCCTGCCGGCCCCCGGCCAGCGCCGCCTGGCGGCGCGCCTGGCGACCGTCCAGGCGCTCTACCAGATCGCCATGACCGGCATCACCGCCGAGCAGGCCCTGAAGGAATTCCTCGACCAGCGCCTGAAGGAGGTGATCGACGGCGTCTCCCTGGCGGAGGCCGATCGCAAGCTCTTCCGGCGCCTGCTGCCCGGCGCCGCCGCGGCGGTGGCGCAGTCCGACGACATGCTGGCGGGCGCGCTGCCGGAAGACTGGCCGCTGGATCGGCTGGAGACCCTCCTGCGGGCGCTGCTGCGCGCCGCCATCTATGAGCTGGCGGAGGAGGCCGAGACGCCGGCGCGGGTGATCATCTCGCAGTACCTGGAGGTGGCGCACGGCTTCTTCGGCGGCCGCGAGCCCGGCTTCATCAACGGCCTGCTCGACAATCTCGCCCGCGATCTGCGCCCGACCGAGTTTTCCTGACGGCGGGCCGGAGATGCTCGGCGAATTCGCCCTGATCGCCCGCTATTTCCAGCCGCTGGTCGCCGGCGAGCCCGGCGCCCTCGGCCTGGTGGACGACGCCGCCGTGATCTCGCCGCCGGTGGGCCGGCAACTGGTGCTGACCGCCGACGCGATGGTCGAGGGCGTCCACTTCCTGCCCGACGACCCGGCCGGCCAGGTGGCGCAGAAGCTGCTGCGGGTGAACCTGTCGGACCTCGCCGCCATGGGCGCCCAGCCGCTCGGCTACCTGCTGACCTGCACCTGGCCGCGCGCCATCGAGGAGAGCTGGATCGCTGCCTTCGCGGCCGGTCTCGCCGAGGACCAGGAGCGCTTCGGCGTCTCGGTGCTGGGCGGCGACACGTAAATTCGAGTGGTCAGATGGGACCACAAGGTTCAACTGCTCGTCCCGGCGGGAA
>CALOEA010000077.1:0-57787 GCA_942492185.1 uncultured Alphaproteobacteria bacterium
GGCTGTCCGGCCTCCAGTCCCACCGCCTGGAACCGCTCCCGCAGCGCCGCATCGGGCAGGAAGGTCTTGTCCTTCGGGTCGAGCAGGGTGGCCCAGCAGAGATTGCGGCTCTCGGGTATGTGTCCGTTGCGGTGAGTCCCTCGTAGGGGTCCTTCTCGGTGCGCGGCGAAGCGGCCCGGGGTGCGGGCATCGACGACCAGCTCACGACCGCTGCCGATGTTGGCCAGAAGGTCCTCGGCCCCGCGGACCAGCTCCGGCCGCTCCCGCACCGCGAAGGTCGCCGGCACGGCAGCCGCGGCCGGGCCGCTTGCCACCGGCCGGCCCTCGGCCTGCCACTTCGGGAACCCGCCATCCAGGATGGCCACCTTGTCGTGGCCGAACCGGCGGAACATCCACCAGACCCGCGCGGCGCTGTAGAGACCGCGCGAATCGTAAGCCACGACCAGCGTATCGTTGCCGATCCCCAGAGTCCCCACCTTGGCCGCGAACTCGCGCGCGCGCTCGGCAGCATGTGTCCGAGCGGGTGATCGAGGTCGGCGATCTCGTCGATATCGAAGCGCCGGGCGCCGGGGATGTGCGACTGCTCGAATTCGGCGTCGGCCGAGCGTTGCAACTCCGGCAGATGCCAGGATGCATCGACAATGCAAAGGTTCGGTGACGAGAGGTGCTCCGCCAGCCACTCCGTACTCACCAGGAGATCCCGCCTCTCGGCCATGGCACTTCAAGGCTCCCTGCTGACATTTTACAAATGCGAGCTGAAGCATTACACTCGATTTCAGCGATTGCAAGGGGCCGAGCCCCAGGAGATCTCCATGCAGATGGATCACCTCGTCTGGGGCGCCGCGGATCTCGAAGCGGCGGCAGCGGACTTGGCCGACGCCACCGGCGTGCAGGCGGCGGCCGGTGGCCGGCACGAGGGGCGCGGCACGCACAATCGGCTGCTCTCTCTCGGCACGCGCAGCTATCTGGAGATCATGGCACCGGACCCCTCACAGGACCGCGCCACCCTGTTTCGTCCTTGGCTTCGCACCCTGACCCGTCCGGGCCTGGTGACCTGGGCCATCGCGGCCGATGACCTGGAGGCCATGGCGGCGCGGGCCGCCGCGGCGGGCCTCTCGCCGCAGCCGATGGTCTCGATGTCGCGCCGGCGGCCCGACGGCGCGCTCGCGCGCTGGCGCCTGCTGTACCTGGACGGGCATGCCTTCGGCACACTGCTGCCCTTCTTCATCGACTGGGGGACCACCGCCCATCCCTGCGAGACCCTGCCGGCGGCCTGTCGCCTGAAAGCAGTGCAGCTGGAACATCCCGAGGCGGCCTCGTTGCGGGGGCTGCTGTCGGCCTTGGCGATCGATGCCGCGGTCGCACGGTCGAGCGCACCGGGCTTGCGGGCAGAGCTGGAGACGCCGCGGGGGCCTGTGTCCCTCTCCTCCGCCCTGCCCTTCCCCTCCCGCTGGTAAGGCGCTCGGCCCGATGCGGCCCTTGCCGCGCGGCATCCGGCACCGGGGCGACGGCACAGGCCGGGCGTGAGGACGCTGGCGAGATGCCAGTGCCCCTATAAGGTCTGACAATAAGAAAAACAGATTGACTCGCCTTGCCTCTCGCGCTCCCCTTGTCATCCCGGCGCTGAGGAAGAGACAGGGTGGGAAGGGCGATGCGGATCGAGCCTGTCGTCGTTCGGAGGACCTCCGAGGTGCTTGCCGACTGCCTCCGCGCCAAGATTGCCGCCGGCGAACTCCCGGAAGGCGCCCGCCTGCCGTCCATTGCGACGATCGCCGGCGAGGCGGGTGTTAGTCGTGCCTGTGTGAACGAGGCACTCCTGCTGCTGCGTCTCGACGGCCTCCTGGTGGCAGACAAGAGGTCGCTTTCGGTCGTCCGGCACCCCGGCCTCCAGCATCTCGTCACGGCGCTGTGCCGGGTGGTGCGCGCCGAAGGTCCGCCGGCGGCCTGCATCCTGCAGATGCGCATGGCCATCGAGCCCTTGGCTGCGCGCCTCGCATCGACCCGGCCGGACTCCGAGGATGTGCGGCGGCTGGAGGGCCAGCAGGCTGCGCTGGTCGAAAGCAGCCCATCTGCCGCGCGGTTCCGACCGGCAGCGGAAGGGTGGCGGCGAGCGCTTCTGCGCGCCAGCGGCAATCTCCTCCTGGTCGCCATCGACCGCGCGGTGTTGCAGGGCGCCCCCTCCTGCCACGGCGGCCCCGGGCGGTGGGATGACCCCGCCCTGCGAAAGCAAGCGCTCTGGCGCTTCCAGTCCGTCATCGACGCCGTGAAAGCGGGTGATGGAGAGGCGGCAGAGCAAGGCGCGTTGGCCCTGTTGCGGCTGGAAGAGCGGCAGCGTGAGCCGCCCGGCAGGAGCGCAGCGCCGGAGGGGCGGCGCGCAGCTCCCTTGGCGACCGGCTCTGCATTTCCCCCGACTGCAATCTGACGAGAGGAGAGAGCGTGGAAACAGCACCCTTGAAACTCTACTGGCCGATCGGCCTCACGCGCGAGATGCCTGGCCGGACCAATCGCGCCGACCTCATCGAGACCTCGTTGAACGACTACACCCGGCACCTCATGGGCGACCGGGCGCAGGTGACCGTCGCCTGGATGGACAAGACGACCTCCCTGCTGTCGTCGATCTATCTCGGGATGGTGAACGACGTCTATGTCGTCAACGACATTCTCAAGGCCGAGGCGGCCGGCCACGCGGCCGCGATTGTCGGCGGTCACTGGGATCCGGGCCTCTACGCGGCGCGAGAGGCCGCGGGCATTCCCGTCGTCGGCCCCGGCGAAGCGGCGATGATGGTGGCGCAGACCCTGGGGCGGCGCTTTGCCTTCCTGACGGTGCATGAAGGCTACGTGCCGGTCATCGAGCGCAACATCCGCCTCTACGGGTGCGAAGCGAACGCCCTGGCGGTACGGCCGGTGCGGCGCTTCGGCATGACCTACGAGAACTTCGTCGATTGCCTCGAGGGCCGCAGCGACGAGTTTCTCTCCGCCTTCGAGAAGACGGCACTCGACTGTATCGAGGACGGCGCCGACGTCATCATCGCCGGAGGCCAGCTCTTCGGCCCGGTGTTCCTCGCCAATGGCTTCACCACGATCGCGAACAGCGGCGTGCCGGTCGTCGAGGTCTCAGCCTGCGGACTCAAGCTGGCCAAGATGCTGGCCGAGTTGCGCGACAGCATCGGGCTGCGGAAGAGCGAGCATCAGAACGCACCCTTCCGCACCCCGCCCAAGGAGCAACTGGCGGCGACCCGAACGACCTTCGGACTGGTTCGACCCTGCCGTGACCGCCGAACTGCCGGGGCGAGGAGCGTTGTGAAAGACAAACAATGAAAACTCAATGGAGTGAAACCACATGTACAAGATCGCGCGGCTTGGCCTCTGGGGCCTGCTAGCATCCCTGTTGGTTCTCGGCGGCACCGGTGCGGGCCCGCGAGCTCAGGACAAGACTGAGCTCGTCTGGGGCAGCACCTCGACCGCCTCCGGCACCTTCGCCTTCTTTCCCCTGGTGGCGGGAATCCTCAACGACAACATTCCCGAGATCAACGTCACGGTGCGCGCCACCGGCGCCAACGTCCACAACACCCGCCTGCTGCAGGCGAACGAGATCGACATGGGGATGAGCGACACCAAGACGGCGTCCGATGCCAGCGAGGGCAAGTGGACGTTCGAAGGCAATCCCTTCCCCGACCTGCGCTTGCTCTATGTGCTGCACAAGACCAATCCGCTCCAGTTCGTGGTCAGGCAGGACAGTGGCGTGGAGACCATCGCCGATCTGGAGGGCAAGCCCTTCACGCCCGGAATCCAAGGCTCCACGGCGGAGAGTCTGACCCGGGAGATTCTGCTCATCCTCGAGGTCGAGCCCGACTATCGACCCTCCGGATATGCCGATGCGATCGAGGCGGTGAAGGAGCAGCGCATTGTCGGCTTCGCCAAGTTCGCGCCCAATGACTCCTCGATCCTGGAGGTCTTCGCCTCGACGCCGTCGCAGATCGTCTCCTTCAGTGATGAACAGATCGACACCATCCTGGCCAACGTGAAGGGCGTCCTCCCGATCGATGTCGCCGCCGGCATGTATCCCGACTCCGCTGCTTTCCGCACAGTGCAGAATCAGGTCGGCGACATGGTGCGCAAGGACTTTCCCGAGGAGCTTGCCTACAAGATCGTGAAGACCATCTGGGAACACCGTCTGGAGATCGCGGCGGCCTATCCGAACTTTCCGGGTGCGGATGTGGCCGAGCAGACCCTGAAGCCGAAGGCTGGCGTCTACCTGCACCCCGGCGCCGTTCGCTTCTACCGCGAGATCGGCTACGAGGTGCCCGAAGGCTTGATCCCGCCCGAAATGAAGTAGCCCGCCGCGCGGTCGCGATACGCCGTCGGCGGAGCCACTCCGCCGGCGGCGTCGCTACGACGAACGTTGTCTCCGGAAGGGGTTGGGCGTCAGCCATGTCGAACGCCGTGGAATGTCAGGTCCGCGAGGCCACAGAGACGGAGGCGAAGGAGCGTGTCCTCACCGGCACGCCGGCGGGCCTCGTGGCCGGCTTCATGGTGCTGCTCGCGCTCTTCCAGCTCTATACCGCCGGAGCCGGCAGCTTCCCCGCCCTGATCCAACGCGGCGTCCACCTGGGCCTCGTGCTGCCGGTCGCCTTCCTGCTCTACCCCGGGCGGCGAAACGGCCGAGGCGGCAGGGTTGGTCCGCTCGACTGGCTCTTCGCAGCCATGGCATTGGTGGCGACGCTCTGGGTGCTGTGGAGCAGCGACCGGATCGCCAACAGCCTGGGCCTGGCGCGGCCGATCGATCTTTGGCTGGCGCCGCTGCTGGTGATCGCCGTCCTGGAGGCGACGCGCCGACTCCTCGGCCCGACCTTGCCGATCCTCGTTCTGTTGCTGGTGTTCTACGCCGTGGCCGGCCCCTACTTTCCAGGGCGATGGTCGCACCGCGGCGTGCCGCTGGAGCGAGTCGCACAGTTCCTCTACCTCGAGCCGGAGGGTATCTTCGGCTACATCGTCGGGATTTCCGCCAGCGTCATCGCCGCCTTCCTCATTCTCGGCGTGCTGCTGTCGGAGACCGGCGGCGGACAGACCTTCATCGACATCGCCAAGCGCCTTGCCGGACGTTCGGTTGGCGGGCCAGCCAAGGTCTCCTGCTTCTCCAGCGCCCTGTTCGGCACCGTCTCCGGCAGTGCCGTGGCCAACGTCGTCGTGACGGGAATCTTCAGCATCCCGCTCATGCGGCGCCTCGGCTATCGCGCCGATTTCGCAGCCGCCGTCGAGGCCACGAACTCCGCGGGTGGGCAACTCCTGCCTCCGGTCATGGGGGCCAGCGCGTTCATCATGGCCGAGCTGCTCGGCATGCCCTATGCCGAGTTGGTGCTGGCCGCCGCGATTCCCGGGTTCCTCTACTACTGGGGTTGTTTCTGGGGCATTCACTTCTGGGCGCTGGCCCATGCCCTCAAGCCGCTGCCCCGCGAGGAGATCCCCTCCTTCAGGCGGGACATCCTGCCGCGCTGCCTTCCCTTCGTCGTTCCGATGGCCGCGCTGGTGGCCTGCTTCGCCATTGGCTATGGGCCAACGCTGGCGGTCTTCTATGCAACGGCGGCGTCGGCATTGAGCTATCTGTTGCTGCCCTCCAGCGGCAGCAGCCTGCCGATCAAGCTGCGCAAGCTGCTTGGCATACTCGATCGCGCGGGCCGGGCCATCGTGTTGGTGGCGGTTCTCTGTGCCTGTGCCCAGATGGTGGTGGGGCTGCTGACCTACACCGGCCTGGGGATCAAGATATCGGACACGGTCGTCTCGCTCAGCGGCGACGATGTCCTGCTGTGTCTGCTGCTCACCATGGTGGTCGCCATCGTTCTCGGCATGGGCGTGCCGACGACGGCCGCCTACGTGCTCGCGGCGTCCGTTTGCGTCCCGCCGCTGACGACCCTCGGCGTTCCGCCGCTGTCGGCGCACATGTTCGTCTTCTACTTCGCCGTGATCTCGGCGATCACGCCGCCGGTCTGTGCCGCCGTCTTCGTTGCAGCGGCGCTGGCGGGTGCCAGTTGGATGCGAACGGGGCTCCTCGCGGTGGCGCTCGGCGCTTCGGGTTTCATCGTGCCCTACATGTTCTACTTCGGCCCGGCCCTCCTGCTCCAAGGGGATACCCTCTCCATCTGCCTGACCGTGGCGACCGCCCTGGTTGGCGTCATGGGCCTTTCCGCAGGACTGATGGGCTACCTCTGCGGCCCGCTCGGCCGGACTGGCCGTCTCCTGATGACGGCCTCCGGCCTGTTGCTCGTAGACCCCGGCCTGGTGACGGATCTCGTGGCGGCAGTCTTCGTCGGCGCGGTGATCCTCCTGCAGCGCGCCCGCGCGCGGCAAGCGCTGCCATGAGGGCGAGCCCGCGGCCTTCCCCTTCCGCTTCATCCGGTGCCGGCCCTCGTTGGAAATATGCCATTTGTCTGACGATAAGATTGACAACCCACGAGACCTTGCCGAACCTGCCCTTGATCACACGAAGCGAGAGCGACGAATGACCGCCGAGAAGGGGTCCATGCTGGTCGGCCGGCTCAAGGTGCCGAAATCCTTCGACGTCCTCGCCGACAAGCTGCGAGAGCGAATCCTCGCCGGTGAACTGCCCCCAGGGACCGCGCTTGCGACGGAGCGGGAACTCGGGCTGGAAACCGGCCTCAGCCGCTCGTCGATTCGCGAGGCCATCCGCATTCTGGTCGCCGAAGGGCTGGTCGAAACGAGGCCGGGGCGGAATGGCGGCGCACGCGTGCGCAGCCCGGGGAACCTCGAGTTCAACCACTTCCTCGACCTCTATGTGCGAGGGCGGCAGATCAGCTTCGAATCCCTGGTGGAGGTCCGCGAGGCTCTGGAGCCGCTGGCGGCCCGCCTGGCCGCACAGAACCGGAGCGACGAAACGCTCCGCGATCTGGAGCGGCTGACGCTGGAGGTCGAGGGGACGGCCAATGATCTCCCCGCCTTCTGGTCGGCCAATGCCGAATGGCACATCGCGGTGGCGGCCGCGGGCGGCAATGACATCCTGCTGTCCTTCATGCATGCGATCTCGCAAGCGATCAAGCGGGGCGCGGCCAAGGTTGGCAGCTTCTCCGCCGAGGACATGACGCAGGCGACGCTGAGAGCGCACCGCCGCATTTTCGAGGCGATCAGGGACGGCGACCCGGAAGCGGCGGAGCGGCGCATGGCGCGCCACGTCGCGGCCGCGCGCAAGGTCGCCGAGGAGGACTTCAACAGGGCCCGCGACAAGCAGGCGGGCGACAAGAAGACGCCAATCAAATCCTGAAGGGAGGAACGGATCATGCTGAGCCACTGGAAGTTCGGGGCGGCACTGACTGCGACCTGCGCGACGCTTGCCCTCTTGTCGAGCAATCCCGCCCAGGCGGCGGACGCGATCACGCTGAAGGTCGGCGGCGTGGTGGCCGATAGCCACTACATGACGATCAACGGCCTGAAGCCCTGGATGGACCAGGTGACCGAACTCACCGACGGTCAGGTGCAGTTCGAGTACTATCCGGCGCAGCAGCTGGGCAAGGCGGCCACGATGATGAGCCTGGCGCAGACCGGGGTCGTCGACATCGCCGAGCAGCCCGTTGCCTATGTCTCTGAAGCCCTGCCGCTCTCGGGCGTCGTCGAGCTTCCGGGTCTCGTCCCCTCTTCCTGTGCCGGCACCGCGGCCTATCGCCAGCTGGTGCAGCCGGACGGCATCCTCTACCAGGAGGACTTCAAGCCGGCCGGGACGCGGGTCCTGATGTCGGTCGTCTATGCGCCCTATAGCCTTCTCACGGTATCGCGCGAGATCCACGCCATTGACGACTTCGCCGGGCTGAAACTGCGCACCACCGGAGGGGCCCAGGAACTGATGACGGAGACCCTGGGCGCCGTGTCGGTTCGCATGGCCTCGCCCGACATCTATCAGTCGCTGTCGCGCGGTACCCTCGATGGCGTCTTCTTCGCCCTGCTCGGGGCCGAGCCCTACGACCTGCAGACGATCGCGAAGGTGGCCAACACCGGCTACTCCTTCGGCACCATTGCGGTCACCTGGCAGATGAACGAGGAGCGCTGGGCCGAACTGCCGGCCAATGTGCAGCAGGCCATGGAGACCGCAGCCCTTTCGGCGGAGCAGCAGTTCTGCACCTACGCCGACGAGAACGAGATCGCCGCGAGCGGGCGGCTCGCCGCGGCCGGCGTCGTCATCAACGAGATCCCGCCGGCCTTGGCTGAAGAGCTCGATGATCGGGTGGCTTCCGTGGCGGAGAACTGGGTGACGGTCGTGGAGTCCCAGGGCAAGTCCGCAGAGGAAGCGCTCGCGACCTTCAAGACCCTCCTGCAGGCGCACTAGGCGTGGGGTCGCCGACGTCGGAGCGGCTGCTCGCCTACCTGCACGACGCCGAGTGGCGTGCCTTCCCGGAGGCGGTTCGCACCGAAGCGGTGCGGACGCTGGTGAACTGGGTAGGATGCGCGCTCGGCGGCTGCAGGAGCGGCATCGTCGAGCGCGCGCTGACGGGAACCGCCAGCGGGACCGGAGCCCCGGTCGCCGGCTTGATCGGGCGCGGGGAGCGGCTCGATCCTTGTTCCGCCGCACTGATCAACTGCCTCGCCTCGGCGGTGCACGCCTATGACGACACCCACCTGGAGACCGTGACCCATCCGACCGGTCCCGTGGCCGCGGCGCTCTTGGCGATGGCGGAGTCCCGGCCGCTCTCGGGCGAGGCATTGCTGACGGGCCTGGTGCTCGGCATGGAGCTCGAATGCCGGCTGAGCAGCGTCATTCTCGCGGCCGGCGGTTCGACGGGCTGGTACATCACCGGCGTCACCGGTGGGATCGGGAGCGCCGCCGCCATTGGGCGCGCCATGAATCTGGATCATGGCACCACAGGCTCCGCCCTGGGGCTGGCCGCGACCCAGGCCTGCGGCTTTCGCGGCACGCACGGCAGCATGGCGAGCCCCCTGGTTCCGGCCCTGGCGGCGCGCAACGGGCTGTGGGCGGCGCTCCTGGCGGCCGAAGGCTTCACCTGCGGTTTCGCGGCGCTCGATGGGCCGAACGGTCTCCTCTCCGTCCTGTCGCCGGAGGCCGACTTCGACGATGTCGTGGCCGGGCTGGGCGATAGGTTCGCCATGCTCGACAACGCCTACAAGCCCTACCCCTGCGGCATCGTCATCCATCCGACGATCGATGCCTGCCTGGCGATCCGTGCCGCGGGACTGGCCAAGCCCGAGGCGATCACCGGGATCGAGCTGCAGGTCGATCCGCTGGCCTTCAAGCTCGGCGCCCGCGCGGAGCCAAGGGACGAGTTCGAGGCGCAGGTCAGCCTGGCGCACTGGGCCGCCGTTTCGTTGCTGACGGGAGCGGCCGGCCTGCCGCAGGCGACGGCGGCTGCGGTCGCAGACCCAGGCGTGCGGGCCTTGCGCTCCCGTGTGAGGCTGACAGCCGATCCCGCCTTGGCACGCGACCAGGCGAGAGCCCATGTCCACCTGGAGGACGGCAGCGTACTCCATGCGGAGACCGAGCACGCGACCGGCAGCCGCGACCGGCCGATGACCGACGCCGAGCTCGATCGCAAGTTCCGCGACCAGGCCGACCCGATTCTGGGCAGGCAGCGCGCCGCCGATCTGCTCGAGCAGTGCCGCGGCGCCGCGTCAGCGGACAATGTCGCCACGCTGCTTGCCGCGGCGGCGACGGCGTGACCGCCCGGCTCTCATGCTGAAGCGCTACGACCTCTGGCTGACCCGCGCAGAGCGCCTGGCGATGATCCTGGCGGTCGCCGCCCTGCTGTTGATCATGACCTTGATGACGGCCGACGCCCTGGCACGCTACGGCTTGAACCGCCCGCTCTCGTTCGTTTTCGAGCTGGTCGGCAGCTACCTGATGGTCGCTGCGTTCTTCCTGGCTCTGTCCCACACGCTGCGCGAGGACGGGCACGTCAGCATCGACGGCATGGTGAAGCTCCTGCCGGCGCGGCTGCGGCACGCCGTTGCGGTGGTCGTGTGGCTCCTGGCGGTGGTCTTCTTTGTCCTCGTCTTCATCGAGGGGATCGGGCTGACGTGGGAGAACTGGCAAAGCGGCGCCGCGAAGATGGGCGCGATCCTGTGGCCGAAGTGGCTGAGCGCTATCTTCGTTCCCATTGGCGTCGGTCTGCTCATTCTTCGTCTCCTCCACCGCCTGCTCGAATCGCTGCTGCTCGCCGTCCGGCCTGCGGCCGGCGGGAGCGATTGAACCGCCGATGCTGGCCGGTCTCTGTATCGCGCTCTTGCTCCTGCTGCTGGCGAGCGGCATGCCGGTCGGCTTTGCGCTGGGCTTCGCCGGCGGTGTCGGCCTCTATGCCCTCGGCGGACTCACGACCGTTCTGGGTATCCTGAAGACGACCCCGCTGGCGTCCGTCGACAGCTACGAGCTCGTCAGCATCCCGATGTTCCTCTTGATGGCCAACTTCGTCATCGTCAGCCGCGTGGCCGACGAGATGTTCGAAACGGCAGCGGCGTGGCTCGGCAGGCTGCCGGGCGGCCTGGCCTATGCGACCGCGCTCACCGGTGCCGCGTTCGGAGCCATATCGGGATCCAGCACCGCGGCGGCGGCCACGCTCTCCGCAACCAGCATTCCCGGGATGGTATCGCAGGGCTACGAGCCGCGGCTGGCCGCAGGCGTCGTGGCGATCTCCGGGACCCTGGCGATGCTGATCCCGCCCAGCGTCTCGATCGTGCTCTATGCGATCCTGGCCGACGAGAGCATCGGCCAGCTGCTGATCGCCGGCATCGTGCCGGGGCTGCTGGTGACACTGGCCATCATGCTCACGGTCCTGGTCCTCATCAAGCTGGACCCCCGGCGGGCGCCGCAGGGGCGCAGCTACAGCTGGCGCGAGAAGCTGCTGTCCCTGCGTAGCGTCGCCCCCTTCCTCCTGCTGTTCAGCGCCGTGACCGGGGCGATCTATCTCGGCGTGGCGACGCCGACCGAAGCCGCCGGCATGGGGGCCTTCTGCGCCGGCGCCCTGGCCGTTGCGCGTCGCTGCAAGGCGGCCGACCTCTTCGCCGCGGCGATGAGTGCGGCCCGCGCGAGCTGCATGATCGGCATGATCATCCTGGGCGCGCACGTCTTCGGATACTTCCTGACGCTCACCCAGACGACCCAGAGCCTCGTCCAGGCCATCGCCGACTCGGGCGCATCGCGCGAGGTCATCCTCATCGCGATCCTCGCGCTCTTCCTCGTTCTCGGCTGCTTCATGGATCAGGTGGCGATCCTGATCCTGACCGTGCCGATCCTGCTCCCCGTGATCAAGGCCCTGGGATACGACCCGATCTGGTTCGGCATCATCACCATCGTCATGGCGGAGATCGGCATGGTCACGCCGCCGCTCGGCCTCAATGTCTTCGTGGTCTCGCGCTATACGGGGATGCCGGCGGCCGAGGTGTTCCGCGGGGTCGCGCCGCACGTGGCAGCGCACCTTGTCCTGGTTGCCCTTCTCTGCGCCCTGCCCGGGATCATCCTGTGGCTGCCCTCGACCATGTCGCCGTGATCTCCGGCCAGCCGGCGGGGCGCAGTCGCGCCCTCGCTCCGTCGGGCGCTGGGCGGCCGGCCTCCAGCCGCCGGCGATCGGCGCCCCGGCGTCAGGCCTGCGCCGGCGGGTCGAACGCGCGGATCGGCGGCAGGTTGCCGGTGAAGCGTTCCACCTCGACGGTCGTCAGCTGTCCGGTGCTTCCCTGCGCCAGACGCGAGGTGCCGACGTCCCTGGTCAGGACATTGGGGTTGCCGTGGACGCAGAGCGGCTGCTCCTCATCCGGGTCCTCGGGGTCATGCCAGGCGCCGGTGGGCAGCTGCACCACGCCGGGCGCGATGTCCTCGGTGAGGCGGGCGGATGCCAGGCAGGCGCCGCGGTCGTTGAAGAGGCGAACGATATCGCCCTCGGCGATCCCGCGCGGCGCGGCGTCGGCCGGGTTCATGCGCAACACCTCGCGCCCGCGCCGCTTCTCCGCCTCGCTGTGGGCGCCGAAGTCGAGCTGGCTGTGCAGCCTCGAGGCGGGCTGGTTGGCGATCAGGTGCAGCGAGTGGCCGGGGCCCGGCACCTCGTCGGGCGCGAGCCAGGCGGGGTGGCCCGGGCAGTCGTCGTAGCCGAAGCCGGCGACGGCCGGTGAGGAGATCTGCAATCGCCCGCTCGGCGTCGGCAGGGGGTTGGCGACGGGGTCGCGGCGGAAGGCGCCCAGCAGGCCGCCATCGTCCGGTTCCTGCGGCAGCAGCAGCTCGCCGGCCTGCCAGAAGTCCTCGAAGGACGGCGCCGGCAGCCCGGCGGAGGCCAGGGCCTGCTGCGTCGTGGCATAGAGATGCCGCAGCCATTCCTGCGCGGTGCGCCCCTCGGTGAACGCCCGCTCCACGCCGAGGCGCTCCGCCAGGGCGGTGAAGATGGCGTAGTCGTCGCGCGCCTGCGCAAAGGGCGGGGACAGGCGGTGCATGGCCACCAGCAGCGGATCGGTCCCGCTGCCGGCGATATCCTCGCGCTCGAGCGTCATGGTGCAGGGCAGCACGATGTCGGCGTGGCGCGCCGTCGCCGTCCAGGCCGAGTCCTGAACGATCAGGGTCTCCACCCGGTCGAAGGCGCGGCTCAGGCGGTTGAGATCCTGATGGTGGTGGAAGGGGTTGCCGCCCGCCCAGTAGACCAGCCGGATGGCGGGATAGTTCAGGTGCTGGCCGTTGTAGTCGAAGGCTTCGCCAGGATGCAGCAGCATGTCGGCGATCCTGGCCACCGGGATGAAGGCCTCGACGCCGTTTCGCCCCTGCGGCAACGACGCGATCGGCGTCGCCGTGGCACGCCGCCCGGAATTGGCGAGGGCGCCGAGGGCGTAGGCATAGCCGCCGCCCGGCAGACCGATCTGTCCCAGCATGGCCGCCAGCACCGCGGCCATCCAGACCGGCTGCTCGCCGTGCTTGGCCCGCTGCAGCGCATGCGCCACCACGATCAGGCTGCGGCGCCCGGCCAGCCGGCGCGCCAGGGCCTCGATCTGATCGGCTGCAACGCCGCAGAGGCGCGAAGCCCAGGCGGCATCCTTCGGCTGCCCGTCCTGGCGGCCTGTCAGATAGTCCTCGAAAGCTGCCCAGCCGTCGCAGTAGCGATCGATGAAGGCCCGATCGTGCAGTCCCTCGGCGAAGAGGCAGTGGGCGATCCCCAGCATCAAGGCCGTGTCGCTTCCCGGCACGACCGCCAGCCACCGGCCGGTGACCTCCGCAGGCAGGTCGCTGCGTTGCGGTCCGACCAGGACGAACTCGCACCCCCGCCGGCTCGCCTGGCGCATCGCTGCGGCCTCGACATGCCGGCTGACGCCACCGGCACCGATCGCCGAGTTCTTCAAGGCCATGCCGCCGAAGGCGACGACCATCTCGCTGTCGGCCGCCACCTGCTCCCAGGTCACGTTCCGCCGGGTCACCTGCTCCAGTGCGCCCATGATGTGCGGCAGGATCACGCCAGAGGCGCCGGCGCTATAGCTGTTGACCGAGCGGACATAACCGCCGAGGGCGGTGTTCAGGAAGCGGTGGAGCTGGCTCTGCGCATGATGGAAGCGCCCGGCGCTGGCCCAGCCGTAGGAGCCGCCGAAGACCGCCTCCGGCCCGCTCTCATCGCGCACGCGGGCCAGTTCCCGGGCCAGCAGGTCGAGCGCGCGATCCCAGCTCACGGCGATCAGTTCGTCGCCGCTGCGCCGCCGCCGCGGGCCGGGCCCCTGCTCCAGCCAGCTCCGCCGCACCATCGGCGTGGCGATGCGCGCGCGGTGGTCCAGCGCCGCGGGGAAGTTCTGCAGGATCTCGTTCGGGCAGGGATCGTCGGCATGCGGCTCGACGACCAGGCGACCGGACCGCCAACCGGCCTTGAAGGTCCCCCAGTGGGCACTGTGCGGCCGCATCTTCTCGTCCGATGACACCTGACTCATGAAGGGCTACCTCTGGCGCTTGGTTGCTGGGACAAGAAAACAGCCTTCCGACCGCCGGCTGAACGGCCTGAAGAGGATAGACACCCGTGCCGGCCGGTCCGGCCCTCTAGGTCAGTACCGGCATCTGCGTAGCGAACTTCACCCGCCGGATCGACGTCAAGGTCTTGAACTGCTTGACGTTATTGTTGCTGTGGAACAGGCGCTCGATCAGCATCTCGTACTCCTCCATGTCGGTAACGTGGAGGATCAGCACGAAATCGACGTCGCCGGTGACGTAATAGCAGGCGGAGACCTGCTCGCAATCGAGCACCGACTGCTTGAAGAGATCGATGAGATCGGGTCGTTCGCGCTCCACCGTCACCTCCGCGATCATCGTCATGCGCCGACCGATCGCCGCCGGATCGATCAGGCAGACATCGCCGACGATCACGCCTTCGTCCCGCAGGCGCTTGACGCGGCGCAGGCAGGTCGGCGCCGAACTGTTCACCCGATCGGCCAGTTCCGCCATCGAAAGCCTGTTGTCCCGCTGCAGCTCTCGCAACAGCCGGCGATCCAGATCGTCAAGCGCTACCGGCATCCACAACCTCCCCCTTGCAGCACAGTCGTCATCTAGCATCCGACAACGACGCATAACGGACGATCTGCCTCGGACATTGAAACAGCGCTCCAGTGCGGCGTGAGTATCCTTTCACTGCATTTCAACCGCAAGGAAGGGTCGATGACAGTCATCATCCCCGCGCAAGAGCCATCGGACCGCAGCGCACTGCCGACCATGACAGGCGTCCAGGCGGCAAAGCGACGGATCGCGCCCTACCTGCCAGAGACGCCTCTGGTACGGTCGGCGGCGCTCTCGGACCTCCTGGCGGCCGAGGTGTGGCTCAAGATCGAGACCGTTTCCCCCATCGCCAGCTTCAAGGCACGGGGCGCCTTGAACCACATTCTCTGTGCCCTGGAGCAGGGGCCCTGCGAGACGGCCGTCACCTCCTCCACAGGCAATCATGGACAAGGCGTCGCCTGCGCCGCAGCGGCGCTCGGGCTTCGATCGGACATCTTCCTGCCGGTTGGCAGTGTCGCGGTGAAGCGGCGCATGATCGAGCTCTTCGGCGGAACGGTGCACGAGATCGGTCACGACATCGACTCGGCCAAGGACCATGCGCGCAGCTTTGCGGCCGAAACGCAGGCGACCTTCGTGGACGACGGCGAGTCCTTCACCATGATCGAGGGTGCGGGAACGGTCGGCCTCGAGATCGTCGAACGGTTGGAGAACATCGACCGTGTCTACGTGCCGATGGGTAGCGGCGTGCTGGCCAGCGGCGTCGGCACCGCTGTGAAGGCAGCGCAGCCGAAGGCCCAGATGATCGCTGTCCAGTCGGAGGGAGCCCCGGCAATGGTCGAGAGCTTTCACGCCAAGCGCGCGGTCGAGCGCCCCATCGACACCTTCGCCGATTGCATCGTCTGCCGGATCCCCGCGGACCGCGCCCTGCGTGGCATCATCGAACGGGTGGACGACTGCCGGCTGGTCAGCGACAGGCAGCTCCTCAGCGCCATGCACACGATGCTCGTCTGGGGTCACCTCCTGGTCGAGCCCGGTTCCGCCGCGCCGCTGGCGCGTGCCTATCAGGACCGTGCGGAGCTGCAGGGCAAGCGCGTGGTGATCGTTGCCTCAGGCGCCAATGTCGGCAGCCAGATGATCGCTCGCGCCCTCGCCGCTCCCCTGCTCGGTGCCGGCTAGACGATGGCTGGGGACCCATCGCTCGGCCGCTGCATCGAGATCCTGGAGCGGCTGGTCGCCTTTCCAACGGTGTCCGAGCAGTCCAATCGCGCGTTGATCGCGTGGGTCCGGGGATTTCTCGACGAGCTCGGCCTGGCAACGACGCTCGTGCCCTCACCGGACGGCGAGAAGGCCAACCTCTTTGCAACCCTCGGCCCCGCCGGCCAGGGCGGTCTCCTCCTCTCAGGGCACAGCGACGTGGTGCCGGTCGAGGGCCAGGACTGGTCGAGCGACCCCTTCACGCTGACGCGGCGCGGCGAGCGGCTTTACGGACGCGGCACGGCCGACATGAAGGGCTTCATCGCCTGCGCGCTGGCGAGCATCGAATGTCATGCCGGTCTGTCGTTGAAGACGCCGATCCACCTCGCCCTCTCCTATGACGAGGAGTTGGGGTGCCTGGGCATCCCTTCCCTGATCGAGCGGCTGGGGACCGAATTGCCCCTGCCGCGCGCCGCCATCGTCGGCGAGCCCACCGGCTTGCGGCCGATCAATGCCCACAAGGGGTTCCGCGCGTTCCGGACGACCTTTCGCGGCCAGGCGGGGCACTCCAGCCTGCCCGACGAGGCAGTCAGTGCGATTCGCCTGGCCGGCGCCTTCCTGCAGGCCCTCGAAAGCCTCGCCGAGGAACTCAGGCGGCAGCCGCCGGCCGCGGCGGGCAGCATCGAGCCAGCGCACACGACGATCAGTGCCGGACGGATCGCCGGCGGTACCGCGATCAATATCGTGCCCCAGGACTGCCTATTGGATTGGGAATTCCGACCCTCTCCGGGAGACCGGCCCGAAGCCGTTCTGCAGCGACTGGCCGACCTTCTGGCGGCGGCGCTTCCCGCAGATCTCCTGGCCCGTGACGGTCTGGCACGGATTGTCACCGTGCCTCTGGCCACCGAGCCGACCTTCAGCCCGGAACCGGGCGGACTGGCGGAAGGTCTGCTCGCCCAGATCACCGGCAGCAATCGCTGCGAAGGCGCGGCCTATGGCACGGAAGCCGGGTTCTTCCAGGCGGCGGGCATCTCAACCATAGTGCTCGGGCCGGGCGATATCGCACAGGCTCACCAACCCGACGAGTACGTTGCATGCGATCAGTTGGCCCGTACCTTGAAGCTGCTTCAAGCTGTCATGCAGTGGGCAACAGAGAACGAGCTGACCGGGACGTGAGCGGGCCGCCGGGAACCGACGGGACGAACGAGCTGCTCCGCGTCGAGGGGCTCTCGGTCGAATTCGGCCAGGGCAGGAACCGCATGCAGGCCGTCGATCGGCTGTCCTTCTCGGTCGCGTCGGGCGAGATCCTGGCCATCGTCGGGGAATCCGGCTCGGGGAAGTCCGTCACCGCGCTCTCCCTGCTCGGGCTGATCGGCGCGCGCGGCGGCAGGCTGTCGGCAGGCAGCGTCCTCTTCCGCCGCCGCGACGGCGAGCAGCTCGACCTCAGCCGCCTGCCGCAGCGACAGCTCCGCAAGCTGCGCGGCAGCGAGATCGCGATGATCTTCCAGGAACCGATGACCTCGCTGAATCCGCTCTTCAGGATCGGCGATCAGCTCCAGGAAGCCATCCGACTGCACCGCCGGCTCGGCAAGAGGGCCTCGCGCCGCGCCGCGGCGGAGATGCTGCAGCGCGTGCGCTTGCCCGATCCGGAGCGCCGGCTCGATCAGTTCCCGCACGAGCTCTCCGGCGGCATGCGGCAGCGCGTCATGATCGCCATGGCGCTGTCCTGCAACCCGCGCCTCTTGATCGCCGACGAGCCGACCACCGCACTCGATGTCACGGTCCAGGCCGAGATCCTGGCGCTCATCAAGCACCTCCAGCGGGAGTTGGAGATGGCGGTGGTCTTCATCACTCACGACCTGGGCGTCGTCGCCGAAATGAGCGACCGTGTCGTCGTCATGCGCGACGGCCGTAAGCAGGAGGAGGGCACCACCGCCGACATCCTGATGCGCCCGCAGCATCCCTACACCCAGATGCTTCTGAGCGCGGTGCCGCAGCTTGGCGCGACCCTTGGCCGGGAAGGCCCGCAGCGCATCGCGATCACGACCAAGGACGAGCGCGCCGCCGACACGGCCGCGGTCGTCACGCCGCCGTCCGGCGCCCCCCTGCTGGCGGTCAAAGGGCTGTCGAAGGAGTTCCATCTGCGCGGCAAGGCGTTCGAACCCCGGCGCGTCGTGCGCGCCGTGGCCGGCATCGACTTCACGATCCGGCGCGGCGAAACCCTTAGCCTCGTCGGGGAAAGCGGCTGCGGAAAGTCGACGACGGGCCGCTGCCTGCTGCGCCTGATCGAACCCAGCGGGGGGCGCGTAAGCTTCGAGGGAAGCGACCTGCTCGCGCTGCCGCACGCCGAGATGACCCGCATGCGCCGCGACCTGCAGATCATCTTCCAGGACCCCTACGCTTCGCTCAATCCGCGAATGACCGCCGGCGAACTGGTCGGCGAGCCGCTCGTCGTTCATCGGCTCGCACAGGGCTCGGACCTGGCCGACCGCGTCGCGTTGCTGTTTCGCCAGGTCGGGCTGCAGCCGGAGCAGCAGCACCGCTATCCTCACGAGTTCTCAGGCGGACAGCGCCAGCGTCTCTGCATCGCCCGGGCTCTCTCCCTGTCGCCCCAGCTGATCGTCGCCGACGAGCCCGTCTCGGCCCTCGACGTCTCGATCCGCGCCCAGGTCGTCAACCTGATGATCGATCTGCAGGCGGAACTCGGCCTCTCCTATCTCTTCATCTCGCACGACATGGCGGTGGTCGAGCGGATGAGCCATCGCGTCGCGGTGATGCGGGCCGGCAGAATCGTCGAGATGGGGTCCCGCAACGCCGTCCTCGGGTCGCCCCGGCACAGCTACACCCGCCGGCTGATCGCAGCGGTGCCCAAGCTCGACCCCGGCCGCCGCAGCATCGTGCCGCAGGTCGCGAGCGAGGAGGCCGTCAGCCGGATGGACGGGAGCCGCGACCCGTCAGAGCTGCTGCACTACGAGGAGATCGGTGAAGATCACCTCGTTGCGGTCGAAGCCTAGAAGGCCGCCGGCTGCAGCATTCCCGAGCGTGAGACCAGCCGGCCGCCCTGGTAGACCTCGGCGATCCGGCTGCTGTCCAGCAAGGCCGCAACCTCGGCCTCGAGATCGCCATCGATCACCAGAAGGTCGGCGCACTTGCCGGCCTCGATGGTGCCGACCTCCCGGTCCAGGTCGAGGGCCTTGGCCGCCTCGCCGGTGCCGCGGCTGACGGCCTCGACGACCGAGCGGCCGACCAGCTCATGGAACAGCACGATCTCGCGCGCGTTCTCGCCGTGCGGGGTCAGGCTCGGGATGCCGCAATCGGAGCCGAGCACAACCTTCACGCCCCGCTCCAGGGCCATGCCGATGTTGCGCGGATAGACCCGCATGATCTCCTCCGAGCGCTCCGCCGCATAGGGCGGATAGCCGACCGTCGTGCAGAGGGCGGCCTGCCTGTCGTAGGGATGCAGTGTGGAGACCAGCCAGGTGCCGTGCTCGGCCATCATGTCCGCCGCCTCTTCGTCCAGATAGCAGCCATGTTCGACCGTATCGACTCCGGCGAGGACCGTGCGCTTGATCCCCTCGGCCCCGACGGCGTGGGCCGCAACCCGCTTACCCTGCTGGTGCGCCTCGTCGCAGATGATCCTCATCTCCTCGACCGAGAACTCGGGGCCGCCGGGGATGTCGCGATAGAGCCCGGCGCGCGTGGCGAAAATCTTGATGACGTCGGCGCCGGCCTTCAGCTGCCGGCGGACCTCCTTGCGCACTTCGTCGGGGCCGTCCGCCTCGATCACACCGAGGTCCCAGCCGTGCCCTCCGGTCATGGCGATGCCGCCGCCGCAGGCCAGGATCCGCGGCCCCGGCATGAAGCCGTTCAGCACCGCCTCGCGGATCACGATGTCGCTCTGGCCGGCGGACACGCCGACGTCGCGCACCGTGGTGATGCCGGCTTCGAGCGAGCGCCGGCACACATACTGGGCGACGGCCATCTGGCGCGCGGCCAGCGAGCTGACGTCGAGGAAGCCCGCCTCGCGCTCGGTCATGAAGTTCGCCTTGCCGATCCAGGAGCGCGGATGCAGCAGGGTTTCGCCGAGGGTCAGGTGCACGTGGCAGTCCACGATGCCCGGCATCACGCTCTGCCCGGAGGCATCCACGACCTCGGTGTCGGCGGCGACCGCCAGGTCCGGGCCGACGGCGGTCACCCTGCCGTCCGCGATCGCCACATCGGCGACGCGCGCGGGAGCGCCGGTGCCATCGATGAGCTTGCCGCCGCGCAGAACCACTTTCATGCGTCTCTCCTTCGCCTCGATCGATCAAGTCAGGTTGCGAAGCCGCGGATCGAGGGCGTCGCGCAGGCCATCGCCAAGTTGGTTGAGACCGAGGACGACCAGCATGATGCCGATCCCCGGGAAAATCGTGATCCAGGGCGCCAGCGACATGTAGGCCCGGCCGTCGCTCAATATGCTGCCCCATGACGGATTGGGGGGCGGCGTGCCGACCCCGAGGAAACTGAGGCCCGCTTCCGCGATCACCGCATAGGCCACGATGAAGCTCGCCTGCACCAGCAAGGCCGGCATGATCTGCGGGACGATGTAGCGCCAGACGATGCGCAGCCTGCTGCAGCCGATCGCCCGCGCGGACTCGACATAGACCTCTTCGCGCACCGCCATCACCAGGCCGCGGACGATGCGCGCGAGCCGCGGGACGTAGCCGACCGCCAGGGCGATGATGACGTTGTCGAGGTCGTTGCCGAGAATGGCCAGAAGAGCGATCGCCAGGAGAATGGCGGGTATTGCCATGACCGCTTCCATCAGGCGCATGAGGATGGAGTCGAGGGCGCCGGGGAAATAGCCGGCGAGCAGCCCGATCGCGCCGCCGACAATGACGGTCGCCAGCATGGTGAGGCCGCCGATGGCGACCGAACTCTGCGCGCCAAAGATGACCCGGCTCAGGACGTCGCGGCCCCAGGCGTCGGTCCCGAAAGGATGGGCAAGACTGGGTGCCTGCAGCCGCCCCACGACATCGGTCGCCAGCGGATCGTAGGGGGCCAGGAACGGCGCAAAGAGCATCACGGCCAGGAGCAGCAGCAGCACGAGGCCGCCGAACATGATCTGCCCGTTCGCCATCGCCAAGCGCGCGGGCGCCGCAAGCCAGCGGTGAAAGAGGCCGCCACGGAAGCGCACCGTCGCCATGCCCTAGCGCTCCCTCACCCGCGGATCGATCAACCCATAGGCCAGATCGGTCAGCATGTTGATGGCGACATAGGCGATGCCGACAAGGAGCAGGGTCCCCTGGATGGTGGGATAGTCACGGAAGCCGACCGCCTGCAGGATCAACTGGCCCAGCCCCGGCAGCGAGAAGATCTGCTCGGTGACCAGCGCCCCGCCCAGCATCTCGGCGAAGATCAGGGCGATCACGGTAATGATGCCCATCAGGCCGTTCCTGAGCGCATGCCGATAGAGCACCCGGAACTCGGAGAGCCCCTTGGCACGCGCGACCATGACATAGTCCTGGCTCAGCACCTCCAGCATGGCCGAGCGGGTCATGCGCGCGATCTGCGCCATCATCACCAGCCCGAGGCTGATCGACGGCAGGAAGAGGTGATGGAAGGCCGCCCCCAGGTCCTCGAACGGCGACACGTAGCCGCCGGTCGGGAACCAATCGACCCAAACACCCAGCGATAGGATCAGGGCCAGGCCCAGCCAGAAGCTGGGGATCGACATGCCGATCAAGCTGGCCGTCATCAGCGCCTGATCGAGCCAGCTGCCGCGGCGGGTGGCCGCCAGCACGCCCGCCGGTATGCCGAGGACGATGGCCCAGAAGAGCCCGAGCCCCGCCAGCATGAGACTGACCGGAGCGCGTTCGAGTACGGCCGTCAGCACCGGTTGGTCGAGGAAGTTGGCCCGCCCCAGGTCGCCCTCGGCAATGCCACCGATGTAGAGGAAGAACTGCTCCATGAGCGGCCGATCAAGGCCGAGCTTCTCCTGCAGCGCCGCAATCCGCTCGGGTGTCGCGTCGATACCCAGCATCACCACCGCCTGATCGCCGGGAACCAGCTTCAAGAGGGCGAAGGAGATGAGGACGATCAGCAGCGACAGCGGCAGGAGCGTCGTGAGGCGCCGCAGGAAGAAGCGCAGCATGCGGAGATTCTAGCCCTCGAGCCAAGTGTCCCAGAAGATATAGCCTTCGTAGCCCTTGTAACCCTTCAGCTTGTCGCTGTGGGCATGCCAGCCGAAGTAGTCGCCGTTCTTGATGTTGACGACATCCTCGTGGAACTGCCCCTGGACCTTCTCGAAGGCCGCGAAGCGGTCCTCGAAATCGCGGAGCTGGGCGATCTGATCGAGGTAGCCGTCCATCGTCTCGCTGCAGTAGGGAGTCCACTTGTCGCAGCGGAAGTTGACATCCCAGCCGTAGGGATCGTGCCGCACGCTGTGCTCCATGCTGGAGAGATGCCAGGTGGCCCGGAGGTCCTGGTTGGTGATGTGCCCGATCAGGGCCGCCCAGTCGAGCACCTCCAGGCGGACATTCAAGCCGATCGCCTGCAGCTCCTGCTGCACCACGACCGCGCCCTTGTAGAGGTTCTCCAGCGTGCGGGTCGTCATTAGGACGATCTCCGCACCGTCGTATCCGGCTTCCGCCACCAGGGCCCGGGCCTGTTCCTTGTCGTTCTGGTTATAGTACTGCGCGCCCGCCTCGTTGAACCACTCCTGCTCGGTGAAGGCGAGACTCGGCTGCATGCGGGTCAGTTCCGGATCGCCGATCGCCGCCAGCAAGACGAGGTCCTGGTTCAGGCCGATCTGGATTGCTCGGCGAATCCGCAGGTCGTCGAGCGGCGGATTGTGATGGTTCACCATCAGGTTCATCCAGTTCAGCGGCTGGATGATCGTGCCGGCGAAGCCGGGGCGGCTCTCCAGGATCGACCGGGTCTCGACCGGCACGGCATCGGCGAACTGGAAGCGCCCGCTCTGCAGGCCGGCATCCTGGGCACCCGGTTCGGCAACGAAGTTCCACACGATCTGATCCAGGTAGGCGGTCTGCCTGCCGCCCAGCCCATCGGGCCCGTCGTAGCGCGTGTCCGGCACGTAGCCATCGAAGCGCTCCAGCGTGAGCGACTCGCCACGGCGCCACTCGCCAAAGCGATAGGGTCCGTTGCCGATCATTTCGGCGTACTCGAGCTGGCGGTCGGCGGCGGCGCGGGAGATCGCCGCCGGGTAGATCTTGAACATCGTATGGGGCGTGCTGAGCTTGGGCAGGAAGGGCCCGGGGTCGTCGGCAAAGGCGAAGACCACTTCATAGCGCCCCGTGGCCTCCACCTTCTCCAGGCCGGCGCTCAGCGACTTGCTCAGACGCGAGAGATTCAGGAAGCGTTCCCAGGAGGCCACCACGTCCTCGGCGACCAGTTCGCTTCCGTCATGGAACGCCACGCCCTCTCGCAGCTTGAAGGTCCAGAGCCGGCCGTCGGCGCTCACCTCGTGGCCCTCGGCAAGCTGCGGAATGACGCCATAGTTGGCCGAATAGGTATAGAGAGACCCGGAGGTATGATGAGTCATGATGCGCACCAAGGTGGCGCTGGTCGAGTAGGCGTCGAGCGTATCGATCGTCTCGCTGATCGCGGCCTGCAGGACGCCCCCGGTCACCGGCTCGCCGGCGAAAGCCCGGCGCCCCACGAGAGGCAGGCTCATCGCTCCGCCCGTAGCCAAGGCCATTTTCAGCAGGCTGCGGCGGGTCGTTCCAAAATCGATCATGACCTCATCTCCCTTGTCGTCTTGAGAGGCAATACCCTGTCCAGGCCGATCGTCTGTCTTTCCGCCGGACGTTTCGCCGGTTGACGTAACGGACCACTCAGGAAGAAAGGCTAGCATCGCGGTTTGAAACGAATCGCTCATTGAGCCGAGCGACATTGCTCCAGGCCGTCATATTGCCTTTGTCGGGGTGCGTCTTTGCTCAAAGCGCCGACAGCAGCCAGGCAACAGCGTCGTCCCCCGCCCCCAATGCGGGTGGAGGACGAGGGGTCCGGCGCCGCCAGCGACACGACAACGGCCTTGAAGCGGGGCGGCAATCGGTCAAGGATCGCTGCCGGGACACCGATCAAACGGTGCGCCGCGCGCGTTCGTCGCGCGGCGCGGCACGGTCCGGCCCGACCAATCCGCGCAACAGCTTCGAGGCATGTCCTTCCATGAAACTCTGGTCGAACGGACTGCTGCTTGCCGCGGCTCTCCTCACCCCCGCGCTGGCCGGCGCGCAGACGCTGGATCGCATCACCGAGACCAAGGTCATCCGCCTCGGCGTGCGCGAGGATGCCGCGCCCTTCTCCTGGCGGACCGAAGCCGGAGGGATCGCCGGCTACAGCGTCGACCTCTGCGTCGCGGTGGCGGAGTCGCTGAAGCGCGAACTGGCGCTGGAGGACCTGCAGGGAGAACTGGTCGTCGTCACGGCAAAGGACCGCTTCGAGGCCGTGGCCGAGGGGCGCATCGACCTGCTCTGCGAGGCCACCTCGGCCACGCTGTCCCGCCGCGAGACGGTCGACTTCTCGATCTCGACCTATATCGACGGCGCCGGCGTCCTGCTGGGGAAGGATGCGCCCGGCTCCTTCGAGGAGATGGGCGGCCACAGCATCGGAGTGCTCCAGGGCACCACGACAGAAGAGGCGCTGAAGCAGTCGCTGGAGCACTATGGCGTCGCCGCCGAGCTGGTTGCCCTGCCCACCCACGACGCCGGGCTGGAGCAGCTCAAGAGCGGCGCCATCGACGCCTACTTCGCCGACCGTACGATCCTGCAGTTCATGATCCTCGGCGATCCGGAGGCGGCCGGCCTGCGCCTGGCCGATCGCTACTTCACCTTCGAGCCCTACGCCCTCGCCCTGCCGCTGGGGGACGGCGACTTCCGCCTGGCCGTGGATCGCGCGCTCAGCCGCCTCTACCGCAGCAAGGAGATCGAGAAGATCTTCACCAAGACCTTTTCTAAGGACGCCAAGCCGAGCGAGGCCCTGCAGTATCTCTTCCTCGTCAGCGGCCTGCCCGAGTGAGGCCAACGGCAGCGTGAGACCCGGCTGCGTCGTCGCCGTCCGGCGGGTCTGCGCGCGCGAGGCAGCGAGAGGAGGCATAGCGGCATGCAGGACGGCAAGCGGCCGAAGCTGATCTATTTCGCGTCGCGCCACCCGGCGTTCGACCGCCCCGCCTTCATCGCGCGCTGGCGCCAGCATGCGGCGCTGGGCATGGCGATGCCGCGCTGGCGGAACATTCATCGCTATCTGCATTGCGATGCGCTGCCGCTGCCGGCCATCGGCCTGGCGCCGCTGTCCTGCGACGGCGTGGCCATCGTCACCTATCGCAGCGAGGAGGCACGCCTGGCGCACGTCGCCGACCGTTCGGCCGGTCCGCTGTTGAAGCAGGACGAGCTGGAGACCTTCGACCGCCCGGTGCGGGAGGTCTCGCTTCTGACCGACAGCCTGCGAGTCCTCCCTGCCACGCCGGGGACACCGACGCTCTTCCTTCGCCTGCACCGGGCGGCCACCCTGGCACCAACGGTCTTTCGCAGCCGCTGGCGCGACGAGCTGGGCCCGCGCCTGGCGGAGAGATTGGCGCGGATCGGCGCCGGCTATTGCCAGAACCACGGCCGCCCACTGGTCGCCGCCGACCCGGCGCCGCTGCTCTGCGACGCGGTCGACGAGATCGCCTGCGACGATGCCGTTGCCGCGGCGGCAGCGCTGCGCGCCGCCCTGGCCGAGACGGCTGCGGAGGGCATCCTCCTGGAGCGTTGCGAGGCCGTCTGGACCCGGCCGACGCTGCTGCACGGCGACTAGCGGTAGCTTTCGAGGGCGCCGCGCTCGAAGGCGGCGATGGTCTCCATCTGTCCGGCCTCGACTTTCGCCGCCCAGAGCGGATCGGCCAGGATTGCCCGCCCCACCGCCGCCAGGTCGAAGTCGCCGCGCCGCAGGGCCTCGATCACCCGATTGAGATCGGTCACCTGGGCGTCGATCGAGGTCTTGTCGCGGAAGTGCTTGGACTGGTGCGGCTGATCGAGGCCGATGCTCCCCACCGCGATCACGCGGCGCCCGGAGAGGCGGCGGGTCCAGGCCGCGAGGCTGGCCTCGCTTCCCGCGAAGGCCGGCTCCCAGAAGCGCCGCGCGCTGACATCGAACAGGTCGACTCCGGCCTCGACCAGAGCCGCCAGCAGAACGCCGAGGTCTTCCGGCGTCTCGGCGATTCGGGCGGCATAGTCGCTCATCTTCCACTGCGAGAAGCGGAAGACGATGGGGAAGCCCGGCCCCACGGCCTCCCGCATTGCACGGACCACCTGGCAGGCGAAGCGACTGCGGTTCGCCATGTCGCCGCCATGGTCGTCGCGCCGCGGGTTGCTCTCCGGCCAGAAGAACTGGTCGAGCAGATAGCCGTGCGCCCCGTGTACCGCGACGCCATCGAAACCCCGCTCCAGGGCGGTGCGCGCACCGCGGGCATAGGCCGCGGCGACGGCGGCCATCTCGCCCTCCCCCATCGCCTTGACCATGCACTGGCCGGCCTCGTCGACCCGACGCGGCCCGAATCCCGGCACGGTCGGGTCGGGCGCCATGCCGAGCCGCCGAATCTCCCCGACATGCCAGAGCTGCGGCACCAGGGCCGCCCCGGTCGGCGCCACGGCACGCCGCACCGCCTCCCAACCCGCCAGGGCGGACTCGCCGAAGAAGTGCGGGATGTCGCGATAGCTGCCGCCGTCGTCGGCCATCGCAGAGGGATGGTCGATGAAGGTGCCCTCGGTGAAGATCAGCCCGACACCGCCCTCGCCCCGGCGACGGTAGTAGTCCGCCACCTGCGCGGTCGGCACGCCGCCCGGCGAGCGCTTGCGGGTCATCGGCGCCATGACGATACGGTTGCGCAGGGTTCGGCCGCCGAACCGGCTGGGCTGGAACAGAAGGTCGGTGGGCAGCGGGGTCATGGACGGCATGGCACTCCGGGCTCGGTCGGTGTGGTCGATAGCGACGGCGCAGGATTCGCTCTCGCGCCGCGCCGATGAATCTCTAGTCTCCCCCTCTGCAACGACCCGCGGAGGACATGAGATATGAAGATCGGATTCGTCGGATTGGGATTGATGGGCCTGCCAATGGCGCACCGGCTGCTGGCGGCCGGACACGAGCTGCTGGTCATGACCGGCAACGCCGCCGCCCGCGCGAGCCTGGAGGCCGCCGGCGCCAACGCCGCCCAATCCATTGCCGACATCGCAGCGCAGGTGGAGGTCTTCTGCAGCTGCCGGGTGACTCCGGCGCAGTCGCGCGAGGTCTTCCTGGGCGACAGCGGCGTCGCCGCCGCGCGGCCGCACAACCTCCTATGCATCGACTTCGCCACCATCGATCCGACCAGCGCGAAACAGATCGGCGGTGAACTGGCCGCGCTCGGCATCGACTACCTCGACGCCCCGATCAGCGGCGGCCCGGACGGCGCCGAGGCCGGCACGCTCAGCATCATCGTCGGCGGCGAGGCGGCGGCCGTGGCCCGCGCCAAGCCGCTGTTCGAAGCGATCGGCAAGCGCACCCTTCACATGGGTGGCCTCGGCACCGGCGTGACCGCGAAGCTCTGCAACAACATGATCACCATCACCACCCACGCCCTGCTGGCCGAAGCCATGGTGCTGGGGGTGAAGGCCGGTATCGATGCCCGCGAGCTCTACAACGTCCTGAGCAGCAGTTCGGCCGGCAGCCGAACGCTGGAGCGTGTCGTCCCCGGCCACTTCCTGCCGCGCGACTTCCGGCCGGCGGCGACCGTGGCCACGATCATGAAGGATCTGCAGTGCGCGCTGGAGCTGGGGCGTGAAAGCGGTGTGCGCCTGCTGCTGCCCGCGGTGGCGCTGCAATGCTACGTCGAAGCCGCCGGACGCGGCCACGCGGAAGACGACATCGCCTCGGTCATCCTGGCGATGGAGGAGATCGCAGGCATCGAGGTCGGACCGGCCTGAACGTCCAGTCATCCCCCGTCCAGGCGCCGTCGCCAGCCGGTCCCGGCGCCGGAGAACAATTGACATCCTGATGCTTCTCTTCATAATTCTGATGCCTCCTGTCTAGCACGACCGGACCGGCAGATCGAAGACAAAGCGTTCGGGCAGCGGTGAACTGCACCGACCAGGGGAGGAAGACATGACTTTTTTCAGCAGTATCGACCGCCGGCGGGTCCTCGGGATGGGGCTCGGTCTGGCTGGCGCCGCCGCGCTACCGCGCGCCGCCTTCGCCAAGATGGAGACCGACATCCTGGTCGCCTACTACGGCGCCCTCATCAACACCGCGCCGGTCGCGGTGGGGCTGAGCAAGGGATTCTATGAGACCGCCAACGTCTCGGTCGGCGAGGCGGTCAGCTCGATCGGCGGCGGCACGGCGATCCGCAACATGGTCGGCGGCGGCCTGAATTACGGCATCGTCGGCACGGCAGCGGCCCTCACCGCGATCCGCGAGGGCATCGACATCAAGATCGTCCACGGCGTGATCCGCACCATGGAGGATCTCTTCTGGGTCTCCATGCCGGACAGCGGCATCGATTCGATCCAGAAGCTGGAGGGCAAGAAGATCGGCTTCACCAAGCCGAAGTCGATCAGCGAGACGATGGTGAACTGGATGCTGGATCGCCACGGTCTGACCGGAAAGGTCGAGACCGTCTCGCTCGGCGGCCTGGGTGCCGGCCTTTCGGCCCTGGAGTCCGGCGGCGTCGACGCGGCCCTGATCCTCGAGCCGCTGTGGAGCGCGCGCAAGGACCGCTACCAGATCGCCTTCACCCTGGCCGAACTGCCGCCGATCGCGCAGATGGTCGGCGTGGCGACCGGCGACATCATGCAGAACGACCCCGATGCGCTGCGCGACCTGGTGGCCGGCTGGACGCAGTCGACCGGCTTCACCTACGACCAGCCCGACGAGGCCGCGGTGCTGATGTCGGAGCGCTTCGGCGCCGAGACCCTGGATCCCGAGGTCGCCAAGTCGGCGGTCAAGAACATGGCGGCGATCAACTACTGGAGCCGCGGCGAGATCGACATCGAAGGGCTGGAGTTCTTCCTCGACACCATGCGCTATCAGGGCGAATGGGAAGGCGAGGCGAACTGGGAGGAAATGACCGACCAGTCGTTCCTGCCGGAAGCCCTTCGCCGCTGAGGGGCACCGCCCTTCCGTTCCTCGGGCGTCTGCGCCGCAGGTGGTGGACAGCCTCTTCACCGGACTTCTGCGATGATGGGGGTGGTTTCACCATTGATGGCCGACAAGACGATGACACGGCAGGACGGGCCGCCGCCCGGCAAGACGGCGGCCGCGGCGACGGCAGAACCGCACGCGAGCCTGCGGGGCGTGACCCGTGTCTATGCCGACACGGTGCACGCCCTCGGGCCGATCGACCTCGACCTCAGCCGCAATGAGTTCTTCGCCGTCGTCGGCCCTTCGGGCTGCGGCAAGTCGACCCTGCTCGACGTGCTGGCCGGCCTCAGCGCGCCGACCGCCGGCGAGTTGCACTTCGAGGGCAAGAGGGTCGAAGGCGCGGTGCCCGACGGCGTCGGCGTCGTCTTCCAGGAGGATGCATCCTTTCCCTGGCTGACGGTCTCCGGAAACATCGCCTTCGGCCTGCGGCGCCGTGGCGCGGGCGCCCGGGAGATCGAAGGACGGGTCCGCGAGGCGGTGGCTTTCATGGGCCTCGCCGACTTCGCCAACGCCTATCCAAGCCAGCTTTCCGGCGGCATGCGTCAGCGCATGTGCATCGCACGCACGCTGGTGCTCGAGCCGCGGCTGATCCTGCTGGACGAACCCTTCGGCGCGCTGGACCAGCAGACACGCCTCCTCATGGGCGACGAATTGCTCCGTCTGTGGCGCGCGACCGGCGCCACGGTGGTGCTGATCACCCACGCCATCGACGAGGCCGTGATGCTGGCCGACCGGGTCGGCGTCATGTCGGCCCGGCCCGGCACCTTCATCGAGGTCGTGGAGACCGGGTGGGCGGCGGACCGCGACAGCCGCATCGCCGGCAAGGCCGAGTTCGGCCAGGTCACGGCGCAGATCTGGGAGCGGCTGCGCGACGAGGCGATGAAGGCGATCGCGGCCAAGCAAGGGTCATAGCGGTGAGCCACGTCGTCCGCATCCGGGTTCTCATCGTTCTCTCCGTCATCGTCCTGCTCGAGGCCGTCTGCCGCCTCGGCCTGGTCAATGCCAAGCTCCTGGTACCGCCGACGGTCATGGTGGGCGAGCTCTGGAACATCGTGCAGGACAGCTGGTTCTGGGCACAGGTCGGCATCAGCGCCAAGTCGATCGTCATCGCCTTCGTCCTGGCGATGGTGCTCGGCTGCACCTCCGCGATCGTCCTGCACTCCCTGCCGCGGCTGCGCAGCGCGCTGGAGCCGCTGATCGCCAGCTACTACGCCCTGCCGTTCTTCGTGCTCTATCCCCTGCTGATCGTCCTGCTCGGCATGAATGAAGCGCCGATCATCGCCATCGGCTTTCTCTACGCGGTCATGGCCGTCATCATTGGCACGCTCAACGGCCTGGACCGCGTGCCCTCAGTGCTGCGGCGGACCGCGCGGGTCTGCCGGCTGACGCCGGTGCAGCAGGCGCTCCACGTCTCGCTGCCGGCGGCCTCTCCTTATGTCTTCACCGGCGCGAAGCTGGCGCTCGGCTACTCGATCACCGGCGTTCTCGGTTCCGAGTTCATCCTCTCCACCAGCGGCTTCGGCTATACCATCTCCTTCGCGTACAACAACTTCGAAGACAAGAAGATGTACGCGCTGCTGCTGTTCCTGATGGCGGTGGTCTCGGCCCTGACGATCCTGATGTACCGCGCCCAGAGGTCGGTGCAGCACCGCTCCGGCGCGGTCAGCAAGAGCGACGAGCGGCCGCGCGGCTCCTCCCGCGCCCGCGCCTTCGCCACCCTGGCGGTGATCGCCGTCATCGTCGCCGGCTGGCAGCTGGCGCACCAGCAGGTCGGCGACCAGGCCCTGGCCGCGCCCGACCGGACGCTGCAGCACCTGATCGACCTGCTGCAGACAAAGCGCTTCTGGGGGCACATCGGCGAGACCGGCCTGGCGCTGGGATTGGCGCTCCTGGTTTCCTGCCTGCTGGGGACGCTGCTGGGCGTGCTGCTGGGGCTCAATCAGACATCGAGCGAGGTCAGCGAGCCGCTGCTTGTCACGCTCTACTCGCTGCCCAAGGTCACGCTCTATCCCATCGTGCTCATCTTCGTCGGCGTCGGACTCGGCGCCAAGGTGGTGTTCGGCGCGATGTACGGCCTGATCCCCATGATGCTGATCGCGATGAACGCCATCCGCTCGATGAACCCGAGCCTCCGCCGCACCGCCCGCGTGCTCCGTCTCTCGCGCGTGCAGACGATCCGCACGATCCTGCTGCCGGCCACGGTGCCGGAGATCGTGACCGGCATCCGGGTCAGCTTCTCCATCACCCTGCTGGGGGTGATGATCGGCGAGATGTTCGCCTCCTCGCGCGGCCTCGGCTTCCTCATCATGAATTCGATCAACATCAACGACACGGCGACGATGATGGCGGTGACCATCCTGATCGCCGTCTTCGCCGTGTCGATCAATACGGCCCTGATCGCCTGGGACCGGGCCATACACCGGAAATGACGAAAGGCTCCAGCATGTCGAAGAAAGCCGGCTGTCCCTTTGCCGCCACCGAGGCGCCCCCGCGGTTCCCCTTCAATCGCGACCGGCAGTTCGACCTGCCGCCGGAGTATGCCGCGGCGCGCGAGCACTGCCCGGTGCTGCCGGTCACGCTGTGGAACGAGCAGCGCGCCTGGCTGCTGACCCGCTACAAGGACTACTGCTCGGTGCTCGTCGACGAGCGCTTCAGCGGCCAGTTCTCGCGCGAGGACTTCCCGACCGTGACCGAGGCGCGGCGCAACATCGACAAGCTGGAGCGCGCCTTCGTCGGCATGGACAACCCGCTCCACGATCAGTTCCGCCGCATGCTGACGAAGGAGTTCACCGTCCGCCGGATCATGGCATTGAAGCCGAAGATCGAGGCCCTGACCGACCAGCTGCTCGACGCCATGGAGGAACAGGGGCCGCCGGCCGATCTCGTCGGCATGCTGGCGGTCGAGCTCCCCGCGCTGGTGATGTGCGACCTCTTCGGCTCGCCCTACGAGGACCACACCTACATCGCGCGCTGCGCCGCCGGGCGCCATGGCCTTTCCCAGTCGCCCGACGCCGCGGCGCAGAGCGCCAACGATCTGGTCGACTACTGCCGCAAGCTGATTGCCGAGAAGGAACGGCGACCGGCCGACGACATGCTGAGCCGGGTCATCCAGGAGCAGGTGCTGCCGGGCTCTCTCGAGCGCGAGGACCTGGCGAACATCTGCTCGATGATCCTGCGCGCCGGCCACGACACCACGACGAACATGATCGCGCTGGGCACCGTGCTGCTGCTGCAGCATCCCGACCAGTTGGAGCGCTTGAAGGCCGATCCCACGCTGGTCGATCCGGCCGTCGAAGAGCTGCTGCGCTTCCTTTCGCCGGTGCAGTTCGCACCGCGCCGCGTGGCGCTCGAGGAGGTCGAGGTGAACGGCTCCACGATCCAGCAGGGCGACGGCGTCTTCGCCGTCTCGGCGTCGGCCAACCGCGATGCCGAGGAGTTTCCCGACCCCGACCGCTTCGACATCACCCGTGACGCCAGCCACCATGTCGCCTTCGGCTACGGCATCCATCGCTGCCTGGGCCAGGGGCTGGCCCGCGTCGAACTGCAGGTGGTCTTCGACAAGCTGTTCCACCGCTTCCCCAGGCTGCAGCTGGCAGAGCCCTTCGAGACTCTGCCTTTCAAGTACGATTCCCAGATCTACGGGCTCTACCGGCTGCCGGTTTCCTGGTAGGCGGAGCGCGCCAAGCGCCGCAGGACCAGCGGAAACAGCAGGGTCAGCGCGAGCAGCCGCACGGTGTGGTGGATTCCGACGATGCCGGGATCGACCTGGAAGGCGGCCGACAGGAGGATCATCGCTTCCGCGCCGCCCGGGGCGTAGGCCAGCGCCAGCACCGCGACCGGCTGGTCGAGCAGGAGCGACGCCACCAGGGCCACCGCCAGCGTCACCAGTGCCGCGACCAGGGCGGCGCTCACCGCAGCTGCGAATGCCACGCGCAGGGTCTGGCGCCGACAGCGCGCGAGACCGATGCCGACATAGGCACCGACGACGACCTGGAAGAAGGCGCCGGCTGCGGGCGGCACCTGGAAGCTGAGCATGTCCGTGCCGACCAGGGCTCCCACCGCGATGGCGGAGAGGAACATCTCGCCGCCGACGATGCGCCAGCGCATCGCGGCCGCCGTGCAGGCGGCGGCAAGCAGGACCGCGACCGCCAGATCCCAGGACAGCATCGTGCCGGCCGCCGCGCCGCCCGTGTGGCCGGCGCCGACACTGAGCGGCAGGATCACCACCAGGGCCAGCAGCCGGAACGTCTGCACGATCGAGACCCGCTCGAGATCGGCGTGCAGGGCCTGCGCTCCGGCCAGCGCCAGAAGGAGATGCCCCGGCCAGGCCGCCGCCACCGCCGTGGCCGGGCTACTGCGCCCCAGCCTGCGGTGGACGACGACCGAGGCGCAGAGCGTCACCGTCAGCGCCAGGAACATCGCGGCCAGGCTCCAAGGCAGGATCGAGGCGGCGCGCAGGGTCGCGCCGTTCACCGCGCCGCCGACCGTCAGGCCGGCGAAACCCATGGCGACGCTGCGCACCCGCACGGGGATGGCGACCGGCGCCCCGACGGCGGCCAGCAGGCAGACTCCGGCCAGCGCACCGATCAGCCACCCACCCGGCACGCCGAGCGCCATCGCCGCGCCGCCGCCGGCGCCACCACCCAGCAGCGCAGCGGCGAAAGGCAGGAGGCGCGTCAGCATCCGCAGGGGTTTCCGACCGCCGCCCGCATGCCCTTTTGCCCCGCCGCTCAATTGACAATGTGATGCCAAAAATCATAATCTTGATGCCATGAAAGCGCAAACGGCTGGGCCAGCAGGCGACGGGGAGACGAAGTCACGATGAGCATTGCAGGTGCGACGGGAGTTCGCGAGGCAGACCTCCCCTGGACCGATATCGGCGTCCGCCCCGGCTACAACCAGCGCTACCAAGGCTTTTTCGACAAGCAGCGCCGGATTGGCGCCCGCCTCGGCAGCCTCTACGCCGAGCCCTACTATCACTCGCCGCGCCATCGCCACACCTTCCAGCAGGTGCGCTATGTGCTCTCCGGCCGGATGAAGTACGGCAGCGAGGTCTACGTCCCCGGCGACTGCCTCTACCTTCCCGAGGGTGCCTACTACGGGCCGGTGAAGCCGGTGGAGGGCGACGGCCAGCTACACTTCGCCGACATCCAGTTCGAAGGGCCTTCCGGCATTCCCTACCCGACCCCGATGAGGTCGTCGAAGCCCAGCGCCGTCTGGCCGCGAGCGGCACCTTCGAGGAGGGGGTCTATACCTTCGCCAGCGGCCGCAAGCGCGACGCCTATGAGGCGATTCTCGAGGAGATCACCGGCAGCAAGATCGAGTACCCACAGGCGCGGCTGAACAGCTACGTCGTCATGCGGACCAATGGTCTCCCCTGGCTGCAGCACGATGCCCTGCCGGGTCTCTCGACGAAGCACCTGGCCTACTTCTTCGAGTCCGGCCCGAACCTGAAGCTGCTGCGCATCGCGAAGGGTGCCAGCCTGCCGGGGGCGACTCCGGTCGGCCACCGCGCGGTCTTCCTGCTGGAGGGCGAGATCGACTTTCAGGGCGCGCATTTCGACGCGCTCTCCTATTTCGTACTGCCGAGCGACGAGGCGCACGCGGCGATGCAGGCGACCGAGGATGCGGTGCTGCTGTTCGTCGCCTGGAGCCCGCAAGGCCAGCGCGTCCCCTACGACCTCTTCTGAGCCGGACCGGGGGAAGCGGCGACATGCGCCTTGCCACACTGCAGCAGCGCGACGGGTGCCAGCGCGTCCTGGCCTTCGCCGACGACGAGACGCACCTCTATCCGGTGGCCGGGGCCTGCGACGCCCAGGGGCAAACCGCCGATCCGGCCTGGAACGACCCGGACGTTCCGGCCTGGTTGCTGCCAGAGAGCCTGGAGCGGCTGCGCGCGCTGGATGCCGGCCGCGCCGCCGCGGCGCCCCCAGCCGCCGATCTGACCCATTGGCGCCTCTTCGCGCCGGTACCGAAGCCGGGCAAGATCGTCGCCACCGGCCGCAACTACCTGGACCATGTCCGCGAGGGCCAGGAGATCTGGGCCAAGCGCGGCAAGACGGTCGAGATCCCCAAGTTCCCCAGCGCCTTCGCCAAGTTCGCCTCCAGCCTGAGCGGTCCGCACGACGACATCGTGCTGCCGGCCGGGCTCGACGACGTCGACTACGAGGTCGAGCTGGCGGTGTTCATCGGCCGGCCGGCCCTCGATGTCAGCCGCGACGCGGCCTTGGAGCATGTCGCCGGCTACGCGGTCTGCAACGACGTTGCCACACGCGGCATCCAGCGCCGCGAGATGGAGCAGCAGATCGGCATCACCCTGGCGAAGAACTTCCCGAGCTTCGCGCCGATGGGGCCCTGGCTGACCACGAGCGACAGCGTCCCCGATCCGCAGGCACTTGGCATCTCGCTGTCGGTCGACGGCGAAGTGCGCCAGGACGCCAACACGTCGGACATGATCTTTCCGGTGGCGGAGCTGGTCAGCTACTGGTCGCGGATGGGCCTGGAGACCGGCGACATCATCATCACCGGCACGCCTTCCGGCGTTGCCCTGGCCAGGCCAGAGCCGGAGCGCTTCTACCTGCGTGCAGGCCAGCTCGTCACGGCAAGGGTCGAAGGTCTGGGCGCGCTGCGAAATCGCGTCCGTTGACGGCCTCCCCGGCCGCCAGTGCCGGGATCACGTGCCGCTTGATCGCGTCCCGCATCACCTCGACGAATCGCGCTCCCTGGTCGGTGATGATGCTCGCCACCCCGCCGATGCCGATCGCCAGGAGCTGACCGTTGAAGAGGCCGGGCAGCAGCATCGTCACGATGCCGCCACCCGCCGTGACAGTGTTGGTGGATAGCGCGTAGCCGTCGCGGCGGATCTTGCGGATCTTCTTCATCAGCTGCTCGCGGTCGAAACCGGCATCGGCGCCGGTCGCCTCGACCAGCCGGTCGATCTCGTCGGCCAGCAGGTCGTTGCGCCGGGCCGAGAGAAAGAGATGCCCGACGGCGGAGCCGATCATCGGCCGCACGGCGCCCGGACGCAGGTGCATGCGCACCGGATTGGTCGCCGGAATCACATGGATGTACTGCACCACCACACCGGCGCGCGCCGCCAAGATCACCAGTTCGCCGGTCTTCTGGCTGATCTCCTCCAGGGCCGACATCACGCTGCCGTCACCGAAGAGATAGGACTGCACGCCCCGCCCCAGGAGCGCCACCCGGGCCGTCGGGCGATAGCTGCGCTCGTCCTTGTCGTAGTGAAGATAGCCGAGCTCCATCAGGCTCTTCAGCAGGATGGAGGTGCTCGACTGCGGATAGCCCAGCGCGCGGGAGATCTCGCTGACCGACACGGCCGGGTGTTCGTCGTCGAAGTACTCCAGCACCTCGAGTGTCCGCTTGATCGATCGAGAGAGTTCGGATTTCACGTCCTTCGGTCCCCCATCCGCCGTCACTCTACCCGCGCCGTCACGCTCTCCCTCGGCTCGCCGATCAGGCCGCGCGCCATACGCAGCGCGCGGGCCCGGTTCCAGCCGAGCAGCCCCTCCACCGTACCGCCCCGGCTGTAGGCGATGATAAAGCCATCGGCATCCTGCTGCAGCAGGTCGGTGTCGCAGTCACCGCCGACCAAGCCGTGTACCTGTATCTTCGCGTCGTACTGATTTGTCCAGAAGAAGGGGATGGGGTCGAAGGGCTGCGTCGATCCGAGCAGGCAGGCGGCGACCGCCATCCCCTGCTCTGTGGCATTGGTGCGATGCTCGATGCGCATATGGCGCGCGAAGCGCGGATTGTACCAGTTGGCGACATCGCCTGCGCCATAGACCCCAGGCGCGGCACGGCAGCAGGAATCGCACAGCAGTCCGTTGCGGAGTTCGAGACCGCTGTCGGCCAGCCACCCGACCGCCGGCCGGCAGCCGATGGCGGCGACGATGTGGTCCGCCTCGAGGGTCGTCCCGTCGCTGAGCAACGCGCGTCGACCGCTGCCGCTACCGCCGATCGAAGCGACGTCGACGCCGAGGCAGAAGGTGACGCCGCGCCCGCGGTGCATCGCTTCCAGTCGCCCGGAGACCTGCGCGCCGACCCGGTCCCGCATTGCACCGGCCTGTCGGTCGACCACCGTGACCTCCATCCCGTGGTCACGCGCCAGCGCCGCCAGTTCGCAGCCGAGGACGCCCGCACCGATGACCAGCAGCCGCCCGCCCTGCCGGAGAATCTCGCCGAAGGCCAGAGAATCGGCGTGGGTCCGAAAGGTCTGATCGGCTCCCGGCAGCGAAATGGGTGTCGACCCGGTCGCCACGACGCAGGCGTCCCATGCCAGCTCGTCGCCGGATGCCAGGCTCAGGCGCCGCTCCGCGACCCGCAGCCGGGTGGCCGCCACGCCCAGATGCACCTCGAGCTGCAGCGCCGCGAGCGCGGCCTCGTCCGCCAGGGCGACGGTCGCCAGGCTATCGAGGCCGGCGAAGCGCCGCTTGGAGAGCGGCGGCCGGTCGTAGGGGCTTTCCGGCTCGGCCCCGACCAGCGCGATCGTGCCGTCGTAGCCCTCGTCCCGCAGGGCCGTCGCCGTGGCCAGCCCGGCAGCCGAGGCACCGACGATGACGATCCGGCGGGGCGTCGCGGTCATGTCTCCTCGACGGTGATCGCCAGGGCCGGGCAGAGACGGGCGGCCTTCTTGACGGCGGCGGTCAGGGCCTCGTCCGGCTCGGCCTGCAGCAGGACGACGATGCCGTCCTCCTCCCGCTGGTCGAAGACCTCCGGGGCGGCCATCACGCACTGCCCGGCGCCGACACACTTCTCTTCGTCCACGATCACTTTCAACTTGCCCATCGTCACGCGGTCCCTCGTTCCATCTCTTGGCTCACCAGTTGCCGTTGGCCAGCACGCCGCCATCGACCGCCAGCGTCTGCCCCGTGATATAGCTCGCCGTATCGGACAGCAGGAAGGCCACCGTCCCCGCCACCTCGGCGGCCTCGCCGAAGCGGCCGAGCGGGATGGCGCCGAGCAGGCTGTCGCGATCGACCAGCCCTTTGGCGAGATTGTCCTGCACCATGCGGGTATTGATGATACCGGGCGAGACCGCATTCACCCGGATGCCGTGCGGCGCCCACTCGATGGCCAGCGTGCGGGTGAGCGCCTCGATGCCGCCCTTGGCCGCCGCATAGGGCACCCGCCGCGGCCGGCCGATCTGGGCATTGATCGAGGAGAAGTTGACCACCGCGCCCGGCCGTGCCCGCAGCGCCGGCAGGGCGGCCCGGCAGAGCCGCAGCACGCCCCCCAGGTGGACATCGAAGAGTGACGACCAGGTCGTGTCCTCGAGTTCCTCGACCGACTGATGGCGATTGAACCCGGCGGCGTTCACCAGGCCGTCGAAGCCGCCGTGGTCGGCGACGACGCCGGCGACCATCTCGTCGACCGAGCTGCTGCTGGTGATGTCGGCCTGCCGGCAGTCGAAGCGCTCGGCGACCGCCGGCTCGGCGGCGTCGCGATCCGCCAGGACCACCTGCCAGCCGGCCGCCTGCAGCGCCTGCCCAGTCGCCAGGCCGATGCCCCGGACACCACCGACGACAAGGGCGATCGGAGTCCGTCTCGATAGCCCCGTCATGGCCCACCACTCCCATCTCTATTCCATCATAATTCTGATTATCTTCATCGAAATGTCAATGTGCCGCTCCGCTCGCCGGCTGCTGATCCGCGCTGCGGCGCCACCTCAGGCGCGCCGCCAATCGATCACCAGATCCTCGCGGCACGCGAAGCGCTTCAGCTGGTCGGCAACAGCACCGACGACGAGCCCCCCAGGCCGAGACCTTCTCCACGTCGCGGGCGGCCGCGGCGGCGGGTTGTTGCAATGGCCTCCGATACGGGAGAAGTCTTGGCCGCCCATCGGCCACCACAGACGGAACGCGAGCAGACCATGACGACTCACAGCCCCCGACGCTTCGCCCTCATCGGCTTCGGCGGCATCGCCCGCAGCGTCCTGGAGGCCTTGCAGGCGGACGAGGGTGCCGAGCTCGCCTGCGCCGCGGTCCTGGTGCGGGCCCCGGCCCGCGACGAGGCACAGACATCGATGCCGGCCGGCGCACGAGCCGTCTGCACGCTCGAGGAGCTCTTCGCCACGGCCCCGGACATCGTGGTGGACTGCGCCGGCCACGGCGCACTGAGGGAGTACGGCGCGGCGATCCTGCGTGCCGGCTACGACCTGCTGTCGGTCTCCTCCGGCGCGCTCTCCGATCCCGCACTGGAACGGGCGCTCGGCGACGCCGCGGCCAAGGGCGGCCGCCTGCTCTTCGCCGCCGGCGCGCTGGCCGGCATCGACGGTCTCGCCGCCGCGCAGCAGGGCGGGCTGGAGTGGGTGCGCTATCGCGGCGTCAAGCCGGTGCGGGCCTGGCGCGGCACCCCGGCCGAGCAGCTGCTCGACCTCGACAGCCTGCAGGCTCCGACCGTGTTCTTCCAGGGCTCGGCGCGCGAAGCCGCCGCCCGCTACCCGGCCAATGCCAACGTCACGGCAACCGTGGCGCTGGCCGGACTCGGCTTCGAGCGAACCGAGGTCAGCCTGGTGGCCGATCCGCAGGCCAGCGAGAACCTGCACGAGCTCTCCTACGCCGGCGCCTTCGGCAGCGCCCGCATCGAGGTCCGCGGCCGCCCCTCGCCGCAGAATCCCAAGACCTCGATGCTCACCGCGCTCAGCGTCTGGCGGGCGCTGCGGGACGAGACTGTTGCCGCCATCAGGCCATGCCTTCCGGGCTCAGGCGGGGGCTGATTCACTGATCTAATTTCGGCACCACATCCTTCTCCTATTTGCGCTTGTGGGATTGCTGGGGCTCCGCCACCGTGACCGGGTCAACGTGCGGTCGAGCACTGAAATGGCCGCTCTCGTGCCGTTCCTGGCCCGGGGCAAGCCGCTGCGGATCGACTGCGACGATCGCAGCTTCCGGCACGGCCGGCCGATACGGCGAAGCGAGGGTGAGCGATGCCGTTTGCGTCAAACGACGGGGTTCGGATCCGCTACGAGACCGTGGGCGATGGCGACCCCGTTCTCCTGATCCCCGGCCTCGGCGGCGGCATCCAGCAACTCCAGAGGCTGGCCGAGATCCTGGCCGCGTCGCATCACGTGATCTTCGTCGACCCTCGCGGCGCCGGCGGCAGCGACAAGCCCGATGTGCCCTTTAGCGGTTCCGCCCTGGCGGACGACATGCAGGCGGTCTTGCAGCAGGCCGGTGGCGGCCCGGCGCATGTGATCGGCATCTCCTTCGGCGGCATGATCGCCCAGGAACTGGCTCTGGCCCATCCAGGGAGCGTGCGCTCGCTGCTCCTCGCCTCCAGCTACGCCGCCGCCGACGCCTGGTCGGCGCGCATGTGGTCGCTGCGCGAGATGCTGCTGGATCGCGTCGACATGACGGAGCAGTTCCGCATGGCGATGATGTTCCTCTTCTCGCCGCGGGTCTTCCGCGACGATCCGGAGAGCCTGCAGCGACTCGAATCGGCCTTCGCCGCCGCGCCGCCCGACCCGGCCGGCTATCGCCGGCAGCTGCAGTATTGCCGCGACCACGACACCCGCGACCGCCTGAAGGACGTGGTGGCGCCGACCCTGGTGGTGACCGGCGCCGAAGACCTCTGCTGCACGGCCTTCCAGGGCCAGGACCTTGCCGCCGCGATTCCCGGCGCCCGCTATCGGGAGATTCCAGCGGCCGCGCATCTCTTCATGTTGTCGCGGCCGGACGAGTTCGCCGCGCTGTGGCGGTCCTTCAAGAGCGGTGAACTGCGGTAGCCGCCGGTCCCGGCGCCACTGGCGCCGGCGAGCGGTCGGGGTGATGGGCAACAACGACGAAACGAGGGAGAGCTACAATGGGCGATCGGAACGGTAAGACAGCACAGACCAAGGCAGGCCGCGGCCTCAGCCGGCGGACCTTCGGCAAGCTGATGGGCGGCGTTGCGGTCGGCAGCGCGACGCTCGGCGGGCCCTGGATCATCTCCGCCCGCGGCGAGGAGACCATCAAGCTGGGCGGCCTCTTCCACATGACGGGTCCCGGCTCGATCTGGGGGCCCTCGATGCAACAGTGCATGGAACTGGCGGTGAACGAGATCAACGAGTCGGGCGGCGTGCTCGGCCGGCAGCTCGAGATGGTCTCGGAAGACGACAACACCAGCACCGACGTCGGCGTGCAGAAGGCCACGAAGATGATCCAGAGCGACGGCGTGAAGGCGCTGATCGGTGTGGTCTATTCCAGCGTTCGCGCCGCCGTGGCGGAGAACGCCGCCGCGCGCTTCAAGGTCCCCTACTTCTACCCGACCTATTGGGAGAGCCAGACCTCCTGCAGCCGCTACTTCATCTCGATGGGGGCGATTCCCAACCAGCAGCTGGACTTCTTCATCCCCTACCTGATCCAGAAGTTCGGCCCGCGGATCTACTGCGTCGGGCAGGACTACATCTGGCCGCGCGTCTCGATCGAGTACATCAAGCTGGCGGCGGCCTCCGCCGGCGGCGAGGTGGTCGGCGAGGAGTTCGTGCCCTTCGACCAGAGCGACTGGTCCTCGATCATCAGCCGCATCAAGTCGAGCAGCCCGGACGTCTTCTTCCCCTTCATCGGCGGCAACGGCCTGATCTCCTGCCTGAAGCAGTACTACGACTTCGGCCTGGGCGACACCGCGGTCGCGGCGACCCTGATGGACGAGCTCTACGTCCCGGCCTTCGAGCCGGAGCTGCGCAAGGGCATGCAGTGCTCGGTCTCCTACCTGATGGAGCTCGACAACCCGGTGAACAAGGCCTTCGTCGCCAACTTCAAGAAGGCCTTCGGCGCCGACGCCATCCTGAACAACATGGGCGAGGGCCAGTACGACAGCGTCTATGTCTGGAAGGCGGCGGTGGAGAAAGCCGGCTCCTTCGATATCGAGAAGACGGTCGACGCGCTGGGCGGTGTCACCTTCGACGCGCCTCAGGGCGAGATCTCCATCGACGGCCAGACCAACCACGCGGCGCTGCACCAGATCATCGCCGAAGTGCGCGCCGACGGCGGCTTCGACATCCTGGAGGACTTCGGCCAGGTCGCCGCCCTCACCGACTGCCGGGTCTAGCGGGCGCAAACCCGGCCGAACCAGCGCTAGAGTAGCGGGCGGCGGCAGGCTGACTGCCGCCGCTCCGCGTTGGACGCCGCTATGGAAAGGTGGTTATGGACGCGATCCTGATTCAGCTCTTCAATGCCTTGAGCCTGGCATCGATCCTGATCCTCGTGTCGCTCGGCCTGGCGATCATCTTCGGCATGCTGGGCATCGTGAACCTTGCGCACGGCGAGTTCTTCATGCTCGGCGCCTATTGCGTCGCCACGCTCTCGATGCTGGGCATCTCGCCCTGGTACGGCCTGGTGATCGCGCCGCTGTTCGTCGGCGCCTTCGGCATGCTGGTGGAACGCTCGATCATCCGGCGGCTCTACAAGCGGCCGCTGGACACGCTGCTGGCCACCTGGGGCCTTTCCATCATCATTCGCCAGGTGGTCCGCCTGATCTTCGGCTCCGGCCAGATGATGTCGAACTCGATGATCACCGGCAGCACCGACCTCCTGGGTATCCAGTACCCCACCTACCGGCTATTCATCGTCGTCACCACCGTGGTGATCATGGCCGCGACCTTCCTGCTCTATTTCAAGACCGATTTCGGCCTGCGCATCCGCCTGGTGATCATTGCCAATCCGCAACATGGCCTCCGCTCTGGGCGTCAATGTCCACAGCACCGACATGTGGGCCTTCGGCATCGCCTCCGCCCTGGTCGGCTTCGCCGGCGCCATCATGAGCCCGCTGGTGGTCATCAACACCGAGATGGGCCTCGAATACCTCTCGCGCGCCTTCATCGTCGTCATCGTCGGCGGGATCGGCCATCTCTACGGCGTTATCGCCGGCGGCGCGACCATCGGCGGCGCCGAGGCGGCGCTCTCCTTCTTCACCCGGCCGGTGGTCGCCCAGGCCCTCGTGGTCCTGCTGGCGCTGCTGGTCATCCGGCTGCGGCCGCAGGGGATCGCCGGATCATGAGCAGCGCCACCGCCACCCTGCCTCAGCGCCGGCGCCCGGGGCGGATCGTGCTCCTGCTCGGGCTGCTCCTGCTGTTCGCCCTCTTTCCGGCGCTCGCCAGCGACTACGAGACCAACCTGCTGACCAAATTCATCGCCTTCGCCATCCTGGCGCTGAGCCTCGATCTGATCTGGGGCTATGCCGGCGTGGTGAACTTCGGCCACGCGATCTTCTTCGGGCTCGGCGCCTACGCAATGGGGATCGTGCTGAAGTACGTCGACCTGCCGGGCGTCACCTACCTCGCCATCCTCGCCGCCGTGGCGGTGCCGCTGCTGGCCGGCATGTTCCTCGGGATGTTCCTCTTCTACGGCCGCGTCAGCGGCGTGTTCTTCGGGGTGGTGACGCTGGCCCTGACCGGCGTGGTGCAGCAGCTCATCATCGTCAGCACCGAGCTGACCGGCGGCCTGAACGGGCTCTACGGCTACGCCGTGCCGACGCTGGGCATTCCCGGCGTCTGGGAGGTCGAGCTCTACGAAGCCGATGCCGCCTACTACACCGCCCTGATCGGCGCGGCCGGCTGCGCCTGGCTGGCCCGCTGGCTGGTGCGCAGCGACTTCGGCCGGGTGATCCAGGGCATCCGCGAGAACGAGACCCGCATCGAGTACCTCGGCTACGACGTGCCCTTCCTGAAGCTGGTGATCTTCTCGATCTCCTGCGCGATGGCCGGCTTCAGCGGTGCGCTCTACGTGCCCGTCGGCTTCATCTCACCCGATCTGGTCAGCCTGGGCATGTCGGCCGCCGTACTGGTCTGGGTCGCCGTCGGCGGCCGCGGCACGCTGGTCGGGGCCTTCGTCGGGGCGCTGCTGGTGAACTATCTGCAGACGCTGCTGTCGGATGCGCTGGTGGTGCTCTGGCTGCTGATCGTCGGCGTCTTCTTCATCAGCGTGGTGCTCTTCTGGCCGGGCGGCATCGTGGGGCTTCTGCGCAGCCCCTGGATGCAGGCCCGCCTGTCCTTCCTCAGGCTCTAGGACCGCTCATGCTGCGGATCGAAAAACTCACCAAGAGCTTCGGCGGCCTCAAGGTCTTCGACGGCCTCGACCTGGCGGTCGCGCCGGGCGAGCTGCGCTGCATCATCGGGCCGAACGGCACCGGCAAGACGACACTCTTCAACCTCATCACCGGCCGGCTGAAGCCGGACAGCGGCCGCATCCTGCTGCGTGGCAGGAACATCGCCGGCCGCAAGGTGAACACCATCAGCCGCCTCGGCGTCGGCCGGAAGTTCCAGGCGCCCTCGATCTTCGAGGAGATGACGGTGATCGACAACCTGCTGGTCGGCGGCACCGGCCACGGCAGCGCCGGCGACCTGCTGTTCAACCGGCGGCGGCGCGTCCAGCTGGAACGCGCCGAACAGATCCTCTCGGTGCTGCAGCTGGAAGAGCAGCGCAACCTGATCGCAGGCGACCTGTCGCACGGCCAGAAGCAATGGCTGGAGATCGGCGTGGTCATGCTGAACGATCCCGACCTCATCCTGCTCGACGAGCCGACCGCCGGCATGACCCTGGCCGAGACCGCGCGCACCGCCGACCTGCTGCGCACCGCGTTTCCCGGCAAGACCACCATCGTCATCGAGCATGACATCGCCTTCGTGCGGCGGCTGCGCAGCACCGTAACTGTGCTCTATCGCGGCACCGTCATGCGCGAGGGCAGCTTCGACGAGATCGCTGGCGACGAGGCGGTGCGGCGCGTCTACCTGGGCGAGGAGGTCTGAATGCTGCTCGCCATCGAGGGTTTCGCCACCGGCTACGGCCAGAGCCGGATCTGCGAGGATGTCGACCTGCAGGTCGACGACGGCGAGCTTGTCTGCCTGCTCGGCCGCAACGGCGTCGGCAAGACCACGCTGATGCGCGGCATCATGGGGCTGCTGCCACAGACCAAGGGCCGGATCCGCTTCGATGGGCAGGACATCACCGCGCTGCCGGAGTTCAAGCGGGCGCGGCTCGGCATCGGCTACGTGCCGCAGGGACGCCTCGTGTTCGGCCGCCTGACCGTGGCGGAGAACCTGCGCAGCGGCACGATCATCGGCGGCACGCGGCTGGCCAACGGCTATGCCTCCGACGTGCTCGACTATTTTCCCATCCTGCGCGAGCGCCTCAATCAGAAGGCCGGCACGATGAGCGGCGGCGAGCAGCAGATGCTGGCGATTGCCCGGGCGCTCGCCGGCAAGCCGCGCCTTTTGCTGCTCGACGAGCCGTCCGAAGGCATCCAGCCCAGCATCGTGCAGGATATCCGCGACATCCTGCAGGCAGATCAGCCAGGACCGCAAACTGGCCATGCTGCTGGTCGAGCAGAACCTGAAGTTCGCCTCGGCGCTGGCACGGCGCGGCTACGTCATCGAGAAGGGGCGGATCGTCGCCGCCGGGCCGATGGCCGAGCTGGTCAGCGACGCGGTGGTGCGCGAGCACCTCACCTTCAGCCAGGAGAGCGCGCATGACGCCGACAGCCCGGCGCCCTGAGCCCGGCGCCCGCGTTCTCGTCACCGGCGCGTCCAGCGGGGTCGGGCGCGCCGCTGCGCTGCGCCTCGCCGCCGCCGGCTATCGCGTGCTGGCCGCCGTCCGGCAGGGCGGCGAGGATCTCGTGGCGGACGGCGACGGCAGGATCGCGCTGGTCAGGCTCGTGCAGATGGAGGTGACTCCGGATCGAATTCGGTCCGTGCCGCTGGCCGAGGCCGCGCATGGCCGGGCCCATCGACGTGGTGGTGAACAATATCGGCGTGCCCTGCATCGGCGCCATCGAGGAGCTGCCGATCGACGCCCTGCGGGCGGCCATGGATGTCAATTCTTCTGGGCACGTTGCGGGTCTGCCAGGCGTCATTCCGACGCATGCGCCGCCAGGGCCACGGGCTGATCGTCAATATCAGCTCCTCGATCGCCGCCGCGGCCTTGCCGCTCTATGGCGGCTATTGCGCCACCAAATCCGCCCTGGAGGCCGCCAGCGAAGCCTGCTGCTGGAACTGGCGCCCTTCGGGATTGCCGTGCGACTGCTGCAGCCGGGGCTGATCGCCACCGCCTTCGGCGGCAAGCGGCAGGCCCAGGCGCCGTCAGCCGCCTCGCCCTATGCCGACCGCCTGGACCGGCCGGAGCCCGAGGATCTGGCGCAGCTGGTCAGCGCGGCCGATCACGTCGCGGCCGTGCTGCAGGCGATGATCGAGGCCCCCGAGGGGGCCTTCCGGGTGACCTGCGGCGAGGACAGCCGCCGCTGGATCGCCGCCCGGCGGACGCTGGACGACAGCGACTTCTTCGCCGCCCTCGAGCGCGGCGGCTACGCCTTCCGCTGAGGCGCTACTCGGCGGCGCTGGTCAGGCGCCCGCCCTGCCGCGCCCGCGGCGCCTTGTGATAGCGGCCGTCCTTCATGATCATCAGGAAATTGTCCTGATCCTGAAACAGCGTGATGTCGGCCAGCGGATCGCCGTCCAGCAGCACCAGGTCGGCCAGGAATCCCGGCTTCACCTGCCCCAGCTTGTCGCGGCCGAAGGCTTCGCCGCCGTAGGCGGTCGCGGCGCGCAGCACCTCCCAGGGGGCGAAGCCGAAGTAGTTCACGAAATGCTCGAAGTCGCGCGTGTCGGTGCCCATCGGGATCCAGGCGAAGCCGTAGTCGCCGAAGGGCAGCACCTTGACGCCGGCCTTGTGCAGCTTGGTCATGTTCTCGACGCAGGCCTCGAACTCGGCGACCTTGCCGATGTGCTCCGCCTGGGCCTCGTCGATGCCCCAGTCCTGCGCCTCGTAGCGCGTGTTGTAGTGCAGCCCGAAGGCCGGCGAGATGTAGTGCTTGTCCCGCGCCTTCACCAGCTTCTCGATCGTCGCGTCGGTGACGAAGGTGGCGTGGAAGATGAACTCGACGCCGTGCTCGATGCACTGCCGCACCGCGCTGTCGGCATGGGCATGGGCGGCGAGCCGGCGACCGAGGTTCTTGGTGGTGTCGCAGATGGCGCGCACCTCCTCCTCCGTCATCGGATTGGTGTCGGCCGGCATCTGCGGCCAGCAGAAGGAGTCACCGGAGTTGTTGAACTTCACCAGGTCGACGCCCTCGCGCACCATCTTGCGCACGATGGCGCGGAAGTCGTCGGGACTGTCCGCCACCAGGCCGGTCGCGTAGTTCTCCCGCGACAGCCGGCTCTCGTCCGCCAGTCCGCCGGAGACCGTCAGCTCCGGGGTGGCTGCCAGCATGCGCGGGCCCGCCAGGCGCCCGGCATTGATCTCGTTGCGCAGCACGATGTCGAGGCGAGGCTTCGAGGCGGCGCCGCTGATCACCGCGGTGAAGCCATAGTCGAGCATCAGGCGGGCGTTGTAGGAGGCCACCAGCGTGTGCTCCTCGACCGGCAGCTCCACCACCTCCTTCAGCGTCGCGACTCGCGGATAGGTCAGGTGGCCGTGGGTGTTGACCAGGCCCGGCATCAGGGTCGCGCCGCCGCCGTCCACCAGCTGCCTGCCCTCGCGCTCCAGGCGCTCGCCGCCCTTGGCCACCGCCGCGATCCGGTTGCCCTGCACCTCCACCTCGCCGGGATAGAGCGTCTCGCTGGTGCCGTCGAAGATCTGGACGTTGGTAAAGATCGTGTTGGGCATGGTGCCACTCCCTCAGATGTTCGCGGACCGCGGTGCCGGTACCCTCGCGGAGAGCTTGCCACGCAGCCCCGCCGGCCAGCGCTCCGGCGGCGGGTCGCCGGTCTCGCTCAGGGCATAGAGCCGCGCCAGCTCGACCACGGCGCCGGCATCCTCCGCGCAGAGCCGGCTGAGACGCAGGCTGATCTTGCCATCGCCGCGCAGCGCGACGCTACAGGCAGACAGGCAGGCATTGAGGCAGGCGACGCGCCGCAACAGCGGTACCGCGGCTCCGCCCGGCTGGCCGGCCAGGGCGATCTCGATCGCTGCGGCCAGCGCGCGCCCCCGCGTCACCTCGCCCGCCGCCGGCAGCTCGTCGCGCAGGCAGGTCTCGCAGACGTAGAGGCGGTCGCGCGCGGCGGCCATGGTCGACCCTCGGTCAGCTGTAGTTGACGATCAGCAGCTTGGTCTCGCTCATCTCATCCATGGCGAAGCGGGTGCCCTCGCGTCCCAGGCCGGATTCCTTCCAGCCGCCGAAGGGCATGTTGTCGATGCGGTAGATCGGCACGTCGTTCACGATGAGCCCGCCCACGTCCCACTCGTCCAGCGCGCCGAGCGCCATCCGGAGGTCGTTGGTGAAGAGGCCGCCCTGCAGGCCATAGCGGCTGGCATTGGCGCGGCGCAGGCCCTCCTCCACCGAGTCGATGGGATTGAGCGTCATCACCGGCCCGAAGATCTCCTCCTTCTCGACCAGCATGTCCGCCGTCGTGTTCTCCAGCACCGTCGGCTCGATCACGGTATTGTGCCGCCCGCCGCCGACCAGGGCGGTCGCACCGGCGCCCACCGCCTCCTGGATCCAGCGCTCGATGCGGTCGGCCGAGCCGCTGTCGATCACCGGCCCGACGTCCACCCCCTCCTGCAGGGGGTCGCCGATGCGGCAGGCTGCCACCTTCGCGGCCAGCAGGCCGCGGAATTCGTCGTAGCGGTCGCGATGCACCAGGATGCGCTGCACGCCGATGCAGTACTGGCCGCCGTAGACCACGCCGCCGCGCACGCAGCGCGCCGCCGCGAAGTCCAGGTTGGCGTCGGCGGCGATCACCACCGCGCCGTTGCCGCCGAGCTCCAGGGCCACCTTCTTGCGGCCGGCAATCGCCTTGATGTGCCAGCCGACCTTGGCGCTGCCGGTGAAGCTGACCATCGCGATCCGCTCGTCCTTCACCAGGCGCTCGGCCAGGTCGACCGGGCAGTGCACCACCTGCACCGCCTCGGGCGGCAGGCCGGCGGCGATCAGCGCCGCCGCCAGTTTCAGCGAGGTCAGCGGGGTTTGCGGCGCCGGCTTGATGATGACGCTGTTGCCGACCGCCAGCGCCGGCCCGACCTTGTGCACGACGAGGTTCAGCGGAAAGTTGAAGGGTGTGATCGCCAGGATCGGGCCGATCGGGAAGCGGCGCGCAATGCCGATCCGGCGGCGCAGCGCGGCAAGCTGCTCGCGATCGACCGCCGAGAGGTCGAGGGCGCCGCCCTCGGCGGTGGCGATCTGGTACTCGAAGACGCCGCCGTCCATGTCGAGCGGAATCTCCTCGCCGGCGGTGCGCCGCGCCTCGGCGGCGGCGTTGCGCAGGTTGAAGACGGCGCGCGAAACCTCGCCGCGGGCGTCGTAGAGCGGCTTGCCGGCCTCCTGCGCGATCAACTGAACGAAGTCGTCGCGCTGGGCGTGGATGATGTCGGCGGTGCGCTCCAGGATATCCGCGCGCGCGAAGCGCGGCAGGCGCCGCATGACCTGGAAGCCCTGCTCGGCGGCAAGGATGGCGGCCTCGACGGCAGCCGCATCGGCCACCGGCATGCGTCCCACCTCGGCACCGTCGTAGGGGCGTCGAATGATGTCTTCGCGCGCCGCAGCGGCGGTCGCGTTCGTAGCGTGGTCATCCATCTGCTTGGCGCCCCTGGCTCTGCGGGTGAGTGCACGTTCGCCCCGCGGGCTTCGGCCGTTCCTTCGGGCCGATCAGCGGAAGCGGGGGAATCCTAGGCAGCCGTGGGTGATCGCCACAATGTCAATTTCTAGATCGACTTCTTGCCAAAATTGGATCGCTCGATGGCCTCACCGCAGCGTCTTCAGCGCCAGCTGGAGGCGATTGGCGAACTCCTGCGCGGCGAAGGGCAGACGCCGCCCCAGATGGGCGATGATGTCGATGCTCGGGCGGCGCGCGGGCGGGTCGGAGAGCGGGATGGCGACCAGTTCGCCTCGCTCGACCGCGCCTTTGACGGCGAAGAACGGCAGGAAGGCGATCCCCATGCCGAGCCGGGCGAAGGTCGCCAGGACGGTGATCGAGTCGGTCTCCAGCGTCGGCTCCAGCCGCACCTTCGCCCGGCGCTGGATATCCTCCACCAGCTGGCGGATGCCGAAGGAGCTGTCGGGCAGCGCGATCGGCTCCGCGGCCAGGCTCGCGAGAGCTAGTTGCTTGCGCTCGGCGAGGGGATGCTCCGGGCGCAGGATGGCATTCAGCGGCTGCGCCTTGCGCGCCAGCACGGTGATGTTGGGGTGCTCGGGGGTATGGAAGGAGACCCCGATGTCGGCGTCGTCGGCCAGGACCGCATCGACCACGCCCTGGGTGCCGCGCACGCTCAGCTTCACCTTCACCAGAGGGAAGTCGCGGCGGAAGGCGGCGATCACGTTGGGCAGCAGATCGGCGATGCCGGCCTCCACCGTGCAGAGGCTTATGGTGCCGCGCCGCAACGCCCTCAGGTCGTCGATCTCCGAGCGCGTGTGCTCCAGCCCCAGGAACACCTCGTGCGCGTAGACGGCGAGGATCTCGCCGGCGTCGGTCAGGCGCACGCCGCGCGCATGGCGGTCGAAGAGCTGCACGCCAAGGTCGACTTCAAGGTTCTTGATCTGCCGGCTGACGGCCGACTGCGCCACGTTCAGCGCGTCGGCCGCCTTGCGGATCGAACGCATCTTGCTGACCGCGTAGAAGTACCGGAGATGCGCCAGATGTTGCAAAGAGGCACCTGTTTCCTGGGACGCGGGGAGTCACGAAGGAACCGACGGACCGGTCCGCCGGGCCGAGACCCTATCTCTGTCCCATTATAGGCGTCAGCGATAGGGCGCCAGCACCCCCTGGAGCTGCAGGATGCTGCATTGGCAATGGCAGAGGGCCCCCGGTCCCCATCAGGTCCGGCGGCGGGGGCGAGCCAGGGCCTGGTCTTCCGACCCGCTGCCTGGCGGGGCGTCGCTGGTGGACCCGCGCGACCAACCCTCCGCTTCCAGCACCAGGGTCTCGATCGCAACGGCCGCGCCGCCGGCATCGAGATCCGGCAGCGCCCGATATCTCGAGATTCGGCAGCGGTGCAGCGTGAGATGGCGCGCCGTCCCTCTCTCCAGCGCCTTCACCTCGATGACGATGTCGCGGCGAAGATCGCCCGCCAAGTGGGGGGTTGCGGCCTGGAGACGCGCCCAGCCGTCGAACGCGCGATCGAGCGTGACGCCCCGCTCGAGGGCCACCACGGCCGGCAGGCCAGCCACCAGAGGCGCGGCAGGGTCTCCGAAGGCCTGCGGCACTGCTCGCTGCGCGCCGTGGTCCAGCGCGGAGACCTTGCTGGCGCCGGCGACAGCGCGGCCGTCCCAGCGGAGCGTGAAGCGGAAGCTCCCGTAGGGATCGGCCCGCGCGACCGCCGCGTGCGCGGCGCTGGCCGCCTGCCTCTCGCCGCGCCCGGCGAGCAACTGCAGTTGCAGGATGACGAACTCGGCTGGCCGCAAGGGCGCCACGCCGACCAGGAGGTTGACGATGCCGCTGTCGCGGTCGGCCTGGGTGGTCGTGGTCGCGTCGCACTTGACGAAGAAGGCCTCGAGGGGAGTCTCGCCCGCGAAGGCACCGTCGCGAAACAGCGTCTGGAGGAAGAGAACGACGCTCCCCCTGATCTGGCTCCAGAGGGGCTCCGCGTTCGGTTCGAAGATCGCCCACAGGAGCCCGCGCCTGAGACTCTCCTCGATGAAGAGGGCAAGACGCCGGACCGGGAGGTATTTCCAGTCGCTGCCGATCTCGTCGCTGCCGGCGTTGGTCCGCGCGCCCCAGCAGACGATGCCGCCGTCGAGCTGACGTATCGTGTTGACCGCCTGCGGGTTCAGCAGGGCTATCTCGGTCGCGGACAGCGCCCAGTCGAGGCCGCTGATGCCCCGCAGCGCGGCCGACGTGCCGGCCGGCGCCCGCCAGACACCGCGCGTCGAATCGATGCGGGCGATCAGGCCGGCGATGGCGCCGGCGGGGCCGACAGCCTGTTCCCCGCCCTCCTCCGCGATCCGCAGCCGCGGGAGATAGAGCGCGGAGTTCTCCGTCGCCAGGCCGGCCCGCAGAGCGGGCAGGTCGCTGCTGGCCTGCTGCGCGCTGTTCCAGCTGACGGGCGGATCCATGATCAGGACGGCGCGTCGCCGCCGGCAGAAGAGGCTGGCGGCGCGATAGAGCCTCGCCATGTCGAGGCCGGCATCGCCGGTCGGTGGCAACACAAGCAGGTTGAAGAGATCGAGATCGCGTTCCAGCGCCGCAAAGGCCGCCTCGTAGTCGGCGAAGGTCGGAGCCACGCCGTCGCTGCCGCCGACACCGGCGAGCGGCGTTTCCCCGGTCGCCGCCGGGGCCAGGGCACTCGCCGGGGCCGCTGGAACGCTGGCGGTCACCAGCCGGGAGCGGCGATTGAGCGTCAGCGGCGCGTAGCGCGCGTTGCCGGCGTCCATCGAAAGGCCCTCGAAGACCTCGGCCTCCAAGGCGACGATCGCGCCGTCCTCGGCGGCCGCCTCGCGCCAGAGCGAAAGGTCGAAGCCGCCGTTCTGACCGGCGGAAGGGTGCGTCACCTGGGCGCGGAGGCCGTTTCCGACGACGCCGCTCTCCCTTGACTGCAAGTCAATCAGCGGCGTCGCGCCGTCCTCGGAGGGGATCCGCAGGACCGCCGGCGTGGCACCGGAGGCAATGCGGTGGAGGCAGCAGCGGCGGCCACCGTTGGCAAAGAAGAGGCGGACCGCGTGAGCCATTTCACCGGCCGATCCACTGCCGGCGAACGCGCGATCGAAGTCTGCCGCGGAGAAGAGATCGCTCGGGCGGTGCAGCGGCCCGCGCGCGGCATGACCGATGAAGAGCGCGCGCGAGGTCTCGACGCCGACGATGGCACGAAAGCCGCCCGGCACCTCTTCGACGTAGACTCCCGGATAGGTAATCCTCGCGGGCATCGGACGACTCCCCGACAGCGGCGGCCCGCCGATCGGCCGCGTTCATCTCCCCGCCGGCGAACCGCGGCCTCGCTCTCCGCCCCCACCCAGGCCGCGTCGCTGGCAGGGCGATGGTCGCACGACCCGGCAATGGCCGTCAGCAGGCTTTCCGGCGGCGGGACTCCCGCCCGGCCCCGGCACGCATTGACGGCCCCCTCGCCGCCTTGCAGCATCGGCTGGGACCGGGAACGCCATCCAGCGGTTCCGCCGCAGGAGGCCCGATGACATCGCTCTATCTGGAAGACCTCGTACCGGGGACGGTCTACCGCACGGCCAGTGCCGTCATGAGCGCCGAGGAGATCGTCCGCTTCGCTTCGGAGTGGGACCCGCAGCCCTTCCATCTCGACCGCGAGGCGGCCGGGAAGTCGTTCTTCGGCGGGCTGGTGGCGAGCGGTTTCCACACCCTTGTCCTGACCTTCAAGCTCTACAACGATCTCGGGCTGTTCCGCGACAGCGCCGTCGCCGGCGTCGGCCTGGAGGGGCTGCGCTGGCTGCGGCCGGCGAAGGAGGGCATCACGGTCAAGGCCACCGCCACGGTGGTCGATGCCCGCCCGACGCGCCGCCCCGAGCATGGGCGCGTCACCATGCGCCTGGAATCCTTCACCGAGGACGGCCAGCAGCTCCTGACGGCGGACCTGACGATCCTGCTGCTGACGCGGGCCGCAGCGGCTTCCGGCTGAGGGCAGTCTCTAGCGCGACAGTGGAACGGCGAAGGAGAGCTCGTGGCCGTCCGGATCGACGATGTGGAAGTAGCGCTCGCCCCAGGGCGCATCGCGCGGCGCAGCTTCGGGTTGCAGGCCTGCCTCCAGGGCGCGGCCATAGAGGGCATCGACGTCGGAGACGAAGAAGATCGCCCTCCCCCACCAGCGCCAGCGGTCTTCCTTGCCGGCAACGATCAGGTTCAGGTGGTCTCGTCCGGCGCGGAATGAGGTGAACTCCGCCGCCGGTCCGCCGTAGTCCAGGGCGAATCCGAGCTTCTCGTAGAAGGCGACCGCCCGCGCCATGTCATGGGTCGCCAGGGTGAGGGCATTCAGGCTTTCGATGGTCGGCGGCGCGGCAGGCGGCATGAGACGTGGGTCCTCGGCTGAGGCCCCATTGCAGCACGCCTGGCGCCGGGCGTCGACGCCGCCTCCCACCAAGGCTGCGGGAGGTCGCCGGGATCAGCCCGCCGCCAGCGCCAGTCCGCCGAGCGCCACGGCGAGGCCGAGCGCGCGGGCGAGCCAAGCGGCGCCGCTGTTGCGCGCCAGCACGGCCGCGCCGAGACCGCCAGCATGCAGCGCCGCGCTCGCCGCCAGGAAGCCGGCGGCATAGAGGAGCCCGCCACCGTCCGCTGGGGCTTCCAGGCCATGGGCGTTGCCGTGGGCGACGCCAAGCAGCACCACGGCGGCGGCGGCCAGCGCCAGCGGCGGACGCAGCGCCAGGAGCGCGGCGATACCAAGGGCCAGCACCGAAGCCAGGACGATCGGCTCGCCGGCCGGCAGCCCGAGGCCGCCAAGGCCAAGCCCGCCACCCAGCGCCATGCCGCCCAGGAAGGCCAGCGGCCAGGCCCAGCGCGCCCCGCCGCCGGCGATGCCGGCCCAGAGACCGACCGCGAGCATGGCCAGCAGGTGGTCCCAGCCGAACAGCGGATGCTGCACGCCAGCCAGGAAGGAATGAGCCTGCGCGCCCCCCGGGTGGGCCAGCACCGGCGTCGCGGCGAGGCTGAGGGCGGCAGCGAGGACGAGGCGGACGGCAGGCTTGGAATGGCTCATGGCTTTGCTCCCTACTCGGCGGCGTCGGCCAGCAGGCCGCCCGCCCGTTCGACGAAGGCCGCGACCTCGGCCACGCCCTGGCCGCCGCGAATGTTGGTGAAGACGAAGGGGCGCGTGCCGCGCATCTTCCGCGCGTCGCGGTCCATCACCTCGAGGCTGCGCCCCCACAGGGGGGCCAGGTCGATCTTGTTGATGACCAGCAGGTCGGAGCGGGTGATGCCCGGCCCGCCCTTGCGCGGGATCTTGTCGCCGGCCGAGACGTCGATGACGTAGATCGTGAGGTCGGCCAGCTCCGGGCTGAAGGTCGCGGCCAGGTTGTCGCCGCCGGATTCGATCAGCACCACGTCGAGATCGGGAAAGCGCCCGCGCATCTCGGCGACCGCGGCGAGATTGATCGAGGCGTCCTCGCGGATGGCGGTGTGCGGGCAGCCGCCGGTCTCGACGCCCATGATGCGCTCGGGCGCCAGCGAGCCGGCGCGGGTCAGGAACTCGGCGTCCTCGCGGGTGTAGATGTCGTTGGTGATGGCGGCGATGTCGTAGCGCTTGCGGAATTCCTTGCAGAGCGCGTCCATCAGCGCGGTCTTGCCGGAGCCGACCGGCCCGCCGATGCCGACGCGCAGGGGTCCATTCATCTTCGTCATGTGCGGAACAGCCTCGTGTATTGGGTTTCGTGCAGCATCGCCGCCAAGTCGGAGTGCCAGGCACCGCCGCCGAGCTGGTCGAAGGGGTCTTCGTCGTCGAGCGCCAGCGCCCGCGCGACCGTCTCGAGCAAAGAGCACTCCAAGGCCGCCAGGGCGTCCTGCCCGTCGGTCTGGCCGAGCGGCACCAGGCGCTGCGCGGCGGTGACGAGATTGGCGGCGAAGGCGAGCAGATAGGCCGTCAGGGCCGGTTCCAGCGCAATGTCGTGGCGCGCCGCCTGTGTCGCGACAGCCAGCGGCAGCGGCAACGCGCCATTGCCGACCATCGCAGCAGCGCCCGAGCAGCCGGGCGGCCAGGCGTCGCGCGGCAGCGGCGGAAGGCCGCGCCCTGCGCCGTGGTTTCGAGGCGCCGCTCGCGGGCCGGCTGCAGGCGCCGCGGCAGCTCGGCGACGCCGCAGGCCGGGTCCGTCGTCGCGCGCGCATCGCGCGCCAGGCATGGACGAAGCAGCACCGCATCGTTCCAGCCCGCGCCGTGCTCGAGCACGTCGCGCAGCCAGTCGCTCAGACCGGCGCGGTCGGTCACCAGCCCGGCCTCGACCGCCCATTCCAGGCCGTGCGGAATGGCTGTAGGCGCCGACCGGGAAGGCCGGTGACAGCCAGGTCATGAGGCGATAGAGCGCGGCGTCTCATGGCGCTGCCCGGGGCGTGATGATGAACAGGCCGCCCGTCGCCGTGGTCGTGCTCGTCGCCGTGGCCCTGTCCATGGTCGTGGCCATGGTCGTGGTGGTGACCATGGTCGTGGTGGTGGCAGGGTCGTGGTGGTGGGCCATGGGGTGGCCGTGGCCCCGCCGTAGCCGTAGGCGCCGCCCTCGGGATCGAACGGCGCCTCATCTCCGGCGCACGTCGCCGCCCAGCCCCTGCACCATGTCGACGATGACGTGGTCGTAGCGGATACGGATGCGATCGCCCATGAGCTGGGTCGGCAGATGGCGGTTGCCCAGATGCCAGGCGATGCGCATCAGCGCGTCGGCGTCTTCGGCCTCGATCTCGACCAGCTTTTCGGGCGCCGCCTCGACAGCGATGACCTGGCCGTCGTCGAGCGCCAGGCCGTCGCCGTCGGCGCAGGGGACCGTCGCCTGGCTGCAGGTCGAGCAGGAACGTCCAGGCCGGCATCGGTGGCGCAGCCGATGCGGCGGCGGTGGCGGTGATCGTGGTCGAGCACCACGCGGTCCAGCGGCACGCCATCCGGTCGGGTCAGCACGTCGATTGCACGTCGCATCGCAGGTCTCCGGTCAGAACAGGAAGTAGCGCTGCGCCATCGGCAGCTCGTTGGCCGGCTCGCAGGTCAGCAGCATGCCGTCGGCGCGCACCTCGTAGGTTTCGGGATCGACCTCGATCTTCGGCGTGGCGTCGTTGTGGATCATCGTCGGCCTTGCCGATGCCCGCCGCGGGTGTTCTTCGACGGCGACCAGCGGGCTGCGCAGGCCGTATTTCTCGCCGATGCCGGCATCCAGGGCCGCGCCGGAGACGAAGGTCAGCGCAGCTCGGCCGCGCATCGCGCGGCCGAAGGCGCCGAACATCGGCCGGTAATGGACCGGCTGCGGCGTCGGGATCGAGGCGTTGGGATCGCCCATCGGAGCGGTGACGATGGTGCCGAGCTTGAGGACGAGGTCGGGCTTGACGCCGAAGAAGGCCGGCCTCCACAGCACCAGATCGGCGAACTTGCCGACCTCGACCGAGCCGATCTCGTGCGCCATGCCGTGCGCCAGGGCGGGGTTGATGGTGTACTTGGCGATGTAGCGCTTGACGCGCAGGTTGTCGTTGTCGCCGGTCTCGCCCGCCAGGCTGCCGCGCTGCACCTTCATCTTGTGCGCGGTCTGCCAGGTGCGCAGCGCCACCTCGCCGACCCGGCCCATCGCCTGGCTGTCGGAGGCGATGATCGAGAAGGCGCCGAGGTCGTGCAGGATATCCTCCGCGGCGATGGTCTCGCGGCGGATCCGCGATTCGGCGAAGGCCACGTCCTCCGGAATCGAGGGGTCGAGGTGGTGGCACACCATCAGCATGTCGAGATGCTCGTCGAGCGTGTTGACGGTGAAGGGCCGGGTCGGGTTGGTCGAGGAGGGGATGACGTTGGGCAGGCCGGCGACCTTGATGATGTCGGGCGCATGCCCGCCGCCGGCGCCCTCGGTGTGGAAGGCGTGGATGGTGCGGCCCTTGAAGGCGGCGATGGTGTCCTCGACGAAGCCGGATTCGTTCAGCGTGTCGGTGTGGATCATCGCCTGCACGTCGAATTCGTCGGCGACCGAGAGGCAGTTGTCGATGGTCGCCGGCGTGGTGCCCCAGTCCTCGTGCAGCTTCAGCGCGCAGGCGCCGGCCTCGATCTGCTCGACCAGGGCGGCCGGCTGGCTGGCGTTGCCCTTGCCGGCGAAGGCCAGGTTCATCGGGAAGGCCTCGGCCGCCTGCAGCATGCGCTCGATGTGCCAGGCGCCGGGCGTGCAGGTGGTGGCGTTGGTGCCGGTGGCCGGCCCGGTGCCGCCGCCGATCATGGTGGTGACGCCACTGGCCAGCGCATCCTCGATCTGCTGCGGGCAGATGAAGTGGATGTGCGCTGTCGATGGCGCCGGCGGTGAGGATCTTGCCCTCGCCGGCGATGACCTCGGTCCCCGGCCCGACGACGATGTCCACGCCCGGCTGAATGTCGGGATTGCCGGCCTTGCCGATGGCATGGATCCGGCCGTCCTTGATCGCCACGTCGGCCTTGACGATGCCCCAGTGGTCGA
>CALOEA010000078.1:0-41140 GCA_942492185.1 uncultured Alphaproteobacteria bacterium
GCTTGACGATAATAGATCGGTGGCGGCGGAAATTCAGACACCAATAGAGCCGCTTCTCCCGGAGTGTCTGCCGTCTCATCCTCGACCTTTGCACTTGCAGACATGTTAAAAGATTACTTCTACTGGATTTTAGAATAGGGTTTGATGGTCTAAGAGATCTCCAAATGTGTCCCGTTGTTGTTTGCTCGAGTGGGCAGAGTGTTGCAGCGCCGCGCATCATCATCGTGACTTTCGAATCGGATCGTAAAGAACAGGTGTGATGACTTTTCGCGCGCGTGCGTCAAAAAAAAGACGAAGGCTGAGGTAACTCGATCTCTGAGACGTGAAGCAGTTTTACCCCCTGCCATTTTTTGGCACCACTTCTGATGATGGCTCGAGGAGCAAGAGGACGCGAGATAGGAGACGAACAAAGGCGTGCCAGCAGCTCCGCTTACTGTAGTGAATGTATGATCGGTTGATCCGCTGGTCAATACGAGCGAGGCGTTTAGAGAAGGAAATTTCGTGATGACGTACATCCGGTTTGCGTCCCTGACGTTGGCATCACCCGTTGCATGTAATAGCACTAGCCTGGTCGGGCCTTCCTTGCTTCTCGCGACCATCTGATCATTCCATATCTTTTAGAATGGTACCCATGAATAGCCTTCCCGTTTCCCTTCGTCGTCGGATGAAGCGGAGCAACATAAGCGCTCTCCCTTATCCTCTGTCGGCGAAGGCGCCCTGAGGCATCCTAGTCTGGCGCGTAGAATCAGAAAGAACCGGGCAAATCGAGGCAGAATGGAAACAAACCAAACAGAGGTAACAACAAAGAGCCAAACACGCAGCAGCAAGAAGAGGTTAGTGAAGAAATAGCGCCGCGCTACCGCTTTGCTCTTCCGGCCTTGCTTCTCCTGCTGCTCGGCGCGCCGCTGCAGGCGGATCAGACCGACCCGGACCTGCCGGCTCTCTTCGCCATGCTTCAGGCGGCGCCGAGCCCGGCGGTGGCCGCGCCGATCGAGCGGGGGATCTGGCTGCGCTGGACCCGCTCGGACGACCCGGCGGCGACTGCCCTGATGGAGGCTGCCGGCGCCGCCATGGCGACCGAGGACTTCGACGCGGCCCTGGCCGCGCTCGACCGCCTGGTGGCGCTGGCACCGGACTACGCCGAGGGCTGGAACCGCCGGGCGACGGTCTACTATCTGATCGGGCGGCCGCAGGCCTCGCTGGCCGACATCGAGCGTGTGCTGGCGCTGGAACCCCGGCATTTCGGGGCGCTCTCCGGCCGCGGCCTCTGCCTGCTGTCGCTGGAGCGTGCGGACGAGGCCGCCGCGGCCTTCGCCGCCGCCCTGGCGGTCAATCCGCAGATGGCCGGGGTGAAGGCCAACCTCGAGGCGCTGCGCAGGAGTCTCGGCAAGGACATCTGAGCGCTTCCCGGCTTGTCGCGCCGCTCGCCGCCGACACCGCCTCCGGCGGGCCTGGAAAGCCCGTGCCTGGGCATGGCACTCATGCCGGGCGACCGCATAGCGACCGCGCGGGGCTGTGCTATAGCGTCACGCCATGACCCAAAGTGGCTGGCGCTCGCCCTCCATCATCCTGCTTTCGGCGGCCATCGTGCTGGGCCTTTCCATGGGGCTGCGCCAGGCCTTCGGGCTGTTCCTCGCGCCGATGACGCTCGATCTCGGGATCGGCCGCGGCGAGTTCGGCCTGGCCATCGCGGTGCAGAACCTGCTCTGGGGCGCCGCGACGCCCTTCGTCGGCATGCTGGCCGAGCGCTACGGCACCGGCCGCTTCGTGGCCATCGGCGGCATCACCTACGCCATCGGCATCTGGATGATGACGCTGCCCGACAGCTTCCTGGCGGTGCAGCTGGGCGCCGGCGTCGTGGTCGGCTGCGCCATCTCGGCAGCGGGCTTTCCGCTGGTCCTGGCGGCCGTCGCGCGCTCGGTGCCGCCGGAGCGGCGCAGCGTCTCGATCGGCATTGCCGCCGCCGGCGGTTCCGTCGGGCAGTTCCTGCTGCTGCCCGGCAGCCAGGAGCTGATCGACTCCATGGGCTGGCACAATGCCCTGCTGGTGCTGGCCGCCCTGGCACTGCTGATGGTGCCGCTGGCGGCCTCGCTGACCGGCCGGCCGCGGGCCATGTCCGGGCCGCACCAGAGCCTCGGCGCCGCGCTGAGCGAAGCCGGCCACCACCGCGGCTTCCAGTTGCTGACCGCCGGCTTCTTCGTCTGCGGCTTCCACGTCGCCTTCGTCGCCACCCACCTGCCGGGCTACATCGTCACCTGCAATCTCGATGCCTCGGTCGGTGCCGTCGCGCTCGGCATCATCGGCTTTTTCAACATCATCGGCGGCCTGCTGGCCGGCTGGCTGGGCGGCCGCTTCCCGAAGAAGTACCTGCTCTCGACCATCTACCTGGCGCGCGCCGTGACCATCGCGCTCTTCATGATCGGGCCGAAGACCGAGTGGACCGTCTGGCTCTTCTCCGCCAGCTTCGGCTTCCTCTGGCTTTCCACCGTGCCGCTGACCTCCGGCCTGGTGGAGCAGATCTTCGGCCCGCGCTACATGGCGACGCTGCTCGGCTTCGTCATGTTCGGGCACCAGATCGGCGCCTTCTTCGGCGCCTGGTTCGGCGGCCTCAGCTACGACCTCTACGGCAGCTACGACCTGGTCTGGTACATCGCCATCGGGCTCGGCCTCTTCGCCGCGCTGATCCACCTGCCGATCAGCGACCGATCGCTGCGCGAGCCGGTCGCGGCCGCCTGAGCGCGGCCGTTCGCAGTCGATGGGCGCGCGTTCCTCCGCCGCGAGTGGCCTGCTGTTTGCCGTGGGCGCCTATGTCTGGTGGGGATTCTTCCCGCTCTACTTCCGCCTGCTCGCCGACACCCCGGCCTTCGAGATCCTGCTGCATCGCTCGATCTGGTCGGTGCCTATCCTGCTCCTGCTGGTGCTGGTCCGCCGGCAGTTCCCGGCGATCCGCGCCGCGCTGCGCGACCGGCGCGCCCGGCGGGTGCTGCTCGCCAGCGCGGTCCTGCTGGCGGCGAACTGGTTCACGCTGATCGCGGCGATCAACGGCGGGCACGTGCTGGAGTGTTCGCTCGGCTACTACATCAACCCGCTGCTTACCGTGGCGCTGGGCGTGCTGGTGCTGCGCGAGCGGCTCAGCCGGCTGCAGGCCGTCGCGCTGCTGCTGGCCGCCGCCGGCGTCCTGGTCCTGGCGTGGCAGGGCGACCGCTTCCCCTGGTATGCGCTGTCGCTTGCCCTGACCTTCGGTCTCTACGGCCTGCTGCGGAAGACCATGCGTCTCGGCTCGGCCGAGGGACTGCTGGCCGAGACGCTGCTCATGCTCCCCTTCGCGCTGGGGGCCTTGATCTGGCTGGCGGCGGCGGGCGAGGCCCGCTTCGGGCGGCTCGACCTCGCCGGCAGCCTGTTGCTGATGTCCAGCGGGCTGGCCACCTGCGTCCCGCTGCTGCTCTTCGCCGGCGGGGCGCGGCGCCTGACGCTTTCGACCCTCGGCATCGTGCAGTACATCGCCCCGACGCTGCATTTCCTGACCGCGGTCTTCCTCTTCGGCGAGGTCTTCACGACGGCCCATAGCATCACCTTCGCGCTGATCTGGGTCGCAGTCCTGCTCTTCGTCCTGGAGAACTGGCGCCAGCGGCCGCGGGCCGCGGCTCAGGGCGCGGCGATGGCAGTGGCCGGCCGATAGGGCGCGAGGGGGCGGCGGTCCCACAGCTGCACCTCGATGAAGCGGCCGGGACCGCCTCTGGCGCCGGGCTCGCCGGGGGTGGGCGGGCGCCGGCGCCGGACCTCGTCCTGCAGCTCCGCCAGGGTGAAGAGACGCGCTTCCGAGCCGGGCGGCGCCGCGTCCATGGAATCGCCCCAGGTGAAGGTTAGGGCGGCCGCCGGCAGGGCGGCGAGCGGCACCTGGAACGATGCCGGCCGGGCCGGGTCGCGGCCGTCGGCGAAGGCGCCGAGAAAGAGATAGATCGGCCGCTCCAGAGGCGTCGCGCCGAGCTTGCGCCGCCGTTCCGCCTGCAGCCAGTCCTCGACCAGCCGCCGTCGGGCGAGATAGTCCGCCTTGAGGCAGCGGCCGACCGCCCGGTAGCGGGCGAGGATCGCCTCCGCCGCTTCGTCCGGCAGGTCGCAGATGTTGCGGAAGCGCGGGAGCCCCGGGTCGTAGCTGTGGGTGGCGATCGTTGCCAGCCGGGGTGCCGCCGGGATCACGTCACCGCACCCGTTCGATCCTCAGCACGTTGGTCGAGCCGGGCGTCCCGAAGGGCACGCCGGCGGTGATGACGATCTTGTCGCCGGTCTTCGCCAGGCCTTCGGCGGCGGCGATACGGCCGCCCTTCTCCGCCATCTCGCGAAACGACTGGATGTCGGCCGTGTGGACGCAATGGGCGCCCCATAGGATCGCCAGCCGCCGGGCGGTCTCCAGGCTGGCCGTCAGCACCAGGATCGGCGCGTCGGGCCGTTCGCGCGCGGCGCGCAGCGCGGTTGAGCCGGAGGTGGTGTAGGAGATGATGAGGCTGGCCTTGATGGTCGCCGCCACCTGCGCCGCCGCGGCCGAGATGGCATCGGGGGCGGTTGCCTCCGGTGGCGGGCGCAGGGCATGGACGACGGCCGGGTAGAGCGGGTCGCGCTCGGTCGAGGCGATGATGCGGCTCATCATCGAGACGGCTTCCACCGGGTACTTGCCGGCCGCCGATTCGGCGGAGAGCATCACCGCGTCGGCACCGTCGTAGATCGCGGTGGCGACGTCCGAGGCCTCGGCGCGGGTCGGCGCCGGGGAGGCGATCATCGATTCCAGCATCTGCGTGGCGACCACCACCGGCTTGCCGGCGAGGCGGGAGGCGCGGACCATCTCTTTCTGCCAGCGCGGCACCACCTCCAGCGGCATTTCCACGCCGAGGTCGCCGCGCGCCACCATGATGCCGTCGGAGAGATCGATCAGCTCGGCCAGGTGCTCGACCGCCGAGGGCTTCTCGATCTTCGACATCAGCGCCGCGCGGCCGGCGATCAGTCGCCGCGCCTCGGCCACGTCCTCCGGCCGCTGCACGAAGGAGAGCGCGACCCAGTCGACGCCAAGCGCCAGCCCGTAGGCCAGGTCGCTGCGGTCCTTCTCGGTCAGCGGCGAGATCGGCAGCACGGCGCCGGGAACGTTGACGCCCTTGCGGTCGGAGAGCTTGCCGCCGGTGATGACGCGGCAGAGGGCATGGTCGGCGCCGGCCTCTTCGACGGCGAGCCGCAGCTTGCCGTCATCGATCAGCAGCTGGTCGCCGGGGCCGATGGCGGCGAAGATCTCGCGGTGGGGCAGGGTGGCCCGCGTCTCGTCGCCCTCGGCCGGGTCGAGGTCGAGGCGGAAGGCCTGGCCGTCCCGCAGCATCACGCTGCCGCCCTTGAGCGTGCCGACGCGCAGCTTCGGGCCCTGCAGGTCCATCAGGATGCCGAAGGCACGCCCGAGCTCGCGCTCGAGCTTGCGGATGATGTCGTAGCGCTGCCGCTGCTCTTCCTGCGTGCCGTGCGAGAAGTTCAGGCGGAAGACGTCGGCGCCGGCCTCGGCGAGCGCGCGGATCGTCTCCGGCGTCGAGGAGGCAGGACCGAGGGTGGCGAGAATCTTGGCTCGTCTGTCGCGTCGCATGGCGGGCAGTCTAACTGAACGGTGCCGCGCCGAAAGGGACGACTTGGTGACGGCAGTCCCGCCGAGCCGGCTAAAGAACGAGAATGGCGCGGAAGTCGTTGACGTTGGTCAGGGTCGGGCCGGTCATCACCAGGTCGCCCAGGGCCGCGAAGAAGCCGTAGCCGTCGTTGTTCGCCAGGTCGGCCTTGGCGTCGCGGCCGCAGGCGCGGGCCCGCGCCAGGCTGTCGGGGCCGATCAGCGCCCCGGCGTTGTCCTCGGAGCCGTCGATGCCGTCGGTATCGCAGGCCAGCCCCCAGATCCCCGCGGCGCCGTCCAGCGCGACCGCGAGCGCGAGCAGGAACTCGGCATTGCGGCCGCCGCGGCCCTTGCCGCGCAGCGTGACCGTGGTTTCGCCGCCGGAGAGCAGCAGGCAGGGCGCCGGCGCCGGTTGGCCGTGGCGGCGCACCTGCAGCGCGATGCCGGCCATCACGCGCGCCACCTCGCGGGCCTCGCCCTCGATGGCGTCGCCCAGGATCACCGGCGTCACCCCGGCCGTCCGGGCGAGCGCGGCCGCCGCCTCCAGCGATCCTTGCGGGCGGGCGATCAGCTCCAGGCCGGCCGCCGCGAGGCGCCGGTCGCCCGGCTTGGGCGTCTCCGCCGCCGCGTCGCCGAGGCGCGCGGCCACGCGCGGCAGAGGGCGCGATGCCGTGGCGCTCCAGCACCGCCCGGGCGTCGGCCAGCGTGGAGGGATCGGCGACGGTCGGGCCCGAGCCGATGACCGCCGGATCGTCGCCCGGCACGTCGGAGATCACCAGGGTCACGAGCCGCGCCGGATGGGCGGCGGCGGCCAGGCGGCCGCCCTTGATCGCCGAGAGGTGCTTGCGCAGGCAGTTCATCTCGCCGATCGCCGCGCCGGAGGCGAGCAGCGCCTTGTTCACCGCCTGCTTGTCGGCCAGCGTCAGGCCCGGGGCCGGCAGCGAGAGCAGGGCCGAGGCGCCGCCGGACATCAGGCAGAGCACCAGGTCGTCCGCTCCGGCGCCCTCGGCCAGCGCCAGGATGCGCCGCGCCGCCGCCTCGCCGGCGGCATCGGGGACCGGATGCGAGGCCTCGACGACCTCGATCCGCCGGCAGGGCACGCCGTGGCCGTAGCGCGTGACCACCAGGCCCTCGAGCGGCCCGTCCCACTGGGTCTCGACCGCCGCCGCCATCGCTGCCGAGGCCTTGCCCGCGCCCAGCACGATGGTGCGCCCGGCGGGGCGCTGCGGCAGGAAGCGCGGCACCGCGTCGGCCGGATCGGCGGCCTTCAGGGCGGCGCGAAACAGCGCCAGCAGCAGATCGGGGGCGTGAAGATTGGTCTGGATGTCCTGTTCGCGGCTCATGCGGCCTTTGTCGCTTCCCGCGGCTCCTTCAGCAAGAGGCTGAGCAGCAAGGCGAAGACGAGGAAGCCGATGAGGACGGAGAAGGCCTCGCCGAAGGCGTCGGCGCTGTAGACCCTGGCGCCGGCGTCCAGCGTGCCGTCCCAGCTGAGATCGAGCAGAAAGCCGATCAGCGGCTGGAAGACGGCGCCGGTGCCGGTGACGGCGCAGTTGACGAAGCCGAGCACCGCGCTGGTCTCGCTGGGCGGATTGACCATGCGGGCCAGTGCGAAGGAGACCGACATGCAGCCGCCGCTGGCGCCGGTGAGGAAGAAGCACAGCCAGAGCAGCGGGGTCGGCAGGCCGTCGACGTAGAGCAGCAGGCTCAGCGCGAGCAGGCAGATCACGCAGCCGGCCTGCAGCACCGGCTTGCGCCGGCCGATCTTGTCGGAGACCCAGCCGGCAAGCGGCGAGCCGACCGCCCAGCCGATCAGCAGGATCGAGGTGGTGGCCCCGGCCTCGGCGCGTTCGAGACCGTGGGTCTGCATCAGCCAGGCGACGCCCCAGAAGCCGGCGAACCCGAGCATCGGCGCGCTGAGGCCGGCGGAGATCAGGCAGATGGAGATGTTCCGCCAGCGCGTCAGCACGCGCGCGACGCTGAAGAGGAGCCCCTTGAAGCCGCGTCCGGTGACGGCCACCGGGCGGGTGCCGGGCGGCCAGTCGCGCACCACGGTCCAGATCACGGCGGCCAGCAGCACGCCCGCCGCCGCCGAGCCAAGCAGGGCATGGCGCCACCCCACCGTCTCGACCAGCGCGGCGAGCGGCGCCTGCGCCAGGAATCCCCCCAGCATCCCCGCCATCATGGTCAGGCCGGTGAACTGCGCGAAGCGGGCCGCGGAAAACCAGCGCGCCGCCAGCGTCAGGGTGGAGACGAAGGCAAAGCCGGCGCCGAAGCCCACCAGGAAGCGGCAGAGGAAAGCCACCGCCGGGCTGTCGGCGAGGGCGAAGCCGGCAGTGGCGAGCGCACAGATCAGGGCCCCGCCGGTCAGCAGGAAGCGCGGCCCGAAGCGGTCGACCATCAGGCCGATGGGGACCTGCATTCCGGCGTAGGCATAGAAGTAGAAGGCCGAGAGGTTGCCGACCGCCGCGCCGTCGAGCGACAGCTCGCGCATCAGCGGGTCGATCATCACGCTGGGGGCCAGGCGCTGGAAGAAGCCATAGAAGAACAGCAGCGCGCCCAGGCTCCAGATCGCCCATGGCAGCCAGCGCGGCGGCGCGGCCTCCGCCGGTTGCGCGGTCATACGCGGCACGGAGGGCGGCGGCTGAGCATGCGCGCAGTCAGGCAGCCTCCCGCTGCCGCGGTCAAGCCTGCCGCGCTTCTGGCAGCCATGCCGAATGGGCACCAATATGCCGCCCCGGGGCTGGCTAGTCTCCGGCTGCAGTCATCGGCACGCGAGAGGCCCGATCATGGCGCATGCCACCCTGGCGATCGATCCCGGTAGCGCCCGGCTCGTCGGCGCGCTGGCGGTGGTTGGCGCCGGTCTCGCTTGGTCGATGGGCGGCCTGCTGGTGCGCGCCACCGAGAGCGACACCTGGTCGATCCTGATCTTCCGCTCCCTGGCGGTGGCGATCTCGATCGGCCTGGTGCTGGCCTGGCGCCGGCAGGGGCGGGTCTGGCCGGCAATCCGCGCGCTCGGCTGGTCGGCGCCGCTGGGCGGTCTCTTCATCGCCGTGGCGATGAGCGGCTTCGTCTTCGCGCTCTCGCTGACCACCGTCTTCAACGCCATGATGATGCTCTCGACCGGGCCGGTGATCGCCGCCGGCCTCGGCTGGCTGGTGATGCGCGAAACCGTTCGGCGCGCCACCTGGGGCGCCATCGCGCTGGCCATGGTCGGGGTCGCCGTGATGGTGTGGGACGGGCTCGCGACCGACTCGCTCTCGGGCAACCTCCTGGCGCTGCTCTCGGTGCTCTGCTTTGCCGGCTACACCGTCCTGGCGCGGGCCTCGAAGGTCGAGGACTCCACGCCCTGCGTGCTGCTGGCCGGGCTCTTTGCCGCCGCCCTCGCGCTGGGCATGGCGCTGGCCGAGGGCGGGGTCGTCTGGGTCGGCCTGCACGACCTGCTGCTCTGCTTCGCCATGGGCTCGGTGCAGATCGCCTTCGGCTTCGTCCTCTATTCCTTCGGCGCGCGGCGCGTGCCGGCGGCGGAGGCGACGCTGCTGGCGCAGACGGAAGCGCTCTTCGGGCCGCTGTGGGTCTGGTTCGCCTTCGCCGAGCGGCCCAGCGACCCGGCGCTGATCGGCGGCCTCATCCTGCTTTCGGCGGTGGTCTTCCAGGCCGCCTCCGGCCTGCGCAAACGCCGGCCGCCGGTCGGCATCGTATGATGCCGGTTGGGGCTGGCGGCAGCTTGCTGGAAATCAGGCGGGCGGATCGAAAATGTCGCGGATCTTCGCTGCGAGTTCCTGCCGCAGGTAGGGCTTGTTCAGCAGGTGGACGCCGGTTTCCAGGCGGTTCCGGTGCGCGATCACGCTTTCGGAATAGCCGGAGCTGAAGAGGACCGGCAGTCGCGGTATCAGCCCCTGGGCCTGGTCGGCAAGCTGCCGTCCGGTCATGCCGCCGGGCATCACCATGTCGGTGAACAGCAGGTCGAAGGCGCAGTCGCGGCGCAGGATGGCCAGCGCCTCCGGACCGCTGCTCGCCGCCACCACGGAATAGCCGAGGCCGCTCAGCTGCGTGGCGACGTGATCGCGCACCAGGTCGTCGTCCTCGACCAGCAGGATGCGCTCGGACCCCCGGCTGGCGACGACGCAGACGTCTTCGCCCGCCACCACCGGCGGGCCCCCGGCGCGCGGCAGGTAGAGCTGCGCCGTGGTGCCCTGGCCGGGCTCGGAATAGAGGATGATGTGGCCGCGCGACTGCTTGGCGAAGCCGTAGACCATGGAGAGGCCGAGGCCGCTGCCCTTGCCAACCTCCTTGGTGGTGAAGAAGGGCTCGAAGGCGTGGGCCAGCGTGTCGCCCGCCATGCCGATGCCGGTGTCCGAGATCGATAGCACCAGGTAGTCCCCCGCCGCGATCTCGCCGATCTGGGCGGCCAACTCCTCGTCGACATGGCGGTTGGCGGTCTCGATGATCAGCAGGCCGCCCTCGGGCATGGCGTCGCGGGCGTTGATGCAGAGATTGAGGATGGCATTCTCCAGCTGCGGGCCGTCGACCAGCGCCTGCCAGGGGGCGTCGGCGATCCGGAGCTGGATCTCGATGTGCTCGCCGATGGTGCGCCGCAACAGGCTCTCCATCACCTGCAGCCGCTCCTTCACGTCGGTCGGCTGCGGATCGAGCGTCTGCTTGCGCGAGAAGGCGAGCAGCCGGCTCGTCAGGTCGGCGCCGCGCAGCGCGGCCATCTTGGTGGTGGCGGCAATCTGCTGCAGCGCCGGCTGGCCGTGGGACTGCTCCTCGAGGTCCTCGGCATTGCCCAGGATGACGGTCAGCAGGTTGTTGAAGTCGTGCGCCACGCCGCCGGTCAGCTTGCCCACCGCGTCCAGCCGCTGCGACTGGCGGAGCTGCTGCTCGATCGCCTTGCGCTCGGTCACGTCGCGCACGGCTATGGCCACCATCATCCCCATCTCGGTCTCGACCGAGCGCAGGCGGATATCGACCGGAAAGCGTGTGCCCTGCTTGTTCATGGCATTGAGCTCGATGGTGTCGCTGGCCTCCAGGCCCAGCTCGCTCGTGTCGGGGAGCCGGTCGCGCAGGTTGGCGCCCCCATCGGGGTCCTGCAGCAGGACCTCGATGGGCTGGCCCGTCAGCTCCTCGCGCGACCAGCCGAACAGGACCTCGGCCTGCCGGTTGATCAGGCGGATGGTGCCGTCGCGGCCGGTCATGACGATGGCATCGGGGGCGAACTCGAAGAGGTCGCGATACTGCTGGCGGCTGCGGTCGCGGGTAACGGCGGCGGCGACGGCGAAGCCGAAGATCTGCAGAGTCTGCTCGATCGGCAGGTCGCGCGGGAAGGGCGAGCGGTTGAGCGCGCAGACATGGCCGAGGATCTTGCCGTTGAGGTCGATCACCGGTGCCGCCGCATAGCCCTGGATGGCATTCCGCACGAAGTAGTCGTCCTGCGGAAAGCGCTGCTGGACATCCGAGCGGACCACCAGGGTCGAGCCGGCGCTGACCTCCAGGCAGGGCGTCCCTTCCAGGGCGTAGTGGATGTTGGGAACGATGCTGCCGTCCTCGACGATGGCCAGGCTCCTGGCATAGCCGGGCTTGAACTGGTCCAGGCTGCAGACGAAGGCGACATCGGCGTCGAGGATCTGGGCAATCCGCAGGGCCGCACGCTCGAGGAAGTCCTGGCCGTCCAGCGCCACCAGCTCGACGGAGATCGCCTCCATCGCGAGCTCGGTCAGCTTGCGGGCGGTGATGTCCTGGATCTGCGAGATGAAGTGCTGCGGCGTCCCCTCGTGGTTGACGACCAGGGAAACGCTGAGCATGACCCAGACCACGTGCCCGGCCTTGTGCAGATAGCGCTTCTCCATCTGGTAGTTGGGGATCTCACCCGCGAGCACCTGCTGCACATTGGCCAGGTCGGTCTCCAGGTCGGCGGGATGGGTGATCGACTGGAAATCGCTCTTCAGCAGCTCGGCGCGGTCATAGCCGGTAAGCGCGCAGAGCGCCTGGTTCACGTCGAGCCAGCGCCCGTCGAGCCCGACCAGCGCCATGCCGATGTTGGAGTAGTGCATGGCGGAGCGGAAGCGCGCCTCGCTTTCCCGCAGCGCGGTGGTCCGGCGCTCGACCCGGATCTCCAATTCGCTGTTGAGCCGCTGCAGGTCCTGTTCGACCCGCTTGCGGGCGCTGATGTCGACACCGCTGACCACCAGGTGGCTGATGCGCCCGGCCACGTCCCGCATCGGCGTCACCATGAAGTCGATCGGCATGCGGCAGTCGCCCTTCATGCGGGCGTGGGTGTCATAGCGGCGCGGCTCCCCCAGGCCGGCCCGCTGGCAGGCGGTGCGCAGCGTTTCGCGGACGGCGGGGTCGTGGCTCCACCAATAGGTTTCCCAGAATGCCAGTCCGATGACGTCGGCGGCCTGGAGGCCGGCCGCCTCCAGCGGCGCCCGGTTGACGTCGAGCACGACGCCCTCCGGCGTCAGGACGCCGACGAAGGTAAAGAGGCTGTCGAGGACCCGCCGCAAGACCGCGGCGTTTCCATTAACGGGTGCTTCAACGGGCTGGCGGGCCTCGTCCATCGTCAACGGCCCTCACGAGCGTTGTTCACACTGTTTGCGCTAGTCGATCTACCATCTATTCAACCGATTGCAAGGGTGTCTTTGCGCGAGGGCAACGTCGCCGCGGTGTCGAAGCGCGCGATCACCCCGCTTCTCTTGCGCGAGACGCAAGTTCTCGGCGCGCCGGCCAAGACTGGCAGGGACCGGCAGGTTGGCGGCCAGAGGCGCCGGCCGGCCAAGACTCTGTGAGCTTCTTCAGAAGGGCCGTCTCGGCGCCGTGACGTCTAAACGTTGCAACGCTCCTATGGAGATAATGTCAATATCCGAAATAATTCGGCGCGGTCGTGCCAATAAGTCGTGAAATGCCTTGTATGAAATTGTAATAGATACCATGTAATTATGCTTCGAGATTTCGGGTCGAATTTTGTTTGGCTCGCTATTTTATTGAATTTCAGGAGGCTGATGAGCCTCCGTCCACAGTCGCACTCCAGGAGACAGGGCATGAGCAATGGTATTGGGCAACGTTGGCGCGACTACCGCCCCGCGAAGGGCACGCTGGTCTGGAGTTTCATCGGTGGTGTCGCCGCCACGCTGATCCTCGGCTTCATGGTCTTCGACTGGCGCTCCGCCGGTTCAGCGACCGAGATGGCCACGAACGCGGCGCACCAAGCCCAGGCCGAACTGGTCTCCGCGATCTGCGTCGAGCGCTTCCTGAGCGAACCCGGCGCGGCGGCCGCCTTGGTGGAGCTGAAGGCCGAGAACTCCTGGTCGCAGGACGACTTCATCGAGGCCGGTGGCTGGGTCGCATTGGTCGGGCAGGACAAGCCGGTGCGCGACGCCGCGAAGATGTGTGCCGCTACGCTTGTCGCCATGGACGACGTGGCTTCGATCGACAGCGATGCCAAGGTGGAGTGACACGAGCCTTGCCAAACCGTACTTGCGGAGCGGCGGCGACCCTCATTCGGGCGCCGTTGCTGGCCCTGCTGCTTCTGCTACCGGCGGCGGCAGAGGCCAAGCAGTTCTGCTCCGATCCGCTCGTGCCCTACTGCATCAAAGCAGGTGAGATGTCGGAAGACCTCCTCTCTGCCGACGACTGCCGCAGGCGTGTCGAGAGGCACATCGTGGACTTGGAGCGCTACGCGGGCTGCCTGTCGGAGATGCTGGCCAACACCGAGGCCGAGCTGAAGAGCTTCCAGGAGCTGATCGCGCCGGACGCGGAGAAGGCGACGAACTGAGCGCAGCCATGAACAAGTGCCGTTCATAGCGTCGACAGCTAGACGACCTGGAAGCCCTCCACGTAAGGGTCGCGCGGATCGAGGAAGATCGTATTGAGGCCGGTCATCCTGGCCCAGCCCTCGATCGAGGGCACGATGCCACGGTGATTGCCGACCTGGGTCTCGGCCTCGACGCGGCCGCGGAACAGCGAGCCGATGATCGACTCGTGAACGAAGTCGTCGCCGACCCGCAGCGTCCCCTTGGCGTGGAGTTGCGCCATGCGCGCCGAGGTGCCGGTGCCGCAGGGGCTGCGGTCGATCGCCTTGTCGCCGTAGAAGACGGCGTTGCGCGCCTGCGCCTCCGGGTGCTTCGGCTGTCCCGTCCAGAGAATATGGCTGATGCCGCGAATGGTCTCGTTCTCCGGGTGAACGACCGTGACGGCCTCGTTCAAACGCCGCCGCAGGATCGGCGAGAGCCGCAGGATGTCGCCGGCGCTGACCGCCTCCAGGTCGGGGTAGTTCGCCTGGGCGTCCAGGATGGCGTAGAAGTTGCCGCCATAGCTGATGTCGAAGGTGAGGGGGCCGAGGCCGGGGCAGTCCACCGTCACGCCCTCGAGCGCCAGATAGCTGCCGACGTTGGTGATCCTGACCGCCTCGACGAAGGCGCCCTCCTGGCGGTAGCGCGCCACCACCTTGCCGGCCGGCGTCTCCAGGTTCAGCACACCCGGCTCGCGCGGCTGCACCAACCCGCGTTCCAACGCGAAAGTGACCGTGCCGATGGTGCCGTGGCCGCACATCGGTAGGCAGCCCGAGGTCTCGATATAGAGCACGCCGATGTCGCAGTCGGCCCGCGTCGCCGGGTAGAGAATGGCGCCGGACATCATGTCGTGGCCGCGCGGCTCGAACATCAGGCCGGTACGGATCCAGTCATAGCGCTTGAGGAAATCCTGCCGCCGCTCGCTCATCGACGCGCCGTCCAGCGCCGGGCCGCCGCCGGCCACCAGCCGTACCGGATTGCCGCAGGTGTGGCCATCGATGCAGAAAAAGGTGTTGGGTCGGATCGCGTTCATCGCCGCCGGGTCCTCGCAGGCTGGCGATCTTGGTCTGCCGTCCGGGCACTGGCAAGGGCCTGAGCGGGCGTCCTATAGTCGCCGCCCGGAGCGTGCGGATGGCGAGAGCGAAAGGAGAGCGGACCCGGTGCCCGACGACACCAGCCCGACAGCCACGGTTCTGCTGGCGGACGACGAGCCGGCGCCGGCGGAGATCCTGCAGCCTGCCGCGCCCTCGCCCTTCCTGCTGCTCTGCGACCACGCCAGCAACTTCGTGCCCCGGCGGCTGCGCGATCTTGGCCTCGACGCCGCGGCACTGGCGCGCCACGTCGCCTGGGACATCGGCATCGCCGAGGTGACGCGCTGCCTGTCGCAGCGGCTGGAGGCGACCGCCATTCTCTCCGGCTTCTCCCGCCTCGTCGCCGACCCCAATCGCGACCCGGAGGATCCGGCCTGCATGCCGGCGGTCAGCGACGACGTCACGGTGCCGGGCAACGCCGAGATCACGCCGGCCGAGCGCGAGGCGCGCCTGGCTGCCTTCCATCGCCCCTACCACGCCGGGATCGCCGCCGAGATCGCGCGGCGCCGCGAGAGCGGGCAGATGCCGATCCTGGTCTCGATGCACTCCTTCACCCCGGTGATGGCGGGCTTCGTGCGCCCCTGGGAGGTCGGCATCCTGTGGAGCGACGATGATCGTCTTGCCCGTCCGGTGATCCGCGCCCTCGCGGCCCGCGGCTTTCCGGTCGGCGACAACGAGCCCTATTCCGGCCGCTACGGCTTCACCCTGCAGCACCATGCCGAGCCGCCGGGCTATGCCCATGTCCTCTTCGAACTGCGGCAGGACCTGATCGACACCCACCGCGGCGCGGCGGCCTGGGCCGATTGCCTGGCGCCGATCCTCGCCGAGCGGCTGGCCGATCCGGCGATCCATCGGCCGCTCGGCAGCGGAGGCAGGTGAACCATGGCCGACCCGAGTTTCACGCTGGGTATCGAAGAGGAATACATGCTGGTCGACCGCGAAACGCGGGACCTGGTGGTCGACCCGCCCAAGGGGCTGCTGGAGGCCTGCGGCAAGGCGACCGACGGGCGGGTCAGCCCGGAGTTCCTGCGGTCCCAGGTCGAGGTCGGCACCGGGATCTGCCGCACCATCGGCCAGGCCGGCGCCGAGCTCTGCGAGCTGCGGCGCTGCATCGCCGAGGTCGCCAGCCAGTACGGCCTGGCCCCGATCGCTGCCTCCAGCCACCCCTTCGCCCGCTGGGAGGACCAGCTGCCAACCGAGCAGGCGCGCTACAGCCGCTTGGCGCAGGACCTGCAGGGTATCGGCCGTCGCCTGGTGATCTGCGGCATGCACGTACACGTCGGGATCGACGACGACGACCTGCGCATCGACCTGATGGGCCAGGTCGGCTACTTCACGCCGCACCTGCTGGCGCTCTCCACCTCCTCGCCCTTCTGGGACGGTCAGGACACCGGCCTGATGTCCTACCGCGTGGCGGTCTTCAATGGCATGCCGCGCACCGGCCCGGCCGAGCACTTCGACTCCTGGGGGGAGTATCAGCGCCACCAGGACGTCCTGATCGACGCCGGCATGATCGAGGACGGCAGCAAGCTCTGGTGGGACGTACGCCCGTCCGTACGTTTTCCGACGCTGGAACTGCGACTGACCGATATCTGTACCTATTGGGCCGACGGGATCAGCGTTGCAGCGCTCTATGTCTGCGTGCTGCACCGGCTCTGGCGATTGAAGCGCGGCAATCAGCGCTGGCGGCGCTACTCCAACATGCTGCTGCGGGAAAACCGCTGGCGGGCCCAGCGCTACGGCAGCGACGAGGGCCTGATCGATTTCGGCAAGGGCAAGGTGGTGCCCTTCGACCAGTTGCTGGAAGAGCTGCTGCAGCTGATCGCGCCCGACGCCGCGGTGCTCGGCTGCAGCGACGAGGTGGAGGACGCGCGGCGCATCCTGGCGCGCGGCACCTCGGCGCATCGCCAGCGCGCGATCTTCGGCGCCGCCCTGGAGAACGGCGCCGAGCGTCCCGAGGCCCTGCGCGCGGTGGTCGATTTCCTGATCGCGGAAACGGTCCGCGACACCGCGCCCTGAGGCGGCCCGCCGCCCCGCAGTCGCGCCGGGGCCGGGCGGCAAGCCGTCGAGCCGCAGAGGAGGTGCCCAGCGTGTCGATCCGGATGGTGTCCCTGCTGTTCGCGCTCTCGCTGCTCCTGCTCCCCCATGGCGTGGCGCGGGCGCAGGAGCCGGGGATCGTCGCGTTCGAGGTCGCCGTGGCGGCACTCGGCGCCGCGGAGGCCGGCACCCGCTCGGCCGCGGCGCGGGAGCTGGCGTTCCAGGGCCGTCCGGAGGCCGTGCCCTACCTGCTGGCCGCCCTCGCCAAGCCGGAGGCGGACCCTTGGGTGCGCAAGGACCTCTATGCCGCCCTGGGCGCGCTCGGCGATAGCGCCGCGCTGCCGGCCCTGATCGCCTGCCTTGCGCAGGAGAGCCGCGAGGAGCTGCTCGGCGAGTGTGCCGCGGCGCTCGGCGAGATCGGCGATCCCGCGGCCCTGCCGGAGCTGCAGCCGCTGGCTACGGCGCGCGATGGCAGCGCGTTGCCGCGCCTGCGGGCGATCGCCGCGCTCGGCCGCATCGCCGATCCGGCGCCGCGGCGGCCCTGATCGCCCTGCTGCAGGACCCGGCGCTGGCGGTGCGCCTGCAGGCGATCGAGGCGCTGGGATGGCACCCCGGTCCGGCCTCGGTCGCCGCCCTGCTGCAGCGTCTCGAGGCGAGCGGGCAGGCCGAGGAGCTGGCGGCGGCGGCGACCGCGCTGGGGCGGCTGGCGGCGGTGGAGGCGGCGCCGCGCCTGGCGCGCCTTTTGGCGACCGACCGGCCGGCGGGGCTGCGCCAGGCCGCGGTCGTCGCGCTGGCCCGCATCGGCGGGCCGGAGGCGGTGGCCGCGCTGGTCACCCTGATCGGCGACGGCGATCCGCTGATCGAGCTGCAGGCGATCCAGGCTCTGGGCGGGCTGGGCAACAGCGCCGCCGCCGGCCCGCTGATGGCCCGCTTCGCCATCGGCCTGGGCGGCTTCCGGGACGCCGATGCCGCCGTGCTGCTGGCCGCCAGCGCCGCCTGGGAGCGCGAGCTCGACAGCCTGACCGCGGTGCTGCGGGCGCTGATCCGCCTGCTGCCTCTGGGCGGCGGCGGCTATCTCGAGCGGGCGGCGGCGGGCCGCGGCCTGCCGGGCGGCTCGGCCGCCGCGCTGGCCCTGGCCGATGCGCAGTACCGCCTCCGCCTGGTGGCGCTCGAGGCGTTGGGCAAGCTGCCGCGCGGCGGCGGCCTGGCCTTCCTGACCGCCTTCGCCGGCAATGGCGGCAGCGACCCGCGCCTGCGCGGTGGCGGCGCGGGCGCTGGGAGAGGCGGGGCGCGACGGCGACCCGGGCGATCGCGAGGTTGCCCGCCAGGCGCTGGTCGCGCTGCTCGACGACCCGGCGCGCGAGGTGCGCTGGAGCGCCTGCCTGGCCTTGCAGACGCTGGGCGATCCGGCGGCGGTGGCGGCGCTGGACGCGCTGCTGGCACGCGAGCCCGACGCCCTGGTGCGGCGGGCGGCTGCCGAGGCGGCAACCGCCCTCGCCGCCGCGGAGGAAAGCGCGCCGTAGGCAGCGTTCGCCGCCGCGGCTGCCAGATCACGCCCGACAGATCGTTCCGGCCGGATCGCTCAGGCCAGGTCGCTCAGGCCAGGTCGCTCAGGCCAGGTCGCTCAGCCTAGGTCGGTCAGGCCAGGTCGCTGAGGCCGGTTCACTGCTGGCAAAGCGCGATGGTGCGCGCCGCGCCGCCGGTGCCACGCGTGTGCTTCAGGGCGCCGACGAAGATGTCGCAGGAACGCGCCTGGGCCAGCTGCCCGAGGTTGGTGGCGTTCTCGACGAACTTCAGGTCGCGCTGCAGCAGCTGCACGTGGGCGTGCCAGGAGTTAGTCCAGTTGCCCTCCTCGCCGATCGAGCTCTCGCCGGTATCGATGCCGATGTTGTCGGCGATGATGCCGTTGATCTTGATCCCCTTCTCCTCCATCAGCACGATCAGGCGGTCGACCGCCTCCTTGTTGATGCCGGGGTAGTTCCAGCCGTTGATGTAGGGCGAGGTGGCGAAGTCGGGATCGTAGAGAAACTGGTCCCAGCCGGTGCTGATCACCAGCCAGGAGCCGTCCTGCAGCTGATCGGCCACGGCGTCGATGTCGGCGGCACCGACGACGTTCATCGAGGCGTTGGAGAAGTCGGTCACGGCGGTATCCGGCGAGGGCATGCCGTTGTTCTTCGCCAACTCGGCCTGCACGCGCCCGGAGATGTCGATCAGCACCATGGGGCCGTAGAGGTCCTCCGCGGTGGACTGCTCGGCGGTGCGGCTGGAGCCGCCCTCGATCTTCTTGGCGCCGGGGTGGACGAAGTGGCCGGGCATGTCGAGATGGGTGCCGTGGTGCTCCGAGAGGATCAGCCGGCCGATGTCGAAATGGCCGTCGCCGACGGGGAACTCGCCGATCGCCAGCACCGTCTGCTGGCCGAAGGTGGGGATCGCCTTGCTGCCGAGCCACGGCTTGCTCAGGTCGGGCGCCGTGGGGTCGCCCTCCATCGCCTCGAAGGTCGGGATCGGGTGCGTCAGGTCGACCAGGAAGGTGTCGGCCTGGGCAGGCACGGCCAGGGCAGGCAATGCCAGGGCGAGGATCGCGGCAGTGGCCAGTGGAAACCTGTTCATCGAAGCCTCCCAGTGTCGGGTTGGTCTTATCGGAAAAGTTTCGACGAGGCGGGCGCCGCTGGCAAGCCATCGCTGCGCCGTGGTTGCGTCGCCGCCGGGGCACGCCTACCTAGAGGGACCAGCCGGAGAGGAGCCCCGCCGATGGATGACCAGACCCGCACCGAACTCGAGGCCGCCGCGTTCCGCCGCCTGCTGCAGCACCTGCGCACGCGCACCGACGTGCAGAACATCGACCTGATGAACCTCGCTGGCTTCTGCCGCAACTGCCTGAGCAACTGGTATGCCGAAGCCGCCGGCGAGAAGGGTATCGCCCTCGACAAGGAGGGCGCCCGGGAGATCGTCTACGGCATGCCCTACGCGGAATGGAAGGCGAAGCACCAGAGCGAAGCGACGCCGGAGCAGAAGGCGGCGATGGCCAAGGCGCACCCCGGTCACTGAGGCCAGAGGGCGCCCGGACGCCGGCGCGCCGGCCCGGCTACACACGTTTTCCACAGCTATCCACACCCCGGCCGCGTTGCCGCGACCGGGCTGCGGCCGCTAGGGTCGCGTTTCGATTCCCCACAGCAGGCAAGTGAACGGAGCAGTGACGATGGCGCAGAAGACGCGCGGCAAGCGGGCGATGGCGGAGCAGGCCGGCGCCGGGCTGGAAGCCAAGAGCGCCGAGCAGAACGTCGAGGTCGGCGGCATCGCGGCCGATCGGCTCCGCTCGCTGGTCGAGCGCATCGAGCGTCTGGAAGACGAGAAGCAGGCGCTGGCCGGCGATATCCGGGAGATCTTCGCCGAGGCCAAGGGCGCCGGCTTCGACACCAAGATCATGCGGCAGGTCATCAAGCTGCGGAAGATGGAGAAGGACGACCTGCAGGAGCAGGAGCACCTGCTCGACCTCTACAAGCGCGCCCTCGGCATCGAGGTCTGACGGCGCCGGCTGCGGCGCGAGTTCGCCCGGCCGGGCCACCGGGCGCCGCGCCGCCGCATGGCCGCATGGCGAGTCAGCATGGGTCTTCGCCGCGATTGCAGGCTAGTGCTAGCGGCGAGGAGACCTCTGCGTGTCGCACGCCATCCGGCCCCTGCATCTGGCCCTGTTCCTGTTCGTCATCGCGATCTGGGCCTTCAACTTCGTCATCAACAAGCTGGCGTTGGCGGAGCTGCCGCCGCTGCTCTACATCGCCTTGCGCTTCATCGTCGTGGCAGTGGTGCTGCTGCCCTTCGTGCCCCCACCGCGCGGGCGCTGGCGCCAGGTGGCGGTGCTCTCCTTCACGCTCGGCAGCCTGCACTTCGCCCTGATCATGTCCGGCCTGCGCCTGGTGCCGGCCTCCACCGTCGCGCTGATCACCCAGTTGCAGGTGCCCTTCGCGGCGATCCTGGCGGCCTTCGCCTTCGGCGACCGGCTGGGCTGGCGCCGGCTCGGCGGCATGGTCCTGGCGTTCGTCGGGGTCGGCATGGTGCTCGGCCTGCCGGATCTCGGCGCGCCCTGGTGGGCGGAATGCCTGGTGGTGGGCTCGGCCTTCTGCTGGGCGGTGGCGACCATCCAGATCAAGTGGCTCGGCGGCGCCGTCTCCGGCAGCACGCTCAATGCCTGGACCGCGGTCTTCGCGGTGCCGCAGCTCCTGCTCGCTTCGCTGGTGCTGGAGGAGGGGCAGTGGGAAGCGCTGGTCTCGATCAGCTGGCTGGGTGTCGGTGCCGTGCTCTACAACGCCCTGGTGATCGTCGTGCTAGCCTACGGCATCTGGTACCGCATGCTGAGACTCTATGACGTCAACCAAGCGATGCCCTTCACCCTGCTGATGCTCCCCATGGCGCTGCTCTCCGCCGGCCTGGTGCTCGACGAGCCGATGACCTGGTGGCTGGCGGCCGGCGGGCTGCTGACCATTGTCGGCGTCGGCATCGTGGTCATCCGGCGCCCGCGCGTCGCCGGCCCGGAGACCGCACGTGTCTAGCCGCAGCTTCGGCCAGGCCCGCGACCTGGCCTGGCAGCGGGTGACGCGGCCGGCCGCCCTGGCCTTCGCGGTCCTGCTGCTGCTCGGCCTGCTGCTGGCGCTGGCGCCGGACGGCCTGACAGTCGAGACCCTGCAGCCGGCGGAGAGCGCGCATGGCCCGGAGGACTGGGGCTGGTCGATCCAGGCCGCCCCCGGCTGGGTGGTGCTCTTCTTCCTCGGCGACACGCTCTTCGCCCTGGCCTTCGGCTGGACCTTCCTGCGGCTGTGGAAGGCGGTGCCCGGCGGGCCGATGGCGGGCGTCGCCATCGGCGCGGCGCTACTGAAGGCCGGTGCCGATGTCCTGGAGAACCTGCTGCATCTGCAGCCGGCGATCGAGGCGCTGCTGACCGGAACCTTCGCGCTGCCGCCGGTCGGCGCCCTGGTCGCCCTGGCGATGGTGAAGCGCGCCGCGGCGTCGGTCGCCGGCCTCGCCTTCGCCTTCGCGCTGCCCGGCGAGAGCGGCGCGGCGAAAGTCGCCCGCCTGCTGCTGGCGGCGCTCGGGCTCTCGGCGGCGCTCGGCTTCTTCGTGCCGGCGCTGCGTCTGGCGCACGCGACGCTGCTGTTCCTCTTCCTCGCCTATCTCCTCTGGTATCGCCGGCGGGCGGCCGATGAACTCTACTGAACGCGCCTCGCCGAACTGGAACGAGCGCGGCGGCCAGGCGCCCGACCTGCTGCTGCTGCACTATACCGGCATGACCACGGCCCAGGCGGCGCTCGAGCGCCTCTGCGATCCGGCCGCCGAGGTCAGCGCCCACTGGCTGGTGGAGGAGGACGGCCGGGTCTGGCGGCTGGTGCCGGAGGAGAAGCGTGCCTGGCACGCCGGCCGCAGCCACTGGGCCGGGGCCAGCGACCTCAACGCCCGTTCCGTCGGCATCGAGATCGTCAATCCGGGCCACGAGTTCGGCTATCGCGCCTTCCCGCCGGCGCAGATCGCCGCGGTCACGGAGCTCTGCCGCGGCGTGCTGCAGCGCTGGCCGATCCCGCCGGCGCGCGTGCTGGGGCACAGCGATGTGGCGCCGCTGCGCAAGAGCGACCCCGGCGAACTCTTCCCCTGGCGCGCGCTGGCGGCGGCCGGCATCGGCCTCTGGCCGCCGGCCGTGGCGCCGCGCGACGCCGACGCGGCGACGCTGGCAGGTTGGCTCGCGGCCTTCGGCTACGGCTACCTGGAGGAGGACCTGGCGGCGGTGCTGCGCGCGCTGCAGCGTCACTTCCGCCCGGAGCGGGTCGACGGCCTGGCCGACCCCGAGAGCTGCGCCATCGCCTGCTGGCTGGCGGAGAACGTTGACAGCGGAGCGGCGAAGCCCTAGCTGCAGGGCGCGCCAGATGGCCGGATGGCCGCTCCCGTCGGCGAGACGCCGGGGAGGAAAGTCCGGGCTCCACGGAAACACGGTGCCGGCTAACGGCCGGCGGGGGCGACCCCAGGGAAAGTGCCACAGAAAGCAAACCGCCCGGGCACAGCGGCCTTCGGGCCGAGGCGACCGCGGTAAGGGTGAAAGGGTGCGGTAAGAGCGCACCGCGCCCCCGGTAACGGGGGTGGCAGGGCAAACCCCACCGGGAGCAAGACCAAATAGGGGCGGCAGTTTCCGCAAGGAAACAGGCGGGTTTTCGCGCCGCTGCCCGGGTCGGTCGCGCGAGGCGTCCGGTAACGGGCGTCCCAGAGGAATGGCCATCCCGCCGTTCCGGGCTCACGCCCGGCACGGTCGGACAGAACCCGGCTTACAGGCCATCTGGCGCCTCATTCCCCCCGATCGGCGAGCGTCGGCACCGCGTGCCGGCCACCAGATCTTGCCGCAGTTGCGAGAACAAGAAGAGAACAGGCGTCTCATCTGGTTGTCCCGATGACTCCGTCTTGGGTCTTCTGACAAATCCAGAAAGGCCACGATTCCGCCTGGAACGAACCAAGAAGACCTGCTCCTATGTCTTTGAGCTCTTCTAGCTTTTTACTGTCTGGTGCGTTGACACCCATGACAGCCCATGATATCCCATGACCACCCAATGACACTGCCGACTTGTTTCTTCACCGGGGCGGCGAAGGGGGCGGCAGAGAGGCCAGGGGACCCGACAGCGACCGGGTTCGCTGGCGGGGAGAGGCAGGGAAGGGGAGCGACGTGGCGATGTTCACGTCAGAGTTCAGCCACAAGGTGGACCGCAAAGGCCGGGTTTCCGTGCCGGCGGAATACCGGAACTCGCTCGCCTCCCAGTCGTTCCAGGGCATCGTTGTCATTCCGGTCTGGGGCGAGCGCGCGCTCGACGCCTACGGCAACGATCGCCTCGAGGACCTGGCCCGTTCGCTGGACGACCCCGGCCTCTACGACGAGGACGAGCTGGTCGAGGCGCAGCAGCTGTTCACCGAGGCGCGCCGCCTGCCGTTCGACGGTGAAGGCCGCATCCTGCTTCCCGAGGAGTGCGTCGCGCACTGCGAACTGGGCGAGCAGGTGGTCTACGCCGGCATGGGGCCGCACTTCCGGCTGTGGAATCCCGAGGCCTTCGCGGACCACAAGGCGCGGATCCGCGAGCGGGCCGCCGCCAAGGGCCGGCCCTTGCGGCTGCGCCCGCCACCGCCCGCGCGGGGGGCGTGAGGCGCCATGCCCGACAGCCACCATATTCCCGTGCTTCTGCAAGAGGTGCTGGCGGCTCTGTCGCCGCATGACGGCGGCCGCTATCTCGACGGCACCTTCGGCCGCGGCGGCTACAGCCGCGCCCTGCTGGCCGCCGCCGACACCCAGGTGCTCGGCATCGATCGCGACCCCGAGGCCGTCGCCGCCGGTCAGGCGTTGCAGGCGGCCGAGCCGCAGCGCTTCCGCATCGAGTCCGGCCGCTTCGGCGACATGCAGCGCCTGGCGGACGACGCCGGCTTCGCGCCGCTCGACGGCATCGCGCTCGATCTCGGCGTCTCCTCGCCGCAGATCGACGAGGCGGGCCGCGGCTTCTCCTTCCGCTTCGACGGCCCGCTCGACATGCGCATGGAGGGCGCCGCCGGCGGCCGCTCCGCCGCCGAGGTGGTGAACGAGAGCGACGAGGCGCTGCTGGCCGACATCATTTTCCAGCTCGGCGAGGAGCGCCTGGCCCGCCGCGTGGCGCGCGCCATCGTGCGGGCCCGCGCCGCGGCAGCCGCTCAGCCGCACGCTGCGAGCTGGCCGACGTGGTGCGCAGCGCCGTGCCGCGCGCCAACGACGGCCTCGACCCGGCGACCCGCACCTTCCAGGCGCTGCGGCTCTACGTGAACGACGAGATGGGCGAGCTGCAGCGCGGGCTGGAAGCGGCCGAGCGCCTGCTGGCGCCCGGCGGCCGGCTGGCCGTGGTCTCCTTCCACTCGCTGGAAGACCGCTGGGTGAAGCGCTTCCTGGCGGCGCGCGCCGAGGACCGGCCGCGCGGCTCGCGCCACCTGCCGGATGCCGTCGCCACCGGGTCGGTCGGCGGCGACCAGCCGACCTTCCGCCTGCTCTTCAAGGGTGCCCAGAAGCCCGGCACGGCGGAGATCCGCCTCAACCCGCGCGCTGCCTCCGCCCGCCTGCGCGCGGCCCAGCGCAACGCCAGCCCGGCGCCGGAGACCGCCTCATGAGCCGCCTGTCCTTCCTGCTGCTCCTCGCCCTCGCGGCGGTCGCCGCCATCGGCACCTTCGTGCTGAAGCACGAGGTGCAGAAGCTCGAGGCGAAGCTCGGCCAGGTGCACGCCCGGATCGTCAGCGATCAGGAGACCCTGCACGTCCTCAAGGCCGAATGGAGCCACCTGAATCAACCGGAGCGCCTGAAGGACCTGGCGCGCCGCCATCTCGAACTCCTGCCGCTCGCACCAGGCCAGATCGTGCGGCTGGAGGATCTACCGTTCCGGGCCGCGTATCCAGCAGCGGGGATTCTTCCCGACTCGTCCTCGACTGCTGCTGGCGGCCCCACTCTGGCCAGCGCGGGAGCCAAGCAATGATCCGTCGATCCGCTCCCTTGTCCCGTCCCTGCCACCCGTGCGGACTGGATCTCCGGCCCACGCGGGGCCCGGTGATCGAGCTCGAGGGCCGCGTCAAGCACGCCCTCGAGACCGGCCGGACCCGTTTGGTCGCCGCAGGCTTGGGCTTCGCGCTGGCCTTTTCTCTTCTCGCCTGGCGGCTTGTTGATCTGGGGCTCGGCGGACCTGCCGCCGAGCCCCCGATGGCAGCCGCCACGGCGTCCCCGCTCGCCACCGGGCGGGCGGATATCGTCGACCGCAACGGCGTCGTGCTGGCCACCACCTTGCCGACGGCCTCGCTCTATGCCGACCCCCGGCAGGTGCCGGACCCCGCCGAGGCGGCGGCAGCCATCCTGACGGTCCTGCCGGACCTCGACCGCGCCGATCTCGAGGGCAAGCTCGCCAGCGGCCGGTCCTTCATCTGGGTGAAGCGGCAGCTCACGCCGCGCCAGCAGTACGACCTCAATCGCCTCGGCGTCCCGGGGCTCTATTTCCAGCGCGAGATGACGCGTGTCTATCCGCTTGGCGACCTGACGGCGCACGTCGTCGGCTTCACCAACGTCGACAACCGCGGCCTGGCCGGGGTCGAGCGGTCCTTCGACGAGCGCCTGCGCGGCTCGGCCGACCCGCTGGCGGTCTCGATCGATGTCCGGGTGCAGGACATCGTCGCCGAGGAGTTGGCCAAGGGGATCGCCGAGTTCCGCGCCATCGGCGGCGCCGGCGTGGTGCTGGACATCGAGACCGGCGAGCTGCTGGCCAGCGTCTCGCTGCCGACCTACGACCCGCTCCAGCCGGCGGCGGCGAGCGACGATGCCCGCTTCAACCGCGTCACGCTCGGCGTCTACGAGATGGGCTCGACCTTCAAGATCTTCACCGCCGCGATGGCGCTGGAGGAGGGGACGGTCTCGCTCAACGGCGGCTACGACGCGACCAAGCCGATCAAGATCGGCGGCTTCACGATCCACGACTACAAGGGCAAGAACCGCTGGCTCTCGGTGCCGGAGATCATCATCTACTCGTCCAACATCGGCGCCGCCCAGATGGGCCGCGATGTCGGCACCGAGCGCCAGCGCGCCTATCTCGGCGCCCTCGGCCTGCTGCAGACGCCGCCGGTCGAGCTGCCGGAAGTCGGCGCGCCGATGGTTCCCTCGCCCTGGCGCGACATCAACACTCTGACGGTATCCTTCGGGCACGGCATCGCGGTCTCGCCCCTGCAGCTCGCCACCGCCGTGGCCGGCACGGTCAATGGCGGCGTAATCCGCCCCTCGACCGTGCTGAAGAACCCCAGCGGCACCGCCGGCGTGCGTGTCTTCTCCGAGGAGACCTCGGCTGAGGTGCGCTGGCTGCTGCGGCTGAACGTCATCAAGGGCTCCGGCCAGCGCGCCGAGGTCCCGGGCTATCTGGTCGGCGGCAAGACCGGCACGGCCGAGAAGCTGACCGGCGGCCGCTACAGCGGCGACAAGCGCATCTCCTCCTTCGTCGGCGCCTTCCCGATGGACCAGCCGCGCTACCTCGTGCTGATCATGGTCGACGAGCCGCACGGCAACGAGTCGACCCATGGCTACGCCACCGGCTCGTGGGTCGGCGCGCCGATCACCGGCCGCGTCATCGAGCGGGTGGCGCCGCTGCTGGGCGTCGCGCCGGACACGCCCGACCACGTCGCCGAGACCGACGCGGCGCTGATCGACCGCCTCCTGGAAGGAGCGCGCCCTTGCGTCTAACTGCGAGCTTCTGGCAGCCACCGACGCAGGAAATGCGCCGCCTCCCGTACAGCGGCGAAGACCTGGAAGACGCCGAGATCGCCGGTCTCGCGCTCGACAGCCGCCAGGTCGGTCCCGGCTACCTGTTCGCCGCCCTGCCGGGCAGCCGCGTCGACGGCCGCGAGTACATCGACCAGGCGATCGACCGCGGCGCGGTCGCGGTGCTGGCACGCCGGACGTACCGTCCTGCGCGACTGCGGCCGCCCGGTCGCGCTGCTGACCGACGCCAATCCGCGCCGCCGCCTCGCCCTGCTGGCCGCCGCGCTTTCTACGGCCGCCAGCCGGCGACCGTGGTCGCGGTCACCGGCACCAACGGCAAGACCTCGGTGGCGGAGTTCGCCCGCCAGCTCTGGGCCGACGCCGGCCAGCGCGCCGCCAGCCTCGGCACCCTGGGCCTGGTGCCGGCCGAGGCCCTGGACGAGCAGCCGCCGGCGCTCACCACGCCCGATCCGGTGGCGCTGATGCGCAGTCTCGCCGCGCTGGCCGCCGCCGGCTACGAGGAGGTGGCGCTGGAGGCCTCCAGCCACGGTCTCGACCAGTACCGCCTGGACGGCCTGGCGCTGAGCGCCGCCGCCTTCACCAACCTGACCCGCGACCATCTCGACTATCACGGCACGCTGGAGGCCTACTTCGCCGCTAAGCGCCGGCTGTTCGAGGAGCTGCTGCCCAGCGGCGCCGTGGCCGTCATCAACGCCGACGCGCCGCAGGCGCCGGAACTGGCCGCCATCGCGCGCGCGCGCGGGCACCGCCTCATCGCCTTCGGCATCGCCGAGACCGCCGACCTGCGCCTGCTGGCGCGCCGTCCGACCGCCGAGGGCCAGCAGCTCCTGCTGACGGTGGCCGGCCGCCGCGCCGAGATCACGCTGCCGCTGCTGGGCGAATTCCAGGCCTTCAACGTGCTGGCCGCCATGGGCCTGGCAATCGGCTGCGGCATGGCGGCCGAGCAGGCGCTGGACGCTGCTGCCCCGAGCTCTCGCGGCGTGCCCGGCCGCCTGGAGTTCGTCGGGCGCACGCCGGCCGGCGGCGGGTCTATGTCGACTACGCCCACAAGCCCGGCGGCGCTGGAGACCGTGCTGCGGACGCTGCGCCCGCACGCCCGCGGGCGGCTCTGGGTGGTGTTCGGCTGCGGCGGCGACCGCGACCGCGCCAAGCGGCCGCTGATGGGCGAGCTGGCGCAACGCCTGGCCGACCAGGCGGTGATCACCGACGACAATCCGCGCAGCGAGGACCCGGCGGCGATCCGCGCCGCCATGCTGGCCGCCGCGCCGCAGGCCCTGGAGATCGGCGACCGCCGCGCCGCGATCGCCACCGCCATGCTGGGGCTGGGCGCCGGCGACCTGCTGGTGATCGCCGGCAAGGGACACGAGAGCGGCCAGACGGTGGGCGCGCAGGTGCTGCCGTTCGACGACCGCCAGGTCGCGCGCGAGATCGCGCAGCAGATGGCGGCGCCATGAGCGCCGAGGCCCGCCCGCTCTGGACCCGCGACGAGGCGGTGGCCGCCACCGGCGGCCGGTCGCCGCGCGACTGGCAGGTCACCGGCATCTCGATCGACAGCCGCACGCTGCAGCCGGGCGACCTCTTCGTCGCGCTGCCGGGGCCGAACTTCGACGGCCATGACTACGTCGCCCGCGCCCTGGCGGGCGGCGCCGCGGCGGCGCTGGTCCATCGCCGGCCGTCCGATGTCCCGGCGGAGGCGCCGCTGCTGCTGGTCGAGGACGCCTTGCGCGGCCTGAGCGACCTTGGGGCGGCGGCGCGCGCGCGCAGTACGGCGCGGGTGATCGCCGTCACCGGCTCGGTCGGCAAGACCGGCAGCAAGGAGATGCTGCGCCACGTGCTGTCGCAGCAGGCGCCGGCCTTCGCCTCGGCGGCCAGCCACAACAACCACTGGGGCGTGCCGCTGTCGCTGGCCCGCCTGCCGCCGGAGGCGCGCTACGGCGTCTTCGAGATGGGCATGAACCATCCCGGCGAGATCGCGCCCCTGAGCCGCCTCGCGCAGCCGCACGTCGCGCTGATCACGCAGATCGCCCCGGCCCACATCGAGTACTTCACCACCGGTCTCGCCGGCATCGCCGACGCCAAGGCCGAGATATTCGCCGGCCTGGCGAGCGGCGGCCATGCGGTGATCAACCGCGATGCCCCGATGGCCGAGCGGCTGCTGGCCGCCGCCAGCGCCGCCGGTGCCCGCGTCGTGACGTTCGGACGCCATGCCGAGGCCACGGTTCGCCTGCTGGATTGCTCGCTGCATGCGACCTGCAGCGCGGTGAGCGCCACGCTTGGCCGCAGCACGCTGGACTACTGTCTATCCCTGCCGGGCGAGCACATGGTGATGAATTCCTTGGGTGTCCTGGCCGCCGCGCAGGCGGCCGGCGCCGACCCGGTCAAGGCGGCCACGGCGATGGCCGGCCTGAAGGCCGTGAAGGGCCGCGGTCAGCGGCAGCGGATCGCGCTGGCCGGTGGCGCCTTCGACCTGATCGACGACAGCTACAACGCCAACCCCGTCTCCATGCGCGCCGCCCTCGCGGTGCTGGCGCAGGCGAGCGTTGGCGAGGGCGGCCGGCGCATCGCCGTGCTCGGCGACATGCTGGAACTGGGCGCCGACCGCGACCGGCTGCACGCCGCCCTGGCGGCGCCGCTGCTGGAGGCCGGCGTCGACCTGCTGTTCTCCTGCGGAGCGGGCATGGCGGCGCTCGATGCGGCGCTGCCGGCGTCGCGGCGCGGCGGCCACCGCGCCGACCTCGCAGGCCCTGGCGGCCTGGTGGCGGCCGCGGTGCGGCCGGGCGACGTGGTGCTGGTGAAGGGCTCGCTGGGCAGCCGCATGGCGCGCGTCATCGAGGCCCTGACCGGTCTCGACCGCTCGCCCTCCAAGGCTTCGGCGTAGGAGGGCGGCGATGCTGTATCACCTCCTCGTCCCGCTGGCCGATGACTTCGCGGTCTTCAATGTCTTCCGCTACCTGACCTTCCGCAGCGGCGGCGCGGTGGTGACCGCCCTGGTCATCTCCTTCCTGCTCGGCCCGCGCATCATCCGCTGGCTGAAGGCGAAGCAGCCGGGCGGCCAGCCGATCCGCAGCGACGGGCCGGAGAGCCACCTGCTGACCAAGGCCGGGACCCCGACCATGGGGGGCTTCCTGATCCTGATCGCGCTGGCGGTCTCCACGCTGCTCTGGGCCGACCTCACCAACGGCTACGTCTGGGTCGTCATCGTGGTGACCCTGGGCTTCGGCGCGGTGGGCTTCGGCGACGACTACCTGAAGCTGACCAAGAAGAACCCCAAGGGCCTGCCCGGCAGGCTGAAGCTGGCGGTGCAGTTCTCCATCGCCCTGGGGGCCGCGCTGTGGATCCGCTACCTGGCGCCGGAGACCATGGAGAGCCACCTCGCGGTGCCCTTCTTCAAGAACGCGCTGATCGATCTCGGCTGGTTCTTCGTCGCCTTCTCGATGGTGGTGATGGTCGGTGCCTCCAACGCGGTCAACCTGACCGACGGCCTGGACGGTCTCGCCATCGTGCCGGTGGCGATCGCCGCCGCCTGCTTCGGCATCATCGCCTATCTCGCCGGCAACGCGGTCTTCGCCGACTACCTGCAGATCCACTTCGTGCCGGGCACCGGCGAGCTGGCGGTCTTCTGCGGCGCGCTGATCGGCGCCTCGCTGGGCTTCCTCTGGTTCAACGCGCCGCCGGCGATGGTGTTCATGGGCGACACCGGCTCGCTGGCCTGCGGCGGCGCGCTGGGCACCATCGCGGTCGCCGCCAAGCACGAGCTGGTGCTGGTCATCATCGGCGGCCTCTTCGTGCTGGAGACCGTGTCGGTCATCGTCCAGGTCGCCTCCTTCAAGCTCACCGGCAAGCGCGTCTTCCGCATGGCGCCGCTGCACCATCACTTCGAGAAGAAGGGCTGGGCCGAACCGACCGTGGTCGTGCGCTTCTGGATCATCGCCGTGGTGCTGGCGCTGGTCGGCCTCTCCACCCTGAAGCTGAGGTGAGGCCATGATCGATCTCGCCTTCGCCCCGGGACCAGAACTACGCGGTGCTCGGCCTCGCGCGCTCCGGCCTCGCCGCGGCGCGGGCGCTGCGCGGCCGGCGGCGCCCGGGTGCTGCGCCTGGGACGACGGCCAGGCGCGCGCGCGACGCGCGCCGCGGCGGCCGGCATTCCCGCTGGTCGATCTGCCGGGCTGGACTGGGCGGCGGGGTGGACGCGCTGGTGCTCTCGCCCGGCATTCCGCACAGCCTATCCCAGCCCGCATCCGGCGGCGGCGCGGCGCGCGGCGGCCGGCGTGCCCGATCATCGGCGACATCGAGCTGCTGGCGCGCGCCGACCCGGCCGCCTGCTTCCTCGGCATCACCGGCACCAACGGCAAGTCGACCACCACGGCGCTGGTCGGCCACATCCTGAAGAGCGCCGGCCAGCGCATCGCCGTCGGCGGCAACCTCGGCATCCCGGTGCTCGACTTTCCGCCGCTTGGCGCCGATGGCATCTATGTCCTGGAACTCTCCAGCTACCAGCTCGAGCTGGTGGAGACCCTGGGCTGCGACGTCGCGGTGTTGCTGAACGTCACGCCCGACCACCTGGAGCGGCACGGCGGCTTCAACGGCTATGTCGCCGCCAAGAAGCGGATCTTCCACGGCCAGCGCGGCCTGAAGGTGGCGGTGATCGGCATCGACGACGAGGCCTGCCGGGCCATCGCCGGCGAGCTGGCGGCCGACCCGGCGCGCCGGGTCTGGCCGATCTCGGTCGAGCGTCCGGCACCCGGCGGCGTCTATCTCGCCGGGGGTCGCCTGGTCGACGATACCGAGGGGCGGGCCGAATCGCTGATCGCGCTGGCCGGCCTGGATCACCTGCCGGGCCTGCACAACGCGCAGAACGTTTGCGCCGCCTACGCCGCGGCGCGCGGCCTGGGAATCGGGCGCGAGGCGATCCTGGCCGCGCTGCCCAGCTTCCCCGGCCTCGTCCACCGCCAGGAGCTGCTGGGCGCGATCGACGGCGTGCGCTTCGTCAACGACAGCAAGGCGACCAACGCCGATGCCGCCGCCAAGGCGCTGTCCTGCTACACGGCGATCTACTGGATCGCCGGCGGTCGGGCGAAGGAGGGCGGCCTGGCCGGTCTCGAGAGCTACTTCCCCCGCATCCGCCATGCCTTCCTGATCGGCGAGGCGGCCGGCGGCCTTCGCCGCGGCCCTGGCCGGCCGCGTGGCGGTCAGCCAGGTCGGCGACATGGCCGCCGCGGTCGCCGCCGCCTTTGCGCTGGCCCGCCGCGAGGCGCACCCCGGCGCCGTCGTGCTGCTGTCGCCGGCGGCCGCATCCTTCGACCAGTACGGCGATTTCGAGCAGCGCGGCGAGCACTTCCGCGCCCTGGTCTCGGCCCTGGCCGAGGCGCCTGGCCGCGAGGTGCGGCCATGAGCCTCGCCCGCAACGACCAGAGCCTGCTCGGCCGCTGGTGGTGGACCGTGGACCGCCTGCAGATCCTGGCGCTTCTCCTGCTCATGGGCCTGGGGGCGATCTTCATGCTGGCCGCCTCGCCGGCGGCGGCCGACCGCATCGGTCTCGACGACCCCTTCCAGCTCGCGCGGCGCCACATGGTCATGATCCCGCTCGCCATCGCGGTCATGCTGGGAATCTCGCTGCTGTCGCCGCGGCAGGTCCGGCGTCTGGCCGTGATCGGCTTCCTCGCCACCGTCGGGCTGCTGGTGGCGACCACCATGCTGGGCAGCGAGATCAAGGGCGCCACCCGCTGGATGACGATTGGCGGCTTCTCGCTGCAGCCCTCCGAGTTCGCCAAGCCCTGCTTCGCCGTGGTGGCCGCCTGGATGTTCGCCGCCGGCCGGGTCGAGGAGGGCATCCCCGGCGCCGCCGTGGCCACGCTGCTCTACGTGCTGATCGCCGGCCTGCTGCTGCTGCAGCCCGACGTCGGCCAGACCATGGTGCTGACCGCCATCTTCTGCGTGCAGTTCTTCCTGGCCGGCCTGCCGCTGGTCTGGGTGGTCGGCTTGATCGCTGGCGGCGTCGGCCTGTTGGTCTCCACCTACTTCCTCTTCCCCCATGTCGCCGAGCGCATCGATACCTTCCTCGATCCCGGGGCCGGCGACACCTACCAGGTCGAGCGCGCGTTGGAGGCCTTCCAGAACGGCGGCCTCTTCGGCCGCGGGCCGGGCGAGGGCACGGTGAAGGATCTCTTGCCCGACTCGCATTCGGATTTCATCTTCGCCGTTGCCGGCGAGGAGTTCGGCCTGCTGGTCTGCCTCTTCCTCGTGCTGGTCTTCGCCTTCGTCGTGCTGCGCGGTTTCACCAAGCTGCTCGGCGAAACCAATCTCTTCGTACTGCTCGCGGCGACCGGCCTGCTCACCCAGGTCGGGCTGCAGGCCTTCGTGAACATGGCGTCCGCCCTGCATCTCATCCCCACCAAGGGCATGACCCTGCCCTTCATCTCCTATGGCGGCTCCTCCTACCTGGCGCTGGCGCTGGGCATGGGCATGGTGCTCGCCCTGACGCGCCGGCGGCCCGCCGGCGGGGAGGTCGTGTGATGCCGAAGAGCAAGCGCCCGCTGATCGCGATCACCGCCGGCGGCACCGGCGGCCACATGTTCCCGGCGCAGGCCCTGGCGCGCACGCTGCTGGAGCGCGGCTGGCGCGTGGCGCTGCTGACCGACCGGCGCGGCCAGGGCTTCGGGCCGGACCTGCCCGAGGTCGAGACCTACCGCCTCTCGGCCAATGCCGTCCTCGGCACCTCGCCGCCGAAGAAGCTCTGGGCGCTGCTGCAGCTGCTGCGCGGCATGGTGCAGGCGCGCCGCCTGCTGCGGCGCCTGGGCGCCGTCGCCGTGGTGGGCTTCGGCGGCTACGCCTCGCTGCCGGCCGTCTGGGCCGGCGCGGGGCTGAAGCTGAAGACCGTGATCCATGAGCAGAACGCCGTCGCCGGGCGGGCCAACCGGGTGCTGGCCGGCCGAGCCGGCGCCATCGCCACCTCCTTCCGCGAGGTGCGCGGCCTGCCGGAGCGCGACCTGCCGAAGTGCGTCGTCACCGGCAACCCGGTGCGCGCGGCGATCGCCGAGATCGGCCGCCGGCCCTATGCCGTGCCCGGGCCGAAGGACCGCCTGACCCTGCTGGTCACCGGCGGCTCGCAGGGCGCGCGGGTCTTCAACGAGCTGGTGCCGGCGGCGGTCTGCAGCCTGCCCGACGCCCTGAAGCAGCGGCTCTGCGTGGTGCAGCAGGTCCGCGGCACCGACCTCGCCGAGGTCGAGCGGACCTATGCGGCCTGCGGTGTCGAGGCCGTGCTGAAGCCCTTCTTCGAGGACCTGCCGCAGCGCCTGGCCCAGGCGACCCTGCTGCTCTGCCGCGCCGGTGCCTCCACCGTCACAGAGCTGGCGGCGGCGGGCCGGCCGGCGCTGCTGGTTCCCTATCCCTTCGCCGCCGACGACCACCAGCGCGCCAACGCCGAAGCCTTCGCCGCTGCCGGCGGCGGCTGGGTGCTGCCGCAATCCGGCCTCGACGCCGCGACGCTGGCCGCCGAGCTGCGGCGGCTGTTCGAAGCCCCGGCGACGCTGGTGCGCGCCGCCGGTGCCGCGCGCGGCTTCGCGGAGGACGACGCGGCCGCGCACCTGGCCGATCTCGTGGAGGGCCGCATCCATAGCAACGGCACGCCGGATAGCCGCAAGGAGGTCGCGGCATGAGGGCTCTCCCGCTCGACATCGGCCTGATTCACTTCATCGGCATCGGCGGCATCGGCATGTCCGGCATTGCCGAGGTGCTGCACAATCTCGGCTATCAGGTGCAGGGCTCCGACCTCGCCGAGAACGCCAACGTCCAGCGGCTGCGCTCGCTCGGCATCGAGATCGCCGTCGGTCATCGCGCGGAGAACCTCGGCGCGGCGCAGGTCGTGGTGGTCTCCTCGGCGGTGAAGCCGGGCAATCCGGAACTGGAGGCGGCGCGCGAGCGCTTCGTGCCGATCGTCCGCCGTGCCGAGATGCTGGCCGAGCTGATGCGGCTCAAGTGGTCGATCGCGGTCGGCGGCACGCACGGCAAGACCACCACCACCTCGATGGTCGGGACGCTGCTGGAGACCGCCGGGCTCGATCCCACCGTGATCAACGGCGGCATCATCAACGCCTATGGCACCAACACGCGCCTGGGTAGCGGCGACTGGATGGCGGTCGAGGCGGACGAGAGCGACGGCACCTTCATCAAGCTGCCGGCCGTGATCGCCATCGTCACCAACATGGACCCCGAGCACCTCGACTTCTACGGCACCGTCGAGGCGATGAACGAGGCCTACAAGACCTATATCCAGAACACGCCCTTCTACGGCTTCGCGGTGCTCTGCATCGACCATCCTGTGGTGCAGCAGCTGATCGGCCGCATCGAGGACCGGCGTGTCGTCACCTACGGCTTCTCGGCCGCCGCCGAGGTCCGCGGCGTCAATGTGCGCCCCGAGGCCGAGGGCTTCCGCTTCGACGTCGAGATCGCGCCGCGCGGCCCGGGCCAGCCGCTCGCGCTGCGCGACCTGGCGCTGCCGATGCTCGGCCGGCACAACGTGCAGAACGCGCTTTCCGTCGTCGCCGTGGCGCACGAGATGGGGCTCGACGACGACGTCATCCGCCGCACGCTGGCGAGCTTCCGCGGCGTGAAGCGCCGCTTCACCCGCACCGGCACCGTCGGCGGCATCACCGTGATCGACGACTACGGACACCATCCGGTGGAGATCGCCGCCGTGCTCGACGCGGCGCGCCAGCACCTGACCGGCCGGCCGCAGGGCGCCCGCGTCCTGGCGGTGGTGCAGCCGCATCGCTACAGCCGTCTCGCCGCCCTCTTCGAGGACTTCTGCGCCTGCTTCAACCAGGCCGACCAGGTGATCGTCGCCGAGGTCTATCCCGCCGGCGAGCAGCCGCTGCCCGGCATCAGCGGCGAGGCCCTGGCGCAGGGCCTGCGGGCGCACGGCCATCGCCAGGTGCGCTTCATGAGCGATCCCGCGGCGCTGCCGGAGCTGGTGGCCGAGACGGCGCGGCCGGGCGACCTGGTGGTCTGCCTGGGGGCCGGTTCCATCACCCACTGGGCGGCCGCCCTGCCTGCGGCCCTGGCCGAGCGCCTGGGCCAGCCGGTCGAAGGAGGCCCGGCATGATGGCCGCGACCCGCTCCCGACCGCTGATCGAGCGCCTGCCGGCGGTGCGCGGCCGCCTGTCGGCCGACGCGCCGCTGGCCCAGCTCACCTGGTTCCGCGTCGGCGGACCGGCCGAGGTGCTGTTCCGCCCGGAGGACCGCGAGGATCTGCTCGCCTTCCTGGCTGCCAAGCCGGCCGACGTGCCGCTGACGGTGCTGGGGGTGGCCTCCAACCTGCTGGTCCGCGAGGGCGGCGTCGCCGGCGTGGTGCTGCGTCTGGCGCGCGGCTTCGCCGCCATCCGCGTCGAGGGCGACGAGATCGAGGCCGGCGCCGCCGCGCTCGACCTGAACCTTGCCAAGGTGGCGGCCGACCACGGCATCGCCGGCCTGGAGTTCCTCTGCGGCGTGCCCGGCACCCTGGGCGGCGCGGTCAGGATGAATGCCGGCGCCTACGGCCGGGAGATGAAGGACGTGCTGCAGTGGGCCGAGGTCGCCGATGCGCGCGGCCGCGTGCGCCGGCTGGATGCGGCGGCGCTTGGCCTGGCCTATCGCAGCTCGGCCCTGGAGCCGGGCGCGGTGGTCCTGGCGGCCCGCCTGAAGGGCGGTCGCGGCGATCCGGCGGCGATCCTGGCGCGGATGCAGGAGATCCAGGCCAGCCGCAGCGCCTCGCAGCCGATCCGCAGCCGCACCGGCGGCTCCACCTTCGCCAACCCGCCCGGCGCCAAGGCTTGGGAACTGATCGAGGCCGCCGGCTGCCGCGGCCTGACGATCGGCGGTGCCCAGGTCTCCGAGCAGCACTGCAACTTCCTGATCAACACCGGCAGCGCCACGGCCGCCGACCTCGAGGCCCTGGGCGAAGAGGTCCGCCGCCGGGTCAGGCGGGTGACCGGCATCGAGCTGCGCTGGGAAATCAAGCTGATCGGCGAGCCGGCGGCCGCCGGCAGCGGGAGGGGCGCATGACCGCGGCCCTCGACATCCTGCTGCTGAAGGGCGGCCCCTCGACGGAGCGCGAGGTCTCGCTGGTGACCGGTGCCGCCTGCGCCCAGGCCCTGCGCGAGAAGGGCCACCGCGTCGAGGAGTACGACCTGACCCGCGATCTGGCGGCGCTCTCGCGGACGCTGCTCAAGGGCTACGACGTGGTCTTCAACGCGCTGCACGGCCACTACGGCGAGGACGGCTGCGTCCAGGGCGCGCTCGAGCTGATGGGGCAGCGCTACAGCCATTCCGGCGTCCTGCCCTCGGCGATGGCGATGGACAAGCCGCTGGCGAAGCGGCTCTTCGCGTCGGCCGGGCTGACCACGCCGGGCGGGCGGGTCTGCAGCAAGGCCGAGGTGCTGGCCGGCGACCCGCTGCCGCGCCCCTATGTCATCAAGCCGCCGGCCGAGGGGTCCTCGGTCGGCGTGAAGATCGTGCGCGAGCTCGACAATGCGCCGCCGATGACCGCCGAGTCCTGGAAGTTCGGCGACCAGGTGCTGGTCGAGCCCTACATCCCCGGCCGCGAGCTGACGGTGGGCGTGCTGGGCGACGGCGCCGGCGAGCGGCCGCTGGCGGTCACCGAGCTCAAGCCGAAGGTCGGCTTCTACGACTACGAGGCGAAAGTACACCGGGCGGGCGGACCGAGCATCTCGTCCCGGCGCCGATCCCGCAAGCGAGCGATCGGCCGAGCACGCCATGGCCGTGGCCGTGGCGGCGCACCGCTTGCTGGGCTGCCGCAGCGTCACCCGCGCGGACTTCCGCTTCGACGACACCGGCGACGGGCCGGGCACGCTCTACCTGCTGGAGCTCAATACCCAGCCCGGCATGACGCCGCTCTCCCTGGTGCCGGAGCAGGCGCTCTTCTGCGGCATGAGCTTTCCCGATCTCTGCCAGTGGATCGTCGAGGAGGCCATGAGCCGATGAGCGCCGCGAAGGCCAAGCGGCCGACCCAGAAGAACCCGACGGCCAAGCCGCGCAAGACGAGCGCCGCGGCGACCAAGGCCAAGGCCAGAAGCCAGCCCAAGGCGAAGCCGGCGGTCCGCACGACCTCGGCGCGGCCCAAGCCCGGCCTCTTCGACCGCCTGCGCCCGCGCACCCTGGCGCGCGGCGTCGCGCTGGTGCTGCTGGTCGGCGTCGGCCTCTGGAGCTGGCAGTCCGGCTTCGTGTCGCGGCAGGTCGATGCGGCATTCGACGGCCTCTACGGCCTCTCCGCCGATCTCGGCCTGCGCGTCGGCAATGTCCACGTCGTCGGCCGCGAGCACACCGGCTCGGAGGAAATCCTGGCGACCCTGGCGGTCGCCCAGGGCTCGCCGCTTCTGGCCTTCGACCCGCATGGCGCGCGCCAGCGCCTGGAGCAGCTGCCCTGGGTGGAGAGCGCCGCGGTGGAGCGCCGCCTGCCGGACCTGATCCACGTCACGCTGGTCGAGCGCAGGCCGCTGGCCCTCTGGCAGCTCGGCGGCCTGCTGCAGGTGATCGACGAGCGCGGCCAGGTCATCGCCGGCGCCCGCCCGGAGGATTTCGCCGGCCTGCCGATGGTGGTGGGCGAGGGTGCCGCCGGCGAGGCGCAGGCGCTGTTCGCGGTGCTCGCCAGCGAGCCCTACCTGGGCAGCCGGGTGGTGGCGGCCGTGCGCGTCGCCGGCCGGCGATGGAACCTGCGCCTGGAACCTGGAATCGACGTTCGCCTGCCGGAGTTCGGCACGCTGGAAGCGTGGCAAACACTTGCCCGACTCGACCGTGAAAAAGGTCTCCTATCACGAGATCTTGTGGTAATTGACCTGAGACAGCCCGACAGGTTGTTGGTCAGGCCGTCACCGGGTGTCGTCGTCGAGCCACTTTCGCCGGTCGTTGCCGGCGAGGACACCTGAGGGGAAATCGCTCGATGAAGAAGGGCCTGGGAAGAACACGCTCGGGGTTGATCGCCGCCCTCGATGTCGGCTCGAGCAAGACCTGCTGCTTCATCGCCCGCATGGGCGAGGACCTGCGGCCGCGCGTGCTGGGCATCGGCCAGCAGGTGAGCAACGGCCTGCGCCACGGCACCGTGGTCGACCTCGACGCCGCCACGCAGTCGATCGGCAAGGCGGTGCATGCGGCCGAGCAGATGGCCGGCGAACAGATCGACCAGGTGGTGGTGAACCTCTCCGGCGGCGGGCCGGCCTCGCGCACCGTCTCGGTGGAGGTGGCCCTCAACGGCCACGAGATCGCCCAGGGCGACGTGCGCCGGGCGATCGACGAGTGCCACCTGCTGGACGGCATGGCGCAGGGCGAGAGCACCGGCCGGCAGCTGATCCACTCGATCCCGATCTCCTATGCCATCGACGGCAGCCGCGGGATCCGCGATCCGCGCGGCATGTTCGGCGAGCACCTGGCGGTCGACCTCCATACCGTCTCCGCCGCCACCGGTGCGCTGCGCAACCTCTCGACCTGCATCGAGCGCGCCCACCTGCAGGTCGGCGGCGTCGTGGTCAGCCCCTACGCCTCGGGCCTGGCGGCGCTGGTCGAGGACGAGATGGAACTCGGCGTCACCCTGGTCGACATGGGCGGCGGCACCACCTCGATGGCGGTCTTCTCCGAAGGCAACGTGATCTATACCGACGTGCTGCCGGTCGGCGGCAACCACGTGACCAACGACATCGCGCGCGGCCTCTCGACGCCGCTCGCGCCATGCCGAGCGGATGAAGACGCTCTACGGCAACGCCATGGCCACGGCCGCCGACGAGCGCGAGATGATCGACGTGCCGCAGGTCGGCGAGGAAGAGCACCGGCATGCCAACCAGATGCCGCGCTCGCTCCTGGTCGGCATCATCCGCCCGCGCCTGGAAGAAACCTTCGAGCTGGTGCGCAACCGGCTCGAAGCCTGCGGGCTTCGACAAGGTCGCCGGCCGCCGCGTCGTGCTGACCGGCGGCGCCAGCCAGCTTTCCGGCGTGCGCGAGCTATCGGCCCTCGTGCTCGACAAGCAGGTGCGCCTCGGCCGGCCGATCCGTGTGCGTGGGACTGGCGGAAGCCACCGCGGCCCGGCCTTCGCCACCTGCGCCGGCCTGCTGTTGCCTACGCGCGCCGAAGCCGACAACGAGGGGGCCGCCGCCGCCGGTGGCCGGAGACGCCAAAGCCGCAGACAGCCTGATCGGCCGTCTGGGCCACTGGCTGCGGGAGCATTTCTGATGAGCTGATGACCGGTGCGGACGCCCCGGCCGGATCGGGGCAACGGGCAGGGTCCGTCTTCCCGGAAACAAAGGGGCAAAGCCCCAGGGGAGGACCCGGCAGTCGGGTGTTGGAGGAGACCTTCTGGAGGAGCATTATGACTTGAACCTGACGATCCCGCAGACGGACGACCAGCTAAAGCCGCGGATCACCGTGATCGGCGTCGGCGGCGCCGGCGGCAATGCCGTCAACAACATGATCCGCTCGAACCTCGAAGGCGTCGAGTTCGTGGTCGCCAACACCGACGCGCAGGCGCTGAGCCAGTCGAGCTGCCGACGGCGATCCAGCTCGGCGTCGGAACATCACCCAGCGGCCTGGGCGCCGGTTCGCGGCCCGATATCGGCCGCGCCGCCGCCGAGGAGGCGATCGACGAGATCAACGATCACCTCGGCGGCTCGCACATGGTCTTCATCACCGCCGGCATGGGCGGCGGCACCGGCACGGGCGCGGCGCCGGTCATCGCCCGGGCGGCGCGCGAGCAGGGCATCCTGACCGTCGGCGTGGTGACCAAGCCGTTCCAGTTCGAGGGCACCAAGCGCATGCGCCTGGCCGAGGCCGGCATCGAGGAACTGGCCCAGTACGTCGATACGCTGATCATCATCCCGAACCAGAACCTGTTCCGCATCGCCAACGAAAAGACCACCTTCGCCGACGCCTTCAAGATGGCCGACGACGTGCTCTATTCCGGCGTGCGCGGCGTCACCGACCTGATGGTGATGCCGGGCCTGATCAACCTCGACTTCGCCGATATCCGCACGGTGATGAGCGAGATGGGCAAGGCGATGATGGGCACCGGCGAGGCCGAAGGCGACGACCGCGCAATCGAGGCGGCCGAAGCGGCGATTTCCAACCCGCTGCTCGACGATGTCTCGATGAAGGGCGCGCGCGGCGTGCTGATCAACATCACCGGCGGCCTCGACATGACCCTGTTCGAGGTCGACGAGGCGGCCAACCGCATCCGCGACGAGGTCGATCCCGACGCCAACATCATCTTCGGCTCGACCTTCGACGAAGCCATGGAAGGCAAGATGCGGGTCTCGGTCGTCGCCACCGGCATCG
>CALOEA010000079.1:0-32587 GCA_942492185.1 uncultured Alphaproteobacteria bacterium
CCTTCATGACCGAGGTGCACGACCGCCTGCACGCCTGGCGCCAGGGCAGAGGCAAGGGCAAGAAGGGCGACCCCCTGCCGGAGCTCGCGCAGCAGATTGCCACGGAGGCCTGGCTGCTCTGCTTCGACGAGTTCCACGTGGTCAACATCGCCGACGCGATGATCCTCGGGCGCCTCTTCGAGGGGCTCTTCGCCGAGGGCGTGGTGGTGGTGGCGACCTCCAACTGGCCGCCGGACCGACTCTACGAGGGCGGGCTGCAGCGCGAGCGCTTCCTGCCCTTCGTGTGCGCTGGTGAAGGAGCGCCTGGACATGCTGGAGCTGGACGGCGGGCGCGACTAGCGGCGCGAGCGCCTGAAGACTGCTGCCGGTCTATCACGCGCCGCTCGGCGCCAAGGCCACGGCGGCGCTCGACCGGGCCTTCGCCGAGTTGACCGAGGGCGCGCAGGCGCAGCCCGACAGCCTGACGGTCAAGGCGCGGACCCTGGCGGTCTCGGCCGCGGCGCGCGGCGTCGCCCGCTTCGGCTTCGCGGAGCTCTGTGCCCGCCCGCTCGGCGCCGAGGACTACCTGGCGATCGCCCGGCGCTATCACACGGTCCTGCTCGACGGCGTGCCGACGCTGAGCGAGAACAACCGCAACGAGGCGCGCCGCTTCATGGTGCTGATCGACGCGCTCTACGAGGCCAAGAGCAAGCTCATGATCGCCGCCGAGGCGCCGCCCGACCGGCTCTATCCGGCCGGCGACGGCGCCGAGGAGTTCAAGCGCACCGCCTCGCGCCTGATGGAGATGCGCTCGGCCGAGTACCTGGCGCTGCCGCACCAGGGGTGACGGAGCTTCAGGCCGCCGGCGGCAGGGCGACCGAGCGGCGGAACGGCGGCAGGAGCAGGCTGGCCGGGGTCAACAGCCCGTAGACCGCGGCCAGCGTCAGCGGCAGCAGCAGCGGGCCGAAGGCCTCCATCAGCAGGCCGGTGGCCCAGGGCCCGGCCAGCGCGCCGGCGCCCCAGGCGACGCCGAAGGCGGCGGTGGCGGCGACCAGGCGGGCGCCGGAGAGGTACTGCCCGATCAGCGTCAGCGACAGGGTGTAGACGCCGAAGGCGGCGGCGCCCCAGACCAGCAGGTAGGCGAGGCCCCAGCCGCTCTGCAGGTCGACCAGCGGCAGCAGCGCCGCGCCGCAGAAGCCGATGGCGGCCAGCAGCGCCAGCAGCCGCCGCCGCTCCATGCGGTCGGCCAGCCAGCCGATCGGCAGCTGCAGCACGACGCTGCCCATCACGATGGCCGAGAGGGTCAGCGCGGTGGTGGTCTCACCCAGGCCGCGGTCGAAGGCATAGAGGACCCAGAGCGAGAAGGTGGCGCCGTCGAGGAAGCCGAAAGCGGCGACCGCGAAGAGCAGCAGGGGAATGGCGGTAGCCACCTGCAGCGAGGCCGCGAAGGGGATCGGCTCCATCGGCTGCGCCACCGAGCGCAGTCGGACCAGGGCCAGCCCCATCACGGCGACGATCGCCGCCATGGCACCGAAGGAGGAGAGGCCGCTGTAGCCGATCACCGGGACCAGCAGCGGCCCCAGCGCGAACATCCCGGCATTGGTGGCGGCATAGATGCCGATCACGCGACCGCGCAGCCGGTCGGGCGTGAGCTGGTTGATCCAGACCTCGGAGACCACGAACAGCAGGTTGACCATCACGCCGAGCAGGAAGCGCAGCAGGAACCAGACGGCGAGGTTCTCGGTCAGGCCGAAGGCCAGGATCGCCGCCACGCTGCCGTAGAGCCCGACCACCGCCACCCGCCAGGTGCCGAAGCGCTGGGCCAGCAGCGGCGTGAAGGGGGCGGTGACCAGGATGCCGAGGCCGGCGCAGGCCGCCTGGGCGCCGATCCAGTCGGCGGCATAGCCGCGCGCCTCCATGTTGAAGGCGATCGCCGGATAGCTGTAGCCGGTGGTCAGCGAGAAGACCGCGAGCAGCGCCAGAACGGCCACCAGGTCGAGGGGGCTGATGGGTGCCCGGCGTTCGGTAGCCGTGGTCTGGCCTGCCATGGGACGGCAACAGCCAGGGCCGGGGAGGCGGCAACCGCGGCCGCAGGGCACCACGGACGGCGGCGGGCCCGGGGCAACCCCGCGGGCGGCGTTGGACGCTTGCCGGAGGTGCCCCGGCTGCGCTAAACCCCTCGCGGAATTCCGCAGCTGCGAAGAAGGGACCAGGGACCATGGCACGCAACAAGATCGCCCTCATCGGCGCCGGACAGATCGGCGGTACTCTGGCCCTGCTGGCCGGCCTCAAGGAACTCGGCGACATCGTGCTCTTCGACATCGTCGACGGCGTGCCGCAGGGCAAGGCGCTGGACCTGGCGCAGGCCGGCCCGGTCGAGGGCTACGACGCCAAGCTGAAGGGCGCCTCGGACTATGCCGCCATCGCCGGCGCCGACGTGGTGATCGTCACCGCCGGGGTGCCGCGCAAGCCCGGCATGAGCCGCGACGACCTGCTGGGCATCAACATGAAGGTCATGCAGGCAGTCGGCGACGGCATCAAGACGCATGCGCCCGATGCCTTCGTGATCTGCATCACCAACCCGCTCGACGCCATGGTCTGGGTGCTGCGCGAGTGCTGCGGACTGCCGCACCAGAAGGTCGTCGGCATGGCCGGTGTGCTCGATTCGGCGCGCTTCCGCCATTTCCTGGCCGAGGAGATGGACGTCTCGGTCGAGGACGTCACCGCCTTCGTGCTGGGCGGCCACGGCGACACCATGGTGCCGATGGTGCGCCACTCCACCGTCGCCGGCGTCTCTCTCCCGGAGCTGGTGAAGATGGGCTGGATCAAGCAGGACCGCCTGGACCAGATCGTGCAGCGCACCCGCGACGGCGGCGCCGAGATCGTCGGCCTGCTGAAGACCGGCTCGGCCTTCTACGCGCCCGCCTCCTCGGCCATCGCCATGGCCGAGAGCTACCTGAAGGACAAGAAGCGCGTCCTGCCCTGCGCCGCCTATCTGACCGGCCAGTACGGCGTGAAGGACCTCTACGTCGGCGTGCCGGCGGTGATCGGAGCCGGCGGCATCGAGCGCATCGTCGAGCTGGAGCTGAACGGCGACGAGAAGGCGATGCTCGACAAGTCGATCGAGGCGGTGCAGGGCCTGCTCGAGGCCTGCCGCAACCTCGGCTTCAAGGCCGGCTGAGGCTCAGCCGAGCAGCCGCGCCAGTGCCCGCGCCGGGGCTTCGCCCAGGGCGCGGGCGGTCCGCGCCAGCAGGCGCCAGCGCCCCCTGGCCGGGGTGCGGCAGCGCGCGGAACGGCCGCCCGCCCAGCGTCGCGATCGGCACCCAGGGCCGGCCGCGCCTGAGGTCGCGGCCCAGAGCGGCGAAGAGCAGGCGGAAGGCGGCGCCAAGGCGCGCCGGCTCGAGGCAGCGCCGCCAGTCCGCCAGATCCTGCGGGCCGGCCGCGCGTCCAGCGGCGCAATGCGCGAGGGCGGCATCCAGCCGTTCGGAGAGGGGGCCGGCGGCCGCTTCCCGCACCCGGATTTCCGCCAGCCCGGCGGCGAGGTCGGCGGCGAGCGGGCGCGGCGAGCGCTCCGGCGCCAGCTGGCCCGCGGCCAGGGCCTCCAGAGCGGCCAGCAGCCGTTCGAACTCGGCCAGACGGGGGTCGTCCGCCGGCCGCCGGTGCAACGCCGCCCAGCTGCCGTGCCAGTGCAGCATCGGCAGGAGGTCGCGGGCGAGCCACCAGAGCTCCGGGTGCGGCAGCAACCCGTTCAAGAGCAGCAGGCCGACCAGCACGGCGTCGAGCTGCTGGTCAGCCGTGCGCGACAGCGAGGTCGCCTGGGCCCGGACGCGGACCAGCGGCCGGTCGAGGATGATGCAGCGTGCCCCGGCCAAGCCCAGGAGTCCGTAGAGCAGGCGGTCCTCATGCCGCCGCAGGCGCTGGTCGAAGCGGCCGATCTCCTCGATCAGCGGCCGCGGCAGCATCAGGCAGGAGGGGCCGAGGAAGAAGCGGCTGACCAGGGCGTGCTCCGGGACCCGGGTGGCGCAGTCTGGCGCCCCGGGGCGGATCGCATTCACCCGTCGGCGCGGCGCGCCGCTGGCCAGGTCGACATGCTCCAGCTCGTTGAAGCAGAGGCCGGCCGCCGGCCGCGCTGCGAAGGCGGCGATCTTCTGCCTGAGGCAGCCCGGCAGCAGCAGGTCGTCGCTGTCGAGGAACTGCACCATCTCGCCGCTCGCGGCGGCGAGGCCGGCATTGCGCGCCGTCGCGACGCCGCCGTTCTGCGCCTGCGGCAGCAGGCGGATGCGGCCAGCGAAGGCGGCGAGCCGCGCCAGCGTGTCGTCGCGCGACGCATCGTCGACCACGATCAGCTCGAGGGCGGGATAGTCCTGGGCGAGCACGCTTTCGACCGCCTCGACGACGGTGTCGGCCCGGTCGAAGGTGGCGATCACCACGCTGACGCGCGGCCAGGAGGCGCTCTCCTGCGGCGCCAGCAGGTACCAGAGCCAGCGGGCGTGGTAGGACCGCCAGATCGGGGTGTCGCGGCACTCGACCAGATGTCGGGCGTGCCATGCGGCCGGCGGCTCGGCGGCCGCTGCGGCCACCAGCCCGGGCGGATCGGGCGGCGGCTCAGCCCTTGGCCACGGTGGCGGCGCGGCCAATGCGGCCAGCGCCTCGGCGTCGTCGGGCCCTCTCGCCAGGCGGCGTGCCAGATCCAGCCAATCGCTCGCCACGCATCCGCTTCCCATCTCCGGTGACCGAGTCCGGACCCTATCGCGCGGCGCTGCCGGGAGCCAGGGCGCCCGCCCCGGAGGCCGGGAGGCGGAGGGCGCGACTGGCTATCCGATGATCCGCGCCAGCTGTCGCGCCGGGCCCTCGCCGAGGCGGCGGGCGAGGCGGGCCAGCAGGCGCCAGCGCCGCTTGGCCGGGTGCGGGATGGCGCGGAACGGCCGCTCGTCCAGCGTGGCCAGACGGACCCAGGGGCGCCCCCGGCGCAGGTCCCGGCCCAGGGCGGCGAACAGCAGCCGGAAGGCGGCGGCGTTGAACAGGGGGTCGAAGCTGCCCCGCCGCCAGAGGTCGAGGTCGCGCGGCCCCGGCGGCCGGGCGGCCAGGCAGGCGTCCAGGGCGGCATCGAGGCGTTGCGACAGCGGGCCCTGCCACGGTTCGCGGCTGCGGATGTCGGCCAGCGCGGCGGCGAGCTCGGCGGCCAGCGGCGCCGGCGAGACCTCGCCGGCCAGGCTTCCCGCCGCCAGGGCCCGCAGGCCCTCTAGCAGGCGCTCGAATTCGGCCAGCGGCGTGGCCGGGCGCTGGTCCTCGAAGGCGCTCCAGGTGCCGTCCCAGAACTGCATCGCCACCGGCCCGCGGGCCACCGCCCAGAGATCGGGACGGCGCAGCAGTTCGTTCAACAGCAGGAGGCCGGCCAGCACGCCGTAGTGGCCGCTGTCTCGCCGTCCCGACAGCGATGCCGGATGCCGGCGAATGCGGGTCAGCGGCCGGTCCAGGGCGATGCAGGCGACCCCGGCGAGGCCCAGGCGGCCATAGAAATAGCGATCGTCGCTGCCGCAGGCGCGGGTCGAAGCCGCCGACCTGCAGGATCTGCGGCCGCGGCAGCATGATGCAGGAGGGAAAGGTGAAGAAGCGGCCGATCAGGCCATAGGCAGCGGCCTGCGTCGCGCAGTGCGGGGCGCCGACCGGCACCCAGCCGCGGCGCAGGCGGGTCGCGCCCTCGGGGCCGGAAACCACCTCGACGTCGCTGAAGCAGAGGCCGGCCTGCGGCCGTGCGGCGAAGGCCGCGACCTTGGCGGCGAGGCAGCCGGGCAGGAGCGTATCGTCGCTGTCGAGAAACTGGATCAGCTCGCCGCTGGCCGCGGCGATGCCGGCATTGCGCGCTACCGAGACGCCGCCGTTCTCGGCCAGCGCCACCAGCCGGATGCGCGCTCCATAGGCCGCCAGGCGGGCGAGCGTGCCGTCGCGCGAGGCATCGTCGACCACGACGACCTCCACCGAGGGGTAGTCCTGCGCCAGGGCGCTGTCGATCGCCGCGGCCACGTCGGCCTCGCGGTCGAAGGTGGTGATGACGACGCTGACGCGGATCCGGGCGGCGGCCTCCTGCGGGGCCAGGAGATGCCACAGCCAACGCGCGTGATAGGACCGCCAGCGCGCTCCGCCAGCTGCCAGCCTGCGGGCATGGTAGTACGCCGGCAGGCCCTCGCTCGCCGGGCCGAAGAGCGCCGGGGGCTCCGGCAGCGGGGCCGACACCGGCCAATCGGGAGGCGCGTCCAGGGCCGCCAGCGCCGGGCCGTCGTCCGGCTGCACCGCCAGGCGGCGCGCGATCTCCAACCACTCCATCGCTGGCCACTCTCGTTCCGCGGTCTCGGACGGCCCCTCATCGGCCAAGGATCGCGCGTGGTCAAGCCGGCAAGCCTTTGATAGCGTCGCCGTTGATTATCCGGAAACTCAGGAGGGGCAGCGACGATGAGCGTGACGACCGGCATGACCGGCCGGGGTGAATACAACCGCCATTCGGCGCCGCAGATGGCGGCCATCGACCATCTGGCACCGCTGCTTGAGACCGCGATCGGCGAGATGGCCCTGGGGGAGAGCCCGGCCACGGTGGCGCTGGCGGATTTCGGCTGCTCGGAAGGCGGCAACTCGATCAAGGTGATGCGGCGCCTGGTGGCGGCCCTGCGGGCGCGAACCGACCGGCCGCTCATGACGATCCACAGCGACCTGCCGACCAACGACTTCTCCGAACTCTTCGTCGCGCTGCGGCCCGAGGGTCGCTCCGTCTTCGGGGCCGGCGAGGTCTACTCGGCGGCGGTCGGCGGCTCGATGTTCGACCAGCTGCTGCCCTCGCGATCGCTGCAGTTCGCGACCACCTTCAACGCCATCGGCTTTCTCAGCCGGCGACCGCTGGAACGCCTGCCGGACTACATCCTGGCGAACGGGCCCAGCCGCCGCGGCGGGGTCGGTGCGGTCAGCGAGGCCGATCGCGCCTGCTTCGCCCGACAGGCGCGCGCCGACCTGGAGAGCTTCCTGCAGGCGCGGGCGAGCGAACTGGTGCCCGGCGGCCGGCTGCTGGTCCAGGTCTTCGGCGCCGGCGAGAGCCGGCGGACCTGCGACGGCATCTACGATGCCCTGAACGACGCGCTGCTGGAGTTGGTGGCGAACGGCACGATCACGCGCGAGGACTACGAGACCTTCTACCAGCCGGTCTACTTCCGCACGCTGGAGGAACTCACCGGGCCGCTTATCGACGGCGACGCGGCCGGGCTCTTCCGGCTGGACCATGCCGAGACCTACGAGGTGCCGGTTCCCTTCGTCGAGGAGTTCGAGCAGAGCGGCGACGTGGCGCGCTTCGCCGCCGGCTACACGCGCTTCTTCCGCGCCTTCACCGAGCCGGTGGTCCGCCTGGCCTTCGCCGCACGCGCCGACCTCGAGAGCCTTGTCGCCGAGACCTTCGAGCGCGCGGAGCGTCTCATCCGCGACGATCCCGACCGCTACGAGTTCCACTATGTCGCGGTGGCGGCGCTGATGACGCGACGCGACGCTGCCTGAGGCCGCCGGCGGGCGGCCTGGTCGTCAGAAGGGGCAGGCGGGGTTCGCCGGATAGAGCTGGCGCGCCCAGCGGAAGGTTTCCAGCGCCTCGGCGGTGCCGACGTAGCGCCAGTGCCAGGGCTCGTAGCTCACGCCCTGGCTGTTGTCCTTCGGGAAGGAGAGCTCGAAGCCGTAGTCGGGGCCATGCGCCAGCATCCACTGGCCGGCCGGCGTTCCGGCGAAGGCGGTCTCCAGATCGGTTTTGCGGTCGGCGTCGCCGAAGTCGATGGCGTAGCCGGTGTGATGCTCGCTGTGGCCCGGCGGCGCCGACACCCGGGCGCGTTGCTCCGGCGTCTGCCCGCGCTGCTTGGCGATCTCGTAGAAGAGATACTCCTGCTTCTTGACCGAACGGAAGCAGGAGACGGCGCGCAGCGTGATGCCCTCGGCCTTGGCCGCCGCCTGCATCACCGCCACCACCTGCGCCACCTCGGCGCGGACCTGGTTGCTGCTGCCCTGGCAGAAGGTCACCAGGCTGTCGCCCGGCGCCTCCGCGTAGGGCAGGTGGCCATAGAGCGCCTGCGGTGCTTCCTCGGCCGCGGCGCCGGCCGTCATGCCGGCGGCCAGGAGGGCGGCGGCGAAGAGCGCGGCGAGACGGTGCAACAGCGGGGGCATGGGGAGGAACTCCGGTTCGGGAACAAGGGCGGCATCGACCCGGTCAGGCGGTGGCGGCAAGCCAGTCCTCGACCAGACGCCGGGCAATGGAGTCGCGGCGCGGCAGGCGCAGCGTCTCGTCTTCCGGCGAGGCCAGGACCTCGTCGCGGGTGAGCCAGCGCGCGCTCTCCAATTCGCCGTCGTTGACCGCCAGCAGATCGTCGGTGGCGCGGGCGTAGAAGCCCAGCATCAGGGAGGAGGGGAAGGGCCAGGGCTGCGAGGAGTGGTAGCGCACGTCCACCACCGGCAGGCCGACCTCCTCCATCACCTCGCGGGCCACCGCGTCCTCCAGGCTCTCGCCCGGCTCGACGAAGCCGGCCAGCACCGAGTGCATGCCGGGCGGCCAGACCGCCTGGCGGCCGAGCACGCAGCGCCGGCCGCCGTCGTGTACCAGCATGATGACGGCGGGGTCGGTGCGCGGGAAGTGCACCGCGCCGCAGGTCTCGGCGGTGCAGCGGCGCAGGTGCCCTGCCTGTTCGGCGCGGGTCAGGCTGCCGCAGACGCCGCAGAAGCGGTGGCGGCTGTGCCAGTGGGCGAAGGCGCGGGCGGTGGCATAGAGCGCGCCGCTGGCCGGCGGCAACAGCGGGCCGACGCTGCGCAGGTCCACGAAGTGGCCGAGTCCGGACAGCGCCGGCTCCTGGTCCGGCGTCTCCAGGAAGGAGATCTCCAGCCCGACGTAGAGCGCGCCCTCGGCATGCCCGATCAGCGTGACCTCGGCGCCGCGGGCGAGCAGGGCCGCGGCCCGTTCGGTCTCGATCCAGGTGAGCGCCGGGGTGTCGGGGTCGCCGACCAGGTTCTTCGCCTGCCAGACCGGCAGGAAGCGGGTGGTCGCCGCGCTCAGCTGTTCGCTGAGCCAGCGTTCGTCGCCGCGACGCTCGACCAGGCGGTCGAAACGTACACCGGCATAGTGGTTGGGGCGCGGTTCCGCGCCGTGCGGGGATGTCATGGCAGGGCGAAACTGGCACGGCGGGCCCGTGCCGGGCAACGGCGGCGGCGTTTCGTCCCACCAGCATCCCGCCGGGTGCCTTGCAGTCCGGGCCATCCCTGCTAATGTGCGGCCGGGAGGTTGGCGGCGGACGGAGCCCTCGCCAACCCGGTCAGGTCCGGAAGGAAGCAGCCGTAACGAGTTTCGTTCCGGGTCGCTCGTCCAGCCTCCCGCCTTCACTTCCCCGAGTCGCGAAACCAGGGCCGCAGCGGAGAACAGCCGAACGATGGCGGAAGCGAGCCAGGACAAGGCCGAAGCGGCCTACCGCGTGCTCGCCCGCAAGTACCGGCCGCAGTCCTTCGCCGACCTGATCGGGCAGGAGGCGCTGGTCCGCACCCTGACCAACGCCATCGAGAGCGGCCGCATCGCGCAGGCCTATATCCTGACCGGCGTGCGCGGTGTCGGGAAGACCACCACCGCCCGGATCCTGGCCAAGGCACTGAACTACAGCGGCGCCGACGGCAGCGCCGGCCCGACCGCCGGGCCGACCGACGACTGCGCGATCTGCCGCGCCATCGCCGAGGACCGCCATGTCGACGTGATCGAGATGGACGCCGCCAGCCGCACCGGCGTCGGCGACATCCGCGAGCTGATCGAGGGCGTGCGCTATCGCCCGGTCGAGGCCCGCTACAAGGTCTACATCATCGACGAGGTCCACATGCTCTCCACCAGCGCCTTCAACGCGCTGCTGAAGACGCTGGAGGAGCCGCCGCCGCACGTCATCTTCATCTTCGCGACCACCGAGATCCGCAAGGTGCCGGTCACCGTGCTCTCGCGCTGCCAGAGCTTCAGCCTGCGCCGCGTCGAGCAGAGCGTGCTGGCGGCGCACTTCGTCAGGATCGCGGCCGCCGAGGGTGTCGGTCTCGAGCCCGGCGCGGTGCAGCTCATCGCCCGCGCCGCCGACGGCTCGGTGCGCGACGGCCTCTCGCTGCTCGACCAGGCGATCGCGCTGACCGGCGGCGAGGTCACCGAGGCGACGGTGCGCGACATGCTGGGGATCGCCGACCGGGCCCGGCTCTACGACCTGCTGGAGGCGGTGCTCGGCGGCCGTACGCCGGAGGCGCTGGCCGTGCTGAAGGATCTCTACGACGGCGGCGCCGACCCGGTGGTGGTGCTCCAAGACCTGCTGGACGCCGTGCACTTCGCGACCCGCGCGCGCCTGGTGCCGGAGGCCGGCGAGGCGCCGGGCCTGCCGGAGACCGAACGGGTGCGCGGCGTCGCGCTGGCCAAGCAACTGGGACTGGCCGAGTTGGCGCGCGCCTGGCAGATCCTGCTGAAGGGTCACGGCGAGGCGCAGCTCGCCCCCTTGCCGCTGCAGGCGGCCGAGATGGCGCTGATCCGCCTGGCCCATGCCAGCGACCTGCCGACACCGGGCGAGCTGGTGCGCCAGCTTGCCAACAACGGCACCGCGGCGGCCGGCGGCGCCCAGCCGCGCGGCGACACTGGCGGCGGTGTGCGCTCCAGCGGCGGCGGCGGCGCGGCAACGGCGCGCAGCCTGCCGGCTGCGGCGCCGCGGGCCGAGCGAGCCGCAGGCGCGACAGGCGGCCGTGGCAGCGCCGCAGGCGGCGGGACGGATCGAGCTTGCCTCCTTCCCCGCCCTGGTCGCGCTGGCGCGCGAGCATCGCGCCCTGCAGCTGGCCAACCACCTGGAGTGCGACGTGCAGCTGGTGAGCTTCCAGGCCGGCCGTCTGGCGCTCTTCCTGCGGCCGGAGGCGCCGGCTGACCTGGTACCCAAGCTGCGCGAGGCGCTGCAGGAGTGGACCGGCCGCGACTGGCAGGTCGAGCCGGCGCCGCAGCCCGGCGAGCCGCCGCTGCGCCAGCAGGTGCAGGCGGCGCAGCAGCGCCAGCAGGAGGCGGCCCTGCAGCATCCTCTGGCGCAGGCGCTGCTGCAGTCCTTTCCCGGCGCCAAGTTGGTCGCCCACCGGCGGCCGGCGGCGGAGGCCGGCGCCTTGCCCGGACCGGGCGGCGATGCTACCTCCGACGATGGCGGCGAGGCTGCGGGCGACGACCCCGGCCTGCTGCTGGGCGACGAGGGCGGCAGCTTTTCAGATGAGGATTGAGCGATGAAGAATCTCGGCCAGCTGATGAAGCAGGCGCAGCAGATGCAGGACCGCATGGCGGAGATGCAGGAGAAGCTGGCGCTGAGCGAGGCGACCGGTGCCGCCGGCGGCGGGCTGGTGCAGGTGACGGTGAACGGCAAGCAGGAGATCAAGCAGGTGAAGATCGACCCTTCGCTGCTCGATCCCGCCGAGGTCGAGGTCCTGGAGGACCTGATCGTCGCCGCCGCCGGTGACGCCCGCGCCAAGATGGACACCGAGGTGCAGGGGAAGATGCAGGAGCTGACCGGCGGCCTGCAGCTGCCGCCCGGCTTCAAGATGCCTTTCTGAGGCCTGCGGCGCGGGCATGGCCGAAGGGGAGATCGACCGCCTCAGCCAGCTCCTGGCGCGCCTGCCGGGCCTGGGCCCGCGTTCGGCGCGTCGTGCCGTATTGCAGCTGCTGAAGCAGCGCGACAGCCTGCTGCGGCCCTTGGCCCAGGCGCTGCTGAGCGCGGCCGACACGATCCGCAGCTGCCGGGTCTGCGGCAATCTCGATTCCAGCGATCCCTGTGCGCTCTGCCGCGATCCCGGCCGCGACGAGAGCCTGCTGTGCGCCGTCGGCGACGTCGCCGACCTCTGGGCGATCGAGCGCTCCGGTGCCTTCAAGGGACGCTATCACGTGCTGGCCGGGACGCTTTCGGCGCTCGACGGCCGCGGGCCGGAGCAGATCGGCCTCGACCGCCTGCTGGCGCGCGCCCGCGAGCCCGGCCGGCAGGAGCTGGTGCTGGCCTTGCCGGCGACGCTGGAGGGCCAGACAACCGCGCACTACATCGCCGAGCGACTGGCCGGCAGCGGCCTGGCGATTACCCGCCTGGCGCAGGGCGTGCCGGTGGGCGGGGAACTGGACTACCTCGACGACGGCACGCTGACAGCGGCGATGAAGACGCGGCGCCCGGCGATCTGAGGGGGTGGCGCGCGGAACGCGCTAGGCCGGCGTCTTCCTGCCGAAGAAGAGCTCGCGTACCCGGTCCCGCCCGACCGCCCGGATGAGCTCGCGGGCGGCGCAGTAACCCAGGAAGAGAACGGCCAGCCAGAGCTGCACCAGCAGGAAATGCGGCCAGCTTATCGCGGCCAGCAACGCGTCGTTCGCGGCGCCGAAGCTGCCCTTGTCGCCAATCAGCGGGATCACCCGCTCAAGGTAGCGGAACAGCAGCGCCGCCACGTTGTAGATGAAGGCCTTCCACAGCGTGTTGTAGATCAGCGGCCGACCGGGGAAGCGGTTGATGAAGGGGAACCTGTCGGCGATGAGGAAGATCTTCCCCGCCACCAGCGCGCCGATCGCCGCCTTGCCCAGCTCAGCGCTCTGGATGCCGTACTCCTCCAGCACCAGCGCCTGGGTGATAACCAGCAGGCCGAAGGCGATGAAGAAGAAGATCGAGGGCGCGACCAGTTCCCGGAGCTCGCGTCCGATCACGCGGCTGAAGCGACTCATGTCGAGGGTTTCCCGCTGCCATTGCCGACTGTGTTGGACAGTGCGTCGTCTTCGGCCGCGCCGGCAAGCGGGAAGCTGGCGTGGCGACGACGCCGCGGGCCCTCGTGCAGTCAGTGCCGCTTAATCGGAAAAAAGTTAAGGCAAGAAGTCCACGCTGTGCCCGCTGGCGTGCGGCACGGCCCGGCCCGTGAGCTCTTAGCGGCAGGGGGTGGCGATAGACTAACGATTGCAAATGCTTGAGGAAGCGTCCGCCAATAGAGCAGGTTTCCTCTGTTCGGCGTTTCTTTCTGTTTTCTGTGTGATAACAACAGGTTATAAATTTCACTATAGAATCAGTTATTCTCGATCTTGTCCGGCTCCTCGTCCAGCTCGAGCTCGTCGATGCGTTGGGCTGTCTTGGTGAGCTTGTCGGTGGAGATCTGGATCCTGCGGATGTCGTCGGTGGCCTGGCCGAAGTGGGTCGCCAGCTTGCCGACGCGCTCGTCCAGCCGGGTCATGTCTTCCAGCAGCTTGCGCACCTCGATCTGGATCAGGTGCGCCTGCTCCTTCAGGCGGGTGTCCTTGATGACGGCGCGCAGCGTGTTCAGCACCGCCCAGAGCGTGGTTGGCGAGACGATGAAGACGCGGCGCCGGCGGGCCTTCTCCACCACCTCGCCGAGCTGGTCGTGGATCTCGGCATAGACGGCTTCCGAGGGCACGAACATAAGCGCCGCCTCGGCGGTCTCGCCGGGCACCACGTAGCGGGCGGCAATGTCCTCGACGTGCTTGCTGACCGCCTGACCGAAGGCGCGCAGCGCCGTCGTGCGCAGCGCCGGATCGCCGCCGGCCTGGCGCAGCAGGTCGTAGGCCTCCCGCGGGAACTTGGCGTCGACGCAGAGCGGGCCCAGCGGCGGCGGCAGCTTAAGCAGGCAGTCGGCCCTGGTCCCGGTGGAGAGCGTCGCCTGGAACTCGACGTAGGCGGCGGGGAGCTGATCGCGCACCACCGCCTCGAGCTGCGCCTCGCCGAAGGCGCCGCGTGCCTGCTTGTTCGACAGCAGCGCCTGCAGCGAGACCACCTCGCCGGAGAGCTTGTCGATGGTGACCTGCGCCTGGGCGATCACGGCCAGTCGTTCGCCCAGCGACTTCAGCGCGGTCTGGCTCTCGGTCGCGGACTCCTTCAGCCGTTCGCCGACCTTGGTGCCGAAATCGCCCAGCCGCTGCTCCAGCGCCGTGGCCAGGCCGCGCTCCTGCGCCCTGAGCGCCTCGGCGGTCTGTGCCTGGGTGGCGGCTTGGCTCTGCGCGAGCTGCGACAGGCGGGCCTCCATGGCGCCCAGGGCCTGGGCCTCGCCGCGGTCGCGCCGGCCGAGCAGCAGGACGGCGAGGGCGCCGAGCGCCAAGCCGGCAAGAGCGACGAGGACGACGATGAGGGGATCCATCAGCGGGCGACTCCGGACGACTCGAAGGACAGGCGCAAGGCTACCACGCGGGCGACGACGGTCGGCCTCCGACGGGCCCCTCGCTCGGGACGGCACAGACGCGCAGGGAGATGGCCGGCGGAGGCGAAGCCGTGGCCCGCAGCGGCGGCGCAGCCGTGGGGCGACTCGGCCCTGGGCTTCGTATCTTGGCCGCGACCTATCGTCATTCGTCCCTGCTGCGGAGTCGCTCTTCGCCAATTCGGCCAGAAGGTCGTGGACTGAAGACAATCAATAAGTGAAAAATAAGTATAAAAAACCATTTTTTGCTGCCGGCCCAAAGCGAGCTCCCTACCCTAGAGCGCCTGTTCATCCTTTCGGGAGGGGGCCGATGGGAATCCGTGGCAGGCTGTGCAGAGGTTGGGGCGGGGGGCTCGCCGCCATGGTCCTGCTGCTCCTCCTGCTGCCGACGCAGACGGCGGCGGAAACCATCACCTGGCGGATGCGCAACGACTACCTCTACAGCGTCCAGGTGGAGTTCTATGCCGCAGAGCGCGCTGCCGCCTGGCCGGGCGAGGGAAAGGCCTACCAGCTCGAGGGCGACCAGGTGCACAGCTTCCGTCTCGACTGCCATGCCGGCGAGAAGATCTGCTTCGGCGCCTGGGTGGCCGGCAATGCCGATCTCTACTGGGGGGCCGGCCTCGACGGCCTGCAGTCCTGCGGCAGCTGCTGCTATCTCTGCGCTGGCGAATTCACCCCGATCATCGCCCTCAGGTAGCCCTGGGCCCTGGGCCTCTTGACACCGTCCGCGGCCGAGATTATCTCCGGCCCGCGTCCCTTTTGGCACTCGCCGAGCGGGAGTGCCAAAGAACGTTCAAACCGTTGTTTATCCATCAACCTTTGTCTTTCGGGAGGAGGTTTTCCCATGAAATTCCGTCCGTTGCACGATCGTGTCGTCGTCCGTCGCCTCGAAGAGGACGAACGCACCAAGGGCGGCATCATCATCCCCGACACCGCCAAGGAGAAGCCGATGCAGGGCGAGGTGATCGCCGTCGGCCCCGGCGCGCGCAACGAGCAGGGACAGATCGTCGCGCTCGACGTGAAGCCCGGCGACCGTGTGCTCTTCGGCAAGTGGTCCGGCACCGAGGTGAAGCTCGACGGTCAGGAGCTCCTGATCATGAAGGAGAGCGACATCATGGGCGTCCTGGATGGCGCCGCCGGCAGCGCGAAGAAGGCCGCCTGAGGCCAAGCAGGTAGAAGGGAGCAAGCAAGATGGCTGCAAAGGAAGTGAAGTTCTCCACCGACGCCCGCGCGCGGATGCTGCGCGGCGTCGACATCCTGGCTGACGCGGTCAAGGTCACGCTCGGCCCCAAGGGTCGCAACGTGGTGATCGAGAAAGCCTTCGGCGCCGCCGCGCATCACCAAGGACGGCGTCACCGTCGCCAAGGAGATCGAGCTGGCCGACAAGTTCGAGAACATGGGCGCGCAGATGGTGCGCGAGGTGGCCTCGAAGACCAACGACATCGCCGGCGACGGCACCACCACGGCGACCGTCCTGGCCCAGGCGATCGTCCGCGAGGGCTCCAAGGCCGTGGCCGCCGGGATGAACCCGATGGACCTGAAGCGCGGCATCGACCTGGCGGTCGAGGCCGTGGTCGCCGAGCTGAAGAAGCGTGCCAAGAAGATCACCACCTCCGGCGAGGTCGCGCAGGTCGGCACGATCTCGGCCAACGGCGACGCCGACATCGGCCAGATGCTGGCGAAGGCGATGGAGACGGTCGGCAACGAGGGCGTGATCACGGTCGAGGAGGCGAAGAGCCTGGAGACCGAGCTGGACGTGGTCGAGGGCATGCAGTTCGACCGCGGCTACCTCTCGCCCTACTTCGTGACCGACGGCGACAAGATGCGGGTCGTCCTCGAGGACCCCTACATCCTGATCCACGAGAAGAAGCTCTCCAGCCTGCAGCCGCTGCTGCCGGTGCTGGAGGCCATCGTGCAGTCCGGCCGGCCGCTGCTGATCCTCGCCGAGGACGTCGAGGGCGAAGCCCTGGCGACCCTGGTGGTGAACAAGCTGCGCGGCGGCCTGAAGGTCGCGGCGGTGAAGGCCCCGGGCTTCGGCGATCGCCGCAAGGCCATGCTGGAGGACATCGCGATCCTCACCGGCGGCCAGGTGATCTCCGAGGACCTCGGCATCAAGCTCGAGAGCGTCTCGCTGCAGATGCTGGGGCGCGCCAAGAAGGTGGTGATCAACAAGGAGGACACCACCGTCGTCGAGGGTGCCGGCAAGAAGAAGGACATCGAGGGCCGCGTGGCGCAGATCCGGGCGCAGATCGAGGAGACGACCTCCGACTACGACCGCGAGAAGCTGCAGGAGCGTCTGGCCAAGCTGGCCGGCGGCGTCGCGGTGATCCGCGTCGGCGGCGCCACCGAGGTCGAGGTGAAGGAGCGCAAGGATCGCGTCGAGGACGCGATGCACGCCACCCGCGCCGCGGTCGAGGAGGGCATCGTCCCGGGCGGCGGGACCGCCCTGCTCGGTGCCATCAAGGCGCTGGCGAAGCTCGAGGGCGACAACAGCGACCAGAAGACCGGCATCGACATCGTGCGCCGCGCGCTGCAGGCGCCGCTGCGCCAGATCGCCGAGAACGCCGGCTTCGACGGCGCCGTCGTGGCGGGCAAGCTGCTGGAGTCGAAGGACGCCAGCCTCGGCTTCGATGCTCAGGCCGGCACCTATGTCGATCTGGTGAAGAACGGCATCGTCGACCCGGTCAAGGTCGTGCGCGCCGCCCTGCAGGACGCGGCCTCGGTCGCCGGCCTGCTGATCACCACCGAGGCGATGGTGGCCGACAAGCCGAAGAAGGAGAGCGCCCCCGCGATGGGCGGCGGCGCCGGCATGCCCGACGGCATGGATTTCTGAGCCGAAGCCTGACCTTCGTTTCCCTGGAGAGGGGTCGCGGCAGCCGCCGCGGCCCCTTTTTCTTTCGCCACCCCGGCGGCACGCGGAGCGCGGCCGGCGGAACGACGTCCGCCGGCCGGCCCGTCACAGCATCGCCAGGACCAAGGCGAGGGCGAGGATCACTCGCGCCACGTCGAGGGTGACGACGAAGCGGAGGGTCAGGTAACGCTTCATCGGCGTCGGCCTTTCCGACCGCGACCGGTCGCAGTCTTGAAGGAGGACTGCGGGAGAACCGGACCGCTGCGGGATCATCGACCGCCCCGCTGCGGCTCTAGGCGGCCCGCCGGCGGCGCGCTAGCAGCAGCGCCGGCGGCCTCGGCCGGCCCCGGCAACGGAGGGCTTGTCCCAAGGGGGCCATCCGGCTCCGGACCGAGGATCCGCGCCGCCCGACCGGTCCCTGCCGGCCAGGCAGGGGAGTCGCGCGACGCAACCGGACATTCCCGCATCTTGTGCGCGCGAGTCGAGTAGATATTCTTGTTTTGTTCTCAAAAAGCGATAGCATGGTGGACAGCGCGGCCCCAAGACCCCAGCCTGCCGCGCGAGCGGATGAGGGGAGAGGACGATGAAGCGCGGACGCTGTCTCTGCGGGGCCGTAACCTTTGCCTACGAGGGGCTGGAGAACTGGCGCGGCCACTGCCATTGCGAGAGCTGTCGCCGCGCCACGGCCTCGCCCTTCACCACCTTCCTCGGAGTGCCGCTGAAGGCCTTCCGCTTCACCGGCGCGGCGCCGGCGAGCTTCCGCTCTTCGCCCGGCGTCACGCGGCGCTTCTGCCCGACCTGCGGCACGCCGATGTCCTACGAGAGCGACCGCTATCCCAACGAGATCCACCTCTATGCCGCCACGCTGGAGAAGCCGGGCGAGACGCGGCCCGATTTCCACGTCCACGTCGCCGAAAAGCTGCCCTGGATCCATCTGGCCGACGGGCTCCGGCAGTTTCCGCGCGGCTCCACGTGAGCCCTGGACTGCCAGGGGCCACCGAGGTGGTGGTCGCCGGGGCCGGGATCGTCGGGCTGGGCCTCGCCTGGAGCCTGGTGCGGGCCGGACGGCAGGTCCTGCTGCTGGAGGCCGGGAGGGTGGGCGGCTCGACCTCCGCCGGCACCTTCGCCTGGGTGAATGCCTCGTCGAAGACCGGCGATGCGGCCTATCACCGGCTGAACGCCGACGGCCTGGCGGCCTATGAGGCGCTGGCCTCCGAAACCGGCGCGGTGACCATCGGGCTCTGCGGCGCCGGGTCGCTGCAGTGGACCTCGGCTGGCCAGGAGGCGCTCGCCGGCCAGCTGCGGGGCGATTTCGAGGCCCTGCGCGGCTTCGGCTATCCGGTTGCATGGCTGGAGGCGGCGGCGCTCCGGGCGCGGCTGCCGGCCTTGGCGCTGCCCGAGGATGCCGTCGGCCTGCTGGCGCCGGCCGATCGCTGGCTGGAGGTGCCGCGGCTGCTCGACTGGCTGCTGGCCGATTTCCTCGCCCGCGGCGGCCGCCTCGCCACCGGCACCCCGCTGGGTGGGGTCGTGCGCGGTGCCGATGGAGGCCTCGCCGCCGTCGAGACTCCGACCGGCCGCGTCGCCTGCGCGCAGCTCGTGATCGCAGCCGGTGCGCAGAGCGCGGCACTGCTGGAGCGAATCACCGAAGGCGGGCTGCCGGCCGACCGCTTCCCGCTGCGCCAGGTCCCGGGATTCCTGCTGGAGACGGCGCCGACGCCGCTGGGCCGCGCCCTCGAGCTGGTCCTCTGGGCGCCGGACGCGGCCGGCTTCCACCTGCGCCCGACCGCTGCCGGCGGGCTGCTGCTCGGCGCCGACGATCTCGATGCCGAGGTCGGCGAAGGCGACGATCCAGCCACCATCGCCCGCGCCAGGGAGGAGCTGCTCCGCCGTGCCAAGGCCTGGCTGCCGGCCCTGCCGTTGGCCGAGGTGGCAGCGGCTGCGACCTGGCGGATCGGCAGGCGGGCGATGCCGCGCGACGGCCACTCGATCCTCGGCCCGCTCGCCGCCCTGCCCGGGCTCTTCGTCGCCGTCACCCACTCCGGCGTGACGCTGGCACTGCGAGGCGGTGCCCTCCTGACGGCGGAACTGGCTGGCGCGGCGCCGCCCGCGCTCGATCCCTTCCGGCCGGCCCGCTTCGGCCTGTGAGCCCGCTGTCCGCGCCGCGTTGAGGCAGAGCCGGCGCTCTGGCAGAGTGCGGCTCCCCTTCGCGCCTCCCGGATTGCCGATGTACCGTTCCCTCCTGATCGTCGACGACTTCTTCGTCGAGCCGCAGCGCCTGCGGACCGACGCGCTGGCGCTGGACTATCCCGAGGTGACGGGTGTGCGCACCTTTCCCGGGCGCACCTCGTCGCGGGCCCTGGCGCCGCAGGGCTTCGACCAGGTCGCCTCCAGCCTGCTCGGCGAGCGGGTGGTCGCGCACGACGGCCCCGGCGCCTTCCACCTGCACTGCCGCGTCACCCTGGCCGGGGAGGAGGGGCGCTATCACGTCCATGTCGATCCCTCCGGCCTCGCCTGGGTCGGCGTGATCTACCTCTCGCTGCCGGAACACTGCCGGGGCGGCACTGCCTTCTATCGCCACCGCGGGCTCGGTCTCGACCGTACGCCGCATCGGCCGGAGGCGCTGCAAGGCCTGGGCGTTACCTCGATCGCCGAGCTGCTGCGCCGCGACGGCCCGGACGCCGCGGCCTGGGAGGAGCTGATGACCGTGCCGATGCGCTACAACCGGGCGATCTTCTATCGGCCGTGGCTCTGGCACTCGGCCGGGCCGGCCTTCGGGGACCGGCCGGAGAATGCCAGGCTGATCCAGCTGATGGCCTTCCGCTATCCGAACCAGGGAGCAACGCAAGGTGCGCAATGAAGAGCGGGTCGCCTACCTGAACGGCGCCTTCGTGCCCGAGAGCCAGGCGAAGATCTCGATCCACGATCTGGGCTTCGTCTACGGCGATGCGGTCTATGACACCGCGCGCACCTTCGCCGGCACGCTGTTCAAGCTGAAGGAGCATATCGAGCGGCTCTATCGCACGCTGCGCTACGTGCAGATCGACCCCGGCCTGTCGCCGGCGGAGATGACGCGGCTCACCGAGGAGCTGGTCGAGCGCAACCTGCCCTTCCTGCGCGACGGCCAGGACTATTGGGTCAGCCAGCGGATCTCCCGCGGCCTCTGCCACTACGAGGGCGAGCCGCGCCCCTACGAGGGCGCCACGGTGGTGATCGAATCGGTGCCGCTGCCGCTCACCGCGCGGGCGCACTATTTCCGCGACGGCATCCCGGTGGTGACGCCTTCGGTGCGCCGCGTCTCGCCCGATGCGCTCTCGCCGCGGGCCAAGACCACCAACTATCTGAACATGACGCTCGGGGACCTGGAGGCGAAGGCGCGGAACCCGAAGAACTGGGCAGTGCTGCTGGATCATCGCGGCAACCTCTGCGAGGGCATCGGCGCCAATCTCTTCCTGGTGCAGGACGGCGTGGTGCGCACCCCGACCGAGGCGCACGTCCTGCCCGGCGTCAGCCGCGCCACGGTGATCGAGCTCTGCGAGGCGCAGGGGATCCCGCTCGACATCACCGACCTGGCGCTGCACGACGCCTATGTCGCCGACGAGGCCTTCCTGACCTCGACCTCGCTCTGCCTCTGCCCGGTCGCCAGCTTCAACGGCCGGAGCTACCCCGGCGGCCTGCCGGGGCCGGTCACGCGGCGCATCATCGAGGCCTACAGCCGGCTGGTCGGCATGGACTTCGTGCAGCAGTACCTCGATCACCTGCCGGGGTAGGCACCCTCACGCGACGATCGCGTCCAGCCGCTCGCCCTCGATCAGCGTCACCAGCCGCTCGATCTCCTCGGAGAGCGGGCGGTCGTCGTCGAAGGGCTCGACCAGCGCGCGCACCTCGTCGCGCAGCGCCTGGGCAACGGCCGAGGGCTGCGCCGGCTGGCGCAGGTCGAAGGCTTCGGCGGAGACCAGCAGCTCGCAGGCGATGACCTGGCGCCAGTGCGACAGCGCGCGCCAGAACTTGCGCACGGCGGCCGGCGCCATCGGCGCGTGGTCCTCCACCTCGTAGCTGGAGGAATCGAAGATCGAGGCCGGGGCGGCCAGGATCTTGATCTCCTTCGCCTGCGCGCCGGCATTCAGCGAGACCAGCCCCATGCCGATCCGCACCGTGCCCTCCGAGTAGCGCGACAGCGAGCCCGGCAGCTCGGTGTATTCCTTGCGCAGCATGCGGCCGACCCGCTGGGCGGAGATCGAGGCGAGCTGCGCCAGCGAGATGGAGAGCAGGTCGAAGGCCTGCGCCATGCCCGGTGTGTGGAAGTTGCCGGTCGAGAGGATCTCCTCGTCCTCGTAGAGCACCGCCGGGTTGTCGGCGGCGCCGTTGAACTCGACCTCGACCGTCGGCGTGGCGAAACCCAGCGCGGCGTGGAAGGCACCGAAGAGGTGGCTGGCGCAGCGCAGGGAAATCGGGTCCTGCAGGCGGCGGGCGGCGCCCGGCTGCTTCAGCCCGCTGTCGCCCAGCAGGTCGCGCAGCGCCTGGGCGGCTTCGCTCTGCCCCGGCGCGGGGCGGACCGCGACGATGCGCGGATCGATCGGCGAGAGATTGGCGCGGAAGGCCTCGAAGGTCAGCACCGCGGTGGCCTCGGCGATGCGCAGCAGCCGGGTCGCCTCGACCAGCGCCAGGGCGCCGAGACCGGCCGAGACGGAGTTGGCCGAACAGAGGCCGAGGCCTTCCTTCTCCTTCAGCGCGAGGACGTCGATGCCGGCTCGCCGCATCGCCTCGGCGCCGCTCAGGGTCTCGCCGCGAAACTCGGCGCGGCCCTCGCCCATGACCGGCAGCGCCATCTCGGCCAGCAGCGGCAGGTCGGACGCGCCGATCGAGGCGACCTCGTGCACCAGCGGGTGGACCCCGGCGTTCAGCATCGCGACAAGGGTGTCGGCGACCACCGGGCGGACGCCGGCGCGTCCGCGCGTCATCGAGGCCAGGCGGGCGAAGAGGAAGGCGCGCACCGCCTCGGCGGGAAACAGCGGCCCGGAACCGCAGGCGCGCGCGCGCAGCATCACCGCCGACATCGACTCGCGCTCTGCGTCGTCGACCCGGACCACCGCGCGCTGGCCGAGGCCCCGCGTCAGCCCATAGACCGGGCGATCCTCCGCCAGGAAGCGGTCGATCAGCGCGCGGCCGTCGGCCAGGCGGCGCTGTGCCGCGGCGCCAAGTTCCACCGCGCGGCCCTGCCGCGCCACGGCGGCGAGGTCGGCGGCTGTGAGCGGGGCGTCGTCGATCAGGATGGCGTTCTGCACGGGGGATCCTCCGGCTGGGCCCGCTGGCGGGCCTCTGGTGGGGTTTTTTGCGACAGGATGAGGCGGCGCGATCTTGCTGCCGGGGGAAGCGAGCGTCTAGATTGGCGGCGCTTTTTCGAGGGCAGCCCTCCTATGCAGTATGTTTCTACGCGCGGCGCGGCACCTGACCACTCGTTCGACCAGGTGCTGCTGAGCGGCTTGGCGCGCGACGGCGGCCTCTATGTGCCCGCGAGCTGGCCGCGCTTCTCCACGGCCCAGTGGCAGGCGCTGGCCGGCGTCGACTACCGCAGGCTGGCGGCCACGGTGATGGCCCCCTTCATGACCGATAGCCTGGCACTGCCGGTGCTGCCCCGGCTGATCGATGCCGCCTATGGCAGCTTCGACCACGCGGCCGTGGCGCCGCTGGTGCAGCTCGACAGCAACCTCTGGCTGCTCGAGCTCTTTCACGGCCCGACGCTGGCCTTCAAGGACGTGGCACTGCAGCTGCTGGGCCAGCTTTTCGAGCAGGTGCTGACCGCGCGCGGCGAGCGCGTGGCCATCGTCGGCGCCACCTCCGGCGACACCGGCTCGGCGGCAATCGAGGCCTGCCGCGACCGCGAGGCGATCGACATCTTCATCCTGCATCCGGAAGGGCGCACCTCGGAGGTGCAGCGCCGGCAGATGACCAGCGTGCTGGCGCCCAATGTCACCAATCTTGCGGTCGAGGGCACCTTCGACGACTGCCAGGACCTGGTGAAGGCGCTGTTCAACGACCTGGCCTTCCGCGACCGCTTCCACCTCTCCGCCGTCAACTCGATCAACTGGGCGCGCATCCTGGCGCAGGCGGTCTACTACTGCGCCGCCGCGCTGGCGCTGGGGGCACCGGCGCGCGGTGTCTCCTTCGTGGTGCCGACCGGCAACTTCGGCAACGTCTTCGCCGGCTATGTGGCGCGCCAGATGGGGCTGCCGATCGAGCGGCTCACGGTCGCCACCAACTCCAACGACATCCTGGCGCGCTTCTTCGAGAGCGGCGCGATGACGATGGGCGGCGTGACGCCGACCCTCTCGCCCTCGATGGACATCCAGGTCTCCTCGAATTTCGAGCGCCTGCTCTTCGACCTGCTGGGTCGCGACGGCGCGGCGACCAAGGCGGCGGTGACGGGGTTCCGCGAGAGCGGCAGCTTCGCCGTCCCGGCCGCCGCGCTGGCGGAGGCGCGGCATCTCTTCGACGCCGGGCGGCTGGACGACGAGGGCACGCTGCGGGAGATCCGGCGGGTGAAGGCCGAGACCGGCATGACGGTCGACCCCCACACCGCCGTCGGCATCGCAGTGGCGCGGCAAAAGGCCCGCGCCGGCGATCCGCCGACGGTGGTGCTGGCGACGGCGCATCCGGCCAAGTTCCCCGACGCCGTGGAGCGCGCCACCGGCGAGCGGCCGCGGCTGCCGGCGCGGCTGGCCGACCTCTACGAGCGGCCGGAACGGCTGGAGCGCCTGGGCAACGATGCCGAAGCGCTGAAGCGCCTGGTCGGCGCCCGCCTCGCCGGTGACAACGGCTGAGCGCCATGCACGGCATCGGCCAGCACCGCCGGGAGAGCTTCGAGCGCTACTACCTGCGTCAAGTCGCCCTGGGGGAGGGTTGCAATTGCGCCGAGCAGGTGCTTGGGTCCGGCCAACCGGCCGCAGGACCGGCCGCTCGGCGCGCGGGCGAGGATCGACCGGACGCGCCGGCGCGCGGCTGGCTGCGGCGCCTGCTTTCCTGGACAAAGCGAACAGTATGACCATCGAGGTTTCCAAGCTCGCGAACGGCCTGACGGTCGCCAGCGATTCCATGCCTGGCGTGGAGAGCGTTTCCATCGGCCTCTTCGTCGGCGTCGGCACGCGGCACGAGCGTGCCGAGGCGAACGGCGTCGCCCACCTGCTCGAGCACATGGCCTTCAAGGGGACGGAGCGGCGCAACGCCCGCGCCATCGCCGAGGAGATCGAGGCGGTGGGCGGCCATCTCAACGCCTACACCGGGCGGGAGTCGACGGCCTACTATGCCCGGGTGCTGGCGGACGACGCGCCGCTGGCGCTCGATATCCTGGCCGACATCCTGCAGCACTCGCTGTTCGATCCGGAGGAACTGGCCCGCGAACGCCAGGTCGTCCTGCAGGAGATCGGCCTGGCCGAGGACACGCCCGACGACATCGTCTTCGACCTCTTCCAGGAGACCGCCTATCCGGCGCAGCCGCTGGGCTGGCCGGTGCTCGGCCGTGCCGAGGTGGTGGGCACCCTCGGCCGCGAGGCGCTGACCACCTACATGGGCGAGCAGTATGGCGCCGACCGCATCGTGCTCTCCTGTGCCGGGCGCATCGAGCACGAGGCGCTGCTGGAGATGGCGGAACGCCACCTCGGGGCCCTTGGCGGGCGTGGCCCCGCGGTCAGTCCGCAGGCCGACTATCGCGGCGGCGAGTTCAGGCGGCAGCGCGACCTCGAACAGGTGCACCTGGTACTGGGCTTTCCCGGCATCGCCGCCACCGATCCCGACGTCCACGCCGCCGGCATCCTCTCCACCCTGCTCGGCGGCGGCATGTCGTCGCGCCTGTTCCAGGAGGTGCGGGAGAAGCGCGGGCTGGTCTACTCGATCTATTCCTTCCTTTCGCACTACCAGGACGGCGGCACCTTCGCGATCTACGCCGGGACCGGCGAGTCGGAGGCGGCGGAGCTGCTTCCGGTCGTCGCCGGGGAGCTGGTCCAGGTGCTGGAAGGCGTCGAGGCGGCCGAGCTCGATCGCGCCAAGGCGCAGGCGCGGGCCGGGCTGCTGATGGCGCGCGAATCGACGGCCGCGCGCGCCGAGGGGCTGGCGAACCAGATCCTGATCTATGGCCGGCCGCTGTCCAGCGAGGAGCTGCTGGCGGCGATCGAAGCGGTCGATGCCGAGGCCGTGCTGCGAGTCGCCCGCCGCATCCTCGGCGGCACGCCAACGCTCACCGCGCTCGGCCCGATCGGCAGCGTCGAGCCGCTGGAGCGCTTCGCCCGACGTCTGACCTAGAGGGCCCTCGATGCGGATCCCTCCCTTCCGTGACGGTTGGCTGCGGCACCTGCGCCTGGATGGCGAGCGGGTCTACCTGAAGCCGATGCGCGGGAAGGACTGGAAAGCCTGGTCCCGGCTGCGGCTCAGCAGCCGCGATTTCCTCATGCCGTGGGAACCGACCTGGCCGTCGGACGCCCTGACGCGCCATTCCTACCGCCGCCGTCTGCGCCTGCAGAACAACGACGCGCGCCACGGCTATGGCTACACGCTGCACATCTTCCGCCATCAGGATCAGCAGCTGCTGGGCGCCATCACCCTGGGACAGATCCGCCGCGGCGTGGCGCAGGCGGCGACCCTCGGCTATTGGGTCGGCGAACGCTACGCCCGCCAGGGCTACATGACCGAGGCGCTGGGCCTGATGCTCCGCTTTGCCTTTCGCGAGATGGGCCTGCATCGCCTGGAGGCGGCCTGCCTGCCCTCGAACGATGCCAGCCAGAATCTGCTGCGCCGCCTGGGCTTCCAGCAGGAGGGGCTGGCGCGCGCCTATCTCAGGATCGCCGGCGAGTGGCGCGACCACCTGCTCTTCGCCCGCCTGTCCGAGGACGGGCTGCCCTGAGGATCGCTCGCGCGGTCAGGCGTGGCCGGCATCGAAGGTGAGGCGCGCCGGGTCGATGCCCAGCCGCTCGATGGCGCCCTGCCACTTGCGGGCGTGGTTCTCGCCGAAAATCAGCCCGTCGTCGGCCGGCGTGGTGAGCCAGCCGTTGGCCTGCAGCTCCTCGTCGAGCTGGCCCGGTCCCCAGCCGGCATAGCCCAAGGCGAAGAGGTGCTGGCGGGGACCCTGGCCCTGGGCGATGTCGCGCAGCACGTCCAGCGTCGCCGTGAGCGCGATCTGCTCGTTCACCTGCAGGGTGGAATCCTGCAGATAGTCGGAGGAGTGGAGCACAAAGCCGCGGCCCGACTCCACCGGCCCGCCGAAGTGTACGGCGATCGGTTCGCTCGGACGTTCGCCCTCGATGCCCAGCTGCTCCAGCAGCTCCTCGAAGGTCAGGCTCTCGATCAGGCGGTTGACCACCAGGCCCATGGCGCCCTCGGCGTTGTGGGCGCAGAGATAGACCAGGGACTTCGCGAAGCGGCTGTCGCGCATGCCGGGCATGGCAATCAGCATCTGCCCCGTCAGGTAGCCTTCCTTGTCGCGCTGCTCGGACATTGCTCCGCCTCACCTCGTCTTTCCATGTGGCGCCGCGACCGAACGACGCCTTCACCACTGCGACACGTGAATGTGACGCTCCGGTGGCATGTGCTTTTCTATATATAGCACGATGCATCGCCGCTTCACCGGGAGTGCGACCTTGCCCCTGTTGCGCAACGCGCTTGCCGCGGTCCTGCTGCTGCTGGCGGGCCTTGCTGCGGCCGGCCCCGCCGGCGCGGCGGAGGGCGCCTGGGCGAGCCAGGAGATGACGCGCGCGCGGCTGCTGGCGGCGGCCGACGCGGTCGGCGAGGCCGAGACCCTGGCCTTCGGCCTGCAGATCGAGCTGGAGCCGCACTGGAAGACCTATTGGCGTTCTCCGGGCGACGCTGGGATCCCGCCGACGGTGGACTGGTCGGAGTCGCGCAATGTCGCGGCGGTCGAGTTCCTCTGGCCGGCGCCGATTCGCTTCACGCTTTTCGGTCTCGACACCTTCGGATACCAGGACGAGGTGGTCTTCCCCCTGGTGGTCACGCCGGAGCGGCCGGGCGAGCCGGTCGAGCTGCGCGGCCTGCTGACCTACATGGTCTGCGAGGAGATCTGCATCCCGCTCGACGAGGCGCTGTCGCTGGCCCTGCCGGCCGGCCCGTCGCAACCGGGCGCCGCGGCCTATCCGATCGAGAGCTTCCGTGCCCGCGTTCCCGGCAACGGCACCGACGTCGGCCTCTCGATCGAAAGCGCGCTCCTGACGGGCAGCATCGACCAGCCGCGCCTCGAGGTCATCGCCGACTCGCGCATCGCCTTCGCCGCGCCCGACCTCATCGTCGAGGGCCCGGCCGGCTACTTCTTCCGCAAGCCGGCGGTGACGCTGAGCGAAGACGGCAAGCGCGCCACCCTGACGCTCGACGCCAATCTCGGGCCGCAGGTGAACCGCCCGCTGCAGGGTGCGCCGCTCACCCTCACGCTGGTCGAGGGGCGGCGTGCGATGAGCGCGACCCTGACCCCGACGGGCGAGCTGGCGGCCGCCGGGGACGCCATGGCGCTGCCGGTGGCGCTGGCGCCGAGCGATCTGCCGACCATGCTCGCCATGCTGGCCCTGGCGCTGCTCGGCGGCCTGATCCTCAATCTGATGCCCTGCGTGCTGCCGGTCCTGTCGCTGAAGCTGCTGTCGGTGGTCGGCCAGGGCGGCCGCAGCCGCGGCGCGATCCGCCTCGCCTTCCTCGCCTCCGCCGCCGGCATCATGGTCTCGTTCCTGCTGCTGGCCGCGGTGCTGATCGCGCTGAAGTCCGGCGGCACCGCGATCGGCTGGGGCCTGCAGTTCCAGTCGCCGCTTTTCCTCGGCGTGATGGCCGCCGTGGTCACGCTTTTCGCCGCCAATCTCTTCGGGCTCTTCGAGGTGCCGCTGCCGGGGGTCGCCGCGAACCTCGCGGCGGGCGGCGGGCAGCACAGCCTGAAGGCGCATTTCTTCACCGGCTTCCTGGCGACCCTGCTGGCGACGCCCTGCTCGGCGCCGTTCCTCGGCACCGCGGTCGGGTTCGCGCTGGCCAAGGACTGGCCGGAGATCCTGGCGATCTTCGCCGCGCTGGGCCTCGGACTGGCGCTGCCCTATCTGCTAGTGGCGCTCTTTCCCGGCCTGGCGCAACGCCTGCCGCGGCCCGGTGGCTGGATGCTGTGGCTGAGGCGGGTGCTCGGCCTGCTGCTGCTCGGCACCGCGGTCTGGCTGGTCAGTGTGATCTGGCAGCAGCTCGGCGCCGCCGCGGCACTGGTCGTCGCCGCGCTGCTGTTCGCCGGACTGCTGCTGCTGGCCTTCCGCCGCCGTCTCGCCGCTGGTGCCCGTGTCGCACTCGCCGCCGCCGCGACCGCCAGCCTGCTGGCGGCGGTCGCCGTGACGCTCGCCTGGCCGGCGCGCCCGGTGACCGCGACGCTGGCGGCGGGCTGGAGCGCCTTCGAGGAGGCGGCGATCCCGCGTCTCGTGGCAGAGGGGCAGGTCGTCTTCGTCGATGTGACCGCCGAGTGGTGCGTCACCTGCCTCGCCAACAAGCGCCTGGTGCTCGACACCGACAGGGTGAAGGCGGCCCTGACGGCCGAGGGCGTGGTCGCCATGCAGGCCGACTGGACCCGCCCGGACGCCGGCATCGCGGCCTTCCTGGAGCGATTCGGCCGTTACGGCATTCCCTTCAATATCGTCTTCGGCCCCGGCGCGCCGCAGGGTCTGCCGCTGCCGGAGCTGCTCGGCCAGGCCGAGGTGCTGGAGGCGATCGAGGCGGCCGGTCAGCGAGACCGCTCGTCGGCCGGGCTGGACCGCCGCTGACGCGCGGCCGGCTGCGGCGCGCAACCCTTGGATTAGGCCCGCCGGCGCCCTATCTTCCTGCTGCCGCCGCGGCCTCGGCCGCGGCTCCGGTTCACCAGTCCTCGACGAAAGGGGGAGAAGCGCAATGACCATCAAGGTTGGCGACAAGATTCCGAGCGTGCAGCTGAAGCACATGACCGAGAACGGCCCGGCCGAGATCTCGACCGACGAGCTTTTCGGCGGCAAGACCGTGGTGCTCTTCGCGCTGCCGGGCGCCTTCACCCCGACCTGCTCGGCCAAGCATGTCCCCGGCTACGTCGCCCATGCCGACGAGCTGAAGGCCAAGGGCGTCGACACCATCGCCTGCCTGTCGGTCAACGATGCCTTCGTCATGGGCGCCTGGGGCAAGGACCAGAAGGCCGACGGCAAGGTCCTGATGCTGGCCGACGGCTCGGCCGAGCTGACCAAGGCGCTGGGCCTCGAGCTCGACCTCACGCCGCATGGCATGGGGGTGCGTTCGCGCCGCTATGCCATGGTCGTGAAGGACGGCACGGTGACTAACTTGGCACTGGAGGAGAACCCCGGCGGTCTCGACGTCTCCGCAGCCGAGAAGATCCTGGCGACGCTCTAGGCGCCGCGCCGCAACGCGATGCAAGGGGCGGGGGCTTCGGCACCCGCCCCTTTTCAATGCCGGCGCGGCGCGATCGAGGCCCGCCGCGGCGCGCTACTTCTGCCGCGTCAGCATCGCCATGACGCCAGCATCGCGCTCCTCGGCGAGCTGCTCGAAGGTCCGGCCGGCGGCCTCCTCGGCGATGCCGGCCATCACGCGCTGTACCAGTTCGGGCGTGATCTGCGGCTGCCCGAGATCGGCCCACCAGTCCTCGAACGCCGGCAGGTATCGCTGCCAGAACACGTCGACGCCGGCGCCGCCGGCCGCCAGGTTGGTGATCATCAGGGGGCCGGTGACGCCCCAACGCAGGCCCGGCCCGGCGACCACGGCGGTGTCGATGTCGGCGACCGAGGCGACGCCCTCGGCCGCCAGGTGCATCGCTTCGCGGATGACCGCCGCCTGCATCCGGTTGGCGATGTGGCCGGGGACTTCCTTCTTGAGCCGGATGGTGACCTTGCCGATCCCGCGATAGAAGGCCTCGGCCCTGTCGGCCGTCGTCGGGCCCGTCCGGTCGTTGCCGTAGAGCTCGACCAGCGGGATCAGGTGCGGCGGGTTGAAGGGGTGCGCCAGTACCAGCGGCGTCGGATCCTTCAGCCCCTGCTGCAGGTCGCTGAGCCGCAGGCCGGAGGTGCTGGTGCAGAGCAGCGCATGCGGCGCCAGCGCGGGCTCTATGGCGTGATAGAGCCGATGCTTGATCGCGAGACGCTCCGGCACGTTCTCCTGCACCAGGTCGGCGCCCGCGACGGCCTCGGCCGGGTCGGCGTGGAAGCTCAGGCGGCCGGGATCGGCGCCCGGCGACAGGCCGAGCGTCTCCATATGGCCCCAGGCGCCGGCGGCGTAGTCCCGGGTCCGCTGCAGGGCGCCATCCTCGACGTCGTGCAGGCGGACGGTCAGTCCCTTGGCGAGAAAGAGCGTGGCCCAGGACATGCCGATGGTGCCGGCGCCGAGCACGGCGATGGTGCGGATAGCGGTCATGGCGTTTCCTCCTGCGCGGCCTCGGACTTCATCGCCTTGATCGCCCCGCGCGCCAGGGCATCGCAGCGTTCGTTCTCCGGGTGGCCGTCATGGCCGCGCACCCAGTGCCAGGTGACGCTGTGCCGCTTGCAGAGCGGCTCCAGCCGTTCCCAGAGATCCCGATTCTTCACCGGCTTCTTGTCCGCGGTCTTCCAGCCCCGGGCCTTCCAGGCGGGCAGCCACTTGGTGATGCCGTCCTTCACATAGTTGCTGTCGGTGGTGAGCGAGACCGCGGCCGGCCGCTTCAGCGCCTCCAGCGCGGCGATCGCCGCCATCAGCTCCATGCGGTTGTTGGTGGTGAGCGGCTCGGCGCCGACCAGCTCGCGCTCGCGCGTGCCGAAACGCAGCAGAGCGCCCCAGCCGCCGGGGCCGGGGTTGCCGGAGCAGGCGCCGTCGGTGAAGACCTCGACCTGCGGCAGGGCGGCGGCGTTGCGCGTCATGCGGCGGTCTTGTCGTCCAGGCCATAGTCGCCGAGCCCGCGCACGGCGCGATGAAAGCGCAGCTTGGCGAGGTACTCCCGCGGATCCTTCGGCTTCACGAAGGCGCCGGGCGGATGGTTCAGCCAGTCGAAGAGCCGCGTCAGCAGGAAGCGCAGCGCCGCGCCGCGCGCCAGCACCGGCAGGGCGGCGAGTTCGGCGCGGGAGAGGGGGCGTACCTGGTGATAGGACTGGATCAGGCAGCGGCTCTTGGTGACGTTGAAGGCGCCGTCCGGCTCGAAGCACCAGGCGTTGAGACAGATCGCCAGATCGTAGACGTAGGCATCGCTGCAGGCGAAATAGAAGTCGATCAAGCCCGACAGCTCGTCGCCGAGGAAGAAGACGTTGTCGGGGAAGAGGTCGGCGTGAATCACGCCCTGCGGCAGCGACTCCGGCCAGGCCGCCTCGAGCGCGGTGACCTCGTGGCCGAGTTCGACCTGCAGGCCCTCCGCGACCTCGTCGGCCCGTGCCGCCGTCGAGTCGGCGAGACGCCGCCACCCGGCCAGCGAGAGATCGTTCGGCCGCCGTGTCGGGTAGTCGGCGGTGGCGAGGTGCAGGCGCGCCAGCGTGGCGCCCAAAGCCTGGCAATGCGCCGGATGCACCCGCCGCGGCCACAGCCCCTCGAGAAAGGTGAAGATCGCCGCCGGGCGGCCGGCCAGTTCGCCCAGCCGCCGGCCGTCGCGCATCGCGACCGGCTGCGGCACCGAAATGCCGCGCGCGGCCAGGTGTTCCATCAGTCCCAGGAAGAACGGCAGGTCCTCGCGGCGGACCCGCTTCTCGTAGAGCGTCAGGATGAAGCTTGCCTGTTCGGTGCGGAGCAGGAAGTTGGAGTTCTCCACACCCTCCGCGATCCCCTTCGAGGCGAGCACGCGCCCGATGTCGTAGCCCTCGACGAAGCGCGCGAGTTCCTCGTCCGAAACCTCGGTGTAGACGGCCATGTGCCGGCGCGCCTGATCAGGCGGCGCTGTCGATCAGCTGGCGCGGCAGCTTGAAGACGACATTCTCGTTCTTCACGACCACCTCCTGGATGGTCACCTCGAAGCGCTGCCGCAGGACGGCGATCACCTCCTCCACCAGGATCTCCGGGGCCGAGGCGCCGGCGCTGAGGCCGACGGTGGCGACCCCCTCGAGCAGCGACCAGTCCAGGTCGGCGGCACGCTGCACCAGGATCGCCTTCTCGCAGCCCTCCTTGCGCGCGACCTCGACGAGACGCTGCGAGTTGGAAGAGTTGGGCGCGCCGACGACGATCATGCTCTCGCAGCGCGGGGCAATGGCCTTCACCGCTTCCTGCCGGTTGGTGGTGGCGTAGCAGATGTCCTCCTTCTTCGGCGCCTCGATGTGCGGGAAGCGGCGGATCAGGGCATCGACAATGGAGGCCGTGTCGTCGACCGACAGGGTTGTCTGGGTGATGTAGGCCAGGCGCGTCGGGTCCTTGATCTGCAGCTTCTCGACGTCCGCCTCGGTCTCCACCAGGACGATCGAGCCTTCGGGAAGCTGGCCCATCGTGCCGATCACCTCCGGGTGGCCGGCGTGGCCGATCAGCACGATCTTGTTGTGCAGGCGATGCTGGCGCTCGGCTTCGCGGTGGACCTTCGAGACCAGCGGGCAGGTGGCGTCGAGATAGAGCAGCTCCCGGCGC
>CALOEA010000080.1:0-2873 GCA_942492185.1 uncultured Alphaproteobacteria bacterium
TCAGCAATACGTAACTGAACGCGAAGGCGACGTGGAAGCGTATTGCTCCGAAGCGGAAGGTGGTGCCACCGGTCATCTCGAGGTAGAGCCCCAGGTAGTCCGGCAGGATCATCACGAAGGCGATCGCCGCCATGACCAGGAAGGCGCGCACCGGCAGGTCGCGGTGCAGTCCGAAATAGGCCACCGGCACGGTGAGGATGCAGAGCGCGATCGCCAGCGGCCACTGGTCGCTGCTCAGCACGGCGAGCGGCGCGAAGCCCTGCGCCGGCAGCGCCATGACGGCGACCAGGCCGCCGGCCACCAGCAGCGCAAGGAGGACCTGCCCCGCCGCGCGCCGCGCCGGCGGCAGGGAGAGCAGCAGCGCCGTGGCGCCGAACAGCAGGGCCAAGGTGCCGATGGCCGCGGCGGGAATCCAGAGTTCCAGGCGCGGCGGCACGCCCGTCTCGCGCGGCAGCGCGGCCACGACCGCGAAGACGGCGGCCAGTGCGGCGCAGACCGCCGCCGCGCGCGCCGAGCGGCGGCGATCGAGCCCGCGGCCGAAGAGACTTCCGCCCTTGGCCTTCCTGCGGCGACCGCGCCGCGACGGCGTCTTGCTCATGATCCCCCTGCCCTTCACCGGCCGAACCCCGCCGCGACGATGCCAGCAATCGGGCGGGCCCGCATCCTTCCCGCGTGGCGATGCGCCGCGCGCGCCGCGCAGGCTCGTGGCGCGCGCGCTCCCGTGCTAGCACTCGGCCGATGACGCAGCAGGAAACCATCGGCGCGGCCGCCCGGGCGGTACTGGCGACCGCCGAGGCCGCCGCGAAGGCGCGGGCGGCCCGCGCGCTGGCCGCCGACTGGCGCGCCGGACGGCTGGCGCCCGGTGCCGCCGACGCGGTCGAAAGCCGGCCGGCGCGGCCGGCGGCGCCGCGCCTGGCGCTGCCACGCGAGGTGCCGCGGCGCCGCGTATCAAGCGACCCCCGGCGGCCGCATCGCGCTGCTGCACGCGCTGGCCCACATCGAACTCAATGCCGTCGATCTCGCGGCCGACCTGCTGGCGCGCTTCGCGCCGCCGCTGCCCGCCGACGCGCTGGCTGCCTGGTACGACGACTGGGTCGGCGTGCTCGACGAGGAGGGCAAGCACTTCCTGCTGCTGGTGGAGCGGCTGGCCGCCTTTGCCGCCGCCTACGGCGACCTGGTGGCGCACGATGGCCTCTGGCAGGCGGCGGAGCAGACGGCCGGCGACCTGCTGGCCCGCCTCGCCGTCGTGCCGCTGGTGCTGGAGGCGCGCGGCCTCGACGTGACGCCGGCGATGATCGCCCGCCTCGACGCGGTCGGCGACGCCGCGAGCGCCGCCGTCCTGCGGGTGATCTACGACGAGGAGATCGGCCACGTCGCCTGCGGTCAGCGCTGGTTTCGCCATCTGGCGGAGCAGCAGGGCCTGCCGGCGAAGGAGGCCTGGCAGACCCTGGTGCGGCAGCACTTCAAGGGGCGGCTGAAGGCGCCCTTCAATCGACCGGCGCGCGATGCCGCCGGCCTGTCGGCCGACTTCTACGAGGAGCTCGCCGGATGAACGACGCACCGACGGTCCCGCGCGACAATCTGATCGCCCGCTTCCGCCATTTCGCCCTGGCCGCCCGCAGCCATTCGCCGCTCTTCGCCGCGCTGGGCGACGGCGTTGCCGAGGACGACGCGCTGCTGGCGGTGGCGGCCCGCATTCCCGAGGACAAGCTGCCGCCGAACATGCTGCTCTGCTCGGTGCAGGCGCTGCTGCTGCGCGACTATCCGAAGGACCCGCTGGCCCGCTTCTATCGCAGCCTGACCGACGAGCCGGCGGCGCCGGAGGTGGCCTTCCCCGAGTTCCGCCGCTTCTGCCTGGAGCATGCCGTCGAGATCCTCGCGCTCTGCCGCACGCGGCGCACCTCGACCAACGAGATCCTGCGCACCGCGGTGCTGATGCCGGCCTTCGCGCTGGTCGCGCGCCAGGGCACGCCGCTGCAGATGATCGAGGTCGGCTGCTCGGCCGGCCTGCTGCTGGCCTGGGACCGCATCGGCTACGACTACGGGGCGAAGGGGCGCGTGCATCACCCCTTCGCGCAGTTCACGCTCTCCTGCGAGGCCAGCGGGCCGCTGCCGCTGCCGGCCATCCTGCCGCCGGTGCAGCAGCGCATCGGGCTCGACCTGGCGCCGCTCGACCCGCACAGCGCCGGCGACGCCGCCTGGCTGCGGGCCTTGATCTGGCCGGAGCAGGTGGCCCGGCGCGCCCGCCTGGAGCGGGCCATCGCGCTCGCCCGCCAGTACCCGCCGCGCATCGTTGCCGGCGATGCGCTCGAGACCCTGCCGAAGACCGTGGCCGGGCTGCCGAAGGCCGGCACCCTGCTGGTCTTCCATGCCTTCGCGCTGGCGCAGTTTCCACCGGCGGCCAAGGCGGCTTTCCTGGCTCAGCTCGACGACCTGGGGCGCCAGCGCCCGCTCTGGCGGGTCGGGCTGGAGCACGGCGGCGAGGCGCTGGCGCAGCTCATCCTGCAGCGTCACGGCGCGGGCGAGGCGCCGCGCCTGCTGGCCGAGGCGACGCCGCACGGCGACCGGCTTTTCTGGCGGGAGGCGGCGGCCCCGGCCGCGTCCTGAAGCCGTCGCCGGCGGCGCACCAGGCCGCCAGCAGCGCCGCCAGCCGCGGCCCCGGCGCCTCGGGCGGGTCGCTCTCGCGGGTTACGGCATGCCAGCTCAAGGGCAGGCCCGGCGCCTTCCCCGGCAGGGCCAGCGGCCGGGCCACCAGGCGGCCGGCCGCGACCGCCGCCTGCACCGCCCAGGCGGAGAGGATGCCGATGCCCTCGCCGGCCGCGACCAGCTCCATCAGCACCTCCGGACGGCCGACCTTGACGATGGAGCGCGGA
>CALOEA010000081.1:0-49335 GCA_942492185.1 uncultured Alphaproteobacteria bacterium
CACATGTATTGCTATTGGAGAAGACGAACACGGACGCGAAGCCGGCGAGGAAGCCGACCGCAAGGCGCTTGGCGATCATCCCGATGGACATCGTGGTTCTCCGGAGCCCGCAGAGGGCCCCAAAACGGCTGACCGCAGTCCTATCGGCAATTCGAAAGGCTGGCAATCGACCTCGTGAGGTCGCGCGCCGCCGCCAGGCTTGCGCCGGCCGAAGGTTGGCGTGTGTCAGGGGCAGGCGAGAGAGGTGTTCTGAACCCTCCAGGGACGGACGGATGGCCGCCGGCCTGCGCGTCGTCGGCAGCGGCTTGTCCGACCAGTCTTTCGACGAGACGTCGCAGGTCGTTGAGTGGTGTGGCCTGCAAGCACCTCATGATACCCGATGCCCGCGCGTCTAAGCGCCTCCTTCTTGACTGCCGTCGCGTGGCGGCGCGCGACCTTGATGATGTGCGCCGCCCTGATACTGGATCGCGTGCCGTGGCAGGCGGTCTTCATCGACGAGAAGCAGGTCGACCCGCTTCGGATTGATGCACCTGATAGGCTTCCGTGTTCCTGGCTGCGGAGGATTTCACCCAGTGAGACTTAGTCATCACTTGCTGCTGATGGCACCCGAATCACCATGCGATCCAGCTCCTTGAACACTCTCGACTTCGCTCTTGTTCGAAGTGGCTGAATTGCAAAGTCGGCTGCCATAACGGTCCGTAGTTGGTCCGCGGCGTCAGGCTGTTTCGGCGTCACCGCATCGCGCGTTCAGACCACGGCCCCCTGGCTCTCGCGCTTCGCGCGTGCCTGCGCCTTCCAAGGGCCCCTGCTTTCGCTTGCGCCAAGCCCTTTCGGCGCATTTGGCAGCAGGGCTGCTGAGGAAAGCGAGACGATAGCACGGAATGCTAAGGCAACGGAAAAGCAGGTAAGGCTTTTCGATGAGCGCGATGATCTCAAGCGGCATGACCAAAATCTAGCTATGCAATCTAGAGAAGTCATCATTTGCCTGGAGCCAACTGTACCGACTTTAGAGACCAGGTCCCGGCTTTGGTAAGGCGCGGCGCAGACTGGCAATCGACCTCGTGTGGTCGCGCGCCGCCCCTCGCCTCCCGCCCCCCGGCATGATAGGACGGCGGCCGCTGCCACGGCCTGCGCCTGCCGAAGCGGCGGCGCGCGGGTCACGGCAGCGGGGCGAGCGAAAGCTCCTGATCTTGCGGTACGGATGGGTGGCCGAGCGGTTGAAGGCACCGGTCTTGAAAACCGGCGAGGCGGCAACGTCTCCGTGGGTTCGAATCCCACCCCATCCGCCAATACTAGCTTTTATCTGTTTGATTTTAATCAAAAATATTCAAACGATCTTCGAGCGTACCACGTTCCGTCCCACGGAATTGCCTTGGTTGTGGGGCGGCACCGCCTTCCGGACTCAGCCGCAGGCAGTCACAAGGTTTTTACGGATTGCGAGATTGGAGAGCGAGCGACCCCGCCGCCGCCGCCGCTTGATTGCCCGGTTCCGCCGCCTGCCCGCCCGGAACCGGTTGCGGAACCGCTGTAGAGCCAGGCGCAGGCACCCGCGCATCGCTCCTGCCGGTATCTCTTACCCACCCCCGCCCTGCCGATGAAGGGGGGGGGTCGCGCGCGCGAGCGTTTCAATCGGCCCCCTCAGCTGTCTTGTTCTCAGTGGGTGCGGTACCGTGCCGTGTCGCCAGCAAGTTCCTCGCTGTTAGCAGCCAAGGGGCCGCCGCGCTCACGATAGCTGACGGCGCCTTCTCCATCATCCGCTGTCGCGGGGTTCACAGACTCCGTCGGCTCAATTTAAGGTATCGCTCCGAACGGAAGTGACTGGGGGGCGGATATGGGAGCGGCTGCAATCGAGCGTTTGCAGTGGGTCGATGCTCGGCACTGTGATGAAGTGTCAGGACAATCTGCAGTTCATGCGCCCAAGGTGCCCAATGAATCCATGCAACTTATTGTCACTTCTCCGCCCTACAATATCGGCAAGTCATATGAACGGCGGTCTCCCCTCGCTGATTATGTTGCTGCGCAAGCGCAGGTTATTTCTGAGTGCGTTCGCCTCCTGTCCCCTAGAGGGTCTCTCTGCTGGCAAGTCGGAAATCACGTAGACCGAGGAGAGATTTATCCATTAGACATGGTGCTTTACCCAGTATTTAAGGAACACGGTCTCAAACTAAGAAACCGAATAGTCTGGCACTTCGAGCATGGTTTGCACTGTAGTAAGCGTCTCTCAGGCCGCTACGAAACGATTCTTTGGTTTAGCAAAGGAGACGACTACGCATTCAATCTCGATCCTATTAGGGTTCCTGCAAAGTACCCCGGAAAGAAGCACTTCAAGGGACCCAAAGCAGGCCAACTGTCTGGAAATCCATTAGGCAAGAACCCTGGGGACGTTTGGATCATTCCCAATGTGAAAGCCAATCATGTTGAGAAGACGGTTCACCCCTGCCAGTTCCCTGTGGAACTTGTGGAGCGACTAGTGCTTGCCCTCACCGATGAGGGCGATGCTGTATTTGACCCCTACATGGGGGTTGGCTCTACCGTGTTAGCCGCAGCCATGCACGGGCGCATTGGGTACGGGTGTGACACTGTAAAAGAGTACGTGGATATTGCTTGGCGGCGGGTGCACGCTCTTCGGGCCGGCACGCTGCAAACCCGCCCGATGTTTAAACCCGTTTACGATCCGACGAAACCCTACGGTGGCCATCGGTGAGAATCGTTACATTCTATTCTCACCTTAACGGGTTAGAGTTTCTTCTGGTGCACAAGCCAAGCTTGTGGTCCGAAGTTCAAGAGGTTATCGACAGCTTAGACGCGAATCGCTGCCGAACAAAACTATCTAAAGAGAAACGCTCTGCTGGGAAAATGCTTTACGCCCCCAAAGTTATGAATAAAGAAATGGATAAGGCTTTTGCTGCACATGGATGGAAAGAACGCAGAACTAGTTATTGGGTAACAGGAGACGCACAGCTGATTAGAAAGACGATGCATTTGTCTGCGAAAGAGCAAAAAGCTCATATCGAAGCTGCTGGAGTGACACCGATACGGTCGTGGAATCAAACAGACTTTGTAAAGGAGCGGGTCGCTGTTGAAGTGCAGTTTGGGAAGTACGCCTTCGTTGCCTACGACCTCTTTGTAAAGCACATGGCTTTCTTCGTCGGTGATGTGATTGATGTTGGTGTGGAAATTCTCCCAATGAAAGAATTGCAAGCTGAGATGTCCTCCGGAGTCGCTTACTACGAGGGCGAACTCTACAACCTGATTCGTGAGGGCCGGGGAGTTCCGGCAGTGCCGCTAGTGTTGATCGGGGTGGCACCCTAGTTCGGTGCGGGCCGCGTTTTTACGCCCCTGTCCCACTGTCCCACGCGTAAGGGTCTGGGACAGTGGGACAGCGCAGCCCTAGCGATCAGGCCGCATCTAGCAGGCCGTCGGCCTTGGCCTTCGACACCAAGCGGTTCACCTTCGATTTCGAGAGCCCGGTTTCGCTGGCGATATCCCGATCCGAGAGCCCTTCCGCCTTCAGGTCGGCGACGCGCGCCAACTCAGAGTCCGATACCTCTTTCACCGACCACCGCGCGCCGCCGTCCCGCGTCTCGCACATCGCCTCGAATGGCTTGGCATCGTCGCCGGTGAAGCCGCGCGCCTTCTCGTAATGGACTTCGAATCGCGCGCCCTGCTCCGCCCGATAGTCGTCCGGCCGGCGGAGCGAGATCACGGTGTCGAGCACGTCCTCCCGCTTCGACGTGCCGCGCTGGGCGCCGCCCTTCCCGGCATGATGGACAAAGAGCACCGAGCGCCCCGCCCGTCGCTGGCGGAGCGCCCAGTCCTGCACCGGCTGCCAACTGTCCGCCTCGTTCTCCCGGCCGTTGCGAACCAGCGTCGAGAGGTTGTCGAGCACCACCAGCGCCACCCCGTCAAGGTGGGGGGCCAGCGCCTCTTGCCCGTCGGCCGTCGAGAGATCGGGAATGCCGTCTGGGTGAAGGTCGGCCGCGATGAAGCGGAGGTGATCGGCGGTCGGCGGTTTGCTCTCCGACGCGGCGTCGATTTGCGCCAAGCGTTCCTGCACCGATACCGCCGGCATCTCGCCGTCGAGGTACAGCACCGGCCGGGGGGCGGGAGCGGTGAAGGTCAGGAACCGGCCGCCGCTCGCCACCGCATAGGCCGCACCGAGGGCCAGCCAGGTCTTTCCCACCCCGCGCGGCGCGTAGACCATCGTGAGTCCCCGCTCCGGTAGCCAGGGGGCCAGAAGGGTTTGCCGGGGGGGTATCTTCAGGGCCAGGAGAGCGGCGCCCGTCACCGCCGTCAGGCTGGGCTTGGGCGGCGGCTCGAATGCTGCCGCGCCCTCGATGGCGTTGCGGATCGGCTCATCGAGCATGGGCCACCTCCCCGCGCGCCGCGTCGTTCCAGTCGGCATAGGGCGCTGGCGGCTGGGCGATGTAGACCTCGCGGCCTTCGGCGTGCCAGCGCATCGCGGCATCGCGCGCGGCGGCAATCCCCTGCGAGTCGCCATCGGCAGCGATGGTCACGCGCGCCGCCGTCGGCCGTGGCGGCAGCACCAGCGCCCGCAGCCCGCCAGTCGAGAGCGCCGCCCAGCCAGGCAGCCCGCCGCCGGTCATGGCAGAGAGCGTGCTCTCGATGCCCTCGCCGACGACAAGGTGAGGGCCAGCCGGAGCCAGGCGCACCGCGCCGCCGCCGATGGGGCCAAGAGACATCTTCGCCGGAGCGATGGGCGCCTTGCCGGTGCCGTCCTGCTCCAGATAGGTCCGGTGCAGGCCGACCAGCTGCCCGGCCGCGTTCCGCACCGCCGCCAGCATCACCGGCCAGTCGGTGCCCGTAGGTCGGTGGCGATGTTGCGGCAGGAAGCGGAGATCGTCGGGCGGCGCCAAGTCCAGGCCGCGCGCCCGGAGGTATCTCTCCGCCATCGTGCCAGGAAGCGCCTCAGAAGCCCGCCAGAGTCCCTTCACGACAGCGGCGGCCCCTGCCTCCCGTTTGGCGCAGGATTCACCAGCGGCCACCGGAGAGGCTTGGCGGGGCATTCGGTGCCCTTCGGAGCGCCCGCTCCATAGTCCGATGGTGCGGAGCGCGTCGAGCACGGCGTCTTGATCGCGGCAGGCATGGCAGCGAACAAGCGGTCGGCCGTCCCGGCCGCCGCCGACTGTGAAGGCGCCGCGATAGCCGCAGGCGGGACAGCGCCCGGTGAAGAGGTTGCCGGATCGACGCAGGCGAAGGGACTGGGCGATGGTCATGGCGGTCGTCATCGAGCGTCACCTCCCCGGCCGATGCCATGAATCTCGGCGAGAAGGTCGGCGAGGTGGGCAGGCGCGCCTTGCTGCGTCAGCCAGCGCCCGGCATGGCTCTTCGGGACGCGGTGTCGGTTCTCTCTCTCGCACGCCCAGCCGAACAAAGGCAGAGCGTGCAAAGGGGGCATCCGATGGTGTAGGGTCATTTCTGTTCTCACTGTTTGCCAAGACGGTATGAACACCCCACGGAAGCCCCGTCGCGTTGCACCGCGGCGGGGTTCTTCTTTTGGGGCGGGGGCAGGGTCAAGCGGCGGCATCGGTTGTGCCCTCGCAAGCGAGACGCTCGATGCTCGCTGATTTGACCAGCGTGCGCCGGCCGATTTTGATGGTCTCCAGTCGGCCAGCGGCGATCAGCGTGTAGATGGTGGAGCGCGCAACGCCAATTGCGCGGCACGTCTCGGAGATCGAGTAAAGCAACTTGTCGCTCATCGGGTTTCCTTTCCTGCAAACAGAAAAGCCCCGCCGCCGAAGGCAGCAGGGCTTTGGTGATGACAAACGCGAACGGATGGGGCCGGAGGCGGCGAAAGAATCCCTCCGGCGGGTTAGCCTTGGTACGCAGTGGACATGAAAAAGCCCGGTCCAGGGGAACCCCCGGCCGGGCGCAGAAATCGAGCGTGTTCCTTTTCCCGCGTTTAGCTCCCAGCTGTCAAGCCTCTAGAGCGCACCAGCAAATCTGCGCGCATTGTCAGAGACATAGACGGACGGCGGTTAACGCCCCGCTCTCGATTCGCGTCGGCTCGGGAACGATAGCGGTACCACTTTGCCCCCACCGCCAGCGCAGTACCCACCCCAAGCGTCCATCATCTTCCGCCGCTTCTCGAATAGGTCCGAACGGCGATAGGCCGCTTCCACCTTGCTGCCGACCGCGTGCGCGAGCGCAGCCTCCGCGACCTCGCGCGGGAAGGCGGTGGCCTCAGCTACCCAGTCGCGGAAGCTGCTGCGAAAACCGTGTGCGGTGCAGGCGGCGCCCATCCGCCGCAACAGCATGGTCAGCGTCATGTCGCTCATCGAGCGGCCAGCCTTCGCGCCGGGGAAGATCAGCGCCTCCGCATCGTCGGTCGTCCGCAACTCGCCCATCCGCTTGAGGATCGCCACCGCACGGTCGGAGAGCGGGACGGCGTGCGCCTTGCCCGCCTTCATCCTCGCGGCGGGAATGCTCCAGAACCTCGCGTCGAGATCGACCTCGCTCCAGCGGGCGCCGCGCATTTCCCCGGAGCGCACCGCCGTCAGGATCAGGAACTCAAGCGCCAGCTTCACTGGCTCGCCCGCCTTCGGCGTCTCCGCCAGCGTCTTGAGGAAGTCAGGCACCTTCTGCCACGGCATCGCCGCGAAATGCTCGCCGTTCTTCGGCTGCTTCGGCAGGCCGCGCGAGACGGAGCGGATAGGCGCCTCATCCGGCCGGTATCCGTTCGCGTGCGCCCAGTCGAGCACCGTGCCGATCCGCTGGCGCACCCGCCGTGCCGTCTCGGGGATGGTCAGCCAGATCGCCACCAGCGCGTCGCGGATCATCGGCCCGGTCACGTCCGACACCGGCACGTCGCCGAAGGCAGGGAAGGCATACTGCTCCAGCGTCGAGAGCCACTGCGCCGCGTGCTTGGGGTTCTTCCAGCTGGGCGCGTGCTCTTTGTGAACCGAGAGCGCCGCCTCGCGGAAGGTCGGCACCGTGTCCGCCTTCGCCTTCGCCGCCCGCCGCTCCGCCACCGGGTCGCGGCCTTCGCGGACCATCCGCTTGAGATCGGCGGCGGCGTTGCGCGCATCGGCCAGCGAGACGGCATTGGCGGAGCCAAGCCCGAAGTCCCGGCGCTTGCCGTTCGCCTGCGCCCGCAGCACCCAGGCGCGCCGGCCATCGTTGCCAACCACCAGGTAAAGCCCGCCGCCGTCGCCGTAGCGCCCCGGCTCGCGGATCGCCTTCACCTTCACCGCCGTCAGCGCCATCGCCCTCTCTCCCGTCCCACGCCGTACCACATTGCGTCCCACACATTTTCACGGCTGCGGGCGGTCGTCAATGGACGGTGGGAGACGGAAACGCGCCTAAAGACTGGCCTAGAGGCTGGAGATTGAGACGGTGACGGCTGCCTGCGGAGACCGGTTCGGCAGACACCCCATCCGCCACTGTTTCTCTATGTGTTGTTGAGATGATTAACGATGATGGCGCTGTGGATGGCGGCGTCCCACATCCTGCGCCACGCTTGAGCGCGGATTGCGGTGGACGGTGACAGCGCTTCACGTCCGTCTGGTGGCTCAGGTGGCGTTTGGCTTGGCGGCGAGTGCCTAGGGGAAGGCCCTCTCCGCTTTGTCGCGTCGGCGAAGCCAGCGTTTCAGTTGGCCGTGGAGCTGTCCGGGTCGCCAAAGCCGGCGCCGATGATGACGAGCAGTATGAAGAGGACGAGGATCAGGACGAAGGCGCCGCCATAGCCCTCGGTGTCGGCCAGCTCGACCTTGGTCTTGAGGGACTGGATCGCGTCCTCGAGGCTCAGGCTTCCGTCCTCCAGCTTCTGCAGCGTCGATTCGATCTCGGCCTTGGCGGCCGCCGTCAGTTCCGGCGAAGCCTGAAGCTCGCCGTAGAGCTTCCTTTGGACCGATGCGAGCTTCGCGTGCGACGTGCCGATCTGCGCCAGCTCCCTTCGTACTTCGGCCTCGACCTCGCTGCGTTGCTCGGCCGTTGCGCCACTCGTCGCCAGCACCAGCACCCGTTCCTTCGCGGCGGCAATCTTGTCGCTCTCGTTTTCGACCTGGCCCATCAGGTCGCGGAACCGCGCCCTGTCCTCCTCGCTCAGGTCCTGGGCGCCGTCGATCCGGTCGTAGAGATCACTGAGCGCCTTCTCTACTTGCGGAGGATGAGCGTGGTGCTGCCCGCCGCCTTCCGCCGCCGCCTGCTGCGAGACATTGGCGACGAGAAATGCCGCCGCCGTGACAAGGGCAATCGCTCTGCGCATGGCTCCTGTCTCCTTCCAATTCAGCATCAGGTCATCTACGCGCGCACCGTAGCTGCGCCCGAAATGGCGGCCCCGACGCGCCGCCAGAACCGCACGGCACAGGCCGCCATTCCAGACTTGCGACTCAGTTCACCAGTTCGACCTCGCTCGGCCGCCAGGTCTTGTCGAAGAAGGGCGCGAGCGGACTGTAGAGGCGCAGGACGACGAACCAGCCCTTGTCGGGATCGGTCTGGATCCAGTTGCCCCGCTTGACGCCCTCGGGCTGGGTCGGGCCGAAGTAGATCGTCGTCGAGCCGTCGGCGTTTGCCTCGGCTGCGGGGGACGGATAGCTCTGGCTGCCGGCGCGCGGATAGCGCTGCGGCGTGTCGAGCATCGAACGGGTCATGTTGTCGTAGAGGGTGAGCGACCAGAAGTTGCCCTCCGGGATGTCCTTCGGCAGCGTCACCTTGTACGTCTTGGCGCCATCGAATGCGTTCTTGTCCGCATCATGCATGGTCCACAGATAGGTCGAGCCGATCCCCGTCAGCCGCATGGCCATGGCGGGCGTGATGCCGGTGACCCCATAGAAGAAGTTGCTGCGCGCGCTCATGGTCCGGTAGCCGGTCGGCGGGAACGGCTTGGCGCCCTCGGCCGTGATCTCGGGGATCGGCGTTTCGAACTGGTAACCGGTCTCGAACAGATAGTTGATCCAGGCCGAATTCGGATAGTAGAACCAGCTCTCGTCCCGCGAGGCCATGAAGAGGGTGCGCGCGGTGGCATTGGCGACCTCGATCGCCTCGCCCATGATTGCCTTCATCCGCTCGTCCGGCGCGAAGGGCTTGCCCTTGACGATGCCGATCGCCGCGACCGGCCCCATGAGTTCGGGATCGAGCGACGTGGCCGGTTCGCTTCTGCACGACCTCGTTGAGCATCTCGAAGAAGCTCCAGTCGTTCGGCGGAACGGTGTTCATCACCTTGCCGCTGCCCTCGTGAAACACGGTTGCCGGCGGCGGCGTGATACGGCCAAGCCGCGCCTTGCCCGCGAGGAACTCGGCGATGGGAGTGCCGACGCCGCCTTCCTCATAGGGATAGACCTTGGTATGGGCCTTGATCCGCTCCACGACCGGCTTGGGATCGCTGCCGTTCTCGAGGAACGAGCGTGCAAACCAGAGAATCGTGTTGGTGCGCGCCTTGGCGACGTAGAACCCGCCCGTCGGCAAGGTGCCGTCATAGTCCGGGCCCACGATCAGATACTTGCCGCCCTCGCCGCGGTCGGGTCCGGGCAATCCGATGTCGGTCACCCAGCGGAACCATGCATCCTGCACAGCGCCAAGAAATTTTGGCGGTGTCTCCAGAACGACAGGACCATTGCTGAGGTCAAGATAGCCCATGACATAGATTGTATCGGCATTGGCGGTCAGGAACAGCGACTTCGCGTCCATCAGCTCGGAGAACACGAGCACCTCGTTCTCCTTCATGCCAATATCCATCATCCCTTTCTTTAGGGCGTGGATGCTCACTCCGCGCATATTGTCCATGAAGGCGCGAAAGGCATAGGTGAAGTCGAGATTGTCATAGACCGTCTTGGCAGTCGCCTCGTTCGGAACCCCGTCCTTGAATTCCAGCGTGCCGATGCGGCTCTCGACGCTCTCCGGCGTGGTGATCGCTTCCGGTACCTGGGCAGCAACGCCTGAGACTGCGAAAGCGGCAATCAACATGGCAAGAGCGGTGCGGGCAGTAAGATGTCTATGCAGCATGCAGGTCTCCATTGCTGATCATCGACGATGGACTGACTCTGTACTGACGCGCCTGTGAGACTCTGCCGCGAGAGAGGGATGACAATTGGTAATGATCATCTCGCGTAGCTCTTAAATGAGTCAGGCAGAGATCGCGTGGGCTTGGCCCAAAATCCAGAACGCCGCGGCGTTGAAGGACGTGGAGATGAACATATAGTAGATAATTCCGCCTGGATCATGCAAGCCGATGGTTCGTCGTTCTCGCAACGCCGACAGAATATCCTGGGAGATCTATAATGTCTGCCCGCCGGCCCAGAGAGCGTGTGTTGACGCCGTTTGACCGTGTTAGGATTAATAGTTACTTATACTAGTGGCAGATCAATACAAACTGCCAGTTCTCGTTTTGAATTATATCGCATCTCTTTTTCTTCGGCGACAGAGAATTCTATTTCTCTCGCAATGGGAATTATTTTTCTAATCTTAAGCTGTACTGTTGTCTGCCGCAGTGCGCCTCCATTCCGCGCCTGCCAGCGACGGTGTTGCGCCAGATCGCCTGCCAGCCTGGTGCCGGCGGCTGCCGCCGAGCAATGGTTCTGGCTGCTGCCGGAGGTGGTTGCGGGGGCCGAGGAGTCCGCCGGCGGGGCCGCAGAGCGTCCCCTTAGATGTAGGCGAAGTAGGCCGCCACGGCGACGGCCAGGAAAAACAGCGAGGTGATGCCGCGGACCCAGTATTCCTTGCGGCCTGCGGGCGGCGCGGTCTTGGGGCGCGGCAGCAGCGTGTACTTGATGAGCTTGCCGAGCGGCCAGCTGTCGGTGGTCTCCCGCTGCGGCGTCTGCATCGCGCTCTCCCGACCGTCCCCCGGATGAACCGCTCACCGGCGCTGAGTGTGTTCCTGTGCGGGCCGTCCAGCAAGGCCGAAGCCGGCAGCCGGCGCCGGCTAGTCCTCGACGGTGTTCGCCACGCCCGCCGCACCGACGAAGACGGCCAGGATGCGGGTCTCCGTCGACCCGGTGTTGGTGCCGTCGTGGCGCGATTGCAGCGCCTCCACGAAGGCATCGCCCTGCCGGTAGGTCCGCGTGCCGGCCGGCCCGTAGTCGACCGTCAACTCGCCCTCCAGCAGGTAGGCGAAGAGCGGCGCCTCATGGCGATGCCAGCCGGTCTCCTGCCCTGGCGCCATGGTCACGATCGCCGCCGTTACCTGGGCGGTGCCCTCAGGATAGGCGATCGGCTGCCCGATGATGGTCTGCGACGTGACCAGGAGCAGGTCCAGCGGCGGGTAAGCCACCTTGCCAATGGCGACGCCGCAGGCCAGACCGATGACACCGCTGCAGACCACGGCCTGCCAGGCCGTCCGATTCAATCCGCGCCTCATGTCCCTGCTCCCCCCTGCTGCGGGCCGATAGGTGACAGACAGGAGGCGTTCCAGCAATGGCGGATCGCCGCATCCGGCCCGACGCGCCGCTGCACATCGGCGTCATCCGCCGAGCCCAGCGGCGAGACGCGGTCGAGCGGTGATCCGCCTGCCGCGCTCTGCTAGCCTGACCAGAGCGTCGGGGACAGGCGGCGGACGGACATGACGGCAAGGGCGCTCATCATCGCGTTGGACGGCGCCGACTGCGATCTCGTCGAACGATGGATGGCGGCCGGGGCGCTGCCCCATCTCGCGGCCCTGCGGAGCGGCGGCCTGACGGGCGCGCTGCGCACGCCGGAGGGCTGCGGCGACGAGGCCTTCTGGTCGGCCTTCCACAGCGGCAGGACCCTGGGCGAAAGCGGGCGCTACTTCGGGCTCCAGTTGCGCGCCGACCGTCGCAAGCTGGCCTACGCCCGCGACCGCCCCGAGGCCCTGCCGCCCGTCTGGCAGGGTCTGAGCGCGGCAGGCCGGCGCGTCGCGATCATCGACCTGCCGAAGTGCAATGTCGCGCCCGCCCTCAACGGCATCCACCTCTGCGACTGGCTGGTGCACGGCAGGGAGTACCTCACCCCGACGTCCTGGCCGGCCGGGTTGGCGACGGAGGTCGTGGCGCGGTTCGGTGCCGCGCCGGCGAGCCGCTGCAGCGTCCTGGCCCGCGAGGACCAGAGCGAGCAGGCCGGACCGCTGCGCGAGAGTCTGCTGCGGAGCGCGGCGATGAAGGGCGCGGCCGCCCGGCACTATCTCGCGTCGGAAGCCTGGGACCTTCTGGCCGTCGGCTTCAAGGAGGCGCACTGCGTCTCCCATGCCCTCTGGCATCTGATCGACGCGCGCCATGAAAGCCATGTCGCCGGCGAGGACGAGCGCCTCGGCCGTCCCCTGCTCGCCGTCTATCAGGCTCTCGACCGGGAGGTCGGGCAGCTGGCAGAGGCCGCCGGGCCGGAGGCCTCGATCCTGCTCTTCACCAGCCTCCGGATGGCCCCGAACCGCAGCGGCAACCACCTGATGAAGACCCTTGCGGCGGCGGTGAACCGGGCCCATTGCCGCCCCCTCGACCGCCTGCGCCAGGCGCTCTCCTCGCTGCGGCACGCCGGGCGACCGCGGCACGAGACGCGCGATCGGCGCTGGCGCAGCGAGCTCTGCCGCGCGCTACCGCACAACGAGGTCAGCGGTGCGCTGCGCCTGAACGTCGCCGGCCGCGACCCCGGCGGGCGGCTAGCGCCCGGGGCATCGCACCGGCGCCACTGCGCCGCGCTGGCCGAGGAGCTGCGCCGGCTGACCCACGCCGACAGCGGCGCGCCGGCGGTCGCGCAGGTCATCGAGACCGCCGTCAGTTTCGCCGGGCCGCGGCAGGAGGAGCTGCCCGACCTCCTCGTGGTCTGGGATCGCAGCCGGCCGATCGTCGCGCTGCGGTCGCCCCGCTATGGCCGGATCGAGCGCGGCCCCGGCCCCCGCCGCCGCAGCGGCAACCACGCCGCCGGCGGCCTCTACCTGGTTTCCGGGCCGGCGGCGCGCCGCTGGGGCGAAGCGGACGAGACCGCGGTGGAGGACCTCTTCGCGCGCTTCGGCCGGGCCGCGGCGGTGGAGGCCGTCGTCCCGCCGCCGCCGTCGGCGGCACGGGGCGTTTGAGCGATCCTGCATCGCGATGCCGCGCGGCAGGCGATCGGCTAGCGCCAGAGCACCTGCAAGGGCGCCGGCATCCAGGGAAGCCAGACCGTCGAGATCGACCACGGCACCTGGTCCAGCAGCAGATCGAAAGGCGCCTCTTCGACGGAGAGCACGAGCGCATCCTCTCCGGCGGGTCGTCGAACCAGGCCTCTGCGCCTGAGGAAGCTGTCCTGCAGCGCCACGTCGGAGAGATCATGCCAGGGGGGAACGCTTTGACGGGCTGCGCTCAGCAGGCTTTTGGAGAGCGCCCGCTCGGCTTCGGTCAGCGCGATCGAGGGGCCGGCGGTGGCGGCTTCATCCCGGCCGCAGAGAATCTTGTTCAGCAGGAGTTGGTCGTCGGGCGCATCGCCCTGCCCGGTCACCAGATACTGCGTCAGGCGCACCGCGCGCTGCTGGCCCGCATCGCTGCTGAAAGTGCTGCCGTTCGTCAGGCCGAGCTCCTGGAAGTAACGGCTCAGGAACGGCCAGAGGATGACCAGCCCGGCATTGCCGACGACGAGGCCGCCCTCTGGGTCGGCCTGCTGCGAGCGGGCATTCTTGCCGGCCAGGCCGACCGCCAGAGCGGCGCCGCCCAGCACCAGGAGAGCGCGGCGGGATATCGCGTTCATATCGTCGTGCCTCCGCATTCCGCCCTGTCGGACGTGTCTATTGCAGTGGTCCCGGGGGTGGCGGCACCCCGGCGGTCAGGCATAGGCGGTGGCTGCCGTTGTTGGCCGCTGCCCATGGCGCGGCCCACTATGGGCCTGGGGCGCGGGAGAGGGGCAACAATTCGCCCGCGGGCCAGGGCCGCCGTTGCATCCGGCGGGGCGAGCGGCTGGGTTTCGAGAGGGTGTCGTCCCCCGCCTCGGTTTCGCTGTCACGCCGCGGGCTGCTAACCTGCGCGGCCACCTGCGGTATCGATGAAGGCGGAGAGCCATGGCAACAGGATCGAGCAGCCACGCACGCGCCCTGCGCCCCACGGCCGGCGACGGGCCCTTGCCGCGCTTTGCCGCCGACACCGCGCAAGCACCGCTTCTCGAGGCCCTGGCGGAGACCGGCGCGGCCGTGGTCGAGCGGGTCTTGCCGGCCGATCTCGTCGCGCGGATCCGCGCCGCGTTCCGGCCGCACCTCGATCGCGAGGGCGAGGCGGAACAGGGCGACTTCAACGGCTTCCGCACGCTGCGGATCAGTTCGGTGATCGCCAAGGCGCCGGCCGTGCTCCCGCTGCTCGACCACCCGCTGGTGCTGGCGGCGGCCGACCGCTTCCTGCTGCCGAACTGTCTCAACTACCGCTTCGGCAGCCTGACCGGCATCGAGATCTGGCCGGGCGAGAGCGAGCAGCGCCTGCACCGCGACCAGGGCTGCTACTGGAAGCGGATCGAGGGGCTGGAGTTCCAGGTGAGCGCGCTCTGGGCCTTCGACGACTTCACGGCGGAGAACGGTGCGACCCGCCTCGTCCCCGGCAGCCACCGCTGGCCGGAGGGACGCCTTCCGGGCCCGGACGATCCGGTGGCGCAGGCGACGATGCCGACGGGCTCCCTGCTGCTCTATCTCGGCACCACCTTCCACGGCGGCGGCGCCAACAGAGCGGCGCGGCCGCGCATGGGGCTGGTCAACACCTACAGCCTGGGCTGGCTGCGGCAGGAGGAGAACATGTACCTCTCGGTGCCGCGCGCGGTCGCCGACGCGCTGCCGGACGCGATCCGCAAGCTGATGGGCTATCGCCGCCACGGCCTCGTCGGCTGGTATCCCGGCGCGCCGGAAGGCTGAGCCGGACAAGCGGCCCTATCCGAACACCCAGCGTCCCAGCGTCAGCACGACGGCGATCACCAGGAGCAGGCCCAGGAGGTCGAGCAGCGCGCCGGCGCGCAGCATGTCGCGGGCGGCCAGCCGGCCGGAGCCGTAGACGATGGCATTCGGCGGCGTCGCCACCGGCAGCATGAAACCCAGGGTCGCCGCCAGCGCGACCGGCAAGGTCAGGGTGATGGCATCTTCGCCCAGGCCGAGCGCGGCCGCGCCGGCGACCGGCAGGAAGACGGCGGCCACGGCGGTGTTGCTGGCAAGCTCGCCCAGCAGCAGCACGACCATCCCGACGGCGAAGATCAGCAGCCAGACCGGCAGGCTCTGTTCGAGTCCGGACAGGCTGCCGCCGAGCCACACCGCCAGCCCGCTGCCGCCGATACCCTCGGCCAGGGCGAGGCCGCCGCCGAACAGCAGCAGCACGTCCCAGCGCAAGGCCACCGCCTCCGGCCAGGTGAGCAGTGCCCGGCGCTCTCCTTCGGCGCCGGCCGGCAGCAGGAACAGCAGCAGCGCCGCGCCGACCGCGATGCCGGCGTCGCTCAGCGGCAGCGTCGGAAGCAGGTCGGCCAGCAGCGGCCGGGTCAGCCAGAGCAGCACCGCCAGGCCGAGCACGCCGGCCACACGCCGCTGCGGGCGCGTGAGGGCGCGTCCGCCGCCGAGTATCGCCTGCGGCAGCGCCGCGGTCTCGGCCGGCAGGCGGAACAGCAGCGAGGTCAGCAGCCACCAGGTCAGCGGCAGCAGCAGCAGGACCAGCGGCAGTCCGAGCAGCATCCACTCGGCAAAGCCGATCTCGACGCCCTGGGCCTCCGCCATGTAGGCGGCGAAGAGCGCATTCGGCGGCGTGCCGATCAGCGTGCCCATGCCGCCGATGGTGGCGGCATAGGCAATGCCCAGCAGCAGCGCGCTGGCCAGGGCATCGCCGCCCCGGCCCGCCTCGGGTCCGGCGGCGCGGGCGGCCAGCGCCTGGCCGATCGGCAGCATGACCATGGCCGTCGCGGTATTGCTGATCCACAGGCTGAGGAAGGCGGTGACCAGCATGACCGCGCCGACCAGGCGCTTCGGCCGGTTGCCGGCCAGCCCGAGGACGCTGCCGGCAAGGCGACGGTCGAGCCCCCAGACAGAAAGCGCCCGCGCCAGCATGAAGCCGCCGAGGAAGAGGAAGACCAGCGGGTTGGCATAGGCTGCGGCGGTCTCGGTGATCGGCAGGATGCCCAGCGCCGGGAACAGCGGCAGCGGCAGCAGGGCGGTCGCGGCGAGCGGCAGGGCTTCGCTCATCCACCAGGTCGCCATCAGCAGGCCGACCGCGGCGACCCGCCAGCCGGTCTCGTCGAGCCCGGTTGGCGGCGGCAGAAGCAGCATCGCCGCTGCGACCAGGGGCGCGGCGATACGGCAGATCCGGGCGGTCCGGCCGGTGCCTTCGGCTTTGGGGAGCGGTTGCATGGGGAGGAAGCTTAGTTCAAGCGGCCGCCCCCGCCATGATCCAGGTCAGGCAGGCCCGTCGCCCTCCCGCTCACAGTGCTAGCAGCAGCTGCGCGATCTCGGACTTCAGGACGGGAGTAGCGGGATGGTCCTGCAGCACGGCCCGCAGTGCCGCGCGCCGCATCTCGTCGCGCTCCGCGGCGTCGGCGCCGCTGGCCCGTGCCAGGAGGTCGGCGATCCGCTCGGCACCGTCGAGGCGGCCCCAGAGCAGGTCGAACTCGCGCGCGTCGCGGTCGAAGAACCCGTAGAAGGCGCCGAGGCGGCGGCTCTTCAGGTCGCTGCGCACGGCCGCCAGGAGCTGGCCATCGCGTGGCGAGATCCGCATGACCTGCACCTCGTAGAGGTCCTGCACCTCGGCGGTGTCGGTCAGCGGGAAGAGCACGCTGTCGAGCAGCGGGAAGAGCGCGTAGCTCTCGCAGAAGCCTTCGGCGATACCCCCCTCCCCGCGTTCCGCAAGGCCGTCCAGCAGCTCGCGCGCGCCGGCCAGGAAGTCGGCTTCGATGCTGTCGAGCTGGCTGTCGAAGCGCCGCGCCAGGCTGTCGCGCACGCGCAGCAGCGCGGGGGCGAACCGCGCCTGCAACGAGGCGATGTCGGGGCTCTCGGATCGTGCCTGCTCGCGCAGCGCGGCATCGAATGCGGCCCCCTCCGGACCCATCACCTCCGCGATCAGGCTTCGCAAGGCGGCCTCGTCGCCGAAGATCCGGTCGAGAGCCCGCGCCGCCCCGGCCATCGCCTGCTTCAGGCCGTCCAGCAGCGGCCGGCGTGCGGCCGCCTCCGCCCTGTCTTCCGGCGTGCCGGGCGGGCCATAGAAGCGATTGACCGTGCGGACCAGGTAACGCAGGCGGCGCTGCCGGTAAGGCAGGTCGTAGACCGTCGCGATCGCCGCCGCCAGGTCCGCGTCCGCCGCCGCGGTGCCGAGGACGATGCGGCTGATCTCGCGCAGGAGGAAGGCCTGGGTGGTGGGAAAGGGATAGTTGAAGGTTGAGCAGATCACCGATGCGATCCACTCCATCGCACGGCGATCCCGCAGGGCCAGGTAGGCGCCGTAGCCGACCGGAGCGTCGGCGCCGAGCTGCGCGCGGATGGCGCGGTCCTCCCGGGCCAGATCGGCCGGCGCCGGGGGCCAGCGCCGCCCATCGGTCTCCGCCATGTACTGGGCGGTCGCCCGCGCCTCCAGTTCGGCCTTCTCGGCCACCGCGCGCAGGCGCTCGACCTTCGCATTGCGCACGCGCAGGCGTTCAAGGTCGTTCAGGATCGGTTCGTAGCGCAGCAGCCGCATCACGTCGCCGGCCAGCGCGGCCGGCTTTGGCGGGGCCTCCGGAGCCGGCGGCGGATCGGTCGGGTCGGGCTCGAGATAGATCACCACCCGCTCGACCTCGTGCTGCGCCGGCTTGTTCTCGATGGCATCGACGACATAGCCGAAGGGCCGGTTGTCGATCACACCGCCGTCGACCATCCAGGCCCGGCGGGGGTCGCTGCCGGTCAGGTCGTGTTCGGCAAAATGCCGCCGGTGGAACGCGCGCAGCGATTTCTGCGTGGCTGGATCGGTGGCGCCCGGCGCCAGCAGGCGGGCAACCTCTTCGGCGCTGCAGGGCGCGAAGGCGAAGGGGAAGCCGGCGGTGGTGCGCGCCGCGAAGGTCAGCGGCAGCAGGCCATCGTCGCCGAAGGGCCGCTCGGCGCTCTGGGCATCGGTGCGCAGATGAATCCAGTGGGCGTGGGTCTGCTCCTTCACCGAGCTGGCGTGATAGTAGCGGCTGATCGGCAGGTGGCGCGGCCAGCCGTAGAGGTCGGTCTGCGTCAGGAAGAGATCGAGGACCGTGTCTGCCAGCAGCAGGCGGTCCTCCGGGCGGCCGCCCATCGACGTGAGCGTCTTGGCGATGATCTCGGCGAAGAAGGTGCCCTTCAGCGGCGTCCGCCGCGGGTCGCGGTTCTTGATCGCCGACCAGAGCTGGTCGCGGATCCAGGGCAGGTCGATCCCGGGCGGCAGCTGGAGTTTCCGCGAGTCCTCGCCGGAGACGAAGCTGTGCAGCTGTGCGATGAGCCGCTTGACCGCGAGGCTGGCGCCGATGGCCGCCCGCACCGGCCAGGGCGCCTTCTGCGCCGGGTCGTCGCGCAGGTTGGCGATGTCGGCCTCGTCGAGCCAGACAGCAGCGAGGAGGCCGGCATCGGCACCCTCGGCGATCGCCTTGGCCAGCACGACGCCGTTCACGCCGCCGGCCGAGCTGCCGGCAATGGTGTCGATGACCGGGCGGACCTCGACGCCGGTGCGCGCGGCGATGCCATCGAGGAGCCGGCGATAGGCGGCGGCCGTACCGCCATAGCGTTCGCTGCCTTCGGCGCGATCCTTGGCGGCGCGCAGCAGTTGCCAGAGCTCGCCGACAATGCCGTTCATGTAGACGGCGAGCGATACCCCGCCATAGAGCACCAGCCCGATCCGCAGCTCCTTCAGCGAATAGGGAACAACCTGGGCCTGCATCGGGGCGCTCCCTGCCTAACGGGTGCTGCCGCATGCTAGCAATACAAGCATAGGTGTAGCAATCGCGGAGCCTTGCCGTGCTTTGGCGGGCTGCGGTGCTCAGGCAGTGCGCTGAATCAGGCCGTGCGCTGGATCAGGCCGGCCTCGGTGATCACGGCGTCGAGCGGGATGTCGTGCGGCTGCGGATAGATCGTCCTGATCGCGGCCTGGCAGTAGCCGACGCCGAAGAGGCGCGGACGGATCGGCAGGGCGGCCAGCGTGCGGTCGAAGAAGCCGCCGCCGTAGCCCAGCCGATAGCAGGCCTTGTCGAAACCGACCACCGGCGCGATCACCACATCGGGGATCACCTCGGCACCGTCGGCCGGCACCGGGATGTTCCATACGCCCGGCTCCAGCTTGTCGCCGGGCGCCCAGGCGCGAAAGACCAGCGGGTGGTGGCGCTCGACCACGACCGGCAGCGCGCAATGTCCGCCGCGCGCCACGATGCGCCCGAGCAGGGGGCGCAGATCCGGCTCGCCGCGGAACGGCCAGTAGGCGCTGACCGTCACGCCCTCCACCTTGCCGATGGCGGCTTCCAGGCCGGAGGCGATCTGCTCCCCGAGCCGACGCCGCTGCTCCACCGGCAGCGCCAGGCGCTCTTCGATGAGACGCGCCCGCTCGCCCTTCCGCCAGCGCATGACGTCGGCGTGCTGGCGGGAATCGAAGGCCGGCGCGAGGCCGGCGTAGACCGGGTCGACCTCGTGCAGGAAGCAGGGCGGCGAGGCGTACTGCGACGGGGCGTCGTCGTCCTCGGGATCGCTCATCGGTCAGTCTCCTCCCGATAGTAGCGCTGGCCGCGCGCCAGCAGGGCGCCGTTCTGCGCGGCGATTCCCAGTTCCAGGCTCTCGCCGATCCGCCGCGCGCGCTCGAGCAGGTAGTCGGCCGCGGCCGGCGGGCAGAGCGAACGCGCCGTCGCCTCGAAGAGCGCCAGCCAGCGGTCGAAGTGACGGGCATCCACCGGCAAGGGCATGTGCTTCTGCATCGGCTGGCCGCGATAGCGCCCGCTCATCAGCACGACCGACGACCAGAAGGCGACCATCCGCTCCAGGTGGCTGTCCCAGTCCTCGACACGAGCGTCGAACACCGGCCCCAGCAGCGCATCGGCCCGCGCCCGGGCGTAGAAGCCGCGCACCAGACGGTCGAGCAACGCCTCGTCGAGGCCGGTCTCGGCGACGATGGACGCCGTGATCCCGGCGCGGCGTTCGGTGCTGCTCATGCGCTCCTCAATAGGTATTTCAGATACCTATTTAGCATGGCATAGTCTGCCCGCCCAAGGCTCATTCGGGGTAAAGCGATGCAGCTCACGACCTTCACCGACTTCGGGCTGCGGACGATGATGCGCCTGGCCGGCGCGCCGGACCGCGCCTTCACCACGCAGGAGATCGCCGGCGAGTTCCAGATCTCCCGCCATCACCTGACCAAGGTGGTCCGCCAGCTGGCCAAGGCCGGCCTGGTCGATGCGCGGCGCGGCGGTGGCGGCGGCATCCGCCTCGCCCGCCCGGCAAGCGCGATCTCCCTCGGCGAGATCGCCCGGACGCTGGAAGGCGGCATCGCGGTGGTGGAGTGCTTTCGCGCCGACGGCGGCGCCTGCGTCCTCACGCCCCGCTGCCGCCTCAAGGCGCCGCTGCTCCGGGCGCGCGAGGCCTTCTTCAAGGAGCTCGACCGCACGGCGCTGTCGCGCTGCGCCTATCGGCCGCTCGGCCCGCTCCTCGCCGGCGCGGCCTAGCGGGCCGCGATCAGCCCCGCCAGACGGTGGGGAACCAGTCCTCGCGCAGGCGCTGACCGGGGACCATGCCGTGCCCGGGATAGGGCGGCGAGGTCCGGCCCGGCCGCTCCGCATAGCGCACGTCGTCGCCCACGAACCGCAGCGACAGCGCGCGCCGCCGGGCGCTCGAGAGGTTGCCGCGGGCGCCGTGCAAGGTGCGGTAGTCGAACAGCACCGCGTCGCCCGGCTCCAGCGCCCATTCCAGCACCGGGTAGCGCTCCGGCTCGGCGTCGGGATCGGGCACCGGCCGATAGTCCTCGGCGCTGCCATAGAAGGCCTCGTCGCTCAGCCAGCGCACCGGCAGCACCCACCTGTCCCAGAGGTGCGATCCGGCGACGAACCGCAATGTCGCCTCGCGCACCGGGTCGACCGGGATCCAGAAGCTGACGGTCTGCTCGCCGGAGAGGAAGTAGTAGGGAATATCCTGGTGCCAGGGCGTCGCCTTGCCGGTGCCTGGTTCCTTGATCAGCACATGGTCATGAAAGAACTGCGCGCTGCGCGAGCCCATGATGGCGGCGGCGGCGGCGGAAATCGGCGAGTTCTCGATGACGTCGCGATACTCCGGGATGCGCTGCCAGTTGCAGTAGTCGTCGAAGAAGCGGCCGGCCTCGCCCGCCTTCAGGTTGTTGGCGGCGAAGGGTCCGGGCACGCGCAGGTTCCGCTCGATTCCGGCCTCGATCGTCGGCAGCCAGTCGCGGAACAGCCCGCGCAGGCAGCAGGCGCCGTCGCGGCGGAAGGCCTCGATGTCCGCCGCGGTGGGAAAGCCCTGCAGGGTGGCGAGTTCGGCGTGCTGCATGTCGTGTCCTGGCCCCGGTCCGGCGCTGAGGTGGGTCCGCCCAGGCTGCTCCGTTGCCGGGCGGCGAGCAAGGGGAGCGTTGCGGCTCCGAGGCGCCATGCCCACCTCAAGAGGCAGGAAGGAGACCCAGCCGATGATTTTCCACGCCTCTGTGCCGGCCATCGAGCCCGACAGGGTGGCCAGCGTCCTGGCCGAACTCCTGGAGGGCCGAGTCACCCCCTTCGGCGAGCGCGGGCGCATGGCCTGGTCCGGCCATCACACCGGTCACATGATCGAGGTCCTCCAGGTCGCTCCGGAAGACCTGGCGACGGTGGGCGAGCCACGTCGCCTCTACGACAGCGTCCACCTGGCGCTGGCCAGCCAGCTCTCGCCCGAGGCCGTGCTGGCGATCGGCGCGCGCGAGGGCTGGAAGACCCGGCGCTGCCGGCGCGGCGGCTCCTTCGACGTGATCGAGCTCTGGTTGGAGGACCACTTCATGCTGGAGGTCCTGACGCCGGAGATGCAGGCGGAATACCTGGCCGGTTGCCGCGGCTGAGGCAGCCCGGACCTGCGTGGCGGCAACTGGACAGGGTCCCGGCCCTCGGCTATCCCCACAGGCCCCAGCTGCAAGGCATTGGCCCGTGACCCCTGCGACGAACGAGACCCCGGCCGGCGTGGCGCCGGCCCGCCTGGAGGCGATCCTGGAGGCGGAGCGCGCGCGCTTTGCCGCGGCGCGCCCGAAGAGCCGGGCCGCCGCCGAAGCCGCCGGCCACTGGTGGAACGGCGTGCCGCTGCACTGGATGCTCGACTGGGGCACCCCCTTCCCGCTGACCCTGGAGAAGGCCGAGGGCGCCACCCTCACCTGCCTCGACGGCTACGACTACGCCGACTTCTGCCTGGGCGACACCGGCGCGATGTTCGGCCACAGCCCGCCGCCGGTGACGGCCGCGATCCAGCGGCAGGCGGCGCGCGGCCTGACCGCCATGCTGCCCTCGGCCGAGGCCGCCGAGGCCGCCGCCCTGCTGGCCGAGCGCTTCGGCCTGCCGTTCTGGCAAATGACCGCGACCGCCTCCGATGCCAATCGCTCGGTCCTGCGCTGGGCCCGCGGCATCACGGGGCGGTCGAAGATCCTGGTGTTCCAGGGCTGCTATCACGGCCAGGTCGACGAGGCCTGCGCCGACCTCGACCCGGCGAGCGGGCGGGTCGTCCCCCGCCCCAGCCTGGTGGGCCAGCCCTACCCGCTCGAGGCCACCACCGTGGTCGTGGAGTTCAACGACCTGGCCGCGCTGGACACCGCTCTGGCCAAGGGCGACATCGCCTGCGTGCTGGCCGAACCGGCCCTCACCAACTGCTCCATGGTGCTGCCGGAGGCGGGGTTCCACGACGCCCTGCGCCGCCTGACGCGGCAGCACGGCGCGCTGCTCTGCATCGACGAGACCCACTGCCTCTCGACCGGCCTGGGCGGCTATAGCCGGGTGCATGGGCTGGAGCCGGACTTCCTGACCTGCGGCAAGGCGGTGGCCGGCGGCCTGCCCTGCGGCCTCTTCGGCTTCAGCGCGGAGACGGCGGCGAAGATGGATAGCGCCAACGGCCGGCGCACGCCCGGCCACAGCGGCATGGGCACGACGCTCTCCGGCAACCCGCTGGCCCTGGCGGCGCTGCGCGCCAACCTCGCCGAGGTGATGACCGAGGCGGCCTACGCCCACATGCTGCCGCTGGCGGCCGAAATGGAGCGGCGCCTGGTCGGCGCCATCGCCGACGCCGGGGTGCCCTGGCATGTGGTAAGACTGGGCGCGCGGGCCGAAATCGTCTTTGCACCACAGCCGCTACGGAACGGAAGCGAGGCAATGGCGTTACCGCATGGCCCGCTGGAGTCCGCGGTGCATCTCTTTCTGCTCAATCGCGGCGTGCTGGTCACGCCGTTCCACAACATGCTGCTGGTTTCCCCGGCGACGAGGGAGGCCGCGCTCGATCGCCTGGAGGGCGCCTTTCGTGCCTGCCTGGCAGCGCTGACCTCCCGGGACGGGACACCACGATGACCACCGACGCCGCCGCGGAAGCCGAAGCCTGGCTGGCCGCCCATCCCGAGAGCGAGGCCTTCCACGCCTTCCTCACCGATCTCTCCGGCGTGCAGCGCGGCAAGGTGCTGCGCCGCGAAGAGCTGGCGCGCGCCTTTGCCGACGGCCGGCCGCTGCCCGGCTCGATCCTCGGCCTCGACATCACCGGGGCCGACGTCGAGGAGAGCGGGCTGGTCTGGGAGGACGGCGACGCCGACCGCGTCTGCCGCGCCGTGCCCGGCAGCCTGGTCGCGATGCCCTGGGCCGAGACGCCGAGCGCGCAGTTCATCCTGACGATGGAGGAGGCCGACGGCAGCGGCTCGCCGGGCGACCCGCGCCAGGCCCTGGCCCGCGTCATCGAGCGCTTCCAGCCGCTCGGCCTGACGCCGGTGGTGGCGGTCGAGCTGGAGTTCTACCTGGTCGACCTGGCCGGCGCCGAGGCCGGGCGGCCGCAGCCGCCGAAGTCCCCCGGCGGCGGCTGGCAGCCGCGCCACCTCCAGGCCTACCTGATGCAGGACCTGGAGGACTTCGCGCCCTTCCTCGACGCGCTCTACGCCGGCGCCCGGACCATGGGGCTGCCGGTGCGCACGCTCATCTCGGAGTATGCCCCCGGGCAGCTCGAGGTGGTGCTGGAACACCAGCCCGATGCCCTGCGGGCGGTCGACCAGGCGATCCTCTACAAGCGCCTGGTGAAGGGCACCGCCGCCCGGCAGGGCTACGCCGCGACCTTCATGGCCAAGCCCTATGCGCAGTTTTCCGGCAGCGGCATGCACCTGCACGTCAGCCTGGCCGACGCCGGCGGCGGCAATGCCTTCGCCAGCGAGGCGCCGGCCGGCGGCCCGCTGCTGAAGCAGGCGATCGCCGGCCTGAAGGAGACGATGGCCGATGCCATGGGCATCTTCGCGCCCAACGCCAACTCCTTCCGCCGTTTCCGGCGGAACTCCTATGCCCCGCTCGCGCCGACCTGGGGGGTGAACAATCGCACCGTCTCGCTGCGCGTTCCGACCGGGGCACCGCCGACCCGCCACCTGGAGCATCGCGTTGCCGGTGCCGACGCCAACCCCTATCTGGCGCTGGCCGCCGTGTTGGCGGGCATCCACAAGGGCATCGTCGAAGGGCTCGATCCGGGCGAGCCGGTGGTCGGCAACGGCTATGCCAGCCTGCCGCCGGCGGTGCTGCCGACCGACTGGTACCGGGCCGTCGAGCGCACGGCCGGTTCCGCGTTCCTGCGCGACTATCTCGGCAGCCGCACGCTGGAGATCTACAGCGCCATCAAGACCGCCGAGATCGACCGCTTCATGAGCCAGCCCGGCGAGCTCGACTATGCCTGGTACCTGCGGCAGGCCTGAGCCGCCGGACCTCGGTAATCCTGTAACTCAAGAACGTAAGTTAAACTTCTGTCCTATAACAACAACGAATGAAGTACCATGCCCCTATTCGAGGTCGTCCACCGCAGTTCCTATCGCTATGCCCAGCCGGTTACCTTCGGGCAGCACCGCGCGCTTCTGCGCCCGCGCGACAGCCATGACCTGCGCCTGCACGATGCCCGCATGACGATCTCCCCCGCCGCCAACACCAACTGGGTGCACGACGTCTTCTCCAACTCGATCCTGCTGCTCGACTTCACCGAGCCGGCGACCGAGCTGATGGTCGAGAGCCGCCTGCTGCTGGAGCGCTTCGAAGCCTGGGACGTGCCGACCGTGCCGCGCGGCCAGGTGATCGAATCCTACCCCTTCAACTATCCCAAGGAGATGCTGCTCGATCTCGGCGGCACCGAGCGGCGGCACTATCCCGACCCCGGCGGCAAGGTGGCGCGCTGGGCCCGCCGCTTCGTCAAGCAGGCGCAGGATTCAGCCAGCCTGCTGGTCGCGCTGATGCGCGCGATCAAGGAGGAGTTCGAGTATCGGGCCCGCTACGAGGAGGGCACGCAGCCGCCGGCCGAAACCCTGGCGAAGCGCTCCGGCACCTGCCGCGACTATGCGCTCTTCATGATGGAGGCGGCCCGCTCGCTCGGCTTCGCCGCCCGCTTCGTGCACGGCTATCTCTACGACCCCGCGGCCGACGGGTTCGATAGCGGCACGCAGGGGGCCGGCGCGACCCACGCCTGGGTGCAGATCTACCTGCCGCTCTCCGGCTGGGTCGAGTACGACCCGACCAACGACCTGGTGGGCGGCCGCAACCTGGTCCGCGTCGCGGTTGCGCGCGACCCGAGCCAGGCGATCCCCTTGAGCGGCACCTTCGAGGGGCTGGCCAGCGACTTCCTGGGTCTCGACATCGAGGTCACGGTGCGCGCGGTCGATCCCAGCACCGTAGCGAACTGGGGCGCCGGCTAGCGCAGACTTGCTGCCGTGACCGGAGCCGACGAAGCACCGCTTCAGGCGTCGTAGCCGAAGAAATCGCGCTGCAGCAGGGCGGTCGTCTCCATCAGCTCGCACTGCGACCAGTCGATCGTTTCGTGCAGCCCGCGCGTCATCACCTCGTCGATGGTGAGGTCCATCAGCGTCGTCTGGAAGCTGCGCAGGTGCTTCTGTGCCAGCAGGCCGGTCGGCAGGCCGAACTCGCGCCGCAAGGCCGAGAGGGCGTCGGCCGCCTCGTTGATGGCGCAGAGCAGCGAGCGCGGGAAGCGGGTGTTGAACAGCAGGAAGGAGGCGACGTTCTCCGGCCTGGTGCGGCTGGGATACTCGCGCCGGAAGGCCTGGAATCCGGCGGCCGCGCGCAGCAGGGCGTGCCACTGCGCGACGTCGAGCGCCGAGCCCTCCTCCACCCCCTGCGGCAGGAGCTGCTGGTATTTCACGTCGAGCAGCCGGGTCGTCTGGTCGGCCCGTTCGATCTGCTGGCCCATGACATAGAAGTGCCAGGCTTCGTCGCGATAGAAGGTCTCGCGGCTGATGCCGACATGCGCCTGGCAGCCCTCCTTCACCAGCTGCGCGATCTGGCTCAGCGTCTCGGTCTTCAACTCGCTGGCGTCGATCTCCTTCACCTGGGAGTAGAGGCCGTTCAGCTGCGACCACATCTCGGTCGAGATCAGCGGCCGCACGGTGCGGGCGTTGTCGCGCGCCGCGCGCAGGCAGGAGCGCACCGAGGCCAGGTTCTGCGGATCGGTGATGTAGAAGGCGAGCACGTTCTCGGCGGTCACCTCGTCGTAGAGCTCGGCGAAGCGCTCCTCGTCGGAATAGAGCCGCAGGACCGAGGCCCAGTTGCGGCCGCCGCGCGCGTCGTAGCTGTAGGTCTGGTTGACGTCGAGCACGCGCGCCAGGGAGTTGGTCCGCTCGACATAGCGGGCGAGCCAGAAGACGCACTCGGCGAAGCGGGAGAGGAGTCTAGTCAAGGACCCAGGTATCCTTCGATCCGCCGCCCTGCGAGGAGTTCACCACCAGGGAGCCGCGCCGCATCGCCACGCGCGTCAGCCCCCCGGGCAGCACCCAGGTGGACTTGCCGGTGACGGCGAAGGGCCTGAGGTCGACGTGCCGCGGCTCGATCGCTCGGTTCACCAGCGTCGGCGAGACCGAGAGCTCCACCATCGGCTGGGAGATGAAGTTGGCCGGGTCCGCCTTCAGCTTGGCACGGGCCTGGGCAAGCTGCTCGCGCGTCGCCCGCGGGCCGATGGTGATGCCGTAGCCGCCCGATTCGCCGACCGGCTTGACCACCAGCTTGGCGAGGTTGGCCAGCGTGAAGGCCAGCCCCTCGGGCTCCCGGCAGATATGGGTCTCGACGTTGTCGATGATCGGGTCTTCGTCGAGGTAGTAGCGGATGATCCGCGGCATGTAGGCATAGACGGCCTTGTCGTCGGCGACGCCGGTGCCGACGGCGTTGGCGAGCGCCACGTTGCCCTTGGCGTAGGCGCGCATCAGGCCGCGCACGCCGAGCAGCGACTCCGGCTCGAAGACCTCGGGATCGAGGAACTCGTCGTTCAGGCGCCGATAGATCACGTGCACCGGCGCCAGGCCGCCGACCGTCATCATGAAGACCTTGTCGTCCTCGACGATCAGGTCGCGGCCCTCGACCAGCGGCACCCCCATCTCGCGGGCGAGGAAGATGTGCTCGAAGTAGGCCGAATTGTAGGTGCCGGGCGAGAGCAGCACGATCTGCGGATCGGCGACCGCCGCCGGCGCGATCTCGCTCAAGGCCTCCGCCAGCTTCTGGCCGTAGTTGGAGACCGGACGGATCGGCAGGTCGCGTACCAGATCGGGGAAGGCCCGCTGCATCAGGTGTCGGTTCTCCACCACGTAGGAGACGCCCGATGGCGTGCGGCCATTGTCCTCGAGCACGCGGAACTTGCCGTCGCCCCCGCGCACGACGTCGGTGCCGCAGATGTGGACGTAGGTGCCGTGCGGCACCTTCAGGCCCTTCATCTCCGGGCGGAAGTTGGCGTTGCCCTCGACCAGGTCGCGCGGAATCACGTCATCCTTGAAGAGGCGCTGCTTGCCGTAGATGTCGCCGAGGAAAGCGTTCATCGCCGCGACGCGCTGCTTCACGCCGCGCTCGAGAATGTCCCACTCCTTGCCGGCGATGATCCGGGGAATGATGTCGAACGGCAGGATCCGGTCGATCTGGTCCTTCTCGGTATAGACCGTGAAGGTGACACCGAGCGTCATGAACTCGCTGGTGGCGCGTTGCGAGCGGCGGATGATCTCGGCGAAGGAGAAGGCATTCAGCCGGGCCGCCAGTTCGGCCGAACTCGGTTGCGGGTCCTTTTCGCGTCCGAAGAGTTCGCACCAATAGCCGCCGGGGTCGTAGTTGGCGAGCAGGCCGCCCTGCGTCTGGCTTTGACCCTGCGCTCCCCGCGACTGCTGCTGACTTTGCGTGCTGTTTTTGACCACGCCGATCCTTTGACTGCCCCGTTCCCTGTTGCCGCCGCGCGCGATGCCGCGACAGCGTTGATTAACTATGACGGTAGGCTGGGGTGACGCGCAAGGTGCGCCCTGGAACGCGCCGCGCTCCGTGCCAGCCATCGCCACGGCGCGGGTCGGGGGATGGGTTGGGAGTAGGCCTTGAGCGGCGGGAAGCCGTTGAAGCCGACCGAGGAGTAGGTCGTGGTGTAGGCGCCGCACGACAGGATGCGGACCTTGTCCCCCGGCCGCAGGCTGAGATCGAGCGGCATCTGGTAGAGCGTCTTCTCGTAGAGGATGTCGGCGCTGTCGCAGGTCGGGCCGGCCATGATCACCGGACCGGCCTTGCGGCCGTCCATCTTGGTGCGGAAGCGGTACTTGATCGCCTCGTCCATGGTCTCGGCCAGGCCGGAGAACTTGCCGATGTCGAGGTAGACCCAGCGGGTGGTCTCGCCGTGGTCCTTGGTCGAGACCAGGACGACCTCGCTCTCGATCACGCCGGCATCGCCGACCATGCCGCGGCCGGGCTCGACGATGAGCTGCGGCATGCGCCCGCGGAAGTGGCGCGCCACCGCCCCGATCACCGCGTGGCCGTACTGCTCCACCGCCGGCACGTCGCGCTGGTAGCGGGCGGGATAGCCGCCGCCGAGATTGACCAGCCAGGGCTCCAACCCCTCGGCCGCCAGCTCGGCGTAGAGCCGGGCGATGTTCTCCAGCACCTGATCCCACTGCGTGAGGTCGGTCTGCTGCGAGCCGATGTGGAACGAGACACCGGCGGCGTTCATGCCGCGCGCGCTCGGCCTCCAGGAGGAGCTGCTTCGCCATGGCGGCGGCTGCAGCCGAACTTGCGCGACAGCGGCCACTCGGCGCCCTCGCCGTCCACCAACACGCGGCAGAAGACCGAGGCGCCGGGCGGCGAGCTCGGCGATCTTCATGAGCTCCGCCTCGCTGTCGAAGGCGAAGAGGGTGACGCCGCGCTGATAGGCATAGGCGATGTCGCCCGCCTTCTTGATGGTGTTGCCGAAGGAGAGGCGGGTCGCCGGAATGCCGGCAGCCAGGCAGATCTCGATCTCGCCGCGGCTGGCGACATCGAAGTTGCTGCCACGCGCCGCCAGCAGGCGCAGGATCGCGTCCTCCGGGTTCGCCTTCACGGCGTAGTAGATCTGCGCCGGCGCCAGTGCCTGGGCCAGGCCGAGGTAGTTGCTCTCGACCACGTTCAGATCGACCACCAGGCAGGGCGTGGCGGGCTGCTCGCGCGCCAGGAAGTCGGCGATGCGGTCGGTCATGGCGCCCCGCGCCGCGGCCGGGGTCGGCACCAGCGAGAGCGTCGGCGCGCGGCCGTCCGCGCGGGCGCGGCGGGCCGGTGCAGACGGCGTCGCGACCGGCAGGAACGCGGGCTCGCCGGCCGGCTGCGCCGGTGCGACGGCGGCCGAGGAGATCGGCGTCGCCTCGGGGGAGACGGCGGCGGACTTGCGGCGGGAAGAAGAGCGGACGCGGGCAGCGCGGCTGCCCACTGGCGCAATGATCATTATCGTTTCCCTCTCAGAAACCCGTCCGGAGGACGGTGGTTGCCAGAAGGACGCGATCCGTCGTTGCGTAACCTGCAGTGGGCCAGCGGCACGTGCGTTAGGCGTCTGAGCGGGTGATATAAACTTTCGCGGTCGCGCTGCAAGAAAAAATTTGCCCCGCCCGAAAGATTTCACAATTCAGGGCGGCGGCGCGCTCCGCAGGCGGCGCCGCAGCGGCCGCAAGAGGCGCCCCATCACCGCCGAGAAGGCCGTCGCGGCGGCGGCCGAAAGGAGCGGCACCAGCAGCAGCGCGATCCACTGCGGATGCGGCCAGATCCAGAGCAGCGCGGCGATCACCGGCATGTGGATGAGGTAGAGCTCGTAGCTGATGGCGCCGAGGAAGCGGTCGCGCGTCTCGCCAGTGGCCCTCGCCCTGGCCAGCCGCCGTTGGCACCAGAACAGCAGCAGCGCCCAGAGGAGAGCGCCGGCCCAGGATCCGGCGGTCAGGCGATAGCCCCAGCCGGAGGCGTCTGCGTCGGCAGCGTTGAAGCTGAGGGCATGCAGCAAGCAGAGCAGGCCGCTGGCGGCCAGCAGCGCCACTGCCTGCGAGGGCGGCAGCCGGCCGTGCCGGTGCAGCGCCCCGCTCGCGCCCAGCACGAAGTAGGGCGCCATGCCGCCGTAGAGCGTGGCGCGGGGGTGCAGGTCCCACAGGTGGTAGGCGGCGAGGCCGGCGAGCAGGGCCGCCCAGAGCAGACTGGCCAGCGGCACGCGCGCGAAGACCCGCAGCCGCCCTGCCAGCAGCACGGCGGCGACCAGGCCATAGAAGAGGAACTCGACCCGCAGCGCCCAGACGACGACGAGCAGTTCGTCTCGCCGTGCGAGCCCGAGCAGCGGGTCGGTCACCACGACGGTGGGGAAGAGCGCGACGGCATTGGCCAGCAGGTTCGCGGCGCCGAGCGTGTGCCCCTCTCCCCCGGCGCCTGCCGCCATCAGGGCGGCCAGCAGCGCCAGGGCGACCAGATAGGCCGGCCAGAGGCGCAGCAGCCGGTTGCCGAGAAAGGCCCAGGGCCGCCCGCGATAGAAGGCCAGCGCAGCCTCGGTGACGCTGAAGCCGGACAGCACGAAGAACAGGAAAACGGCGATCGGGCCGAAGCGGCTGGCGGCAAGGAAGGCCGTGTCGACCGTGGCGACGGGCAGGACGTGCCAATGCACGACGAGCAGCGCCAGCGCGAAACGCGGCGTCCCCAGCATCCGGTAAGTCAGCCCGCCGCCCCCACTCGGCATCGGCTGACTAGCGACTGGATGGAATCATCGGCTCAATCCCATTGCCAGAAGTCCCGCCCCTCCCCCATCAGAAACCGGCTCAACACCATCTTGTGCACCTCGGAGGCGCCGTCGACCAGACGGGCCTGGCGGGCGTAGCGGTACATCCACTCGAGGGGCGTATCGCGCGAGTAGCCCTTCGCGCCCATCAGCTGGATCGCGGTATCGACCGCCTTGTGCAGCACGTCGGCGACCTGGATCTTCGCCATCGAGACTTCCTTGCGCGCGAAGTCGCCGCTGTCGAGCTTGGCGGCGGCCCGCATCGTCAGCAGGCGGCCGATCTCGATCGCCATCGCGGTCTCGCCCAGCATGCCCTGCACCGACTCGCGGTCGGCCAGGCTCTGCCCGAAGGAGCGGCGCTCCTTCACGTAGGGCATGCAGATCTCCAGCGCCCGCTTGGCCATGCCCAGCCAGCGCATGCAGTGCGTGAGCCGGGCGGTGCCGAGGCGGATCTGCGTCACCTTCAGCCCGTCGCCTTCCTCCATCAGGCGGTTCTCGACCGGGATCTCCAGCCCGTCGAACTGCAACTCGCAATGGCCGCCGTGCTCCTCCGGCCCCATGATCTCGATGCGGCGGAGGATCTCCCAGCCCGGATCGTCCTTGTGAAACAGGAAGGCGCTCAGACCCTTGCGCGGGTCGTCCGAGGTGCTTGGCGATCAGGATGAAGTGCTCGGCCTCCGCGGCGCCGGTGATGAACCACTTGCGGCCGTGGACGACGTAGCGGTCGCCCTTGCGCTCGGCCCGGGTCAGCATCTGGCTGGGGTCGGAGCCGGCGCCCGGCATCGGCTCGGTCATGATGAAGGAGGAGCGCAGCTTGCCCTCGGCCAGCGGCCGCAGCCACCAGTCCTTCTGCGCCTGCGTGCCGATTTTCTGCATCACGATCATGTTGCCGTCGTCCGGCGCGGCGCAGTTGAAGGCGCAGGGCCCGAAGATCGAGCGCGCCATCTCCTCGTAGAGAGCCGCCATGGCGACCACCGACAGCCCCATACCGCCGTACTCGCTCACCACCTGCGGCGCCCAGAGTCCGGTCGCCTTCGCCTTCTCGCGCAGGCGGGCCAGCACGTCGAGGCGGATGTTCTCGTGGGCGTCGTAGTTGGCGCGGTCGGCCTCGAGCGGCAGCACCTCCGCCTCGACGAAGTCGCGGACGGTCTTGCAGTGCCCGGCGATCTCCGGGCTCAGGGCGAAATCCAAGGCTTGGCTCCTCTCAGGTTCAGGCGGGCGGCAGCGGCGCGAAGGGCGCCGGCTTCAGGATCTTGTTCTCCATCGTGTCCAGGAACGGCGCGGCCTTGGCAACGAAGGATTGCCAGGCCGGGTCGGCCTGCATCGCGGCGCGGCGGCGGTCACGCTCTGCCAGGTCGGCATAGCGCCAGAGATGGACGACCTGGTTGACGTTGCCGACCTCGGTGATGAACCAGCCGAAGGGCTGCCCCAGGTGCTTCGATTGCACAGGCAGTCCCTCGCGCTCGTAGAGTTCGAGATAGGGCTTCACCTGGCCGGGCTTCAGCGTGTAGGTGCGGTGATCGACGATCATGGCTACATCACCGCCGACTGGCCGCCGTCGACCACGATCACGCCGCCGGTCATGAAGGCCGAGGCATCCGAGGCCAGCAGCAGCAGCGGACCGTCGAGGTCCTCGACCTGGCCGAACCGTCGTTGCGGTATCTTCTTGCGCATAATGTCCCCCACTGGCGAGCGCAGCGTCTCGCGGTTGATGTCGGTTTCGATGTAGCCGGGCGCCAGGGCATTGACCCGCACGCCGCTCTTCGCCCACTCCAACGCCAGCGTGCGCGTCAGGTTGATGACCCCGGCCTTCGCGGCACTGTAGGAGGCCAGCAGGGAGGCGCCGCCGAGGCCGAGTATCGAGGCGATGTTGACGATGCTGCCCCCCTCCCCGCGCGCCGCCATCTGCCCGCCGACGGCCTGGGCAACGCGGAAGACGCCAGTCAGGTTGGTCTCGATCACCTGCGCCCAGTCGGCGTCCTCGATCTTGAGGGCCGGCGTGGTGAGCGCGATGCCGGCATTGTTGACCAGGATGTCGAGCGGGCCGAGTTCGGTCTCCGCCGTCGCCACAGCCGCCACCACGCTCTCGCGGCTCGTCACGTCCATCGCCACCGGCAGGGCGCGACCGTCGAAGGCGGCGATCTCCTCCGCCAGGCTCTGCAGGCGGTCGGTCCGCCGGGCCGCCAGCGCCACCTTGGCGCCGTGGCGCGCCAAGGTCAGGGCGAAGTGATGGCCGAGCCCGGACGAGGCGCCCGTTACCAGGGCGACCTTGCCGCTCAAATCGAAAGCATTCACGGTGTCTTCATCTCCTTGGCCCGCTCGCGCAGGACGAACTTCTGGATCTTGCCGGTCGAGGTCTTGGGCAGTGGGCCGAAGACCACGCTCTTCGGCACCTTGATACGCGCCATGGAGGCGCGGCAGTGCGCGACGATCTCCTCGACCGTCGCCTCGACGCCCTCCTTGAGGGTGACGAAGGCACAGGGGGACTCTCCCCAGTGCGGGTCCGGGCGGGCCACCACGGCGGCCTCCAGCACCTTGGGGTGGCGGTAGAGCGCCTCCTCGACCTCGAGCGAGGAGATGTTCTCGCCGCCGGAAATGATGATGTCCTTGGAGCGGTCCTTCACCTCGATGTAGCCGTCCGGGTGGCGCACGGCGAGGTCGCCGGAATGGAACCAGCCGCCGGCGAAGGCCTCGCCGGTCGCCCGCGGGTTCTTCAGGTAGCCCTTCATCACGGTGTTGCCGCGCACCATGATCTCGCCGATGGTCTCGCCGTCCCAGGGCACCGGCTGCCATGGTCTCGGGATCGACCACCGTGGCCTCCTCCAGGGTCGGGATACTGGGACGCCCTGGCGCGCCATCACGTCGGCCTTGCCGTCGGTGGCGTCGAGGTCGTTCCCAGGCCTCCTGCCAGGCGCAGACGGTCGACGGGCCGTAGGTCTCGGTCAGGCCGTAGAGATGCAGGACTCGAAACCCATGCTTCTCCATGTTCTCGATGATGGCCGAGGGCGGCGCGGCGCCGCCGGTCATCACCTTCACCGGGTTGGGCAGCGGACGCTTCACCGCCGCAGGTGCATGCGCCAGCATATTCAGCACGACCGGCGCGCCGCAGAGGTGGGTGACCTTCTCCGATTCGATCAGCCGGAACACCAGCGCCGGGTCGACCTTGCGCAGGCAGACATGGGTGCCGCCCGCCACCGTCACCGCCCAGGTGAAGGTCCAGCCGTTGCAATGGAACATCGGCAGGGTCCAGAGGTAGCGCGTCGAGCGGTCGAGGCCGAAGGCGATGGCGTTGCCCGTGGCGTTCAGGAAGCCGCCGCGATGGTGGTAGACCACGCCCTTGGGGTTGCCCGTGGTGCCGGAGGTGTAGAGCAGGCAGATCGACTGCCACTCGTCGTGCGGCTGGTCGTTGTCGTAGTCCGGGTCACCCTCCTGCAGGAGCGCTTCGTAGTCCTTCTCGCCCAGCAGCTCGCCGCCCTCGCCCAGCGGGTCGTCGATGTCGATCACCGGAAGGGCGCGGCCGAGCTGCGCCAGCGCCGGCCGCATCACCGGCGAGAACTCGCGGTCGGTGATCAGCAGCTTGGCTTCGCCATGCTCCAGGATGAAGGCGATGGTGGCGGGATCGAGCCGGGTGTTGATCGGGTTGAGCACGGCGCCGAGCATCGGCACGGCGAAGTGCGCCTCCAGCAGCGCCGGCACGTTGGGCGCCATGATCGCCACGCAGTCGCCCGGACCGATGCCGCGGCGGGCGAGCGCCGACGCGAAGCGGCGGACCCGCTGGCCGAAGTCGCGATAGGTCAGTCGCTGCGCGCCATGGACCACCGCGAGCCGGTCGGGATGCACGGCCTCTGCGCGGCGCAGGAACGAGAGAGGCGTCAGGGGCTGGAAATTCGCCGGCCGGCGCGGCAGGTCGCCTTCATAGGCCTGTGACGTACTGCTAAGGATCACGCTGCTGCTGTCGCTCATGCTCTTCCTGGGCATCCCCCTGTTGGCGCGCTATCGTTACGACGAGCCTTCCCCCGGTCAAGCGCCCGGCGGCAGGACGGCGCGGTGACAGGTGTCAGCGAGGACGAGATGCGCATCGAGATCTATTCCGACACCATCTGCCCCTGGTGCCTGATCGGCAAGCGGCGCCTGGAGCGCGCCCTCAAGGCCCGGCCGCAACCCGACCTCGAGATCGTCTGGCGCGCCTTCCAGCTCAATCCCAACATGCCGCCGGAAGGCCTCGACCGCAGCCGCTACCTGGAGCTGAAGTTCGGCGGCGCCGAGCGCGCCAGGCAGGTCTACGAGCCGGTTCTGGCCGCCGGCGAGGCCGAGGGCATCGCCTTCGACTTCGACCGCATGTCGCGCACGCCCAACACCGTCGCCTCGCACCGGCTGGTGGCGCATGGCCAGGAGGCAGGACGCAGGCGAGGCAGCCACCGAGGAGGCGCTCTTCCGCGGCCTATTTCAGCGAGGCGCGGGACATCGGCGACCTCGAGGTGCTGGCCGATGTCGCCGCCCAGATCGGCCTGTCGCGCGAGCAGACCGCGACTCGCCTGGCCGGCACCGAGGGGCTGCTGGAAGTCCTGGCGGAAGACGCCAGGGCGCGTGAAATCGGCATCCAGGGCGTCCCGACCTTCATTTTCGACGGCAAGTACGTGCTCTCCGGCGCGCACCCGCCGGAGGTCATCTTCCAGATGTTCGAGATGGCCGCCCGGGGCGAGAGAGGACGACGCCGGCGCCGCTCCATGAGGCTCGCTGCGAACCGCCAGGCCCAGCCATGTCCTCACCTGGCGGGCGAAGGGGGGGGGCAAGAGCCCGCGCGCCGCTGTTCTTCCTGCATCGCGACAGGAAGACCGGCGGCGGACCACGATCTACCAGCAGCCCTAGGCGCCGGGCCTTCTCCCGCGCCGTCGCCTGTCTGGCCGCAGTACCACTCGCGCGGCCGCGCCTGCTGGCGGCCCATCCCGCCGAGGAAGAAGGTGAACCCCTGCGGGAAGGGCTCGGCTACGATCGGATGACCGCGCCCTGTGGATCTGGCCACCTGCTTGGCCAGCCTCGCCGCTCGGCTGGGTCAGCCAGCAGGCGTGATAGGGCGGGCACGTGGAAGCGAGACACCCCGCGCGACCGCCTGCCGGGGCAGGCTTTCACCTTCTGCTTTCTGCGCGAACCGCGCGCCCGGCTGCTTTCCGCCTACAGTCATATGCGGCGCAGCCCGCAGCACGCGCAGCACGCCAGCCTGATGGCGCTGGGCGGCGAGCTCGAGGATTTCCTGCGGCCCAACCCGCTCCGCGACCGGGGGCCTCCAGTTCGCTGCAGCTGCTGAGCGGTCAGGGCTGGCTGCGCCCGGGAGAGGAAGAGGTTGAAGGGCTGGTGCAACTCGCCCTCGGAATCCTGCGCCGCCCGGCGGACCTGCTGGAGCCGGCGCTGGCCGGCCTCGGCAGCCTGGATTTCCTCGGCTTCACCGAGACGCTGGACCGGGACCTGCCGCAGCTGCTGCGGCATCTCGGATCGCCTCTCTGGTGGCGCGGACCGCGGCCGGAGAACGTCGATCCGACCCGCCGGGCAACCCGGCTGGAGGCCCTGTCCGATAGCACCCGAATGCTGTTGGACGAGGCGACCTCTGCGGAACGGCGGCTCTACGAGGAGGGGGCGAAACCCGCCGGGCCTCGCCGATGCCGCGCGCACTGGTCGAGCGAGGACGTCAGGCTCGCCGGCGCCAAGCTGCGAGCACCTGACGCAGGGATTCGAGGGAGAAGTCGTCGGGGAGTCTAGGGTGACTGTCATTGGTGCGCGCTCCCCCTTTGCGTTGCTGGCCCTCCCCCTTGCGGGGAGGGAAACGGCAAGCGGGCAGCAGAGGTGGCCGGCCGGACGGGGCGGCCCGCTCCTCCCACCCACTCTCCAGCAGCCCTTGACCCCGCCCTGGGTCCGACTGCACCAGCGATGCGCTGATCGGGCCGGCAGGCGCTGCTCCCCCCTGGCCTTCCTGGATGTAGCGGATCAGGCGCGCCGGATCGGCCGGCCGGTTGGAGAGCGTGATGACCGCGCCCTTCGGGCGGCATCGACCTTCTCCACGCCGGCCTGCCGGCAGAGCTGCTTGATGGTCATGATCTGCAGCAGGTTGTCGACCTCTTCGGGCAGCGGACCGAAGCGGTCGATCAGCTCGGCGGCGAAGGCCTCGATCTCGTCCGGTCCACCAGGGCGGCCAATGCGGCGGTAGAGCCCCAGCCGCACGTCGAGGTCGGCGACATAGGCCTCGGGGATCAGCACCGGCATGCCGAGGTTGATCTGCGGCGTCCAGCCCTCGCCTCGATCGGCCGGCATCCTCGCGAGCCCTCGCCGCTGCGCCTCGGCGACCGCCTCCTCCAGCATCTGCTGGTAGAGCTCGATGCCGACCTCGCGGATATGGCCCGACTGCTCCTCGCCCAGCAGGTTGCCGGCGCCGCGGATGTCAAGGTCGTGGCTCGCCAGCGTGAAGCCGGCGCCCAGCGTGTCCAGGGTCTGCATGACCTCCAGCCGGCGCAGCGCGTTCGGCGACAGGGGCTTGTCGGTCGGCAGGGTCAGATAGGCATAGGCGCGCTGCTTCGAGCGCCCGATGCGGCCGCGCAGCTGGTAGAGCTGCGCCAGGCCGAACATGTCGGCGCGATGGATGATCATCGTATTGGCGCTGGGGATGTCGAGGCCGCTTTCGACGATGTTGGTCGACAGCAGCATGTCGAACCGCCGTCGTAGAAGGCGGTCATCACGTTCTCCAGCTCGGTCGGCGGCATCTGGCCGTGCGGCCACCGCGACTGCGCGCCTCGGGCACCAGTTCGCGCAGCTGCTCGGCGACCTCCGCCAGGTCCTCGATGCGCGGGCAGACGTAGAAGACCTGGCCGCCGCGGATGCGCTCGCGCAGGATCGCCTCGCGGATGACGACCGGATCGAACGGCAGCACGAAGGTGCGCACCGCCAGCCGGTCGACCGGCGGTGTCGCGATCAGGCTCATCTCGCGCACGCCGGACAGCGCCATCTGCAGGGTGCGGGGGATCGGCGTCGCCGAGAGCGTGAGCACGTGCATGTCGCCGCGCAGCGATTTGAGCCGTTCCTTCTGCTTGACGCCGAAGTGCTGCTCCTCGTCGACGATCAGCAGGCCCAGATCGCGGAATGCGATCGACTTGGCCAGCAGCGCGTGGGTGCCGACGACGATGTCGACCTCGCCCTCGGCCAGGCTTGCCTTCACCTGGGTCGCCTCCTTGGGCGTGACCAGGCGCGAGAGCTGGGCGATGCGGATCGGCAATCCCGAGAAGCGCTCCGAGAAGGTCCGGAAATGCTGCCGGGCCAGGAGTGTGGTCGGCACGACGACGGCAACCTGGCGGCCCGGTCATGGCCGCGACGAAGGCCGCCCGCAGCGCGACCTCGGTCTTGCCGAAGCCGACGTCGCCGCAGATCAGGCGGTCCATCGGCCGTCCGGAGCCGAGATCGCTCAGGACTTCGTCGATGGCGCGGAGCTGGTCGTCGGTCTCGGCGTAGGGGAAACGCGCGCAGAACTCCTCGTAGAGGCCCTCGGCCGGGCGGATTTCCTCGACCGTGCGAAGCGGCGCGCTCGGCGGCGATCTTGATCAGCCGCCGCGGCGATCTCGCGGATGCGCTCGCGCGCCTTGGCCTTGCGCGCCTGCCAGGCGACGCCGCCCAGGCGGTCGAGCTCCGCCACGGTATCCTCGCTGCCGTAGCGCGACAGCACGTCGATGTTCTCGACCGGCACGAAGAGCTTGTCGCCGCCGGCATAGATCACCCTCAGGCAGTCGTGCGGCGCGCCGCCGACATCCAGGGTCTCCAGGCCCTCGATAGCGGCCGATGCCGTGCTCGACATGCACGACCAGGTCGCCGCTCGCTGAGGGCCGCGACCTCGGTCAGGAAGTTCTCGGCCTTGCGCCGCGCCGCGCCGCGGCGCGCCAGCCGCTCGCCCAGGATGTCCTGCTCGGTGAGACGGCAGCAGGTCCGGCGCGCGAAGCCGCGTTCCAGCGGCAGCACGGCCAGCGCCACGGCGCCGGCCGGCAGGGCGCAGGACCTCGGCTGCCAGTCGGCGACCGGCCGGCTCTTCGAGATGCCGTGTTCGGCCAGCAGCGCGCCCAGGCGGTCGCGCGAGCCGTCGCTGTAGCCGGCGATGACGACGCCGGTGGCCGGCCGGCCCTGCGCTCGCCGGCGAGGTGCTCGCGCAGCGCCTCGTAGAGACCGCCGCGGTGCCGTGGCGCGCGTCGGCGAAGTCGCGCCCGCGGCGCCCGCCAGATCGACCGGTCTTCGCCGGCGCGGGCCCGGCTCCAGGAACGGCGTGAAAGCGCGCCACCGGCGCGCTCGGCGAGCGAGCGCGTCCCACTCGTCGGCTCGTCAGATAGAGCGGTCCGGCGGCAGCGGGCGATAGGGCGCCGCCCTCCGTCGCGCCGGCCTGCACGGCCGCGGCGCGCGTCGTAGTAGTCCTCGACGATCGTGCCAGCGCGCTGGTCGCGCTGCTCCTCGGCCTGGTGGTCGAGAGCCGATCGCGGCGTCCGGCAGATAGTCGAACAGCGTCTCCAGCCGCTCGTAGAACAGCGGCAGCCAGTGCTCCATGCCGCCGTAGGCGCGGCCCTCGCTGACCGCGTCGTAGAGCGGATCGTCGTCGACCGGCGCCGAAGAGGTCGCGATAGCCGGTGCGGAAGCGCTCGACCGTCCTCCGTCCAGCGCGCACCTCGCTGACCGGCTTCAGCACGAAGCGCGTGCCTTGCCGGTGGTGCGCTGGGTCAGCGGATCGAAGGCGCGCAGCGCCTCCAGCTTGTCGCCGAAGAGGTCGAGGCGGAGCGGCGCTCGGCGCCCGGCGGGAAGACGTCGATGATGCCGCCGCGCACCGCGTACTCGCCGGGCTCGCTCACGGTGTCGCCGCGCGGCGATAGCCGTTGCGCCAGCAGGAAGGCGCTCCATGAGATCGGGCGTCCGGCAGGTCGCCGCCGACCACCGCCACCAGCAGGGCGCGGCGAAGCGCGCAGGCGCGCGGCGGCAGGCGCTGGAGCAGGGCGTTCACCGTGGTCACCACCAGTGGGCCGCCCTTGCCCTGCCAGCGGGCCAGGCGGGTCAGGCCGTCGATGCGGCGGGCGACCAGGTCGCGGTGCGGCGAGACGCGGTCATAGGGCAGGCAGTCCCAGGCCGGGAAGCGCAGCACCTCCAGCCCCGGCGCGAAGAAGCGCAGCGCCGCCGCCAGCGCGGGCCAGCGCTGGCGTCGTCGCGCGCGACATGCAGGATGGGCGGCCGCCGCTGGCGCGCCAGGCCGCGCCAGCAGCAGGCGCCTCGGCGCCCTCGGGCACACCGAGCCATCGCGTCCGGCCGGTCCGGAATTGTCGCATCGGGGCGAAAGGTCACGCGCTGCGGGGCACTTTCGTGGCAAACGGCGAATGAGGCGGAGGACCGCATGGTCGTAGGCCGGTGGCGGCGTGGCCTTACCCGTCAGCATGGCGTAAAGCAAGGGTTCCGGCGCCTCCATCAGCGACTCGTAGTCGTCGAGGCCGGACTCGTCCAGGCCGGCAAGGCCGCTGTCGGAGAAGGGCCCCATCAGCAGGTCCAGCTCCTTGGTGCCGCGGTGCCAGGCTGCGGATAGAGCAGCCGCTTGACGCGCGTCTCGCGATCGGTCGGGTCGTCTGGTCCATGCTGCGGCTGAGGATATAGGCCGGGCGTAGCATATAGTAGCGCCGCGCCCTGCCCTGTCACGCCGCCAGCCGAGACCAGCGAACCGGTTCATGCGCCCGCAGATCCTCTTCCCCCTCTTCGCCGCCGCGTCACCAGCCTGCCCGGCGTCGGACCGCGCTTCGGCAAGCTGGTCGAGACCGGGTGGCGACGGCGGCGCAAGGTGGTCGACCTGCTGTGGCACCTGCCCAGCGGCGTGATCGACCGGCGCTAGCGCCCCGGTGCTCGCCGAGGCCGAGCCGGGCCGCATCGCCACGCTGACCGTGACGGTCGACGAGCACCATGGGCCGCCGCGGCCCGCGCCAGCCCTATCGGGTGCGCTGCTCCGACGACACCGGCTTCCATCGACCCTGGTGTTCTTCCACGCCCGCGGGACTAGCTGGAGCAAGCTGCTGCCCGTCGGCGAGCGAGCGGGTCGTCAGCGGCCGGCTCGAGCGGTTCCGGCGAGGGCCTGCAGATGACCCATCCCGACCACGTCGTGCCCGCCCGGCCGAGGCCGACAGATCCTGCCGCTGGTCGAGCCGGTCTATCCGCTCTGACCGCCGGCCTGACGCCGAAGCGTCCTGCAGAAGGCGCGATCCAGGCGGCGCTCGAGCGCGCCCGCGGCTGCCGGAATGGCAGGACCCGGCCTGCAAGGGCGCGGCAGGGCTGGCCGGCCTGGAGGCGATCGCCCTGCGCGCGGCCCACCGGCCGGAGGACGAGGCCGACCTGTCGCCGAGGCGCCGCGGCGCGCGCCAGCGCCTCGCCTTCGACGAGCTGCTCGCCAACCAGCTGGCCCTCGCCCTGGTGCGGGCGCGCCAGAAGCGGGCGCGCGGCCGCGTCGCCAAGCGGCGACGGGCGCCTGCGCAGCCGCGGTGCTGGCCGCCCTGCCCTTCCGCCTGACACTCTCGCAGCAGCGCTCGGTCGACGAGATCCTGGCCGACATGGCCGCGCCGACGCGCATGCTGCGCCTGCTGCAGGGCGATGTCGGCAGCGGCAAGACGGTGGTCGCGCTGATGGCGATGCTGGCCGCCGTCGAGGCCGGCGCGCAGGCGGCGCTGATGGCGCCGACCGAGATCCTCGCCCGCCAGCACCTCGAAAGCCTCGCACCGCTTGCCGACGCCGCAGGGCTCCGGCTCGCGCTGCTGACCGGCCGCGACAAGGGCAAGGCGCGGACCGAGATCCTGGAGCGGGTCGCCAGTGGCGAAGCGGTGCTGGTGGTGGGGACCCATGCGGTCTTCCAGGAGGACGTGCGCTTCCGCAATCTGCTGCTGGCGGTGGTCGACGAGCAGCACCGCTTCGGCGTGCATCAGCGGCTGGCGCTGGCCGAGAAGGGCCAGGGCGTCGACATCCTGGTGATGACCGCGACGCCGATCCCGCGCACGCTGACGCTGACGGTCTATGGCGACATGGAGTCCTCGCGGCTCGACGAGAAGCCGCCCGGCCGCCAGCCGATCGACACCCGCCGGGTCTCGCTGGAGCGCCGGGAGGAGGTCATCGCCGGCATCGGCCGCGCGCTGGAGCAGGGTCGCAAGGTCTACTGGGTCTGCCCGCTGGTCGAGGTCTCGGATGTGAGCGACCTGGCCGCCGCCGAGGAACGCCACGCCGATGCTGAAGGAGCGCTTCGGCGCCGGCCGGGTCGGCCTGGTCCACGGCCGCATGAAGGGCCGAGAAGGACGCGGCGATGGCGCGCTTCGCCGAGCGGCGACATCGGACCTGCTGGTCGCCACCACGGTGATCGAGGTCGGCGTCGACGTGCCGGCGGCGACCGTCATGGTGGTCGAGCATGCCGAGCGCTTCGGCCTGGCGCAGCTGCACCAGCTGCGCGGGCGGATCGGCCGCGGCCAGGGCAAGTCCACCTGCCTGCTGCTCTACCAGACGCCGCTGGGGAGCACCGCCCGCGCCCGCCTGGAGATTCTGCGCGAGAGCGAGGACGGCTTCCGCATCGCCGAGGAGGACCTGCGGCTGCGCGGTGGCGGCGAGCTGCTCGGCACCAGGCAGGCCGGCTTCCCGGATTCCGCCTGGCCGATCCGGTCGGGAGCAGGTCGAGCTGTGGCCGCAGGTCGCCCGCGACGACGCCCGCCGCCTGATCGAGAAGGACCCCGATCTCAAGGGCCCGCGCGGCGAGGCGCTGCGCGCGCTGCTCTACCTCTTCGGCCGCGACGAGGCAGTCCGCTACCTGCGCTCGCGCTCGTGCGGTCACCGGCCGTGCGGCAGGGGGGGGGGGGGGCGGGGCGCGACCGCCAAGCGATCCGCGCGCGCGGGGGGGGGGGGGCGGGGCTGGGGCGCCGATGAACTCCGGCTTGTCGAAGGCGACGAAGCGGTCGAGGCCGCTCATGCCGGGGGTATAGGACCAGCGGTACTCCGCCGACCAGACGCCGAAGGACTTCTCCAGCCGCAGCGCGTTCATCGAGGCGAAGCCGAAGAGCCTGGCGCCGAACTGCGCGCCGGCCGCAAGCAGCCGCTGGCCCAGCGGACGATGCTCGGCGCAGGGCACGTTGATCTCGTAGCCCAGCTCGCCGGTCACCGAGAGCCGGGCGACCAGCGCGCGGTGCAGGCCGATGTCCATCGCGCCCGCCTCCATGAAGCCCAGGCCCGCTGACCCCTCGGCCGCCAAGGCCGCCAGCAGCTCGCTCGACCGTGGGCCGGCCAGCGCGAAGCCGGTCATGGCATCCGACAGGTCGCGCACCGCCACCCGGCCGACAAGCTGGCTGTCGAACCAGCGCCGGTGCCAGGCGCGGAGATAGTAGGAGCCCATCAGCCACCAGACGCCCTCGCCCCAGTTGATGACCGTCAGGTCGCCCAGCAGGCGGCCGGTGGGGCTCAGCATCGGGGCGAGGCGAACCCGGCCGGGCTTCGGCAGGCGGCAGGCCAGCAGGCGGTCGAGCCAGGCCTCGGCGTCGGCGCCGCGCACCTCGAAGCGGGAGAAACCGCTGGTATCGACGATGCCGACACCCTCGCGCACCGCCTTCACCTCCTCGGCGACCAGCGGGAAGGCGTTGGAGCGCTGCAGGGTCGGCGTCTCCTCGAAGCCGGGCTCGGCGAAGTAGACCGGGATCTCCAGGCCCCACATCGCCGTCCACTCGGCGCCGGCCGCCGTCATGGCGTCGTAGCAGGCCGGCCGGCGCAGCGGGCGCCCCGCCGGCAGGCGCTCGTTGGGATAGGTCATGACGAAGCGGCGCGCGTAGAACTGCGCGGTGGTCTGGCGCAGGTATTCGCGGTTCGCGGCAAAGTCGCCGTAGCGGGCGACGTCCATGCCGTAGACATCCTGCTCGGGCTCGCCGTGGATCATCCACTCGGCCAGCGCCTTGCCGACACCGCCGCCCTGCGAGAAACCGGCCATGACCCCGCAGGCGGTCCAGTAGCCGCGCTTGCCCGGCACCGGCCCGACCAGCGGGTTGCCGTCGGGGGTGAAGGTGAAGGCGCCGTTGACCCAGCGCTTGATGCCGGCATTCGCCAGACAGGGATAGCGGTCGAAGCCGCGGCCCAGCTCCATGGATATGCGGTCGATGTCCTCCGGGATCAGCTCCATGCCGTAGTCCCAGGGCGCCCCCTCGACGTTCCAGTGCTTGGGCGTCAACTCGTAGACGCCCAGCAGCACGCCCTTGCGCTCCTGGCGCAGGTAGGTGTAGCCCTCGAGGTCGACCGCCAGCGGCCCAGCTCGCCCTCGAGGGCCGCGACCTCGGGCACGTCGTCGGTCACGAGGTAGTGATGCTCCATCGGCGTCACCGGCAGGTCGATGCCGGCCATCAGGCCGACCTGCTTGGCCCAGAGGCCGCCGGCATTGACCACATGCTCGGCCACCAGGGTCCCCTGCTCGGTCACCACGGTCCAGCTGCCGTCGCCCCGCGGATGGAGCTCCAGCACGCGGTTGCGCAGGATCACCTCGGCGCCGCGCTTCTTCGCCGCGCCGGCATAGGCGTGGGTCGCGCCGTAGGGGTCGAGGTGGCCCTCGTTGGGATCGTAGAGGCCGCCGTAGAGGCCGGAGACATCGGCGATCGGGCAGATCGCCTTGATCTCCTCCGGCGTCATCAGGCGGGCCTGGTCCATGCCCATGGTGCGGAAGATCGCCCAGGCCGACTGCAACCACTCCCAGCGCTCCGGCGTCCCGGCCATGTTGACGCCGCCGGTCATGTGCAGCCCGACGTCCTGGCCGCTCTCGGCCTCGATCTCGCGATAGAGCTTGATGGTGTAGTCCTGGAGCGCGGCGATGTTGGGGTCGGCATTGATCGCGTGGAAGCCGGCGGCCGCGTGCCAGGTGGAGCCGGCGGTCAGCTCCTTGCGCTCGATCAGCGCCACCTCGCTCCAGCCCAGCTTCGCCAGGTGATAGAGCACCGAGGCGCCGACCACGCCGCCGCCAATGACCACCGCCCGATAGTGCGACTTCATCGCCCTGCCCTCCCGTTGCCTCTCGTTGCGAGAGAGACTAGGCAGCAAGCCGACCCAGGTCCAGACACAAGTGTCTAGTAGTCGCCGGTCACCGCCGCTGGGCCCCGCGGCCGGCGCAGGTGGGCGATGCCGCGCTGCTCGACGAACTGCGTGGTCGCCGCCCAGAGGTGGTCGCCATAGAGGAAGGGGGCGAAGGCGGCCGCACCCGGCAGCGGCAGCGGCTCGATCAGCGCGTCGACCTTCGGCTCGTAGAAGAAGGGGATCGAGAAGCGCTCGCCGGCCAGGCCGACGACGCGGTGTTCGGTGGCGCGGATGCGCCCGCCGCTCCAGCGCTCCAGCAGCTTGCCGAAGTTCACCGCCAGGGTGCCGTCGGCCGGCGGCACGGTGATCCAGCCGCCTCCGGGAAGGCGGGCCTGCAGGCCGGCGATGCCGTTCTGCGCCAGCAGGGTGACGAAGCCGGAATCGCAATGCGGCACGTTCACCAGCCAGTGGGTCCGGCCTTCGACCTCGACCTGCAGCGTGGCGGGGTCGCGGTCCCCCAGCGAGCGGGCGTCGCGCGCGGGGTAGTGCGCCAGGCGGAGCGACGAGATGCCGCCGGCGAAGAGGCTGTCGAAGACGCCCTCGGGCAGCTCCAGGCCGCGAGCAATGGAGCGCATCAGCGCCTGGCCGATCCGCTCCATCGCCAGGTAGTAGGCGGCGGCGGCCGCCCGCCAGCCTGGCAGCGCCGCCTCGTCCGGCAGCGGCGTTGGTTCGCAAAGAGGATCGTCCGGGTCGCCGGACGAGAGCGGGCGGGCCACGTCCGGGCCGATGTCGATGCCCTCCTTGTAGGAGATCGCGCCGGGCTGCAGCGGGAACCAGCCGCGATAGACGTTCGGCCGGCTGGGATCGGCGCTGCGGCGCAGCAGCTTGGCCGTCGCGGCCGGCGGCAGGTCGAAGATCGAGAGCAGGCGGGCGCGGTTGGCGGCCTGCAGGAGCGCCGCGTCGGGCAGGCCGCCGATCAGCAGGAACCCGCTCTCGGCCGCCGCCTGGCGGATCGCCGCGTCGACGCGGTCGCGCGCGGCTGAAGCAGGAGCGAACAGCGGCCCGACGTCGAGGGTGGGGATCATTCTCCTGGGTCCTCCAAAGCCGTTGCCGCGGCGCCGTCGGCCGCGCGGCGGAACAGCGGCACCGGCGCGCCGCGGTAGCGCGCCTGCTGCCAGAATGTGAAGCCGCACTTCGCGGCGACCTTCAGCGACGCCGCATTGGCCGGGTCGATCATGCAGAAGCTCTCGGGGCCGACCGGTCCGCTGTCGGCCCAGTCCAGCGCCCGCCGCAGCGCCTCGGTGGCGTAGCCGCGCCCCTGCTTTGCCGGCAGCAGCGCCCAGCCGGCCTCCGGCGGCGCGGCGACCAGGGCGCCCTCGGCGACCTCCAGATCGCGGCGGAAGCTGGCGAAGCCGACCTCGCCGACGAAGGCGCCGCCCGCCCGCTCCTCGACCGCCCAATAGCCGTAGTGCTGCCAGACCCAGTGGCCGTTGTGCCGCAGCAGGCGGCCCCAGACCTCCTCGCTGCCCAGCGCGCGCCCGCCGATGAAGCGGGTGACCGCCGGGTCGCCCCAGAGCGCCGTGGCCGCGGCGTGGTCGGCGGGCCGATAGGGCCGCAGGCAGAGCCGCTCGCTCCACAGCGTCGGCCCGGCATCGCCGAAACCCGGCACCAGCCGGCGCCCGCTACCCCGCGGATGATTGCCGGCGGCCATGGAACCTAGTGCGTTGGCGGCGCTTCGAGCGCCGGCACCGGCGCCTCGCGGCCGGGCGGAGTGATGATGCCGCCGGAGACCACCATCTTGATCGCCTCCTCGACGGACATGTGCAGCACCACCGCCTCGTCGGGCGGGATGAAGAGGAGGAAGCCCGAGGTCGGGTTCGGCGTGGTGGCGACGAAGATGTTGATCAGCTCGCGCTTGGCGCCGCTTTCGATGATCTGCGAGCCGGTGCCGGTGACGAAGCCGAGCGAGAAGGAGTTGGGACGCGGGTACTCCACCAGGACCACCTCCCGGAAGGCCTGCGACTGCTGCGCCAGCACGGTCTCGAAGACCTGCTTCATCGCCTTGTAGATGCCGCGGATGAAGGGCACGCGCTGCAGCAGGCGCTCGCCGGTCTTCACCGCCCAGCGGCCGACGTAGCCGGTCGCGAACATGCCGATCAGCAGCAGCAGGATCAGCAGGATGAGGATGCCGAGGCCGGGGATGGCGAAGGGCGTGTAGGTCTCGGGGTTCCAGTTCGGCGGAATCAGCGGCTTCACGCTCTGGTCGAAGAACTGGAAGATCTGCCAGGCGAGCCAGCCGGTGATGAAGATCGGCGCGGTGATCAGGACGCCGGTGACGAAGTAGGCGCGCAGGCGCGCCAGGAAGGGCGAGCGCTTGCGCGGCGGCGGCGGCGCCTCGGCCTCCTTCATCGCCGCCAGGCGCTTCTCCACGAAGGCTTCCGCCGCGGCCATGCGCTCGGCCTGCGGTCCCTCGGCCGCCGCGCCGGCGGGCTGGTCGGGCAGCACGATGCCGCCGGAGATCACCAGCTTCAGCCCCTGCTCCACCGTGATCGGCAGGCGATGCACCTCGGTATCGGGGAGGAACAGCAGGTAGCCGGTGGTGGGGTTGGGCGTGGTGGGGACGAAGACGTTGATCACGGTCGGGCCGGTCAGCTCCTGCACCTCGCCGACGGTGGTGCCGGTGATGAGGCCGATGGCCCAGGAGCCGTAGCGCGGGTACTCGACCAGGGCGACCTCGCGGAAGGCATTGGTCTGGCGCGTCAGCATGGTCTCGAAGATCTGCTCGGTGGCGCTGTAGATCGAGCGCAGCACCGGCACCCGCGCCATGATCTTCGCGCCTTCGCGGCGGATCGCCCGGCCGACCATGCCGGCGGTGGCCATGCCGACCAGCAGCAGGAAGATGCAGAGCAGCAGCAGGCCGAGCCCCGGCACCGAGAAGGGCAGATAGGTCTCCGGGTTCCACTGCGCCGGCACCAGCGGCATGACGCTGGAGTCGACGAAGGAGAGGAACCAGAGCGCCAGCCAGATGGTGATGCCGATGGGCGCCGCCACCAGGAGGCCGGCCAGCAGGTAGGTGCGCAGGCGCGACCAGAGGGCGGAGCGCGCCTGCACGCGCGGCGGCCGGCGACCGCCGATCGTCTTGTAGGTCCGCTGCTGCGCTCGTTCCTTGAGGTCGGCCACCGGGGCCCTCCCGTGTTCGCGGCGGAGATTAACGCAGGCGTCGCGGCCTCTTGCAACGGCTGCCGGCGCCGGTCTCCGGCGGCCGCCCTAGAGCAGGAACGCGCGCAGCGCGGCCAGGGTTTCCTCGGGGCATTCCTCCGGCAGGTAGTGGCCGCCGGGCAGCGCCTCGCCGCGTACGTCCTCGGCCTTGGCGCGCCACTCGCCGAGCACGTCGTAGGTGCGCGCGACCACGCCCTTGGCGCCCCAGAGCACCAGCAGCGGGCAGGCGACGCGCCGCTCGGCGTCGGCGCGGTCGTGCTCCAGGTCGATGCTGGCGGCGGCGCGGTAGTCCTCGCAGGTGCCGTGGATCGTGGCCGGATCGCGGAAGGCGGCCTGATAGGCCGCCACCGCCTCCGGCGCGAAGCGCCCGCCGCCCCAGGCGCCGAGCTTGCGCTCGATGAACCAGTCGCTCTCGGCAGCGATCAGCCGTTCCGGCAGCGGCTCCGGCTGGATCAGGAAGAACCAGTGGTAGTAGGCCCGCGCGAAGTCCATGTCGGTCTTCTCGTACATCGTCAGCGTCGGGCAGATGTCGATCACGCAGGCGCGCTCGACCGCCTGCGGATGGTCCAGGCAGAGCCGGTGGGTGACGCGGCCGCCGCGGTCGTGGCCGACCACCTGGAAGCGCTCGTGCCCCAGCGCGCGCATCGCGGCGATCTGGTCGGCCGCCATCGCCCGCTTGGCGTAGGCGCCGTGGTCGCCGCCGCCGGGCGGCTTGGCCGAGGCGCCATAGCCGCGCAGGTCGGGGCAGACGACGTGGTAGCGCTCGGCCAGGAGCGGCGCCAGCAGGTGCCACATCACGTGGGTCTGCGGATAGCCGTGCAGCAGCAGCAGCGGCGGGCCCTCCCCGCCGTGGCGCAGGAAGATCTCGCCGGCTTCGACCGCGATGCGCTCTTCCCTGAAACCCTCGAACATGGTCACCTCCTGGCTCGCTGGCGTGACTATAGGCAGAAGCTGAGCGGGGATGAACGGCCCGATGGCGGAGCGGAGCAGTCATGTAACCGAACGAAGCG
>CALOEA010000082.1:0-18193 GCA_942492185.1 uncultured Alphaproteobacteria bacterium
TCGCCGATCAGCTGCGCGGCGGTCTTGCCGGCCACGCTGGGCACGTTATCAACCGGTCGCCGGCGAGTGACTGCACGTCCACCACGCGGTTCTCCGGGGGCGACGCCGAATTTCTCCATCACCCCGTCAGAGCTGATCGGCTTGTTTTTGATCGGGTCAAACATGGTGGTGCCATCGTCCACCGGTTGCATCAGGTCCTTGTCGGAGCTGCCAATGGTGACCATGCAGCCTCTCGCGCGCCTGGTGGGCGTGGTGGCGATCAGGTCGTCGGCCTCGAAATTCTCCTTCTCAATCGGGAACACGCGCCAAAAGCGATGGTCACGTCGCGGATCATCTCGAATTGCGGGATCAGGTCTTCCAGGTGCTGGTGGGCGCAGTGCGCTCTGTAGGCGGCATAGATCTCGTTGCGGAAGGTCTTGGCCGGAGTGGTCGAAGACCACCGTCAGGCCGTCGCAGTCGCTCAAATCCCGCAACAGCTTGATCAGCATGTTGGTGAAGCCGAAGGCGGCATTGGTCGGAATCCCGCCCGAGGTCGAGCGCGGCGGAATCGCGAAGTAGGCGCGGAAGATGTAGCCCGAGCCGTCGATCAGGTAGAGGTGCTTGATGGCGGGAGAATCGGTCATGGCCGGGCGATGGTGCCCGCCGGCCCGCGGATCGGCAAGGGCCGCGCCGCGGGGCGCTTGGCGCTTGGCGCGCGGCCCTGGAGGCAGCAGACTCCGCCGATCGGAAAGGGTTCGCGGAGGCCGGCAGATGGACGAGCGTTGGAGCGGCGGATGCCAGTGCGGCGAGGTCCGCTACGAGATCGAGGCGGCGGCGGCGGCGGCGCTCTACTGCTGCCATTGCCGCGACTGCCAGAAGCAGTCGGCCAGCGCCTTCGGCATGTCGCTGATCCTGCCGCGCGCGGCCTTCCGCCTGCGGCAGGGCGCGCTGGCGCTCTGGGCGACCCGGTCGGACAGCGGCGCGCCCAAGCGCGGCCATTTCTGCCCGACCTGCGGGGTGCGGATCTTTCACGACGGCGGGCCGGAGAGCGCGACGATCAGCCTGAAGGCCGGCACGCTGGACGACACGACGCCGCTGCGCCCGGCGGCCCAGATCTGGACCACGCGGGCGCAGGGCTGGGTCGTGCTACCGGACGACCAGCTGCACTACGCGGGCGAGCCGGCCGACGAGGCGGAGGTTGCCGCCGCCTACGCCGGCCGCCGCGACGGCCGCAGCTAGGGCGGGTCGGCCCCGCGCGAAAGCGATGCTGGAGCGGTCGAGACCGCGTCTCCTGCCGGCCGCCCGGGGGCGTCCGCCAAGCGGCGCCGGTCGCTTCGCGACCTCGTCCTGTCCGGCTGGCCGGTCAATGCTGATGCTCGGGCGGCGCGAAGAGGATCAGCTCGACCGCCTTGTCGCCTTCGACGTAGGCGTCATGGCCCGGCGGGATATCGAAGAAGTCACCGATGCCGATATGCGTCTCGGCTCCCGTGGCGATCATGCGGACCACGAGCTTGCCGGCGATACAGTAGCCGATGTGGCGCATCGGGCAGGAGGCCGGCGAGCCGAGCAGGGGTTTCTCATCGATCTCCCAGGTCCAGCCCGGCTGAAAGACGGCCTGCATTCCTGCCGTGCCGTCCGCCATCCTGACGATGGAGATACCGCCCCGTTCCTTCATGTCGAGGCGTTGGTCGGGACTCTCGAATCGTCTGATCTCGATCGCGTTACCCATGTCGCACACCTCCATCGGGCCAGGACTCCGTACTTGGAATCCCTCCAGCCGATAGAGCGTGATGCGCTAGCCCTCGCCAGACAACAGTGCGATCGCATAGATTCGATGCTGATTCGCGCGCCTCAGTCCCATCCTTGACGCCCGCGGGGCGGCAGGGATGGGCCAGGAAGCGTGATCGGGCCTGGAGAAGACCGCTCTAGTTCAGCGCCACAAGCTCCAGATCGTTCTGGTAGATGGCGGTCCAGGCCGCCTCGTAGGTCGGCATGACGGCGACCTGCTGGCCGTTGGCGGCGAAGACCGCCCAGACCCGGTGCCCGTCGAGGGTGACCTGCCTGAGGTAGGCGATCTGGCCGAGGCCGAGGGCCGTCAGGTCCTCGGCGGTCATGGCGCGGAGGTTCTGGATCTGTTGCATGACGTCGATCCCTTCCTTTTCGACTTTCGTCTGTTCCTTCACGCGGCGTCTCCCTCATCGCCTGCCGTCTTCGCGGCGGCGCGCGGCGCCTGCGACCGGCCGCCCGATGCGGAGGCCTCGATGGTCTGGCTGCCGGTGCCCTTGGCGACATTCTTGATGGCGATCGTCTTGACCGCGGGTTCGTTGAGTGGCCGCTCCAGGTCGATGTGCAGCAGGCCGTTGTCGAGCGCTGCGCCCTCGACCTCGATGCCCTCGGCGAGAACGAAGCTGCGCTGGAACTGCCGGGCGGCGATGCCGCGGTGCAGGAAGACGCGCTCGCTCTGATCGCTCTGTTTGCCGCGGACCATCAACTGGTTGCCCTCCACCTCGATCGAGAGCTCGGCCGGCGCGAAACCGGCCACTGCAATGGTTATACGCAGCCGGTTCTCGTCGCGTTGCTCGACGTTGTAGGGCGGATAGCCGTCGGTGGCCGTCTTGGAGATGCGATCGAAGGCCCGTTCGAAGGTTCGAACCCCAAGAGGAAGGGGGAAGAAAAGAGTGACAAGCGAGACATCGGCCTCAGGCGCCTCCTCATGCGAGCAAGGTTGCCCTGTTGATCGGTGATCGCCCCGATAACGCGGACGACCAGCTGCGGCCCGAACCTCGGCACCGCTGGCTCTCATAATGTGGAGAGGAGTGGCCGCCGGATCAAGTTTCGCCGGCGAAGTCCTGTCTCAACGCAGCGAGAAGTCGACCGGCAGCTCCAGAAGCAGGCTGGCGGCGCCCAGCTCCGGCGGGAAGGGCGGCAGGGGGCTGGCGCGTTGCAGGAGCGCCAGGGCCTCCTCGTCCAGCACGCCGTAGCCGCTGCCGCCGACCAGGCGGATGCCGCTGACCTGGCCGTTCGCCGTCACGGTGAAGGCGACCAGCGCGCGGCCCTGCTGGCGGCGGCGTTCGGCCGACTTGGGGTAGCGCTTGTGGCTCTCCAGCCATTGCATGACGGCGGCGAGATAGGCCTCCTGCTCCGGACCGCCGGCGCCGACCGAGGGCGTCGGCACGCTGCCGCCGGCACCGGCGCCGGCCGGCACGGCGGTCGCATCGCCCTGCGGCGCGGCCGGGCCGGCCGGATCGGGCAGCGCGGCGACCTGCTGGCCGATCGCCGCGGTCTCGGCCTCGACCGTCTTCTCGGCCGCCGCCGCCGTGGGCGCGACCGCGGGCGCCAGGCGGGGTTCCGGCAGCGCGACCCGGCCGCTGGGCTTGAGCGGCGGTGGCGCATGCTCCGGCGCCGCGGCGGCCTCGGTGGCCTCGGCGGGCTCGGCTGGTCCCGCCGCCGCCGCCTCGACCGCTGGCAGCGCCGCGGGCGGTCCGGCCTCTGCCACCTGCCGCTCCACAGGCGCCGCGTCCACCGGCGCCGGCTGTGCGGCGGCGCTCTCTGCGGCGGGCAGCGCCTCGGTGGTGATGGTCTCGCTCGGGGCTGTCCCGGGCGCTGCTACGGGGGCCAGTGGCGAGGGCTCGGCCGTGGCCGGCAGCGGCGCCGTGGCCGCCGCCGGCGGCGCCTCGGCCAGGGGCGGTGGCGGGCGGAGGGGGGCGGTGGCGCGGAGGGGCGCGGCGCCATCGGCCTCCGGCGGCACCGGGGGTCGGCGTAACAGCCGGCGCCGTCGGTGCCGGGTCCGGCGGCTCGATGGATGCCTGCTCCCCTACGGTCGCAAGCGGTTGCGGTGGCGCGGCTGGGGGCGGCGGCAGCGCGTCGTCGGCGGCCGGATCGTGGGCCGGCGGAGCCCCGTCCTCGCTGCGGCCGCTGGCGAAGGGGTCTCCCGGCCCGCCGGCGACCACCACCTCGACCGGCAGGTTGCCGCCGAGGCCGCCGTTGCCGCCGGCCGCGCCGCTGGCGCCCCACAGCAGCAGCAGGACGACGCTGCCGTGCAGCAGCAGGGCGGAGAGGCTGGGCAGCCAGGGGGCGCCGGGCGCTTCCGACAGGGCGGGCGGGCTGATCAGGGGGGCCTGGAGAAAGGCGGCTGCAGCGCCAGGCTCGCCGCGCGGGCGCGCCGCGTCCGGGGGGCGGCGGACAAACGGCAGCACACGCCCCTCGGCGGCATCGCTGGATGCCGTCGTGGCTGTCGGACTCGCTTGGCGCGGTCTCTTCACCCGTACAGTTTCCTTTCCGAAGGCCTCCAGCGCGCGGTCGCGACCGCTTGCAGGGGTGTCGGAGGAGAGGCGAACATGCCAGAAAGCACGGCCGGGAGCGAGTCCGCTCGACGGTCCCCCCTGACAGCCTTCGGAGCCCCTCCAGCCATGAAGAAAGTCGATGTCTGGCCGCTTCTGACCGAGGAGAGCCGCGCAGCGGCCCTGAAGAGCGAAGAGCTCTATGCCGCCATGACCGACCTGCCGAGCCATCCCATCGCCGCGGCCCGCCTGGGCTACCAGCAGGAGCGGCGCCACTGGAACGCCTTTCCCGCCGAGGTGGCGCAGGTCGAGAACCTGACCTTCGACACCGGCCTCGGCGAGGTGAAGCTGCGGCTCTATCATCCGCGGCCGGAGCAGCGCGTGCCGCTGCTGGTCTACCTGCATGGCGGCGGCTATATCCTGGGCGACCTCGACACCCATGACCGCATCATGCGCCTGCTGGCGCTCGAGAGCGGCTGGGCGGTGCTGGGCGTCGACTACACGCTGGCGCCGGAGGCGAAGTTCCCGACCCAGACACGGCAGATCGCCGCGGTGGTGGAGAACCTTGTGCCGCTCCTGGGGCCGCGGCCGGTGGAATCGGCACGCTTCGCCTTCGCCGGCGACTCGGCCGGCGCCAACCTCTCGCTCTCGGCCAGCCTGGAGCTGCGCGGTCGCGGCGGGCCGCTGCCGCAGGGCCTGCTGCTCTACTACGGCGGTTTCGGCCTGAAGGACGGAGCGTCGCGCCGGCTCTACGGCAACAAGTGGGACGGCCTGGGCCAACGCGAGATGGAGGCCTACCAGACGGCCTACTGCCGGCAGCCGGCGGACCGAGACGACCCGCTCTACAACTGCCTGGCAGCCGATCTGGCCGGGCTGCCGCCCTGCCTCGTGGCCTATGCGGCGCTGGACCCGCTGCGCGACGACAGCCTGGCGCTGGCCGAGGGACTGGCACTGGATGGCGTGCGCTGCGAACTGAAGGCCTACGACGGCGTGCTGCACGGTTTCCTGCACTACTCCGGCATCGAGCCGAAGGCGCTGGAGGCGATCCGCGACGGCGCGGCCTTCCTCAACGCGCTCTGACGATGCGGCGGCTGGCGCGGATTTCGCCGCTGCTGCTGCTATTGCTGCTGCTTGCCTCGCCGCTCCTGCTGCTGCGGCTCCTGCGGCCGGTGCGGCTGCTGAACCGCTGGGTGCCGCGGCATGGCCTGGACATCCGCCGCGGCCTGGCCTACGGGCCGCTGCCACGCCAGCGGCTCGACCTCTACCGCTCCCGGGGCGCCCGGGGACCCTTGCCGCTGCTGCTCTTCCTCTATGGCGGCGGCTGGGACAAGGGGCGGCGGGAGGACTATCTCTTCGCCGCCGAGGGGCTGGCACGGGCCGGCCATCTCGTCCTGGTGCCGGACTATCGCCTCTATCCCGAGGTGCGGTTCCCCGCCTTCCTGCAGGACACCGCCCGGGCGGTCGCCTGGGCGCGGGGGCAGGCCGCCGATCTCGGCGCCGATCCCGGGCGGCTCTGCCTCATGGGTCACTCGGCCGGAGCCTACAACGCCGCCTTCGTGGCGCTCGATCCGCAATGGCTGGCGGCGGAGGGGCTGACCCCGGCCGCCCTGTCGGCCGTGGTGGGATTGGCGGGCCCCTATGGCTTCGATCCGCTGGCCGACGCGGGGACGCGGCCGATCTTCGACAGCGGCCCTGCCGTGGAAGAGATGCAGCCGGTCAACTTCGCCGCCGCCGGTCAGGCGGCCGGCGCACCTCCCTTCCTGCTGCTGCACGGTGCCGCCGACCGTACCGTGCAGCCGCGCAACGGCGACCTCCTGGCACAGCGGCTGCGGGCGGCAGGCGGCGCGGTCGAGCAGGACTGCTATGCGGGCCTGGGCCACGTCGGCATCGTGCTGGCGCTGGCGCACGGCTGTCGGCGCATCGCGCCGGTGCTGCCGCGGGTCCTGGCCTTTCTCGACCGCGCGGAGGCGGCCGACGGCGGCTCCTAGGCCTTGGCCTTCGGCTGGCAGATCTCGTCCGGCACGTCGATGATGAAGCGCGTTCCCTTGTGCGCCCGGTCGTGTTCCATGCGGGCGTCCAGCTTCTCCGCCATCATGCGGATGATCTGCTTGCCGAGGCCTTGGCTCTTCGGACCGCCCTTCTCCGGCATGCCGCAGCCGTCGTCCTCGACCACGATCTGGATGTGGCCGTCACGGCGCCGGCAGCCGACCCGCACCGGCCCGCTCTTCGTCTCGGGATAGGCGTGCTTCAGCGAGTTGATGACCATCTCGGTCACCAGGATGCCGATGGCCAGCGCCCGGTCGGCGCTGGTTTCCAGGTCGTCGCACTCGACCATGGCCTGCTTCTGGGTGTCGAAGCCCTCGACCAGCTGGCCGAGGTCGGCGATCAGCTTCTTCAGATAGCCGCTGAGGTCGACGGCGCGCACCGTGCCGCCCTTGTAGAGCTGGCGGTGAACGTGGGAGACGGCCTCGACGCGGGCCATCGCCGCCTCCAGCGCATGCTTGGCGGCCTTGCTGTCGATCGCATTGCACTGGATGCGCAGGAAGGCACTGACCAGCTGCAGGCTGTTGGCGACCCGGTGGTTGATCTCGGCAATCAGGACCTCCCGCTCTTCCGCCAAGGCGGCGTAGCGGTCGCGCGACTCGCGCAGCTCGCGCTCCGCCCGCTCCTTCAGCAGCAGGGTGCGGCGGGTCTCCACCGCATTGCTGATGGAGGCACGCAGCAGCGGCAGGAACTGGCCGTTCACCTCCTTTATGACGTAGTCGTGCGCCCCGGCCTTCAGCGCGCCGACGGCGATGCGGCCGTCGAGCTCGCCGGTGACGAAGATCACGATCGGCGGCTCCGGCAAGGCAACGATCCGGGCCAGCAGCTCCAGGCCGGTCTCTCCGGGCATGTGGTGGTCGAGCGCCACCAGGTCGAAGGGCTCCGCCGCCAGCATGGCATAGCCGCTGTCGCCCTCGGCCGCCGTCTCCACGCGATAGCCGGCGCGCTTCAAGTCCTTCGCCACGAGATGGCGCAAGGCCTCGTCGTCGTCGATATAGAGGACTCGGGGGATGCGGTCGGGCATCAGGCTCCCTCAGGCAGCTGGACAACCAGGAGGAAGAGGCCGAGCTGGCGGATGGCGTTGCTGAGACTCTCGTAGTTGACCGGCTTGGTGATGTAGACGCTGCAGCCCAGGTCGTAGCAGCGCTGGATCTCGCGGCTGTCGTCGGTCGTCGTCAGCACGATCACCGGGATCGAGCGGGTGCGCTCGGTCTCCTTCAGCTGGCGCAGGATATCGACCCCGGACATGTCCGGCAGGTTCAGGTCGAGCAGCACCAGGTAGGCCTGGCCGCCGTGGATCGTATCGCTGTCCAGGAGCTTGGCCAGCGCCTCGGTGCCGGAGGTGAAGTGCTCCACCTCGTTGTTCACGCCGGCGCGGCGGATGTTGCGCTCGATCAGGCGGGCGTGCCCTTCGTCATCCTCGATCATGATGATCTTGACGGGCTTCTGGTTTGCCAATGCGTCCTCCTCCCTACTCATGGTGCCCATCGCTTCGGCAGGACGATGGTGAAGGTCGAGCCCTGGCCGGGCTTGCTCTCGAGCGTGATGCTGCCGCCGAGGCGGCGGACCAGCATGCGAACGTGCGCCAAGCCAATACCTTCGCCGGGCCGGTCCTGCGTTCCGGCGCGCCGGAACAGCTCGAAAATGCGTTCGCGGTCTCTCTCCGCGATGCCGCGACCGTTGTCGGCGATGCGCACCGTGACGCTCTCGTCCGTTTCCCAGCCCTCGACGTCGATCCGTGGGGCGCGGTCAGATTGCCGATACTTTAAGGCATTGTCGATCAGATTGGAAAAGATCTGATCGAGTGCCAGGCGATCGCTGGCCACCGCCGGCAGGCGGCCTATGGTGAGCTCGGCCTCCTCCTGCTGCAGCCGGTGGCTGAAGGTGTTGGTGATCGATTCCAGCAGCTTGGAGAGATTGATCGCCTCGGATTTGAACTCGCGCCGGCCGGCCCGCGAGAGCTGCAGGATGGCCTGGATCAGGCGGTCCATCTTGGCGATGGAAGAGGTGATGAAGCGAAGGGCCTCGTCGAACTCCTCCTGCAGCGACTGCCGGTCGCCGGTCGCCTCGGCCCCGTCGCCGGCCGGCCCTGCGTCCTGCGGCCCGGCGAAGAGCTGCTCGCGCAGGGCCTCCAGCTCGGCGGTGAAGCCCATGACGTTGACCAGCGGCGCCCGCAGGTCGTGGCCGACGATATAGGCGAAGCGCTGGATCTCCTCGTTCGCCTCCTGCAGGTCGGCGGTGCGCTCGGAGACCCGCCGTTCCAGCTCCTGATTGGTGCGACGCAGCGCGGCGTGGGCGGCGACGATGGTCTGGGTGGAGCGGCGGATGGCGACGACCGACAGGGTGGCCAGGAACACGATCACCAGCACGCCGGACATGGCGACGACGAGAAGCTGGGTCTGGGTCTGCCCGGCGGCGACCAGGCGGGCGCTCAGCAGCTGCCGCTCGGCCAGCCCGATGACCGTGAGCTCCTCGGTGATCCGGTTCATCAGGCGCAGGCCGCGATCGCTGGCAACCATGCGCCGGGCGGCCTCGACCTCGCCCTCGATGGCGAGCTGGACCGTGCGTTCCATCTCCTCCAGCTTGGCGTCGATCAGCGGGCGGAGCCGGCCGATCTGTTCCTGCCGCTCGGGCGAGGCGGCGGTCAGGAGGGCCAGCTTCTCCAGGACCGGCGGCACCTTGCCGACGACGGCGTTGTAGTCGTCCAGATAGGCGCCGTCGCCGGTCAGGAGAAAGCCGCGCTGGCCGCTCTCGGCCCGCCGCAGGTTCAAGCCCAGCTCGCCGACGAGATTGGTCGCGCTCAGGGTATGGCCGACCTCGTCGGACACGCGATTGGACTCGCCCAGAAGCCAGATCGAGATTGCCATGATGATGAGCAGCACCAGGAATCCGGCGCCGAGCAGCCCGACGTGCAGCGGCACGCGCATGGCCGTGCGTTCCCGGGACCCAGGGCTCTCCGGCGGGTACGGCGGCGCGGCCGATGGGGGCGTCCGCGGCGTCTCGGGGTCGTCTTCGTGAACCGGGGCGGTCTCGCTCACGCACTTCTCCCATACCGATACGGTGGTGAACCGTCGGTCGATCTCACCGGGTCGTTTGAATCGGGAACCGCGCCCCCGGCTCCGCAGCGCGGATCAATAATCATCCTTGGAGAAAAGTCCAGCGCCCGCGAGGGGGGCCGCTAAAGGTTGACGATGCCGCGCCGGCTGCGCGGATCGAAGCGGTCGCGCAGGCCGTCGCCCAGCAGGTTCAACCCGAGGACGGCGAGGACGATGGCGAGCCCGGGGAAGATCGCCAGGGTCGGCTGCACGTACATGAAGGTCAGGGCGTCGAACAGCATGCGGCCCCAGGTGGGCTCCGGTGGCTGGACCCCGAGCCCGAGGAAGGAGAGCGCCGCCTCGGCGAGGATGGCGACGGCGAATTGGATGGTCGCCTGCACGATCAGCAGCGAGACGATGTTCGGCAGCACGTGGCGCAGGGTCACCGACAGCGGCGAGCGGCCCAGGGCCAGGGCGGCGCGGGCGTAGTCGCGGCTCCAGGCCTGCAGCGCGGCGTTGCGGGTGACGCGGGCGAAGACCGGCACGTTGAAGATGCCGATGGCGACGATGGCATTGACCGCCCCGGGGCCGTAGCTGGCGGTGATCAGCACGGCCGAAAGCACGGCCGGAAAGGCGAAGATGAGGTCCGAGAGGCGGGACAGCAGCTCGTCGAGCCAGCCGCGGTAGGCGGCGGCGAGGGCGCCCAGCGCGACGCCGAACAGCAGGCCGAGCCCGACCGCCACCAGACCGACGACCAGCGCATTGCCGGCACCGACCATGATCCGCGACAGCACGTCGCGGCCGTAGTGGTCGGTCCCCAGCCAGTGCGCCCAGCTCGGCGCCTGCAGCTTCTGCGGAATGTTCTGGACGATGCCGTCGTAGGGCGTCCAGACCTGCGCCAGCAGCGCGACGGCGACCAGCAGCAGCGTCAGCAGCAGGCCGATCAGCAGCGAGCCTGAGACCGGGGCCGCCCGGCGGCGGGTGACAGCCATGGCCTCAGCCGTGCCGCGGGCGCGGGTCGATCAGCGTCTGCAGCAGATCGACAGCGAGGTTCACCAGCACCACCGCGAAGGTCAGCAGCACCACCAGATCCTTCACCACGATGAGATCGCGGTTGGCGATGGCGCCGATCATCAGCTGCCCCAGGCCGGGCATGAAGAAGACGTTCTCGATGACGATGGTGCCGGCGATCAGGAAGGCGGTCTGCAGGCCGACGATGGTGGAGATCGGGATCAGCGCGTTGCGGAAGACGTGGCTCCAGATCACCCTTTGGCGGGAGAGGCCCTTGGCACGGGCTGTGCGCACGAAGTCCTCGCCCAGGGTGTCGAGCGTCGCCGCCCGGGTGACGCGGGCCAGGATCGAGGCCTGGCTGAGACCCAGCGCCAGCGCCGGCAGCAGCAGCGCCTTCAGGGCCAGCAGCGGCTCGCTCCAGCCGGGGAAGCCGCCGGCGTTGAACCAGCCCAGCGTGGCGGAGAACAGCAGCACCAGCAGGATGCCGAACCAGAAGTCGGGAATCGCGATGCCGATCTGGCTGGCCAGCATCACGCCGTAGTCGCCGCCGCGGCCGTGGTGGGTGGCGGCGAAGATGCCCAGCGGCAGGGCGACGGCCACGGCGATGACCAGCGCCAGCAGCGCCAACGGCAGCGTGATCGGCAAGCGCTCGGCGATCAGGCCGCCGACCGGGACGTGGTAGCTGTGGCTGACGCCGAGATCGCCGGTCAGCAGCCCGCCGACCCAGTCGAGGTAGCGCTCGGGCGCGGGGCGGTCGAGGCCGTACTGCTGGCGCAGCACCTCGACCGTCTCCGGGCTGGCCTCCATGCCGGCCATGACCAGCGCCGGGTCGCCGGGCAGCACCTCGACCACGACGAAGACCAGCAGCGACGCCGCCCAGAGGGTGATCGCCATGGAGAGCACGCGGCGGATCAGGTGGCCGAGCATGCCCGTGGCCGGCTAGCGGCCGGCCGCCTCCCGCCGGTCGTCCGGGGCGGCGCGGTCAGGCCGTCCAGGCGCCCTCACTCGTTCCAGCTCATCTCCGCGACCATGGTCGCGGCGGTCGGCGCGCTCAGCCAGTAGCCGGTGAGGTCGGCGCGGGCGATGGTGATCAGCGGCAGCTGGAAGAGAAAGCCGTTGACCGCGTCCTCCGCCAGGATGGTCTGCGCCTGCTGCAGCAGGTCGGTGCGCGCCGCCTCGTCGCTGGTCACCTCGAGCTCGGCCATGACCGCGTTGAAGGCATCGGAGTGGTAGTTGAAGTAGTAGTCATCGCGGGCGTAGATGCCGATGTCGTTCGGCTCGGTATGCGAGACGATGGTGAGCTGGTAGTCGCGGTTCTTGAAGACCTCCTCCAGCCACTGCGCCCACTCCAGCGGGATCAGCTCCAGGGTCACGCCGATCTTGGCGAACTGGTCTGCCAGGATCTCGCCGCCCCGGCGGGCATAGGCGACCGGCGGCAGCTTCGCCGTCAGCGTCAGGCCATCGCCGTGCCCGGCCTCCGCCAGCAGCGCCTTGGCGGCGTCGATGTCGTAGGGATAGGTGCCGGTGAGATCGACATAGGCCGGGTTGTGCGGGGCGAAGTGCGAGCCGATCGGCGTGCCGTAGCCGGAGTAGATGCCCTCGATCAGCTCCTGGCGGTTGATCGCGTGCGCGAGCGCCTGGCGTACCCGGATGTCGGAGAGCACGGGGTCGGCATTGTTGGTCGAGAGGAGGGTCTCGCCCTCGGTCGAGCCGACTGCCACGGTGAAGCCGGGGTCGCCCTCGAAGCGGCCGAGCAGTTCGGCGGCCTGGAAGCCGGCCAGGAAGTCGATGTCGCCGGCCAGCAAGGCGTTGACCTGCGCCGAGGGGTCGGCGACCACCCGGAAGGTGACCTGCTTGATCGCCACCTCGGCGCCCTCCACCGCCTGTAGCGTGATGGAAGCGCCCTCGACGCGGTCGACGAAGCGATAGGGGCCGGTGCCGATCGGCTGGGTCTTGTTGGTCGCCGCGCTCTCCGGCCCGACGATCACGGCGTCGCCCCAGCCCATGTTGTAGAGGAAGCTGCCCTGCGGGTGGGCGAGCGTCACCACGACCGTCATGTCGTCGGGCGCCTCGACCGTCTCGATGGCGGCGAACAGCGGCTTCTGCGCGTTCTCCGAGCCCTCGGCGGTCGCGCGCTCCCAGGAGAAGACGACGTCGCCGGCCTCGAAGCTGGTGCCGTCGTGGAAGCTGACGCCGGACTTCAGGTGGAAGGTATAGGTCAGGCCGTCGGCCGAGATCTCCCAGCTTTCCGCCAGCGAGGGCTGCACCGAGCCGGTCTGGTCGATCCGGGTCAGGCCCTGGAAGATGTTCTGGTAGACCACCTGGTCGATGGCCTGGGCCGCGCCGGCAGTCGGGTCGAGGTGCGGCGGCTCGAGGTTGATACCGACGGTCAGCGTATCCTTGGCTGCGGCGGCGGCCAGGGGGGCCGTGGCCAGGAACAGGGCCGCACCGAGGCCCGCTGCAATTCTCTTCATCTTACCGCCTCCAAGACTGGACTCTCGCGGCCGCTGGTCGGCCCTGGCGCGAGTATAGACAGGCGCCGTGCGGCGGTCACCGCTTAGACGGCGGGAAATGGCGGTCGTGCCAGCTGGGGAGACCGGGCAGCGCCTCGGCCTGATGGACGCCGCGGGCGATGGCGCGGGCCAGGCAGTCAGCAGCCAGCGCCCCGATCCGCTCCAGCGCGGCCTGCGGCTGCGCGGCGCGCGGCAGCCGCCCGGTGGCGAGCGCGAAGACCGTGTCGCCATCGAAGGGCGTGTGGACCGGGCGGATGGCGCGGGCGAAGCCGTCCTGCGCCATGATGGCGACGCGCGTCGCCTCCGCCTTGGTCAGGGTGGCGTTGGTCGCGACCACCGCCAGGGTGGTGGCCTCGCCAAGGCGCCCCGGAGCGCGGCTGGGCGGCTCCGCGTCCACGCCCTGGCTGGGCGGCGGCAGGCCGCCGAACTCGCCCTGCAGCTCCAGCGGCCAGGCCCAGAACTGCGGCTGCGGGCCCAGCGTGACGCTGCCGCGGCTGTTGACCGCGACCAGGGCGCCGACCTGCAGGCCGCCGTCCTCGACGATGGAGGCGCTGCCGAGGCCGCCCTTCAGCCCGCCGGCCTTGGCGCCATAGCCGGCCCCGGCGGTGCCGAGCGCGAAATCGGCGCCGGCGGCATCGCAGGCCTGGCGCGCCAGCGCCTGGTAGGGCAGGCCGGCGGACCAGTCCTTGTCGCCGCCGTTCTCCAGGTCGAAAAGAATGGCCGAGGGCACCAGCGGGATGCAGCGCTCGCCCAGCATCAGGCCACGGCCGCGTTCCGCCAGCCACAGCAGGGCGCCGGTGGCGGCGTCGAGACCGTAGGCCGAGCCGCCGGACAGCACGATGCCGTGCACCTGCTCGACGAAGCTCGCCGGGTTCAGCAGGTCGGTCTCGCGGGTCCCGGGGCCGCCGCCGCGCACGTCGCCGCCGGCGACGGCCGCAGGCTCCGGCAGGACGACGGTGACGCCGCTGCGCACCCGTGCATCGACAGCATTGCCGACGGCGATGCCCTCGACGTCGGTGATGGCGTTGCGCGGCCCCGGTTGCAGCGCCACGTCAGTCGGTCACCAGGCCCATGAGGCGCAGGCTGGCGGCCGCCATCACCTTGGCGCTGGCCAGCATGTCGGCGACCTCGATGTACTCGTCCGGCTGGTGCGCCAGGTCGAGGATGCCGGGGCCGTATGCGACGCAGTCTTTCAGGTGGCCGATGCGCTGCACGTGCTTCTGGTCATAGGTGCCCGGCGAGACGACGTGCTTCGAGGCGTGGCCAAGGACGCGGGCGATCTCGCGGTCGAGCGCCTGGACCAGCGGGCTGTCGTCCTCCGTCATGTTCGGTTCGAAATGCAGGATCTCGCGCCAGCGGTAGCGGAAGTCGTTGTGCTCGCGCCTGCACTCCTCCAGCAGGTCGATGATCTCCTGGCTCACCTCGGCCGGCACCTCCTCGATCAGGTAGCGGCGGTCGAGCACGACCCGGCAGGAATCGGCGACGATCGGGCTGGGGGCGCCGTCGACCGTGCGGTCCGGCTCGGCCTGGCCGCCGTGGAGCGAGTTGATGTTGAGCGTGGAGCGGCGCGATCCCTCGGGGATCACCGGCATCGCCGTCTGGCGCATCTCCAGCGCCGGATAGAGCTTGTCCTCGATCTTCTCCAGGAAGCGGGTCATCGAGCGGATGGCGCTGACCCCCTGGTAGGGCATCGAACCGTGCGCGATGCGGCCCAGCGTCTCCACCTCGGCCCACCAGACGCCGCGGTGGCCGAGACAGACGCAGTCCTTGTGCAGCGGCTCGGGGATGACGACGTAGTCGACCCGCGGCTTGGAGAAGTAGCCCTTCTTGGCGAGGTAGCCGACGCCGGCGAAGCCGCCGGATTCCTCGTCGACCGTGCCGGAGACCTCGAAGGCGCCGGGGAAGGCGATATCCTCCGCCAGGATCGCCTCGATGGCGATCATCGAGGCCGCCATGCCGCCCTTCATGTCGCAGGTGCCGCGGCCATAGATGCGTCCGTCGCGCAGCGCCGCGGCGAAGGGATCGATCGACCAGCCCTCGCCCGGTTCCACCACGTCGATGTGGCTGTTGAAGTGGATCGTCGGGCCGGCGCCGCCGCGACCCTCGAGGCGGCCCACGACATTGGTGCGGGGATAGGCGGCGCTGTCGCCGCGCTCGCCCTCGCCGCGCAGGTACTCCACGGCATAGCCGCTGCGGCCGAGCCGTTCGCCGACCAGGCGGGCGCAGGGCTCGTAGGCCTCGCCGGGCGGATTGACCGTCGGCATGTGCACCAGGTCCTGCGTCAGGGCCACCAAGTCGTCCTGCATCGCCTCGATGCGGGCGAAGAGGCGCCGCAGCAGGGCGTTCTCGGGTGCGGGGGGCGGCGCGGAGTCGGGCATGCCGCGACGCTAGCGCCATGGTCGGCGCGGATCAATCGGCGCGCGCAAGGGGGTGGAGAATGCTGCGCCGCGCAGTGGGCGTCCGGGCGGGGACTGGCAATCGCAGGGCCGCGCCCTAACTAGGAGGCATCCTCGGCGGTGCGGCTCCGCCGTCCCCGGCGCGCCCGGTTCCGTGGCGCCCCGGGCGGCGTTAGGCTGTGCCAGACGCGGTTCGCAGCCTCGCTGCGCCGCATTTCCCGGCAAATCCATTCCAGCGAGAGCGACAGCCATGAACCCGGAAGACATCAGCGATCAGGTCACCACCTTCATCCAGGGCCTGACGGTCTGGGCCGCCGACGCCCTGCCGAACCTCGCCGCCGCCCTCATCCTGCTGCTGTTGGGCTGGTGGCTGGCCGGCCGCGTCGCGCGCGGCGTCGGCCGCCTGCTGAAGCGCACCCGGGTCGACGAGACCCTGCACACCATCATCACCTCGACGCTGCGCTATGCCGTGCAGATCGTGGTCTTCATCGCGGTGCTGGGCCAACTCGGCATCCAGACGACCTCGATCCTCGCCGCGCTGGGCGCCATGGGCCTGGCGATCGGCCTGGCGATGCAGGGAACGCTGTCGAACATCGCCGCCGGGATAATGATTCTGTGGCTGCGCCCCTTCAAGAGCGGCGACTACATCGACGCCGAGGGCGTGAGCGGCACGGTTCGCCAGGTCGGGCTCTTCACCAGCGAGTTGGAAAGCTGGGACGGCCTCTATGTCTTCGTGCCGAACTCGCAGCTCTGGAACCGCCAGGTGACGAACTACACGCGTCTGCCGACGCGGATGGTGGACCTGCAGTTCGGCGTCGCCTATGGCGACGACATCGCGCTGGGCAAGAAGACGCTGCTGGATCTCGCCGCGGGCGACGAGCGCGCGCTCGCCGAGCCGGCGATCAACGTTTTCGTTGCCAGCCTCGACGACAGCGCCGTGACCCTCACGCTCAGGGTCTGGTGCGCCACCGGCGACTACTGGCCCTTCAAGCGCGCCCTGACCGAGCAGGGCAAGGCCGCGCTGGAGGCCGCCGGTCTCTCCATTCCCTTCCCGCAGCGCGACATCCACCACATCGGGCTGCCGGCCAACAGGCCGCCGGAGGCGGCGGCGAAGCAGCAGGCCGGCGCCGAGTAGCTCCTGCGGGCCGGCCCCGGGTTGCCTGCCTGCCGCGAATTGGCAACTATCGGCGGGCGGTCGAGGGCCGCGCGCGCCGCCGCGGGGCGAACGCGCCGGGTGCAGTGCCAGGGGGCAGCAGCAGATGGATCGCAAGGCAGTCGACTTCGCCAGCTTGAGCAAGGCCGGATACCCGGTGCAGCGCTTTCCGGCGGGTACGACGATCTTCGCCAAGGGCGACGAGGGCGATTCGATGTACATCGTCTGCTCCGGCAGCGTGCGCCTCGAGCTCGACGGCCGGCCGATCGAGGAGGTCGGCGCGAACGGCACCTTCGGCGAGATGTCGCTGATCGACGGTTCGAAGCGCAGCGCCGCGGCGGTCACGGCCGAGGACAGCGAGCTGGCGATCCTGAACAAGCGCGCCTTCGTCTTCCTGGTCCACGAGACGCCCTACTTCGCGCTCGACGTCATGGCGACGATGGCGGCCCGCCTGCGACGCATGAACAGTCGCGTCTGACAGCGGCGGCGGCCCGGCCGGAACCTTTCGCCGCGAGACGCCGTTCCTCCTTCCGCGCTGCCACTCCCCGGCAGCGACGCGGACAGGAGTTCTTCATGCGGGGCGGTCTTGCCTGTTTGCTGGTCGGTGCTCTTGTGGCGGGGTTCGCTGCGCCGCGCGCGTCCCTGGCCCAGACGATCCCGGCGGTGAACCTCTGCGATCACTATCAGCGGGACCTGCGGCAGCAGGTGATGCTGCTGGGCCCCTGGGCGCCGATCGACCGGGGCGACATCGCGCTCGCGTCGCAGACCGCCGAGCGCATGTGCCTGCAGGGCGAAGCCGCCGCCGGCGTGGCCATCCTGCGGGAAGCCATCGCCAGCCTCGGCCTGCCGCCCCTGCAGGACTGACTCGAGAGCTTCGCGCCGCCCGCCAAGCGGGCGCCACGCCTTCATCTTCCTCCCTGGACCCACCTCCCCCGTCGCCGGCTTCGGCGGCGAGATGTATCTGTCCGCGCTTGGCCCGTCCCCTCGCCGCGACGAGGCCGCCCGAGCCCTTGTCTCTTTCAGGGGGCGGTCGAGTTACCATTGGATCGAGCAGATCGACGACCTCGGCGCCAGCCTGGCACACCAGGCCCAGCGGACGCGGCTGGAGGCGGCACGGCGCCGGCGTTCTGATCGGCTACTGGGACGCCGGGGAGCTGCCGGGCCGACGCCGCGTCAGCCCAGCATCTGCGCCGCGAAGAGTCCCAGCCCGGCGACCAGGGCGGAGCCGAGACAGAAGGCGCCGTTCCAACGCATCGTCAGCACCAGCGGCGAGCGCTCGATCATCCGCGCCGCCAGCAGGACGCTGCCGGTGAAGGGCGTTCAGGCCGCGATGCCCCAGCCAGTAGCGGCGCCAGGGCGGATGGAGGTGGTGTTCGGGCAGCGTCAGCGGCAGCAGCAGGCCGCCCAGCAGGCTGCCGCTCATGATCGGATTGCTGCCCAGGTGGCCGGTCACCAGCATGGCCAGCGGCAGGGCGGCGACCAGCAGGGCGGAGAGCGGGCCGGAAACGTTCTCCAGCGCGACCTGGCCGCCGATGGTGATGGAGATCCATTTCCCCAGGAAGGCTGCCGCCGACATGATGACGATCTCGTTCGAGGGCACCGGCGTGACCAGCTGGGCGGCGCCCCCGCGGCGGCGGTGGCGCAGGGCCGCGAGCTGCCACAGGAAGGCTCCGGAAAGGGCCGCCAGCAGGATCGCCTGGATGAAGCGGATGTCGAGCAGCCACTCCAGCAGCCAGGCGCCTGCCGCCAGGGACAGGAGCTGCAGCAGCATGCGCAGCATGGC
>CALOEA010000083.1:0-66532 GCA_942492185.1 uncultured Alphaproteobacteria bacterium
TTGTTGGTAAGTTATGTATAATTATTAAAATTTTGCCAATCGAACTAATTTCCTGGAGATTAAAATTGGTTAAAATTTTTCACGAATGGAAAGTCGTTGCTTGCAGTGTAGCCTATTCAGGTTTTTACGGGTCGGATGATTAATTAGGTTAGTTCCACTGACTTTTCTGCCATAGATTTGGGGACCTTCGTAATAACAATTTAAAGCGTTAAAAATTATTTGTAATTTAAAATTTCCCGGCGTTTATGCAAAAGTTAATAAATAATTAATAGCATTGAAATAATCCATTAAAAAGACATAGTTTCAGGAAAAAAACAGTATGTATATATCGACAAAATAGCTTCAAGACAAAAAATGAAACGCACTGTAATAATTAGTTTTTGCGTCTTAAATTTCTATAATTGGTTGTAAAATTTCAAAACAAACAAACAGTCAAGATGTTTAGCCTTTTTCTAAAAAAGGTGGGCCATTCACTTTTTCTAATTTTCTAAATAAAATTAATTTTATAGAAATAAATTGACAAGGTTTTTTTTAGCTTTTCACTGGGAAATTTAAAGTGCAATTTTAAATGACGTTATCTACCAACTAATAAAGCCCAAAACAAATAAATATGAACAAAACTATAACCATATACTCAAAATACTTCACTTACTGCTGAGTTTAACATATTCCTTTATCAGTTGTGATTTTTTACTAAATAAAAACAAGAGACCAAGAAAATTATGAACTGACATTTTATTCCTCTAATGCGTTACTTGCAGGAGCCTTCGAATGGGCAAAAAACAAAAGTTTCGGGTCCTATGCTCATTTTGGCTCACGGGGTTGGATAGGGGGGGGTTTTTTTTTTTCGCAAGGTTGAAATTTTCCAGTGCAATGATGCCTCATTATCAGGATTTTGGCGCAAAAATATTAGGCTTAAGCAAACATAATTATAACATGTTTCTAAAGTTTGCTCAAAACTTAAGTAAGGAAAAAGATTGTTTCTACTCTATTGGGAAGACAGCCTGCTCCTTCAAACTTTCTTTTTTCGATTACGAAAATGATAAAGACTTTTGGTATAAATTTTCCTTCCAATTTTGATTTAACCTTATACCGTATTGCCGCTTTTTGTTTCGGACTGGAAACAAGGACTACCTTGTAAATCCCGATTTAAAAAAATTATATGCACTAAGTTTCGAATGAATATATCAGGATCACTGGATGACTTAGGCGCCGAAGAAACTCTTGCCAGAGACCGCTCCTTACATATAGATAAAAACACATCAAAAAATAGATGACTCGAAAAAACAGAGGCATCCCTTACATATAATGAGGGCGGCAGAAGGGAAACCTTCTCTGAACCGACAGGACGGCTCTCTCATCCTGCAGCTTACAGCATACGCAGAAATGCTAAAGCTAACAGGAGACTCGGGGCAGCGCCGGCCTTGGCCTTGGCCGCCAGGTCCTGGAAGGTGGTGTCGTCGGGGGAAAAAAAAAAGGGGGGGGGGGACGGCGGTCGGCGGGGCTGCTTCCGCCCTGCTCCAGCGTGACCTCCGCCTTGGTCTCCATGTGCTCTGCATTCAGCCTGGCCAGCCCCGTCAAGCAGCGGACAGGGCCATGGTGAAGCAGCCGGCGCGGGCCGAAAAAATCAGTTTCTCTGAGGTCGTCCAGGTCACGAAATGGAGGGGTGGCATCGCCAGAGGGATTCGTTTGGTTTCCGTTGAGAGTCGAGATGGCGTCGGGGTCCTTCAGGCCGCCGGACCAGACAGCAGAGCCGCCGCGACCGATCCTCACTCCTCTACTCCCTGGATGCTGGTTCGGCTCATATGGGCGGCGGCGCGAGCGGCGCAACGCGTCCTCCGTCCGTGAGGGGCTCAGGTCAGCAGCAGCAGCACGAGAAGGCCGCCAGATCGCCAGCAGGTCGAGCAGCGCTGCCGTCGCCGCTGCCAGGGCACCGCAGCGCTGCGCCAGCGCCGCGCGAGCGCCCGGCCTGCCCAGGTGCGCGACGCCGGCGCCCAGCAGGCCGAGAAGCAGCCCGAGCTCCCAACTGGCCGGCGGCGAGGCCAGGCGGCGCCGCAGAGCCGCCGCTCAGCAGGCGTGGCCGAACTGCAGCGGCACGGTCCGGCTCGAGGGTCATCGGCAGCTTCCGTCGGACACCAGTTCGTCCGGCGCCAGCGCGGTCAGCAGCCAGTCGACCCAAAGCTCGGCGACGAAGGCGAGGCTGCCGCTGCCGAGGTCGATCCAGCCGAACAAAACGGCTATACCAGGTTCGACCAGTGATAAAAAGGCGGCAACTGGGCCGACCGGGAAGGGGGGGGGGGGGGGCGATATCCGGCTTTCACCACTAGCGCCTGCCGCTTCCAGCTCGAGTCATCGGAGGGCGAAGTACATTTCGATTTTTCCTGCTGGACTGAGGCGCCTTCGGCCTGATGGCCGAAGACCCCGCTCCCGTGGTGCTCACTCTAGAGGTTTTGCCGCCGGCGCGCGAGTATTTGGGGCATCGCCGCGGCGGGCTCCAAGTCCCGACGCGGATCAGAAAACCACAGGAGATTCGGCTCGGGGACCCGATTCGAAATTTTTTTTTTTTTGACAGAGCCTGAAAGTTCTACCGCTAAACTAATTTCCGAAGGGGACTGCGTCGACGAAAGTTCGCGGCCCCGGGGCCGGGGTCTCGTCCGCATTTGCCACCCTCTAGCGCCCCCGTCCGGGCTTTGCAACGCCCCTCGGCGGGGCGCGGGCCCAGGCACCGCGCCGAGCCCGGGCGGTGGGTCCGATACTGCTTCATCGCCTGCCTATTTTCTTCCCCGCCCATGATGCTGCCGCCCGCGCGGCCCAAGGCGAGATCGTCCAGGATCACCCGCTGGATCGCTCACGCAGCCGCCCCCTCCTGGTGGACCAGGAAGAGGCCGAGCCGAGGCCGCCAGGGGGGGCGGGTGACCATGCAGCCGGACCGCCTGGATTTCCTAAAGCAAAAATTCGGCTAGGCCGAGACAGTCGTTCCAGGTCGAATCAGTGGCCCGGCCGAAGCCGCCCGCCGTGAAAAAAAAAAAGGGAAAAAGGCCGTAACGGCGGCAGCAGGGCCTGGATGCGGGTCAAGGGGCATGGCGACCCTTCCTCAGCCAAGAGGCGGGGCCAGTATGGAAAAAAAAAAAAAAAAGGGGGGGGGGGGGGAAAGGGCAGGGCGAAGACGGTATTCTGGGCGATCGCGCCGCAGATGGCCTCCTGCCCGTTGGGGCCGGCCGGCCGCCGGAGACGGGTCGGATTTTCCTTCTCCGCAAAAAGGGGGCCGTAGAGTTTTTTTTTTTTTTTTTTTTTTTAACTGAAGCCTCGCCGGCTCGCGCCAGGGCGACTGCGGCCACCGGCTGCCTGGGTCGAGATCCTGGCGAATGCCGCTGCGCTGGGACCTGACCGAGCAGCCGGTGGCCGCGGTCGCGCTGGCGCGGGCCGGCGAGGCCTCCGACCGGCGGCCCCGGCGCTCGCCGCCCTCTACGGCCTCACGCCCGCGGAGGCCGACGTGGTGCGCCTGCTGGTCTCCGGCGGCCGGCTGGCCGATGCGCCGGCCCGGCTGGGCATCGGCCGCGAGACCGCGAAGACCCATCTGCGCCATGTCTTCTCCAAGACCGGCACCAATCGCCAGGCCGAGCTCGTCCGCCTGATGCTGGCCACGCCGCTGGCCTGAGGGCGTCGCCGGCGCCACTTGACCCACATCAAGGCGCCGCTGCCACCGTTGCAGTTCCATGACGATGCCATGAGATCAACGGGGAGCGGCTTCGGCCGAACGCATGATGTTGACCTGGAACGACTGTCTCGGCCTAGCCGACCTCACGCTGGAGGAGATCCAGGCGATCCAGCTGCATGAGCACCTGCCCGCCCTGGCGGCCCTCGAGCTCGGCCACTATCTGGTCCACCAGGAGGGCGGCTGCGTGGCGATCAAGCGGATGATCCTGGACGACATCGCCGAGGCCCGCGCGCGCGGCGACTTCATGGCGGTGCTGAAACTGAAGCTGGCGATGAAGCACTTCATCGAGACCCACCGCCCGGAGCTCGGCGCGGCCTGAGCGCGCGCCCGCAGAGGGGCGTTGCAAAGCCCGGACGAAGGCGCTAGAGAGTGGCCCCCGCAGACGGACCCGGCCCCAGGGCCGCGAGGCGCCGTCGTCGCTGTCCTGCTTGGGGGATAGTTTAGCGGTAGAACTTCCGGCTCTGACCCGGACAGCCCTGGTTCGAATCCAGGTCCCCCAGCCAGATCTCCCCTCCTCCCGACTGATCCGCGTCGAGACGGCAGCCCCCGCGGCGTGCCATCTCGCGCGCCGACGGCCGCCGTTCTAGAGTGAGCACCGCAGGGCGGGGCTTCGGCCATCGGGCCGAAGGCGCCTCGTCCGGCACGGCGGGTCGATGGCGACCCGCCGCCCGATGGCCTCGAGCAGGCGGCGCGCGGGCGCCCGTGGAGACAGCCGGATGATCGCCCCCCTTGCCGCCTTCCTGATCGGCTGCGTTGCCGGCCTGCGGGCGATGACCGCACCGGCCCTGGTCGCCTGGGCCGCGCAGTTCGGCTGGATCGACCTCGGCAGCGGCAGCCTCGCCTTCGTCGCCGAGCTTTGGGTCGCCTGGCTGCTGACCGTCCTGGCGCTGGGCGAACTGGTGTCCGACAAGCTGCCGATGACCCCGAGCCGGACCGTGCCGCTGCAGTTCGGCACCCGCCTGCTGAGCGGCGGCTTCTGCGGCGCCGCCCTCGGCCTCGCCGCCGGCCAGTGGGGGCTCGGGCTGCTTCTCGGCCTGCTGGGCGCCGTCGTCGGCACGCTGGGCGGCCGGGCGCTTCGCGCGGCGCTGGCGCGGCGCTGCGGTGCCCTGCCGGCGGCGCTGCTCGAGGACCTGCTGGCGATCGGCGGCGGCCTTCTCGTGCTGCTGCTGCTGACCTGAGCCCCTCACGGCGGGAGGGTCGTTGCCACCGCTCGCGCCGCCGCCCATATGAGCCGAACCAGCAATCCAGGGAGTAGAGAAATGAAGATCAATCGCAGCGGCTCCGCCATCTGGTCCGGCGGCCTGAAGGACGGGCGTGGCGCCATCTCGACCCAGAGCGGCGCCCTCAAGGAGCATCCCTATGGCTTCGCCAGCCGCTTCGAAGGCGTGGCCGGGACCAACCCGGAGGAGCTGATCGGCGCGGCCCATGCCGGCTGCTTCACCATGGCCCTGTCGCTGATTCTCGGCGAGGCCGGGCTGACGGCAGAGCGCATGGAGACCAAGGCGAAGGTCACGCTGGAGCAGGTCGAGGGCGGCTTCGCCATCACCGCCGTCCACCTCACGCTGGAGGCCAAGATCCCCGGCACCGACGACACCACCTTCCAGGACCTGGCGGCCAAGGCCAAGGCCGGCTGCCCGGTCTCCAAGCTGCTGAAGACCGAGATCACGCTGGAGGCCACGCTGGCGTCCTGACCGCGCGCTGCGGCGCGCCACGGCCGCGGACGCCATGGCCGGCGCGCCGCAGTGGAATCATTTGTGCGCGTAAGCAGGCAATCTTCCTTCAACCTCTGCTAGATTGGCGGATGGGTCGGGCGTGCCCGAGGGGACGCACACCGCTCCAAAAATCCTGAAGACAAGAGAGGGAGAGCGACATGATGCGAAACATGTCATTGCTGGCCGGTGTGGTCCTGCTGGCGCTATCCACGGGACATGCCAGGGCCGCGGGCTCACCCTGCCAAGACTCGGTCACCTACCTGCTCGAGCGCTATGCCGCCGACCCGGCGACCCAGGCGGCCTTCCAGGCCGCCTATGACGGCCTGCAGCCGCTGCCCGGCGGCTACAGCTACGGCGGCTCCTCGGACAATCCCTGGAAGGCGGCCGGCAACGGCGCCGGGCTGATGGCCGCCGTGGCCTCCTTCTACACCGAGGTCTGCGTGATCCTGCCGCAGATCGTCGGCACCAACGACAACGCGCTCGATTCGATCCAGTACTTCTCCTGGCTCTACTACCACAACGAGGCGGCGCACCTCTTCGCCACCGGCAAGGATCCGAGCGACCCCGCCAAGGCGCTGGATTCGCTGGCGACCTTCCTGGTGAAGTTCAACCAGAGCTACAAGAGCTACATGGATAGCCCGGCATCGACGCAGTATGTCGCCGACTGGATCGCCGACCCCAGGCTGGAGATCGAGGACTACGAGAAGCAGAACGCCAGCGACTACGACAGCTGGAACGCCTTCTTCGCGCGCAACCTGAAGTTCGACGAGGCCAGCGGCACCTATCCCTCCCGCCCCGTCACCATGGCGGAGCGCGACTACGTCGTCGTGTCGCCGACCGACTGCATCATGAATTCGCTGGTGCAGATGGTGGTCGAGGACTCCGGAGCGGTGACCCGCAACCTGATCGACAACCCGCTCGAGGGCGACACCATCCTCGACGTCAAGGGCATCCCGATCTCGGTGGACGAGCTGCTGGCGCACGCCCCCGACACCTTGAAGGCGCAGTTCGCCGGCGCCACAGGGCTGGCCTGCGTGCTGATGCCGAACACCTACCATCACTTCCACAGCCCGGTGGACGGCGTGATCGAGTACGCCGAGATCGTCGAGGCCGGAACCGAGTACGCGCACGGCACCTTCGGCTACAACGACTGGCCCAACTGGGTGCCGCCCGGCGGCAACGTCGGCCGTGCCGGGACCGACTACAGCCAGTACGAGGGCTTCACCCGCGGGGTGATCATCATCAAGGTCAGCTATGCCAACCTCCCCGGCAGGTCGCCGGAGATGCTGACCGGCTACGTCGCCTCGATTCCCGTCGGGCTCGACACCGTCGGCTCGCTGGTGTTCGACCCCGGCGTGGTCGAGGGCGCGACGGTGACCAAGGGGGTCACGCCCTTCGGCAACTTCTTCTACGGCGGCTCGCTGAACGTGATGCTGTTCTCGCCGATCGTCGGGCAGAACGGCGCCGCGATGGTCGGGCCGGCGGTGCAGACCCGCATGGGCAACCAGATCGGCATCCTCCAGGCCCCCTACAGCGCGCCGAAGACGCCCTGGACGGCCGACTGACGCCGACGCGCTTCCCGTCCGTCCTGGCTGCGGCGATCGCGGTTTCGCGGTCGCCGCAGCGACAGCGGGGTGAGCCGGCCGGCTAGCCGGAGCGCGCTTCCGCCGTCCGCAGCAGCGCCAGGGCAATGGCGGCGGCGGCCTCGACGTGGGCGACGCAGGCCCGCTCCGCCGCCATCGCATCGCCAGCGGCAACGGCGTCGCGGATCGCCGCGATCTCGGCGAGCGAACGCCGCAGCCGTCCGGGCTGCGTCATGGTGGTGAGCCGCAGCAGGGCGATGCGATTGTGCAACTGCGTCAGCGCCTTCTCCACGAAGCCGTTGCCGCCGCCGCGCAGCAGCGCTTCCTAGACGGCGGCCTTGGCGGCCAGCAGGGCACGGCCGTCGCGCTTGCGCGCCGCGGCCCGCAGGCCGGCCAGCGCCGCGTCGAGACCGGCCAGATCGCCGCGCCGCGCACGCTCGGCGAAGCGGCGCCCGGCATGCCCCTCCAGCAGGGCGCGCAGCTCATAGAGCTGCCGCGCCTCCTCGGCGTCGATGCGCGCCACCGCCGGACCGCGGTGCGGCACGCTCTCCACCAGCCCCTCCGCCTCCAGCTGCCGCAACGCTTCGCGGATGGAGGTGCGGCCGACGCCCGTGAGCTGGCAGAGCTCGCGCTCGATCAGCCGGTGACCGGGCGGGAAGCGGCCCCAGAGAATCGCGTCGCGCAGCCGCTCCTCGACCAAATGGCGCAGGGTCGCCGCCGGCGCCGTCACCTTCAGCGCCGCGTCGTCCGGCCAGGCGACCGGCCGACCGCTCATCCGGCTGCCTCCCCGTCCTCGCCGAGGCCGAAGCCGGCCAGCCGCTCGCTGAGCTGCGCCAGGGCGGTGTGGTCGGCAGCGGGACCGAGCAGGCCCTGCCCCGCCGCCCACATCTCGCGGCAGAGCGCGGCGAAGGGGGTGGCGACGCCGCCGTCGCGGCCGACCTCCAGCGCGATCGTCAGGTCCTTCACCATCAGGCCCAGCGCGAAGCCGGACTCGTAGCGGCCGGACAGGACGTACTGCTTGAACTTCTTCTGCGTCGAGTTGTTCATGCCGGTCGAGGCGTTCAGCACCTCGACCATCGTCGCTGGATCGAGCCCGAAGCGCTTGCCGATCAGCAGGGCCTCGACGCCGATCAGGAAGCCGCCGGCCGACACCAGGTTGTTCAACGCCTTCATCGCCTGACCGCTGCCGAGGCCGCCGGTCGGCAGGATGCGCCCCATGGCCTCGAGCAGCGGCCGCGCCGTCTCGACCAGGGCGGGATCGCCGCCGACCATGATCGCAAGTTCCCCGCTGCGCGCCCGCGGCACGCCGCCGGAGACCGGCGCGTCGATCATGCCGACCTGCTGCCCGGCCAAGCGGGCGGCGAAGCCCTGGGTCGCGCTCGGCACGCCCGAGGTCATGTCGATCAGCAGCGCCCCCGGCGCGAGGCCGGCGGCGAGACCCTGCTCGCCGAACAGCGCCGCGCCGACGATGTCGCTGCTCGGCAGCATGGTGATGACAAAGTCGGCCTCGGCGCCCAGCGCGGCGAGGCTGTCGCCCGCCCGCCCGCCGTGCTCAGCGACGAAGGCGGCGGTGCGCCGGCTGTCGATGTCGTAGACCGTGACCGCGTGGCCGGCACGCCGCAGGCAGGCGGCCATCGGCCAGCCCATCATGCCGATGCCGACGAAGCCCAGCCGCTGTGCCCCCGGCATCGCCTGCTCGCCTCCGGTCACAGCGCCCGGCCCGCCTCGGCCTCCTCGCGCAGCACCTCGCCGGCGACGCGGAAGGCATCGAGCGCGGCGGGCACGCCGCAGTAGACGGCGGTCTGCAGCAGGATCTCCTTGATCTCGTCGCGGCTCAGGCCGTTGTTCAGCGCGCCGCGCACATGCATGCGGATCTCGTGCGGCCGGTTCAGCGCGGTCAGCATCGCCAGGTTGACGATCGAGCGGGTCCGGCGGTCGAGGCCGGGACGGTTCCAGACATCGCCCCAGCACCACTCCGTGACCAGCTTCTGGAAGTCGGCGGTGAAGTCGTCGGCCTGATCGAGCGAGCGCTGCACATAGCTGTCGCCCAGCACTTCGCGGCGCACCTTGAGGCCCTTCTCGAAGAGCGGCGTATCGAACTCGGGTCGTGTCGTCATGGCGGACTGTCTCCCTCTTTCTCACATGGAGCGAAGATTGACAGCTTCACTGATCATCAGACAATCTGTTTCTGCGCGCAGACCCCACCGCCCGGCCACGAGCAGGAGAGCACGATGATCGCTGCACCGCCGCCCGGGCCGACGCCCGGCTCGACGCCGGAGCCCTTCGAACTCCTTGCCCTGCGCTACGCGACCCACGGCGGCCGCAAGGCCAGCGACAACTATGTCGGCGGCGACCTGCACGAGGGCAGCGACGATCTCGACTACTTCGTCTGGGTGGCACGGCGGTCCGACCGCCTGGTGGTGATCGACACCGGATTCGGGGCGACCGCCGCGGCGGCGCGGGGCCGCACCCTGCTGGCCGAGCCCGCCGACCTCCTGCGACGCCTGGGCATCGACCCGGCGCAGGTCGAGGAGGTGGTGCTCACGCACCTGCACTACGACCACGCCGGAACGCTGCGGGACTTTCCCCGCGCGCGATTCCACCTGCAGGACCGCGAGGCCGCCTTCGCCACCGGCCGCTGCATGTGCCATCCGGTGCTGCGGGCGGCCTACGATGTCGAGGACACCGTGGCGCTGGTCCGCAGCGTCTATGCCGGGCGGGTCTGCTTCCACGATGGCGACAGCCGGCTCGCCGACGGCCTTTGGCTCCACCACATCGGCGGCCACACCGCCGGGCTGCAGGTGGTCCGCGTCTGGACGCGCCGCGGCTGGGTGGTGCTGGCCTCCGACGCCGCGCACCTCTACGGCAACATGGAGCGTGCCCTGCCCTTTCCCATCGTGCATGACGTCGAGCGCATGCTTGAGGGTCACCGCCGGCTGCACGCGCTGGCCGACAGTCCCGCCCATATCATTCCCGGACACGACCCGTTGGTGATGCAGCGCTATCCGGCATTGACGCCGGAGGCGACGGGCATCCTGCGGCTCGACGTGGCGCCAAGGCCGGAATGAGGCGTTGTCGGCGGGCGTGCCGGGCCCTAGCTTTGATTCTTCCCGAAGCTCCTGGAGGCACCCCTTGGCGCGAGAGCAACGACGACTAGCGGCGATCCTGGCCGCCGACGCCGTTGGCTATTCCCGGCTGGTGGGCCGCGACGAGAGCGGCACGGTGGCGCGGCTGCGCGAGCACCGCCAGCAGCGCTTCGCGCCGATCCTGGCGCGCCATGGCGGGCGCGTGGTCAAGCTGACCGGCGACGGCGCCCTGGTCGAGTTCCTCAGCGCCGTCGATGCCCTGTCGGCGGCGATCGCCTTCCAGCAGGCGATGGCGGTGGCCAACGAGGGCCAGCCCGAAGAGTGCGCCATCGTCTTCCGCATCGGCCTGCATCTCGGCGACCTGATCGTCGAGGGCGACGATCTCTATGGCGACGGCGTGAACGTCGCCGCCCGGCTTGAGGCCGAGGCGCCCGCGGGCGGCATCATGATCTCGGGCGATGTGCACAACGCAGTCGCCGGCCGGCTCAAGGCGCGCTTCGAGGACCTCGGCAGCCTGACCCTCAAGAACATTGCGCGGCCGGTGCAGGCCTTCGGCGTCTCCTGGGCAGCCGAGGACTGGTCGCAGGCGACCGGCAGCCCCGCTGCCGCGGGCACCCCGACGGATGCGCCGCTGGCGCTTCCCGACAAGCCCTCGATCGCCGTGCTGCCGTTCGACAACATGTCGGGCGATCCCGAGCAGGAGCACTTCGCCGACGGCGTGGTCGAGTCGATCACGGCGGCGCTGTCGCGCATCCGGGCCTTCTTCGTCATCGCCCGGAACTCGGCCTTCGCCTTCAAGGGGCGACCGATGAACGTGCGCGACATCGGCCGCGAACTGGGCGTCGCCTACGTGCTGGAAGGCAGCGTCCAGCGCGGCGGCAACCGGGTGCGCATCACGGTGCAGCTGATCGAGACGGCCGGCGGCGCCCACCTCTGGGCAGAGAAGTACGACGGCTCGCTGGACGACATCTTCGATCTGCAGGACCGGATCACCGAGCAGGTCGCCGGTGCGCTGCAGCCCTCGATCCGGCAGGCGGAGATCGAGCGCGCGCGGCGGAAGCGGCCGCAGGACCTCGGCGCCTATGACTTCACCATGCGCGCGATGCGCCACGTCTGGCTCCTGGAAAAGACCGAAGCGGCCCGCGGGCTCAATCTGCTGGACCAGGCGCTGGCGATCGACCCGGACTACTCGCTGGCCCTGGCCCTGGCGGCCTGGTGCTGGGCGCAGCGCTCGGTCTACAACTGGGTAGAGGACGTCGCCGCAGCGAAGAACGAGGCGCTGGCGCTCGCCGACCGGGCGGCCAGCAACGCCACCGACGACCCCCTGATCCTCGCAGTGCTCGGTGCCGTCCATACCTTCGCGCGGCAGTTCGGCGTGGCGCGGGTCCTGCTGGAACGCGCCATCGCGCTCGACCCCAATGCGGCCTGGGCACTCAGCCGCCTCGGCTGGCTGGAGGTCTACGCCGACCGTCCGGAGGCTGCAGCGGTCCACTTCGAGAGGGCCCTGCGGCTGAGCCCGCTGGACCCGATGAACTTCAACAACTTCGTCGGCCTGGCCAGTGCCCGGCAGGTGGCGGGTGACGACCAGGGCGCCGCCGACCTCTTCGTCCGCGCCCTGCAGGAGCGTCCGAACGCCCTCTGGATCCACCGCAACCTGGCACCGGCGCTGCAGGGTGCCGGCCGCCACGAGGAGGCTCGCGCCTCCATCGCGGCGCTCCTCGCGGCCTATCCGGACATCACGGTGCGCAAGTTCAAGGATGCCATGGTCTTCTCGGCGAACGCCCTCGAGCGCATCGCCCAGCAGCTCTGCGCGCTCGGCATCCCCGACGACGCCCCCTGACGCCGTAGCCCCAACGGCTCACGGCATCTGGTAGCCCGGGGTCGAGCGGGAGATCTTGAGCTCCTCCTCGTCCATCTCCTCGACGATGCCCTCGAAGAGCGGCGTCGAGAGATAGCGCTCGCCGGTATCGGGCAGCATGCACAGAATGACCGAGCCCGGGGCCGCCGTCTCGGCGACCTTCAGCGCAACGGCGAAGGTCGAGCCGCCGGAGATGCCGGTGAAGATCCCTTCCTGCTGCGCCAGCGCCTTGGCGCATTTGATCCCTTCGGGGCCGGGGATCGGCACCAGCTGGTCGTAGCTCTTCTGATCGAGCACCTCCTGCAGGACCAGGGGGATGAAATCCGGGGTCCAACCCTGGATCGGATGCGGCTCGAAGGCCGGATGGCTGACCGCAGGCGCCCCCTGCGGGCCGCGTTCCTGCGCATGGCCGCTGCCGATCAGCTGCGCGTTGGCCGGCTCCGTCAGCACGATCTTGGTCTCCGGCCGCTCGCGCCGCAGCACCCGCGCCACGCCGGTCGCGGTGCCGCCGGTGCCATAGCCGGTCACGAAGTAGTCCAGCCGTTCGCCGGCGAAGTCGCCGAGAATCTCGCGCGCCGTCGTGGCCTCGTGGATCTCGGCATTGGCTTCGGTCTCGAACTGCCGGGCCAGGAACCAGCCATTGGCCTCGGCCAGCTCGACCGCCTTCTGGTACATCCCCAGGCCCTTCTGGGCGCGCGGGGTCAGCACCACCTTGGCACCCAGCATGCGCATCAGCTTGCGGCGCTCGACCGAGAAGCTGTCGGCCATCGTGACCACCAGCGGGTAGCCCTTCCGCGCGCAGACCATCGCCAGGCCGATACCGGTGTTGCCGCTGGTCGCCTCGACCACCGTCTGGCCGGGCTTCAGCGTGCCGTTGCGCTCCGCCGCCTCGATGATGTTGAGGGCCAGGCGGTCCTTCACCGAGCCGCCGGGATTGAAGGCCTCGGCCTTCACGTAGATCCGCACATTCTCCGGCGCCAGCTTGTTTATCCGGATGCAGGGCGTATCGCCCACCGTGTCGAGCACGCTGTCGTACAGGCGCCCGCGTCCCTCGGTGGTCCGAACGCCAGAGGTCGTCGTCATCTCCTAGCTCCCCTCATGGATTGTGCAACACTTCCCGGCCGTAGCCGCGCGGTCCCAAGAGGGACTCTCGCGCGCGCCGGCCAAACCGACTAGTCGTCGAGATCCGAATCCTCGCGACTGGCACAGGGCCAGTTGGGCGGCGCGGCAATCCCCTCCGGCAGGCGGGTTGTCTCGTCGCCGCAGGTCTTGTTCAGCTGCTCGGGCACCAGGCCGATGGCTTGCGAGAGGTCAGCGCCACGCAGGTCCGCCAGGTAGAACTCGGCATCCTCAACGTCCGCGCCGCCGAACGCGGCGCCGCGCAGATCGGCGCGCGCAAGATAGGTGCTCTGCAGCAGCGCCCCGGAGAGGTCCGCCGCCTTCAGGATCGCTCGTCCCATCTCGGCCTTGGACAGGTTGGCCTCCTTGAGGCCGGCGCCGGTAAGATTGGCGCGCGGCAGCTCGGCCTTCTCGAGAATCGCCTGGGTGAGGTCGGCCTCTTCCAGATCGGCCCGATTCAAGATCGCCTTGGTCAGGTTGGCGCGCACCAAGACTGCCTCGCGCAGCACCGAGCGCGACAGCGTCGCCCCGGAGAGATCCGCTTCTGTCAGGTCGGATTCGGAAAGGTCGCTGTAGGTGAAGTTCGCACCGACGAGTATCGCGCCATGCAGTTCGCTGCCCGACAGACGCTTGTTCAGTTTCAAGCAGTTAGTCCAGTCGACGCCGGCCGAGGGACTGTCGCCACAGCTCGCGGCTACCGGGCTCGCCAAGCCAACCAGCACGATCGTCGCGAGGATTCCAGGGAGTGATCGCACCGCCAATACCTCCTCTTTGACCGCCGCGGTCGGCTGCTGGAAGTTCGGCCTCAGCAGGCAGCGCCCCGCAAGCGGCAAGGGCCATCACCCTAACCTCAGGGGTCCTACAGCATAGTTCAAGGCTAGATCGCGATGCAGAGGATAATGAGCGCGCCGCAGAGCGCGCTCGAGAGGCGCCGCGAGCGCAGGTTCGCCGACCAGCGACGCCGCGCGAGAGTCCGGCACCGGCCCGGTCCGGCGGGGTCACATCCGCTTCGCCACCTCCTCCAGCATCACCTCGGTGGCGCCGCCGCCGATCGACTGGATGCGGGCGTCGCGAACCATCCGCTCGATGGGAAACTCCCGCATGTAGCCGAAGCCGCCGTGGAACTGCAGGCAGGCATAGGTGACGCGGTTCACCAGCTCGCCGCAGAGCGCCTTCACCATCGAAACCTCGCGGGTCGCGTCGCGTCCCTGCTCGTCCAGCCAGGCGGCGTGCCAGACCAGCTGGCGCGCGGCCTCGACCTCCGCCTGCAGCGCCGCCAGCCGCTGGCGAATCGCCTGCTTGTCCCACAGCGGGCCGCCGAAGGCCTGGCGCTGCTTGACATAGTCCAGCGTCAGGTCGATCGCCTTCTGGCTCTCGCCGACCGCCATGGCGCCGAGCACGATCCGCTCGTTCTGGAAGTTCTGCATGATGGCGTAGAAGCCGCGGTTCTCCTCGCCCAGGAGAGCGTCGCCCGGCAGCTCGCAGTCCTCGAAGACCAGCTCGGCGGTGTCGGAGCTGCGCCAGCCCATCTTGTCGAGCTGGCGGCCGACGCGGAAGCCCGGGGTCCCCTTCTCCACCACGAACATCGAGATGGCGCGCGAGGACTTGGCGGCCGGGTCGCTGCGCGCCGCGACGAAGTAGAGATCGCCCAGCACGCCGTTGGTGATGAAGAGCTTGCTACCGTTCAGGACCCAGCCGTTGCCGCGCCGCTCGGCCCGGGTGCGCAGTGCCTGCACGTCTGAGCCGCCGCCCGGCTCCGTGACCGCCACGGCGGTGATCTTGCGGCCGGCGACCACGTCGGCCATGTAGCGCCCGAGCTGCTCCTCGCTGCCGCAACGCGCGAGATGCGGCGAGGCCATGTCGGTGTGGACCAGCACGGTGATGTTGAATCCGGCGAAGGTCGAGCGCGACAGCTCCTCGACGAAGGCCACCGTGGCGGTCGTGCCCAGCCCGGCGCCGCCGAAGCGCTCGGGATAGCGGATGCCGAAGAAGCCGAGCTCGCCCATCCGCGCCAGGACCTCGCGCGGCACCGCGCCGGCCTCTTCCCAGGCGGCGCCGTGCGGCAGCACCTCTTCCTCGACGAAGCGCCGCACCTGGTCGCGCAGCGCCTCCAAGGTCTCGTTGTCGTAGATCGACCGCCCGCTCATGGCGTCTCCCTCCCTGCCTCGTCTTCCATCGCGATCTCGGCCAGCGGCGCACCCTGCGCCACGGCTTGGCCCGCCTTGACCGGCAGGGCCGCCACCCGCCCGCCACGGGGCGCCGTCAGGGTCTGGAACAGCTTCATGGACTCCAGCACCACCAGCGGCTGGCCGGCCTCGACGCGCTCGCCCAGAGCGACGGCGACCGAGGCGACCAGCCCCGGGCAGGGGGCCCGCAGCAGCCCCTCGCCGGCGGCCGCGACACCGGCTTGGCGCCAGGCGTCGGCGCCGTCCGGCGCCAGGAAGTGCCGGCCGCGGCCGCCGGTCGAGACGAAGACCCGCCGGCCGTCCGGGCGCTGCTCGACCAAGACGCGATAGCGCCGCGGGCGCCCCTCCGCTGCGAGCACCAGCTGCCCATCCTGTCCTTCCGCCGTGGCGGCCAGCCGGGCGCCGCCCTCGAAGGCCTGCAGCCAGGGATGGCCGAGCCCGCCGCCCAGCCACCAGGCCGAACGCGCGCCCTCCTCGTCGATCAGGACGCAGGCGGAGCGGCCCTCGCCGCCGCCACCCAGGCGCCAGGCACCGAGCGACGACCAGGGCCCACTCTGCCGCGGCCCGCCGTCCGGCCGGGAAGTCCCGGCCAGCGCCAGGGCTGCGGCAAGGCAGTCGAGCGGCTCGGCCACCGGCCGCCAGCCGCCGGGGAAAGCCGCCGCGAGATAGCCGGTGGTGACGCCGCCGCGGCCGAAGCCCGGCTCGTCGGCTATGGCGGCCAGCAGCGGCAGGCTGCTGGCAAGGCCGAGCAGGCTGCTCTGCCGCAGGGCGGCGCCCAGGCGGGCCACCGCGGCGGGGCGGTCCGGCCCCCAGGCGATCAGCTTGCCGAGCAGCGAATCGTAGGCCGGCACGATCTCTTGACCGGACCGGACACCGGCGTCGAAGCGCAACCCGGGTCCCTCGACCACCTCCAGCAGCGCCAGGCGGCCGCCCTGCGGCCTGAATTCGGCGGCCGGGTCCTCCGCCACCAGCCTGACCTCGACGGCAGCCCCCCGCAGCGTGATCGCCTCCTGGCGCAGCGGCAGCGGCTGGCCGGCGGCGGCGCGCAGCTGCCACTCCACCAGATCGAGGCCGGTGACCGCCTCGGTGACCGGATGCTCGACCTGCAGTCGGGTGTTCATCTCCAGGAAGAAGAAGGCCTCGCTGTCGGCGTCGAGCACGAACTCGACGGTGCCGGCGTTGTCGTAGCCGACGCTGCGCGCCAGGGTCAGCGCCGCCGCATGCAGGGCGGCGCGGGTGTCCTCGCGCAGCGCCGGGGCCGGCGCCTCCTCGACCAGCTTCTGGTGGCGCCGCTGGATCGAGCAGTCGCGCTCGAAGAGATGCACGAGATTGCCGTGGCGGTCGCCGAAGACCTGGACCTCGATATGGCGGGCCCGCGCGACGAAGTGCTCCAGCAGCAGGCGGTCGTCGCCGAAGGCCGCTGCCGCCTCCTGCCGGGCAAGCGCGAGAGCCTCCGGCAGGTCGCCGGCCGTCTGCGCCAGCCGCATCCCCTTGCCGCCGCCGCCGGCGCTGGCCTTCACCAGCAGCGGAAAGGCCAGGTCCCGGGCCGCGGCCAGGAGACCGGCATCGCGCGCCGCAGCGGCGGCGCTCTGCGTCTCCGCGACCCCGGGAAGCACCGGCACGCCGGCCGCTGCGGCAAGCTGCTTGGCGGCGATCTTGTCGCCCATCCTGCGGATCGCCGCCGGCGACGGTCCGACGAAGAGCAGACCGGCGGCGGCGCAGGCCTCGGCGAAGGCGGCGTTCTCCGCCAGGAAGCCATAGCCGGGATGGAGCGCCTCGGCGCCCGCGGCCTTGGCGACCGCCACGAGCTGCCCGCCGTCGAGATAGCCGGCGGCAGGATCGGTCCCGCGCAGCGCCACCGCGGCGTCGCAGGCCGCGACATGCGGCGCATCCCGGTCGAGCGCGGAGTGCACCGCGACCGAACGGATGCCGAGCGAGCGACAGGTCCGCGCAATGCGCAGCGCGATCTCGCCGCGATTGGCGATCAGCAGGCTGCGCGGCAGCGCCGCCGTCGGCGGCAGGGTCACCCGCGCCTCCAGGCCGGCTTGCGCTTCTCCAGGAAGGCGGCGATGCCCTCCTGCCCTTCCGGCGTCTCCCAGGCGTCGGCGAGGCTGGCGGCGCTGTAGGCGACGCAGTCGTCGATCGCATGGCCATCCACGTAGCGGATCAGCGCCTTGGTCGCGCCGACCGCGCCGGGCGCCGCCTGCAGCAGCTGGGCGATCTCCGCCTCGACCGCCTCGTCCAGCGCCTCCGGCGCCACCACGGAATCGAGCAGCCCCAGCGACAGCGCCTCGGCGGCAGAGAAAATGCGGCCGGAGAGCATCACGCGCCGCGCGTTGCGGGCCCCCATGCGGCGCACCACGAAGGTCGAGACATTGGCCGGCAGCAGGCCCAGGCGCACCTCGGTCAGTCCGAACCTGGCACTCTGCGCGCCGATGGCGACGTCGCAGACGGCGATCAGGCCGTTGCCGCCGCCGTAGGCCTGGCCGTTGATCCGGCCGATCAGCGGCAAGGGCATCTCGTCCAGCGCGCGCAGCATCGCGGCCAGCGCGGCGCTGCCGGCCATGCGTTCGTCGCGCGTCGCCTCGACCTGCCGCTTGAACCAGCGAATGTCGCCGCCGGCGGAGAAACTCTCCCCCGCCCCGGTCAGGACCACGGCGCGCAGCGCGCCGTCGGCCGCCAGCAGACCGGCGGCCCGATGGAGGTCGGCGATCATCTGTTCGCCGAAGGCATTGTGCACCTCCGGCCGGTTCAGCGTCAGGCGGGCGACGCCGCGCGCGTCGGTCGTCAGGGTGATGGTCTCGAAGCTCTCGCTCATGGTGCCTCTCTCACATGCGGAAGACTTTGGCCTCGCGCGGCGGCAGCGCGCCGCGGCTGGCGATCAGCGCCAGGCAGAGGCCCAGCACGTCGCGGGTCTCGGCCGGTGCGATGATGCCGTCGTCCCACAGGCGCGAGGTGGCATAGTAGGGGTCCGATTGCTCGGCGTACTGCGCCCGGACGCCAGCCTCGATCTCGGCCAGCTCGGCGGCGCTGGCTTCGCCCTGGCGCAGCGAAGCGCGGCGGAGCTCGAGCATCACGTTGGCGGCGATGTCGGCGCTCATGGTGGCGCACTCGGCGGTCGGCCAGGCGAAGAGGAACTCCGGCCAGAAGCCGCGCCCGCACATGCCGTAGTTGCCGGCGCCGTAGGAGCCGCCGAGGATGACGGTGAGACGCGGCACCTTCGCCGTCGCCATGGCATAGACCATCTTGGCGGAGTGCTTGGCGATGCCGCCGCGCTCGGCCTCGCCGCCGACCATGAAGCCGGAGATGTTCTGCAGAAAGAGCAGCGGGATGCCGCGCTGGTCGGCCAGCTCGATGAAGTGTGCCGCCTTCAGCGCGCTCTCGGAATAGAGCGGTCCGTTGTTGCCGAGGATGGCCACCGGGAAGCCGTGGATCCGGGCCGTGCCGGCGACCAGGCTCTCGCCCCAGCCGGACTTGAACTCGATGAAGTCGCTGTCGTCGAGCAGGCGCGCCAGCACCTCCCGCACATCGTAGGGCTGGCGCCGGTCGGCCGGCACGACGCCGGCCAGCTCGGCGGCCGGCAGGCGTGGCGGCAGCGCGGCGCGCGGCGGCGCCAGGGAGCGTTCGACCGCCAGCGAGGCGACGATCTCGCGCAGGCGTGCCAGGGCCTCGGGCTCGTCCTCGGCCAGATGGTCGGAAACGCCCGAGACCCTGCTGTGCATCTCCGCGCCGCCGAGGCTCTCGCCATCGATCTCCTCGTTGATCGCCACCTTCACGATCGAGGGGCCGCCGAGGTGGATGCGGGCCTGGCCGCGCACCATCACCATCTCGTCGCAGAGCGCCGGGATATAGGCGCCGCCGGCGGTGCAGCCGCCGAAGACGGCGGCAAGCTGCGCCAGGCCGGAGGCCGACATGCGGCACTGTCGCAGGAAGGAGTTGCCGAAGTGGTCCTTGTCGGGGAAGACCTGGTCCTGCTGCGGCAGGTTGGCGCCGCCGCAATCGACCAGATAGAGGCAGGGCAGCCGGTTGGCCTCCGCCACCTCCTGCGCACGAACGTGCTTCTTGACGGTCTCGCGGTAGAAGGAGCCGCCCTTCACCGTGGCATCGTTGGCGATGATCATGCAGGGCGTCGCCGCCACCAACCCGATGCCGGTGACGATGCCGGCGCCCGGCACCTGGCCGTCGTACTGGCCGAAGGCGGCCAGGGGCGACAGCTCGAGGAAGGGACTGCCGGGATCGAGCAGCAGGTCGATCCGCCGGCGCACCGGCAGCTTGCCGCGCTTGCGGTGGCGCGCCATCTGCGCCTCGCCGCCGCCCTGCGCCACCGTGGCGAGCCGCGCGCGCAAGGTCGCCAGCTTCGCCTCGAAGGCGGTGCGGTTCTCCGCGAAGCCGGCGGCGGAGCTGTCCAGCCTGCTCGCCAGGACGGTCATGACAAGGCCTCCTCGCGCGGTCCCAACCCGTTCCACAGGAGCGCGGCGTAGCGTTCGGACAGCGCCTCGAGGCCGCCGCGCCGCACATCGAACCAATCCAGCGTCGCGTTGAGAGCGCCGATCAACAGCAGGCGCGCCTCGCGCGGCTCGACCCGCCGGTCGATCGCACCGTCCGAACGGAGACGGCCCAGAAGCTGGTCCCAGAAATCGTCGTAGGCCTGACGCACCGGCAGGCTGCGTTTGCGGACCGCGGCCGGGAGCTGGCCGAAGATGCGGACATTGGCCGAGGTATAGTCGCTGCGCCGCAGCAGGCTGGTGAGATGGGCGCGGATCGCCCCTTGCAGCAGCAGGCGGCCGTTGCCGGCGGTCCCGGCCGTCTCGCTCGCCGTCACCGCCGCGGCGACCTCCTGGTGGACGCTGCGGATCCCCTCGTCCAGGATCGCCACCACCAGGTCCTCCTTGTTGGCGAAGTGATAGTAGAGGCTGCCGGCCTGCATGCCGGCCGCCGCCGCGATGGCGCGCAGCGACACACCGGCGTAGCCGTGCTGCCGGAACAGCCGCGCCGCCACGTCGAGAATCCGGCGGCGGGTCTCCTCGCGCGCCGGCTCGCTCCGGCTTGAGCCCTGGCGGGATGGCCGTTTCATCTAACAAGCGTTAGACAGAAGGAGGACGCAGGTCAAGCCGCGGCGGAGCCGTCGCCCGCCGCGGCCTGGCGGCCTCTACTCGACGATGATCGGCACCCGGATCAAGACCCGCTTGTCCTGGTTCATCACGTAGCGCAGTTCGTACTCGCCCGGCTGGTCCGGCATCCTCAGTTCGGCCGGCGAACCGTTGCGGGTGTAGACGTAGGCCAGATAGGCCCCGTCCTTCGAGCCGGGCTTGGAGATGCAGACGAAATCGCTCTTGTAGTCCGGCCCGGTCCAGGCGAGCGACAGCAGCCGGCCAGGCGTCACGCTGGGCGGTGCCTCGATGGTGGCGGTGACCTCCGTCACCTCGATCGTCTGGCGCGCCAAGGCCGTCTTGCCCTGGCTCAGGATGTAGCGCACCTCGTAGGTTCCCGGGAGCGCCGGCATCAGCAGGTCGAGCGTCTTGCCCTGCCGGGTGTAGCTGTAGTTGACGTAGGCGCTGTCCTTGGCCCCCACCTCGGCAATGGAGATGAAGTCGCTCTTGTAGTCAGGCCCGCTCCAGGTGACCTCGATGGTCGCGCCGGCCGGAGCGTTCGGCGGCACCTCGAGGGTGGCGCCGACCGCCTCCACCTTGATCGGCTGGCGGGCCAGCACGGTCTTGTCCTGGTTCACGACGTAGCGGATCTCGTAGTCCCCCGGTTCCGCCGGCATCAGCAGGTCGAGCGGCGAACCCTCGCGCGCGTAGGCATAGTTGACGTAGCTGCTGTCCTTGGCTCCGACTTCGGAGACCGCGATGAAGTCGCGCTGGTAGTCCGGCCCGCTCCAGGCGACCTTGATGGTCTCTCCGGCCTTGGCGGTGGGTGGCGCCTCCAGCGTCGCGCCGACGGCGGTGACGGTGATCTGCTGCCGGGCCAGCACCGTGCGGTCCTGGTTCACCACATAGCGGATCTCGTAGTCGCCAGGCTCCACCGGCATCAGCAGCTTCAGCGGCGAGCCCTCGCGGGTGTAGCTGTAGTTGATGTACTTGCTGTCGTCGTCGCCGAGCTTGGCGACGCTGATGTAGTCGTTGCGATAGTCGGGACCGCTCCAGCCCACCGACAGCTCCTCGCCGGCCGCGGCGGTCGGCGGAGCCTCCAGCGTCGCGCCGACGGCACCGACCGAGATCTGGTGGCGTGCCAGGACCGTGCGGTCCTGGTTCAGCACGTAGCGTATCTCGTAGTCGCCCGGCTCCACCGGCATCAGCAGCTTCAGCGGCGAGCCCTCGCGGGTATAGCTGTAGTTGACGTACTTGCCATCGTCGTCGCCGAGCTTGGCGATGCTGATGTAGTCGTTGCGGTAGTCCGGACCGGTCCAGCCGACATCGAGCTCCTCCCCCGCCTTGGCGCTCGGCGGTGCCGCGATGGTGGCGGCGATCTGCGTGACCTCGATGGGACGGCGGGCCAGCACCGTCCGGTCCTGGTTCTGGACGTAGCGGAGCTCGTAGGCGCCGGGAGACGCCGGCAGCTCGAGGTCGAGCGGCGATCCCGCGCGGGTGTAGCTGTAGTTGATGTAGACACTGTCGTCGTCGCCAACCTTGGCGATGCTGATGTAGTCGTTCTGGTAGTCGGGGCCGTCCCAGGACACCTTGATGGTCGCTCCTGCCGGCGCGCTGTCCGGCGCTTCCAGGCTGGCCCCGACCTCGGTGGCCTCGATTGGCAGCGTGGCCAGCACCTGCTTGAAATGCTGGTCGTAGTAGCGGAGCTCATAGCTCCCTGGGTCGGCCGGCATCACCAGCTCGAGCGGATTGCCGTCACGCGTGTAGGCGTAGTTGACGTGGGCCGTGGACTCGCTGCCGGGCTTGGCGACGCTGATGTAGTCGCGGTCGCCGCCCGGGCCGCTCCAGCCGACCGCAACGGTCGAACCGGCCGGCGCGCTCGGCGGTGCGTCCAGGCTGGCCTTGGGGAGCGGCGTTACCAGCACCAGGGTGACGACGATCGGGCTGCTGCCGGCGATCTGCACCTCCTCGGTGGCATAGGCCTCGTCGCTGGTCCGCAGGACGTCGACCTCATAGCGGCCCGGCTCCAGCTCCAGGACCAGCGAATCGGCCGGCTGATTGGTAATCAGGCTGTCGCCGCTTTCGGGGTCGGTGAGGTTCCAGATCAGGTCCTCGGTGATGATCGGGCCACCCTCGCCCTCGCTGGCCTGGAAGATGACCTCCGGAAGCACCGGCGGCGGCGGCGTCTGGCTGACAGTCTCCAGCGCATCGACCAGCTCGTCGGCGTTGTCGGCGCTGAGGAACTGGCCGCCAGTGTTCTCGGCCAGGCAGCGCAGCTGCTCGCGGTCGGCGTCGGCCGCGACATCGAAGCCGATGACGTGGGCGGTGAAGTCGACCCCCTTGGCCTCAAGGTCGCTGCCGACGGCACAGGGGTCCAGGTCGCAGGTCTCGATGCCGTCGGACAGCAGGATGACGGTCGCCCGCTCCTCCTCGTACTTCAGCACCTCGGCCGCGGCGATCACCGCGGCGGACAGCGGCGTCTTGCCCTTGGGGTTGATGTCCTTGACGGCATCGCGGATCGCATCGCGCGTGCCGGCCCCCGGCTCGACCAGCGTCTGGATGTCGCTGCAGTCGCCCTTGCGGCGATGGCCATAGGCGACCAGTCCCAATTCCTGCTCCGGTGGCAGCGTCGCCAGCAGGTCGGTCAGCGCTTGGCGGGCGATGGAGATCTTCGGCTCGCCGTCGACCTGGCCCCACATCGAGCCGGAGGCATCGAGCACGATGATGGTCTTGCCGGCGTTCGAGGTCTGCGCCTGGGTTGGCCCGCTCATCAGGAGGCCGGCAGAGATCGCGAGAATCGCCAGGAACCACCGCATTGCACTTTCTCCTCATCCAGGTCGGCCGCGCTAACGCGAGGAGACTATTCACCTTCGTCGACGAGTCCAACCGTGCGGGCCACGCTTTCGGCCATGGCTCGGCAAAAGGCGCCGCACGGTCTTGCCTTGCCCTCGCCATTTTGCGTGCCCACCTCAGGGCGGCACGCACCCATAGAGGCGGACCGAATGCGCCGAACCCTGCTCGCCCTCGCCTTCCTGCCCGCCCTTCTCGGCACCGCCGCAGCAGCCGGCCCCGCCTTCCAGGACCCTTGGCCAGAGCCGTCGCTGCCCGGCGAGCGGGTCTCCTTCCCCACCTCGAGTCCCTTCGCCATGACCGATATCGGCGAGGCAGCCGAGCTTCCGGCGAAGGCGACGCTATTCCTGCCGCCGGAGGCGACGCCCGCCGACCCGGTTCCGGCGGTCATCCTGCTGCACGGCGCCGGCGGCGTGCTGCACGATCGCGAGATGACCTACGGGGCGCAGCTCGCCCAGCAGGGCGTGGCCGCGCTCGTCGTCGACAGTTTCGGCGCGAGACGGCAGGCGGCCCAGGGCTTCGTGGAACGGATCATGCGCATCACCGAGGTGACGATCCTGGCCGACGCCTTCGCCGGCCTCGCATACCTCGACTCCTTGCCGGAGGTCGATGGCGAGCGCGTCGCGCTGGTCGGCTTCTCCTACGGCGCCATGGCGAGCGTGCTCGCGGCCTATCGCCAGGTGAGCGACGGCTTCCTGCCGCAGGGTCCGCGCTTTGCCGCCCACGTCGGCTTCTACGGCCCCTGCATCGTGCGCCTGCAGGACCCCACGGCCACCGGCGCGCCGGTGCTGCTGCTCTGGGGCGGCGGCGACGAGCTGGTGGACAGCGCGCGCTGCGCCGAGGTGATGGAGGATCTCGAAGGCGGCGGCGCGGCCGTCACCCGGATCGTCTATCCCGGCGCCCTGCACCAGTGGGACGGCGGCCGGACGACACCCTGGCGCGCGCCCCGCAATCTGGCGGACTGCCGGTATCTGCTGCACCCCGACGGGGTTGCCTGGGACACGGTCAACGGCCTGCCGCTGAGCGATGCGGGGCGCCGGCAGCTCTCGCTGGCGCTCTGCACCTCCACCGAGGGCTACCTCATCGGCCGTGACGATGGCGTGCGGGCGCAGTCCAATCGCGCCTTCGCCGCCTTCCTCAGCCGAAGCCTCGGGGCGCCCGACTAGCCGGCAGACGCGACGAGGCCGCCCTCCATCGGAGAGCGGCCTCGCCCGTTACCACAGCGCTACGGAAGCGTCAGACCCAGTAGGGCATGACACCGTAGTAGGAGTGGAGGCGGTCGTGCTCCTCCCGCCGGCTCAGGGCCATCTCGTGACGCTCGAAACTGGGCGCCTCGGTCAGGGTGTCCTTCGACAGGTTGACCACGTAGCCATCCTTCTCGGTATCGTAGTGCAGCACGTTCCAGGGCAGCGGGTGATAGCGATCGCCGATGCCGAGGAAGCCGCCGAACGACATGACGGCGTACGCCACCTTGCCGCTGCGCTTGTCGAGCATCACGCTGTCGACGCTGCCGAGCTTCTCGCCCTCCTGGTTGTAGACGGAGGTGCCTTCGACCTTGTCGGACGAAATCAGGTACGGCGTCTCGCTATGCGCGACGTCGGCCTCATGAGCAGTCTGTGCCATTGCCAGTGTTCCTTTCGCGGCAATCAGGGTGGAACTCATCGGGGAGGCGACGCGGCCCTCAGGCCGCGTCCTCCCACCGCTTCACTTCGCGCTCGGCCTCGTCGCGAGCCTTGCCGTAGCGCTCCTGCACGCGGCCGACGAGCTGGTCGCGCTTGCCCGCGACCTGGTCGAGGTCGTCGTCGGTGAGCTTGCCCCACTGCTCCTTCACCTTGCCGCGGAACTGCTTCCAGTTGCCTTCAATGGTGTCCCAATTCATGGCTCGTACTCCTTGGATGCGGGATGTCAGTAGGTCAGCTTGGCCTGGTACTCAGGCAGCGCTTCCAGCGCGTCCTGATTGAGGCTCACGCTGATGTAGAGGTCCTCGTCGTCGTCCTGCATCAGCTCCAGGTCGTTCCACGAGAGCATCACCTGCTTCTCGTCGATGCCGAGGAACCCGCCGACGTCGACCAGGACGCCCTCGATCTGACCGCTGCTCGACAGCACGATGTCGTTGACCTCGCCGACATCGTCGCCGTCCGGCGTCTGGATGTCGGTGCCGATCAGCTCGCTGGCGGCGATCTGCTGGACCGGCATGGTCGCCTCGCCGTCATCGCCGCCGATCGAGGTCACGGCCTGTTCGGCGCCCTCGGCCGCCGCACCCGCCGCCGCGGCGACGCCGTCAGCGGCGCTCTCGGCGGTGTCGGCGATGGCGTCGCCGGTGGCTTCGGCGTCCTCGGCAAGCTGCGTGCCGAGGCTCGGATCGGCATCGTTCTCGTAGTCACTGCGCAGCAGGGTTCCGGACTCGTAGTCGTCCGGCCACTCGAACTCGGGCAGAGCCTCCAGTTCGGCCGCCGTGGCGTTCACCGCGACCTCATCGCCGCCCTCGCTGACGGTGAAGCGATCCCAGGGGAGAACGACGTCCTTTTCACCCATTCCGAGAAAGCCACCAAGGCCCAGCACGACGTTCCGGATGGAACCGTCGCTGCCGACCATCAGGGTCTCGACCTCGCCGATGTCCTCGCCGTCGGCCGTCGTGACGGTCGTGCCGATCAAGGCCTCGGCATCGATCGAGTTGGCCGCGGTGATCTCGGCCTGGTTGGTGGTGTCGGCGGCGAAAAGCGTCGCCGGGGTCATGGCAAGCGAAAGCCCGAGGGCAGCCGCAGCCGCGCTGTTCATCAGAATGTTCCGCATTGTCGGCTTCTCCGGTTCTGTCAAAGGAATCTGTGAATGCGCCAGGCCACTGTCTTATGCAGCCAATCCAGGCGCTTGAGAGGGAAATGCCCGCTGACGGGCATTGGTTCCTGCGCCAAGCGAAAGAGAGAAAATATTCGCCTCTCCGCTCTTCGGAGCGCACGCGGTGCGCCCAACGCAGAGGCGCCCGCCACCGAAGCAGCGGGCGCCTGGAGCTGTTCTCCCCGGGGCACCGGCCGGTCGCCGGCGACCCCTGTCGCCTAGGCTCTCGGCTAGGCTTTGGGCGACCGCCGCATGAGGTGCGCGACCAGCCCGATGATGAAGAGCACCAGGAAGACGAAGAACAGAATCTGCGCGATGTCGGCGCTGGCTTCGGCAACGCCACCGAAGCCGAAGAGCGCAGCGACGAGCGCGATGATAAAGAAGCAGATCGACCACATGAGCATCGGTGTTACCTCCGGTTGCGTCCCGGGAAAGGACAACGGCTCGGGCCGGGCCGAGTTCCATCGATGCGTTGCCGTGGCAGGAAAGACACGCTTTGCAAAAGAGCAGCAGCAGATTTGTCGCAGACCAGGAACTTAGCCGCGGAACAGGGGGTTACCCGCGCATCGACAAGTCCCAAGGCAACAGCGGAAGCAGCGAGACTCAGAATGGCGCGGGTTCTCATCATCGAAGACGAGGTGCTGGTGGCGCTGTATCTGCGCAGCCTCCTGGAGGAGCTCGGCTTCGACGACATCGAGATCGCCTCCAGCCGCAGCGGCGCATTGAGGGCCGCCAGCAGTCTGCGGCCCGATCTGGTGATCGCCGACGTGAACCTGGGTGGCGACAGCGACGGCCTGATGGCCGCCCGCGAGATCGCCGAGACGCAGGACGCGGCCATCATCTTCGTCACCGGCAGCGGCGATCTGGTGCGGGAGCAGGCCTTCGAGAACATCGTTGCGCTGATCGACAAGCCCTTGAACCCCCACGACTTCAAGGCGGCGGTCTGCGCCTCGCTGTGACGCGGACCGGAAACCTTCCAGCAACAAGGAGACTCCATCATGACCAACAAGGATCGTAACCAGGGCGAAGGCAATCGTGAGGCCGCCGAGACCTACAACGAGGCGCAGCAGGACTTCGCGAAGAGCGGCCAGGTCAAGACCAAGGCCGAGGAGGCCAAGCGTGCCCTCGAGACCGAAGGCGACAAGCTGGCCAAGGCGGAGAAGGCGGGCCGCAGCAAGGCGGCCGAACGCGACCCCGAGGTCGTGCGCCACTACGACAAGGCCACGAAGGGCTGAGGGCCGGCCGGTCGCTCGCGATCGGCCTGCTCAGAAGATGGCCTGCGCCGACCGGCGCGGCGCCTGCCCCGTCGCCGCCCCGTGATCCCAACTCCTGGAGCGGCGGCGGGGCTTCCTCAACGGAGAGTTCCGCACAGCGGTCCGCGGCCTGGCCGCAGCAGAATCCCCCCGCAAAAACTTCCGATCCTCAGGAACCGGCCGCATCGCCCCAGCGTTGTTCAATCAAGGTCCCAGAGTTCGGATGACCATGGAGAAAAGACAATGCGCAAGACACTTCTCATTCTCTCGACGGCCGTGATCCTGCCCCTGGCGGCTTGCGGCGATACGACGGGCGAGCGTGCCCTGAGCGGCGCCGGTATCGGTGCCGGTGTCGGCGCCGCCGGCGCGGCGGTGACGGGCGGCAGCCTGCTCGGCGGCGCGGCCCTGGGTGGCGCGGTTGGCGCCGCGACCGGCGCCCTGACCGACGAGGACGACATCGACCTCGACTAACCCTCGCTATGGCCTACGCAGGACGGTACCCCCCTCACCGTCCTGCCGGGTCTGGAAATGCCCCGTCCCCCCCCGGCGGGGCATTTTCTTTGCCCGGCCGGCGGCGCTCAGCCGTCCTTGGAGATCACGAAATCGAGGCGGAAGTGGCCGCCGGCGTCGCCCTCGTAGACGACGGTGCCCTTGGCCTGGATCGCCAGGCTGCGAATCAGCAGCATGCCCAGGCTGTCGCTCTGTCTCTGCTCGCTGGAAAAGCCCGGCCCATCGTCGTTGATCTCGATGCTGCCGCCTTCCTCGGTCCGGCTGACGCGCACCGTCAGGCGCCCGCGGCGGCCATTGGCGAAGGCATGCTTGAAGGCATTGCTCATCACCTCGCCCGACATCAGGACGATCGCCGTGGCCTGGTCGAGCCCGACTGAGATCTCATCGCCGGCGACATCGATCTCGACCTTGTCGTCGGCGCCGTGCGCCGCGGCGATATCCTTCGCCAGTTCGCGGAAATAGGGGACCAGGGCCAGCTCGGCCACATCGGCCAGCAGGTAGAGATGCTGGTGCATCTTGGCCACCGCGGCGAGGCGGCGCTGGCTTTCCTGGAAATAGCTTCGCGGATCGCCCTTCGAGCGCTGCGCCTGCAGGGCCAGCAGGCTCATCACCACCTGCATGTTGTTCTTCACGCGGTGGTGCAGCTCGCGCAGCAGCAGGTCCTTCTCGTGCACCGCGTTGCGCAGGTTGGCGGTCTGTCGCGAGATCTCCTCGTTCATCATCCGGGCCAGCCGATCCTCCGACACGGCGCGGCGCCGCAGGGTCAGGTAGACCAGCGCGATCGCCAGCGTCGAGACGATCAGCGAGACCCAGAGGTGCCAGTTCTTCCCCACCCACTGCTCGATCGCCAGGGTGTAGGGGACCGTGACGGCGACATAGATCGGATAGTCGCCGAGCTTCCAGATGAAGGTGGAGTCCACCATGTCCGGAGCGGTGTTCTCGATGCTGCCGGCCGCAGCGAAGATGTCCGGCGGCACGCGCCAGTCGATATAGTCGCCCGGCAGGTCCGGCACCGAAACCAGGACCTTGCCGTTGTCGCGGAACAGCAGCACATCGGCGCCGAAGCTCTGCTTCACCGACCTGAGGTTGGCGGCCACCGCGCGTGAGTCGAAGGAGATCATGGCAACGCCGAGGAAGCTTCCATCCGGACCGTTGATCGGACGGCTCATGGAAAAGAAGGGGGCGCCGCTGAGCTTGCCGTAGTAGGGGCCGCCCACCACCGTCGCCTTGCCGCCGCCGGCATGGGCCTGGAAGTAGTCGCGGTCCCTAAGGTCGAGGTCATCGGTCGGCGAGTCGGCCGTGCTGGTGACGACCTTGCCATTGGAGTCGATGATCCAGATCGACAGCACCAGCGGCAGCGCCTGGTCGATCAGCATGAGGTCGCGGGTCAGGGCCTCCTTGGCGGCCGGATCGTTGGCATCGACCTGCAGGCTGGTGCTCGAGACCAGCTCCAGCAGCACCTCGCCCAGGTCGAACAGCCGGGCGACCTGCGTATGGACCAGGGCCTGCAGACCCAGGCCGTTGTCGCGCGCCGAGCGGGCCGACTCCTTCCAGGAGCGCCAGCCGATCAGCGCGACGACCAGCAGGACGACCACCGCCAATGCCACCGCCGCCACCCGCAGCGTTCGGGCGATGGAACTTCGCTGTTCGGTGAGAGACCCCTGCACCGGGTCTGTGCCGCGGTCGTTCATAGACCCCCCTACTGTGACTACCAGACAGGGCAGATAGGCCGCCCAGGAGCCGGCGGCAAGGCTGGAAATGTTAGGTGGTCAACAAGTTACGCTGAAGCGAGAAATCTTTCCGGCGCCAGGGAACTCCGCCCGGCGGCAGGCGTTAACGCCCTGGGATCACGGGAACAGACGCCAAGCGACCATGCTAAGATGGCGGTGACCCGGGGGGTATAGCCCCTTGAGTAGGTTCAGTCTGTTGCAAGGAGACTCCGCGCATGCCTAACGCGACCGAGGCGCTGGTACCACATCTTCCCTTCCTGCGTCGCTATGCCCGAGCGCTGACCGGCTCGCAGCAACGCGGCGACGAATACGTGGTGGCCAGTCTCGAGGCCATCATCGAAGAGGTCGACGACGAGCGCCTGGTGGCGCAGCCGCGCCTCGAGCTGTTCCGTGTCTTCCACGATGTCTGGGCGCGGCTGGCGCCGCCGACCACCCGCAAGGATCTGGCGGAGGGCGACGAGGCCGCCGGGCAGGTTCGCCGCGCCCTGGCCGCAATGCCGCGGCGCAATCGCCAGGCCTTCCTGCTGGCGGAGCTCGAGCGCTTCACGCTGCAGGAGATCGCCGCCATCCTGCGGACCAACGATGGTGAAGTGAAAAGCCTGCTGTCGGAAGCCCGGAAGGAACTGGGCGAGCAGCCGGCCGCGCGCGTCCTGATCGTCGAGGACGATCCGGTCATCTCGCTCGGCAACGCGGCCATCGTCGAGGAAATGGGCCACAAGGTCGCGGCGACGGCCCGCACCGCCGAAGAGGCCATTGCGGCCTTCGAGGCAACGCAGCCGGACCTGATCCTCGCCGACATCCGCCTGGCCGATGGCTCCAGCGGCCTCGATGCCGTAGCCCGGATCCTCCGCCATACCGACGTGCCGGTGGTCTACGTCACCGGCCATCCGGAGGACGTCCTCACCGGCAAGCAGGTGGAGCCGACCTACGTCATCGAGAAGCCTTTCAATCCGGAGACGCTGAAGGCGGCCATCGCCCAGGCCCTGTCATTCCGCAACGAGGAACTCCAGACCGCTTGAGGGGTTACTAGTGCTTGGCCGAAACAGACCGCAGGATGACTTGGATGACGCACTCGAAGGACGATCGGGCCGCCGAAGGGTTCGCCGCGAACACGCCGGGCGGCGTGGGTGACGACGATGCTGCCGCGGTCGATCGTGCGCTTCTTGAAGAGCTGGAGTCCGTCATCCCGCGCTTGCGACGCTACGGCCGCAGCCTGACCCGCAATCAGCACCGGGGCGACGATCTGGTCCAGGACACGCTGGTACGGGCACTGGACAAGCTTCATCTCTATCAACGCGGAACGAACCTGCTTGCCTGGCTGTTTTTTTTTTTTTTTTTTTTTTAAAAAAAAAAAAAAAAAAAAAAAAAAAACACCATCATGCGCAATCTGCACATCAACTCCTTGCGCAGCACCAAATGGGAAGTGCCACAGCCCGAGACCGAAATCGAGCTGCCGGTGCCCGGCTTGCAACTATCGAATCTGGCCATGCGCGATCTGGCACTTGCCATGGCGAGACTGCCTGCCGACCAGCGCGAGACCGTGGTTCTGGTTGCTGTCGAAGGCTTGGCCTATCAGGAGGTCGCCCAGATCATGCAGGTACCGATCGGGACGGTTCGGTCTCGCCTGTCGCGCGCCAGGGACCGGCTGCGACACCTGATGGAGGGCGTTGAGCAGCAAGAGGGGGACGAGGGGCATGACTGAAAGTGATCGGGAAGCGGACGACCAGCGCGCCCCCGACAAGAAGCAGGACGGCATGACGCCAGACGAAAACAAGAATCCGCGCAGCGAGAAGCGTGCCAAGGACGAGACTCTCGTGCAGAATCTGCGTGAGCTCTACAAGCCGGTGCTCGACGAGCCCGTGCCTGACGAGTTTCTCGCGATCCTGCGGCGCAAGCGCGGCCCACAGGAGAAGAACTGACTCCCGGCGGCGCGCCGGCCGCTTCAATTCGCCGCCAAAGGCGAGGCGTCGTTTGACCTTGCCATGAGGCCGTCGGGTTCATCACCATGACGGCTTCACGACAAGGCAGCGATCAGCATGACAGATCAGGCCATCCCGGCCGCACACTCAGCCGTTCAAGATGTTCCCCTCAGCGAAGCCTTCCGGCGCTACGTGCAGGGCGTGACGACGAGGGACGTAACGCTTGCCGAGGTCGTGATGGCGCTGGGCGAACGCTCGCTCCTGGTCGGCCTGATCATTTTCTCGCTGCCCAACTGCATCCCCGCACCGCCGGCGGTCGGCTCGATCTTCGCGTTGCCGGTCCTGATCGTCGCCTGGCAGATGTTGCGCGGCTATGAAGGCCTGCGGCTGCCGCAGATCCTGGCGCGCCGGCGAGTGGCGGTGAAACACCTGCGCTGGATCGCCGAGAAGGGCCTGCGGCCGCTGCGCGCCGTCGAACGGCGCTGTCGCCCGCGGGTGCAGGTCCTGGTCTCGGCACGCGCCGAAAGGCGCCTCGCGGCCTACATCCTGGTTCTTGCCGCCGTCGTGCTCTTCCCCGGCCCGATGACCAACTTCCTGCCGGCCATCGGTATCGTGATCATCTCGGTCGGCCTGCTCGAACGCGATGGTCTGGTGGTGGTCTACGGGGCCGTCTGGGGCTTCGTTGCCATGATCATCGCCATCGCGGCCACCATCGCCCTCTTCGGCGGCCTCTGGCTCGGGCTCGACGCGCTCTTCGGCTGAGGCCCCCCGACGCTGCCGCGCGCACCGCCGCCGAATCCTGCCCCTCCCCCTCCGGCAGATCGGCGCCGCGGGCGCTGATATATCAAACGCATATATATCACGCCGATAGCACCGCTTGATATATTCTGATTCGATATATATTGAGCGGTACCACAGCGGAAAGCAGCCATGGACGCCAGGACCCTTTGCCTCGCCGCCCTCGCCCTCGAGGAGGCCAGCGGCTACGAGATCAAGAAGCGGCTCGACGAGCCGCCCTTCAACCACTTCCAGGACACCGGATTCGGCTCGATCTACCCGGCGCTGACGCGGCTTGCCGAGGAGGGGCTGATCGAGGGAACCGCGCAGGTGCAGGCGAAGCGGCCCGACAAGAAGGTCTTCCGCGTGACCGACAGCGGTCGCAGACGCCTGGCGGAGGAGCTGCTGAAGCCGCCGGCCCCCGATCGGTTCCGTTCGGATTTCTTCTTCCTGCTGTTCATGTCGGACACCATGCCGCGCGACCACCTGGCCCGGCTGGTCGACGAGCGCATCCGGCAATACGACAGCGACCTGGCGGCCATGGAGGCCTGCGCCTCGGACATCCAGGGGCGCGGACACCGCTTCGTCTTCGAGTTGGGGCGCACCTACTACGCGACGATCCGCGACTACCTGAAGGAACACCGCGACTGGCTCGTCGCCGAGCCCGATTCGCCCGAGGCCGATCGCATGGCCGGCCCGGGCACCGCGCGCCTGGTGGCCGAATAGTGGGAACCGCCGGCATCGCCGCGCCGTAGAACGACCCGAAAGAACCGAACCAGATGAAACGCTCCCTCCTCTTCGCATTGCTGATCGCCGGCGGCGCCGGCGCCTGGATCGCCTCGGGCGAGCTGTCCGACCGGGAACAGGCGAGCGCGCCACAGAAGCCGGCGGCCGCCGTCATCGCTCCCGAGGCGGTGGTGAAGGTCCGGGTCGCCGACCTGGAGGCCGAGCCGCACGCCAGCGACATCGTCCTGCGCGGCGTCACCGAGGCGCGGCGAAACATCGAGCTGAAGGTGGAAACGGCTGGCCGCATCGCCGAGATCCTGGTCCCCGAAGGCACCTCCGTGGAGGCAGGCACACTGTTGTTGCGGCTGGCGGAGAACGCGCGCGCCGCGCAAGTGGCCGAGGCCGAGGCGCTGCTCGCCCAGCGGCAGATCGAGTACGACGCGTCGCTTCGGCTGAACAAGAACGGCTATCGCTCGGAAACCGACCTGGCTGCCTCGCACGCCGCCCTGCAGGCGGCCCAGGCCGCCGTGGAGGCGGCGCGCATCGAGCTGGCGAACACCGCTCTCGCGGCCCCCTTCGCCGGCGTTGTCGAGCGCCACCTGCTGGACGAGGGCGCCTACGCCGACCGTGGCGAGGCCGTCCTGCGGCTGGTCGAGCTCGACCCGCTCCTGGTCGTGGCCTACGCCAACGAGAGCGAGGTGCTCCACCTGGCCGTCGGCGTCCCCGGGGAAGCCCACTTCGCCGACGGGCGCTCCCTCGCGGGCGAGATCTCCTACGTCGCAGCGGCCGGCGAAGCCAGCACCCGCTCGTTCCGGATCGAGCTCGCCATCGCCAACGGCGAGCTGCGACTGCCGGCCGGACTGACGGCCGACATCGCGGTCGCTCTGCCGCCGATCCCCGCCTACAAGATCTCGCCGGCGGCGCTGGTCCTCAATGGCGATGGCCAGCTCGGCGTGAAGGCGGTGGATGAGAACAACCGCGTGGTCTTCCACGCCGCGACCGTGCTGGACGACGAGAGCGACGGCATCTGGCTGGGCGGCCTGCCGCCGACGCTGCGCCTGATCGTGGTGGGGCAGGAGTTCGTCCAGGTCGGCGAGGAGGTCGTGCCGATTGCCGCGGCCGCCATCGCCACCGCCGGCGGCCCCGGCGCATCATGAAGGCGATCGTCGACTGGTCCCTGGCGCGCGGACGGCTGGTGATCGCCGTCCTGCTGCTGCTGATCCTGGCGGGCGCGATGGCCTACCAGTCGATCCCGAAGGAGGCCGACCCCGACATCAACATCCCGACGATCTACGTCTCCCTGGCGCTCGAGGGTATCAGCCCGGAGGACGCCGAGCGCCTGCTGGTCAAGCCGATGGAGCAGGAGCTCACCGGCATCGACGGCCTGAAGGAGATGAGCTCCACCTCCTACCAGGGCGGCGCCAACGTGGTGCTTGGAGTTCGAGGCCGGGTTCGACGCCGACGCCAGGCGCTGCTCGACGTGCGCGAGAAGGTCGACCTGGCCAAGCCGGAGCTGCCGCAGGACGCCGAAGAACCGATCGTCCAGGAGATCAACCTCAGCCTCTTCCCGGTGGTCGTCGTCAGCCTCTCCGGACCGGTGTCCGAGCGCAGCCTGGTCACCATCGCCGAGCTTCTGAAGGACCGCATCGAGAGCATCCCCGACGGTCCTGGAGGTCGAGATCGGCGGCGACCGCGAGGAGACGCCGTCGAGCTGATCGTCGATCCGCTGAAGCTCGAGACCTACGGTCTGGAGATCCTGGACCTCGCCAGCGCGGTCAGTCGCGCGGCAACCAGCTGGTCGCGGCCGGTTCGCTCGACACCGGTGCCGGCCGCTTCCCGGTGAAGGTGCCGGGCCTCTTCGAGACCTACGAAGACATTCTCAACATGCCGATCAAGTCGATCGAGGGCCGCGTGGTGACCTTCGGCGACGTCGGCCAGATCCGCCGCTCATACAAGGACCCCACCGGCTTCGCGCGGATGAACGGCGAGACCGCCGTGACGCTGGAGGTTTCCAAGCGCCTCGGCTCCAACATCATCGACACCATCGCCGCGGTGCGCGACGTGATGGAGCAGGCAGAACCGCTGCTGCCCGAGGGCGTGATCGTCTCCTTCAGCCAGGACAAGTCGACCGACATCCGCACCATGCTGTCGGACCTGCAGTCGAACGTGATCACCGCGATCCTGCTGGTGATGATCGTCGTCGTCGGCGTGCTGGGATTGCGCTCCGGCCTGCTGGTCGGCGTCGCCATCCCCGGCTCCTTCCTCACCGGCATCCTGGTGCTCTCCGCCGTCGGACTGACGGTCAACATCGTGGTCCTCTTCAGCCTGATCCTGGCGACCGGCATGCTGGTCGACGGCGCCATCATCGTCACCGAGTACGCCGACCGCCGGCTGCGCGAGGGTGCGCCGCGCCGCCAAGCCTACAGCGAGGCCGCGAAGCGCATGTCCTGGCCGATCGTCACCTCGACGCTGACGACGGTCTGCGCCTTCCTGCCGCTGATCTTCTGGCCGGGCGTGGTCGGCGAGTTCATGAAGTACCTGCCGATCACCCTGGTGGCCACGCTGTCCGCCTCGCTGCTGATGGCCCTGGTCTTCGTGCCGACGCTGGGTGCTACCCTCGGCCGCCGCAGCCCGGCCGCCGCCGCCCGGCGGCAGGGCGCCGCCGGCGCCGAGGTCGACGAGGTCGAAGCCGACAGCAAGGTCGAACTCGGCCGGGTCCGGGGCTTCACCGGCGGCTATCTGCGCCTGCTGAACCTCGCGATCCGCCATCCGGCCAAGATCGTCTTTCTCGGAGTCGCGTTGCTGATCGGGACGCAGATGCTCTATGGCACCTTCGGCCGCGGCGTCGAGTTCTTCCCCGAGGTCGAGCCGGACAACGCGGCACTCCAGGTCCACGCCCGCGGCAATCTATCGGTCTGGGAGCGCGACGGCCTGCTGCGCGAGGTGGAAGCGCGGATCTTCGAGCTGCAGGCCGATCGCGGCGAGTTCCACACGGTCTACGGCACCACCCAGGCCAACTCCGGCACCCGCAACGACGAGGCCGAGGACATCATCGGCACGGTCAGTCTGGAGTTCGTCGACTGGTTCAAGCGCCGCTCTGCCGACGATATCCTCCAGGATATCCGCAACCGCACCGACGATCTGGCCGGCATTCAGGTCGAAACCCGCAAACAGGAGTCCGGCCCGCCGGTCGGCAAGCCGGTGCAGCTCCAGCTCAGCGCGCAGGACCCCTCGATCCTGCCGGTCGCGGCCGACCGCATCGTCAGCGCGATGAAGCAGGTCGGCGGCTTCGTCGACATCGAGGACGGCAAGTCGGTCCCCGGCATCGAGTGGGTGCTGGACGTGGACCGCGAGGAGGCCGCCAAGTATGGCGCCGACATCGCCCTGGTCGGCGCCTACATCCGCATGCTGACCAACGGCATGATCGTCACCAACTACCGCCCCTACTGGGCCAACCGACGAGGTCGACGTGCTCCTGCGGCTGCCGGAGAGCTATCGCAACCTCTCGCAGATGGACCGCATCCGCATCGAGACGCCGATGGGCAGGTGCCGATCTCGCGCTTCGTCGACTCGCGGAGCCCAGCGCCGAAGGTCTCGCTGCTGCGGCGCGTCGACGGCTATCGCGCCATCACGGTGAAGGCCGACGTCGGCCTCGACCCGGCGACCGGCGATCCCTATCTGGTCGCCGACAAGATCGTCGAGCTGGCAGCGGCGCTCTCCGGCAAGACGCTGCCGGAGGGCGTGATCGTCGAGTTCCGCGGCGAGCAGGAAGAGCAGAACGAGGCCCAGGCCTTCCTGGGCCAGGCCTTCATGGCCGCCCTCTTCCTCATCGCGGTCATCTTGCTGGCGCAGTTCAACTCCTTCTTCAGCGTCGACCCTGATCCTGGTTGCCGATCGTCATGTCGACCATCGGCGTCTTCATCGGCCTGCTGATGACCGACCAGCCCTTCGGCATCGTCATGTGCGGCATCGGGGTGATCGCGCTGGCCGGGATCGTGGTGAACAACAACATCGTGCTGATCGACACCTTCGATAAGCTCTACAAGCGCAGCGGCGACGTGCGCGACGCGATCCTGCGGACCGGCGCGCAGCGCCTGCGGCCGGTGATGCTGACCACCGTCACCACGGCACTCGGCCTGATGCCGATGGTCTTCTCGGTCAACATCGACTTCTTCGCCCGCGACGTCTCCGTGGGTGCACCCTCCACCCAGTGGTGGACGCAGCTCTCGACCGCCATCGCCTTCGGTCTGCTGTTCGCCACGCTGCTGACGCTGATCTTCACTCCGGCGGCCTTGATGCTGCGCGCCAACCTGCTGGGCTGGTTCGACCGCCGGCGGGCGCGGCGCGCGGAGCCGTCCGCGGCCGAGGCGGCCGTGCCGGAGAGTCAGGCGCCGGACCATCGCCGCGAGCATCTTCGCCCGGCGGCGGAATAGCCGAGCGCGCGCCGCCAAGAGCAATGGCCGCTTCCCGCCGCCCGCCGCACCGGTCAGACTGGAACGAGGCGGCAAGGAGACAACCATGAAGGAGATGACCGGCAGGCCGGCGCGACCCAATGTCGTGGTCATCCTGGCCGACGACATGGGCTTCTCCGACATCGGCTGCTTCGGCTCGGAAATCCGCACGCCGCACATCGACCGCCTGGCGCGGGAAGGCGTCGCGCTGAGCAGCTTCTACAATGCGGCGCGCTGCTGTCCGACGCGCGCGTCGCTGCTGACCGGTCTCCATCCGCACAATGCCGGCATCGGCCACATGGGCGCCGACCTCGGCTCGCCCGCCTACCAGGGATTCCTGCGCGAGGACGCGGCGACCATCGCAGAGGTCCTGCGGACCGATGGCTATCGCACGCTGCTGTCGGGCAAGTGGCACGTCGGCGGCGACTACGATGCCCGCCGCGTAGACCTCTGGCGCCCCGGCGACCCGCGCCACCCGACGCCGCTGCAACGCGGCTTCGACCGCTTCTACGGCATCGTCGACGGCGCCGGCTCGCTGTTCGAGCCACACTACCTGATGGAGGACGACCGCCGGATCGAGGTGACGGCGCCGGACTACTATTTCACCGCCGCCGTCACCGACAAGGCGATCGAGATGGTGGAGGAGTCGCAGCGCCTGGAGCAGCCCTTCTTCCTCTACCTCGGCTACACCGCGCCGCACTGGCCGCTGCATGCGCCGCCGGAGGACATTGCCCGCTACGACGGGCTCTATCTGCGCGGCTGGGACCGCATCCGCGCCGAACGGCACGAGGCCCTGATCGGCGGCGGCATCCTGGAGCGGCCCTGGGCCCTGTCGCCGCGCGACGCGGAGGCCCCGGCCTGGAGCGACTGCCGCCTGCCGGACTGGGAGGCCAGCCGCATGGCGGTCTATGCCGCCATGATCGACTGCATGGACCAGGGGATCGGCCGCCTGATGGGCGCCCTCGCCCGCCTCGGCCTGGACGACGACACGCTGGTCTTCTTCCTCTCCGACAACGGCGGCTGCGCCGAGCTGATGGCCGAGGACGGCTGGGCCAAGTGGTACCCCGACCGGCTCGCCGACGGCCGCACGGTCCACAAGGGCAACCGTCCCGAACTTCGCCCCGGCGGCGCCGACAGCTTCATGAGCTACGACCTGCCCTGGGCCAACGCCTCGAATGCACCCTTCCGCCTCTTCAAGCACTGGGTCCACGAGGGCGGCATCTCGACGCCCCTGCTGGCGCGCTGGCCGGCCCGCTTCGGCGGCCCGCGTGTGCAGCACCAGCCGTGCCAGGTCGTCGATCTGCTGCCGACGATCCTCGAGGCGACCGGCGCGCGCTACTCGAGCGAGACCGCGGGGGGGCCACTGCAGGCGCTGAACGGCGAGAGCTTCCTGCCCTTGCTGGAGGGCCGACGCTGGCAGCGCGAGCAGCCGATCTTCTGGGAGCACGAGGGCAACGGGGCGCTGCGCCAGGGCCAGTGGAAGCTGGTGCGCCGCCATGGCCGCCCCTGGGAGCTCTACGACATGGAGGCCGACCGCACCGAACTCGACGATCGCGCGGCACGCGAACCCGAGCGTCTCCGCCGCATGGCGCGGGAGCATGCCGCGCTCTGCGAGGCCAGCGGCGTGCGCGACTGGGATGTCCTGCTCCCGGTCCTCGAGCGGATCTGGAGCTAGCGCCCGAAATCGCGCCAGGCGGACAGTGCCCGGCCGAGCGCGGTCAGCGCACAGAGGCCGGCGAAGATCCAGGCGAAGAGCGGAAACTGCGCCGGCCAGAGACAGCAGGCGAGAAAGAAGGCGAGGGTCTCGCTGCCTTCGGTCAGGCCGCCCAGGTAGTAGAAGGACTTCCGGCCCCGCCGCTCGGTCTGCCGGCCGCGCTTCGCCGCCAGGATGGCATAGGCCAGGAAGGTCGTGCCGGTAGCGACGAAGCTCAGCATCAGGAACAGCGCCGGGACCTGCGCCGCCGGGTCGGCCAGCGCGAAGCCCACCGCAAGGGCGTTGTAGACCAGGAAGTCGCAGACGATGTCGAGATAGCCGCCGAAGTCGCTCGCCCCGCGGATCCGCGCCACCGCCCCATCGAGGCCGTCAGCCAGGCGGTTCGCCAGCAGCAGGCCGAGGCCGAGCCAGGGCAGTCCGCAACCGATGGCAGCCGCGGCGGCGATGCCCAACGCGAAGCCGGCCAGCGTCACCGCGTCGGCGCCGATGCCGAGGGCGGCGAGCGGGCGGGCCAGCCACCCCAGCGGCCGGTCGATCAGCCGCCGCAGCGGCGCATCGAGCATCGGGACGGTCGGGCCGGCGCTAGTTCACCCGCGGCACCAGGAAGATCTGGCCCGGATAGATCAGGTCGGGATTGCGGATCTGCCCCTGATTGGCCTCGTAGATCGCGGTGTACTGGATGCCCTGGCCATAGCGGCCGCGGGCGATCACCCACAGGCTGTTGCCCGGCTGCACCACCACGAAGTCCTCGTTCGCCGCCAGCTGCAGCGGCTCGGCGCGGGCGAAGGGAATCTCCACCCGCGAGACGACCGTGCCGTCCGCCTGCACCAGATCGGCGCGCAGCCGGTGCAGGCCGACCGCGACGGAGTCGCCGGGCGTGAAGGCCCAGCGGTTGTTCTCGCCGACCACCACCTGGCCGAGCGGCGCCTGGTCGAGATAGAGCAGCACGCTGGCGCCGGCCTGGCCGTAGCCGGAGATCACCACATGGCCCTCGAGGTCGTAGTCCACCGCGGCGATTCGCAGGTCCGAGCCCGCGAGGTCGCTGCCCGGTGCCTGCAGCACCACGCTGCCGCCGCTGCCGTCGCGCTTGGTGGCGACGACGATCGGCGTTTCCGGCGATGCCGAGCCGCCGGCCGTCTCGCCGCCGGCGACGGCGACGCTCGTCGTGGCCGCCCCCGTGGCCGCCCCCGTGGCGGCGCCGGCCGAGCCATCGGCCGCTGCCGGCTCCGTCCCCGTCGAGGCCGTGCCGGTCGCGGCCTGCCCGGTGGCAGCGGCCGCGGCGTCGGCCGTCGCTGCCGCCGTCGCGTCGCCCTGGGCGACCTGGCTATCGGCGGCCTGGGCCTGGGTCCCGGCGGTCTCGCTGTCGGCGGTCTGGCCCTGCGTGGTCTGGCCCTGCGTGGTCTCGCCCATCGTGGTCTGGGGCTGCGCAGTTTCGGCCTCGGTGCTTTGGGTCTCGGCGGGTTGCGTCTGGACCGCAGCCGGCTCTGTCGCGGCGCCGCTCGCGGCCACCTGTGCCGCGCTGGGCTCAGCCGCCTGCCCCTCGGCCACCTCGGACGATGCCGCGGCGGTTCCGCCGGCGGTCTCGCTGTCGGCGGTCTCGGCCTGGGCGGCGCCCGCCTGGGCGGTCTCGCTGCCGCTCTCCGCGCCACCTGAGGCGGTCGTCGCCTCGGCAGCGGCGACCTGCGTGCCACTACCCTGCCGTTCCGGCACGATCACCACGACCTCGTCCTCGGACAGGACCTGCGTACCGTCCGCCGCGGCGCCAAGCGAGAGGCGCCGGTTGCCCGGCGCGAGCGGCTGGTCGAGCAGGATGACGAAGCTGCCATCGGCCCCGGCCCGCACATCCGCCAGCGCGGTCTCGCCGTCATAGAGCGTCACCAGGCTGCCCGGCGTGGCGCGGCCCGCCACCACCGTCGAGCCGTCCTTCTCGACCCGGACGATGTCGAAGGTCGGCGGCGTCAGGACGACAGCGGCATCGCTGTCCTGGGTCGCGGCGCCCTCCTGCTGGGTCGTCCCGGACGCACTCGTCTCGCCGGCCGTGCTGCCGCTTGCCGGATCGGTCTGGCCGGCCGTGGCCGTGGCGGTCTGCGTGTCGCCAGCCGCCGGCTGGCTCCCGGTGTCTTGGCTCCCGGTGTCTTGGCTCCCGGTGGCCTGGCTATCGGTGGCCTGGCCGTCCGAGGCCTGGCCGTCCGAGGCCTGGCTTCCCGCTGCCGCGGCCTGGTCGGCGTCGGACGGGTCGGTGACGCTGGCGCTGACCGTGCCGCTGGCGGCCCCGCCGGAGGCCCCGCTGTCCGCAGCGACGCCGCCGGCGGCTTCGCCGGCCGGCTGCGGCGAGAGGGCGAACCAGAGTCCGCCGCCCAGGCCAAGGGCAACGACGATCGCCGCCACCAGAATGCTATTGCGAGACATCGACAGAATCCTTCCGCCCCGGATCCAGACAGCAACCACCAACCTAGTACCGCTGCCGGCCGGCGGCAATGCAACCGGCGGCGGCGGTTTGACGGATCGGCAAAGGCCCGCGGCGCCGCGAATCGCCCAACGGCCGCCGTCTTGGACTTGCCACGAAGCCCAGCTAGTCTGCGCTCACTCCCCGTTCCCCTAGGCGATCGCTCTCCATGGCCCTGCCCGGCACCCTTTGCCTCTACTGCGGTTCCTCCAACGAGGCGCCGGCCGGCCACCTGGCTCTGGCCCGCGACCTCGGCCGCCTGCTGGCGGCGGAGGGCATCACGCTGGTCTACGGCGGCGGGCGGGTCGGGCTGATGGGCGCGGCGGCCGAGGCGGCCAAGGCCGCCGGCGGGCGGGTCGTCGGCATCATCCCGGAGTTCCTCATGCGCCGCGAAGTCGGCTACGAGGGCCTGGACGAACTGGTGGTCACCCGGACGATGCACGAGCGCAAGCGCCTCATGGCCGAGCGCTCGGAGGCTTTCTGCGTGTTGCCCGGCGGCCTCGGCACGCTGGACGAGACCTTCGAGATCGTCACCTGGGCGCAGCTCGGCCTGCACCGCAAGCCGATCGTGCTGCTCAACCACGAGGGCTTCTGGGACCCGCTGCTGACCCTGATCGACGGGCTGGTGGCCAATCGCTACCTGCGCCCCAGCCAGCAGCGCCTGCTGCGCGTCGCCCCCGACCTGGCGAGCCTGCTGCCGCTGCTGCGCACCGCGCCGCCGGCCGCCGGCGACGAGCAGCTTCAGCGCACCTGAGGGTCCGGGGCGCGGGCCATCTTGCACTGCAACAGCGGCCTGCTTATGGTCCGCCCGCTCAATTCAGGAGGACGCATTGCCCATGGCCAAGATCAAGGTGAAGAACCCCATCGTCGAGCTCGACGGCGACGAGATGACCCGGATCATCTGGGCCTTCATCAAGGACAAGCTGATCCTCCCCTACCTCGACGTCGACCTGAAGTACTTCGACCTCGGGATCGAGGAGCGCGACCGCACCGACGACAAGGTGACGGTCGAGGCCGCCGAGGCGATCAAGCAGCACGGCGTCGGCGTGAAGTGCGCCACCATCACCCCGGACGAGGCCCGCGTCGAGGAGTTCAAGCTGAAGGCGATGTGGCGCTCGCCGAACGGCACGATCCGCAACATCCTGGGCGGCACCATCTTCCGCGAGCCGATCATCTGCCAGAACGTGCCCCGCCTGGTGCCGGGCTGGACCCAGCCGATCATCGTCGGCCGCCACGCCTTCGGCGACCAGTACCGCGCCACCGACTTCCTGATCCCCGGCAAGGGCCGCCTCTCGATCAAGTTCGAGGGCGCCGACGGCAAGGTGATCGAGAAGGAGGTCTTCCAGTTCGCGGGCAGCGGCGTCGCGATGGCGATGTACAACCTCGACGACTCGATCCGCGACTTCGCGCACGCCAGCTTCGCCTATGGCCTGCAGCGCAACTACCCGGTCTACCTCTCGACCAAGAACACCATCCTCAAGGCCTATGACGGCCGCTTCAAGGACCTCTTCCAGGAGGTCTTCGACGCCCACTACGCCGACAAGTTCAAGGCGGCCGGCATCGTCTACGAGCACCGCCTGATCGACGACATGGTGGCCTCCGCCCTGAAGTGGTCCGGCGGCTATGTCTGGGCCTGCAAGAACTACGACGGCGACGTGCAGTCCGACACCGTGGCGCAGGGCTTCGGCTCGCTCGGCCTGATGACCTCGGTGCTGCTGACGCCGGACGGGCAGACGGTGGAGGCCGAGGCGGCGCACGGCACCGTCACCCGGCACTACCGCGAGCACCAGAAGGGCAAGGAGACCTCGACCAATCCGATCGCCTCGATCTTCGCCTGGACCCGCGGCATCGCCTTCCGTGGCCGCATGGACGAGACGCCCGAGGTGGTCACCTTCGCCGAGACCCTGGAGAAGGTCTGCGTCGATACGGTCGAGAACGGCTTCATGACCAAGGACCTGGCGCTGCTCATCGGGCCCGAGCAGCCCTGGCTCACCACGCAGCAGTTCCTCGACAAGCTCGACCAGGGCCTGCAGAAGGCGATGGGCTGAGGCTCTCGTTGCGGCTCGCGTCGCGGGGCCGTCCCGCACGCGATCGGCGGCCCCGAGCGCCGCGCTTGGCGCTGTGACGGAACCGACCGCTTGAGAGCGGCCGCGCGGGCGGAGCCTCGCCTTCGCGGCGGGTGCCCTTTCCTCCGCCGCCCGACTGCGCTATCCCCTTCCCGCGAAGCGGGGCCGCCCGCCGCGCCCTGCCACACTGCTGCCACCTTGTCGGGGCACGCCTGCGACCCCTCTGTTCTCCATTCCACGGGAGTTGCCCCATGATGCGTTCGACCCTCCTCGCCCTCCTTCTCGGCTGCCTGCTGGCGGTTGGCGGCGCGCTGCCGGCCCAGGCCGCCGAGCGCGATCCGGAAAACGTCCTGGTGCTCGAGCTGAAGGACGGCGGGCGCGTGCTGATCCAGATGATGCCGGCCGTGGCGCCGAAGCATGTCGCCCAGATCAAGACCCTGGTGCGCCAAGGCTTCTACGACGGCCTGGTGTTCCATCGGGTGATGGAGGGCTTCATGGCGCAGACCGGCGACCCCACCGGCACCGGCCGCGGCGCCTCGGACCTGCCCAACATCCCGGCCGAGTTCTCCATGGAATCCTTCACGCGCGGCGCCGTCGGCATGGCCCGCTCGACAAGCCCGGACAGCGCCAACAGCCAGTGGTTCATCTGCTTCGTCGACTGCCGCGGCCTCGACGGCGACTACACCGTCTGGGGTCGCGTCTACGAAGGCATGGAGTATGTCGATGCCATCAAGAAGGCGCCGGCCGGCCGCCAGAGCGGCATGGTCGACGACCCCGACAAGATCGTCACGCTGCGCGTCCTCGCCGACGTGCAGTAACGCCATTCAAAGCGAAAGGAAAACGAGAGCATGAGCAACGACCGCGACCCGGAGAACCATCTGGCCCTCGAGCTCGAGGGCGGCACCGTCGTCATCGCGCTGCGCCCCGACCTCGCCCCGCAGCACGTCGCCCGCATCAAGGAGCTGGCGCGCGAGGGCTTCTACGACGGCACGCCCTTCCACCGCGTGATGGAAGGCTTCATGGCGCAGGGCGGCGACCCGACCGGCACCGGCACCGGCGGCTCGAAGAAGCCGAACATCCCGGCCGAGTTCACGCCGGAACCCTTCCAGCGCGGCACCTGCGGCATGGCCCGCTCGCAGAGCCCGAACAGCGCCAACAGCCAGTACTTCATCTGCCTCGCCGACGCCCGCTTCCTCGACGGCCAGTACACCGTCTGGGGCCAGGTGGTCGAAGGCATGGAGCATGTCGACGCGATCAAGAAGGCGCCGAGCCATGACCGCTCCGGCACGGTGCCCGATCCCGACAAGCTGAAGTCGATGAAGGTGCTGGCCGACTCCTGAGCGCGGCCCGGACCCGGCCTCCTCTCCCACGCGGGGGAGGAGGTCACTCCGGGATCACGTCCACGCCGACGTCGATCGAGTGGTCGGCGCCGCCGACCACCACCCCGTTGATCGGCGCGACATCGCCGTAGTCGCGCCCCCAGCCGACGGTGACGTGCTCGCCGCTCGGCAGCACGTCGTTGGTCGGGTCGAGGTCGACCCAGCCATGCGGCGGGCACCAGACCGACAGCCAGGCGTGGCTGGCATCGGCCCCCAGCAGCTTCTCCTGGCCCGGCGGCGGGCGCGTCAGCAGATAGCCGCTGACATAGCGCGCGGCGAGGCCCAGCGCGCGCAGGCAGGCGATGGTCACATGCGCCAGGTCCTGGCAGACGCCGGCCCTGATCTCGAACACCCGGTCCACCGGCGTGCTGACGTCGGTCACCGTCGTGTCGTAGCGGAAATCGCGATTGACCCGCCCCATGAGGTCGATCGCCGCCGCCATCACCCGCCGGCCGGGCCGGAAGCTCTCCTGCGCATAGCCGGCGAGGTCCGCGTGGAAGTGGACAAAGGGCGAATCGAAGAGGAAGGGCACCGCCTCCCGGGCGTCCGGGTCGCTCGCCTGCTCCAGCAGGCGCCGCACCTCTTCCCAGGGCAGCGAGACCGCCGGGTCGCGCGGCGGCGGCGCGGTCGCCGTCACCCGGCTTTCCGCCAGGATCTCCAGTTCGCCGTGCGCCTCGTCCAGCGTCAGCCAGTTGGCGACATTGCCGAAGGGATCGCTGCGGCGCTGCTGCTCCGCCGGTTCCGGGAGCACGCTGATGCGGCTCGCCAGCACTGCCTGCTGCGGCGTCGCGCGCGGCTCGAGGTGCAGCAGGTGCTGGGAGTATGAAACCTCCTGCAGGTAGCGGTAGGTGGTGCGGTGGCGGACGCTGTAGATCGTCATGGCGCGCGCCCTCCTAGCGCCCTTCGCCGCGCGGCGCGAAGCCGGCCCGGCGGTTCGCCGAATGGCGGAAGAAAGCCCTGCCCACGGCGTCGGAGAGTTCGGTCGCCGAGTGCTCGACCAGATCGAGCAGCTCGGCCAGTACCGCCCGGCGCCCGCTCTCGTCGCGCTGGGCGAGGCGCTCGGCGCCGGCCGCCGAAAGGCGCGCGACCATGCGCGCGACCAGCGGGCGGTCGCCGCTCTCGCTCTGTACGCGGTTGGCGCGCGGCAGTTCGCCGACCAGGGTCTTCAGCTGCTCCAGCTGGAAGGCGATGGAGCGCGGATTGCTTTCGTCGAGCGCCAGCAGGTCGATGACCGGGGCCGGCTGGAACACGCCGAGATAGCGATAGCGGTAGGTCATCGCGCTGTCGGCGATCTCCAGCAGCAGCTGCAGCGCCTCCTGTTCGCCTTCCTCCGGCACCACCAGGGCCTGGCGCAGCAGCCAGGCCAGGTTGCTCGCCCGCTCGATCCGCCGGCCCAGCTCCATGAAGGTCCAGTTGCGGCCGCGGGTCAGGTTCTCCGCCGCCAGGCCCGAAAGGGCCGCCGTCCGGCGAACCAGGCCGTCGAGATAGGACTGCGACGCGCCGGGATCGGGGTCCGGCCCGCGCCCCGGCAGGCCCTCGCCGTCGACCAGCGAGATGACGGCCCGCCAGGTATCGAGCGAGAGGCGGTCGCGCACCGCCCAGGCAGTGGCCCGCAGGCTCTTCAGCGTTCGCTGCAGTCCATAGGGATGCTCAGGATCGAAGATCGAGTCTTCCAGCTCCAGGGTCAGACGATGGACCTCGCCGCCGCCGGCCTCCTTGGCCGCCGCCTCGCTGACCTGCGCCAGCGGCACCAGCAGCCGGCGCGCCAGCAGCGCCGCGGTCGCGGTGGCATCGAGCCCGGCATCGTCGCCCAGACGTCGCACCACGGCGCGCTGGATCCGGACCATGTCCTCGGCGCGCTCGGCGTAGCGGCCGAGCCAGAAGAGGTTGTCCATCGAGCGGCTGGGTGCCTCCAGCGCCTGGCGCCGCACCTGCAGCGCCTCGCCCTGCGGGCGCAGCAGGCTGAAGGTCTCCGCCTCGCCGCCGGTGAGGACCCAGGTGTCCTTGCTGGCACCGCCGGCCTGCATCGAGATGGCGTGGGCCTCGCCTTCGGCGGCGACGCGCGTCAGGCCGCCGGGCATCACCTGCCAGCCCTCCGGCGTCCAGGCCACGAAGGCCCGCAGCATGACCGGACGCGGCAGCAGGCGCCCCTGCTCCAGCACCGGCGCGGTCGCCAGCGGCACCAGCTCCTGCGCCGCAAAGGTGGCGCCGCGGCGCTCCATCGCCAGCTTCAGGCGGCGCCGCTCGGCCCCGCTCATCTCGGCCCCCAGGCGCGCGGTCGAGCCGCGGGTGAAGAGCGGCCGGCTGTCGAAGGCATCGCGGACCACCAGGCGGGGCAGCTCGTCCATCACCTGCGCCCGTCCGGCCGGCGTGCCGCACCAGAGGGTCCGCTCGTTGGGCAGGAGAAGCTCCTCGCCCAGCAGCGAGCGGCAGAGCTGCGGCATGCAGGCGGCGAGCGCCGGGCCGCCGAGCACGCCGCCGCCCAGCGCGTTGGCCATCACCACGCTGCCGGCGCGCACCGCCTCCATCAGGCCGGGCACGCCCAGCGCGCTGTCGGCGCGGAAGACGATGGGGTCGGCGAAGTCGCTGTCGATGCGGCGCACGATGATGTCGATGCGCTCCAGCCCGGCCAGCGTGCGCAGGTAGACCACGCCGTCGCGCACCGCCAGGTCGTCGCCCTCCACCAGGGTCAGGCCGAGATAGCGCGCCAGGTAGGCGTGTTCGAAGTAGGCCTCGTTGTAGGGGCCCGGTGTCAGCAGGACGCCGTTCGGCTGCGCCGCATGCGACAGCCCCTGAAGAGCGACACGGAAGGCATTGAAAAACCCGGCCAATCTCGTGACGCCCATGTCGCGGAACAGCTCGGGAAAGAGCTGGCTGGCGACGATGCGGTTCTCCAGCGCGTAGCCGGTGCCGGCCGGCGCGTCGGCCCGCTCGGAGATGACCCGCCAGGCGCCATCAGGCCCCTGCGTCAGGTCGATAGCATGGAGATGCAGCCAGGTGCCGCCGGGCGGCTGCAGCCCCCCCAGCCACCGCAGGTAGTGCGGGTGGCCCTCCAGGAGATGCGGCGGCAGCAGCTGCTCCTGCAGCAGGCGCTGCGGTCCGTAGAAGTCGCCCAGCAGGGCCTCGGCCAGGCGCGCCCGCTGGACCAGTCCGGCGGCCAGCGCGCTCCAGGCGCTGCGCCCGATCACCAGCGGCAGGGCGTCGAGTTCCCACGGCCTCGCCTCGCCACTGGCCTCGTCGTAGACGTTGTAGGTGACGCCGTTCTCGCGGATCAGCCGCCGCGCGGTGGAGAGCCGCCGGCCCCAGCCGCCGCTGTCCATGCGGCTAAGCTCCTCCAGCAGCGGATGCCAGCATTCGCCGGGAACACCGTCCGGCCGCAGCAGCAGGTCGGACCGGCCGGCCAGCGGCCGGTAGTCCGCCATCAGGCGCGACCAGGCGGGTCCCTCCTGTGGCGGTACGGCCGGCTGCGGCTGGGCGACGGGGTGGTCTGGCATGCTGTCCGGCTTACAGGACTTCGACGCTCAGGAGAAGCGGCGCAGGTCGAGCGTCAGCGGGAACTCCGGGTCCGGCTTCGGCGGCTCGGGCTGGAAGCGGCCGCCGGTGTAGCCGAAGGGCTGGAAGCGCGCCAGGCGGCGGCCCTCGGCCTCGTTCCCGTTCACCGGCCGCGTGGTGTGGTTGCGCCCGCCGGGGTGCGACACGTGATAGGTGCAGCCGCCGAGCGAGCGCTCCCGCCAGGCATCCCAGACCTCGAGGATCAGCGGGTCGTGCGGCCCGATCGTCGGGTGCAGGCAGTGCGCCGGATGCCAGGTGCGGAAGCGCAGGCCGACCACGGCCTCGCCCTGCTGCCCGGTGGGCGCCAGCGGCGCGGCGATGCCGTTGACCAACAGCCGGTGACGCTTCTCGGTCATGCCGCGCAGCTTCAGCTCCATGCGCTCGACCGAGGAGTCCACGAAGCGCACGGTGCCGCCGATCGCCCCCTCCTCGCCCATCACATGCCAGGGCTCCAGCGCCTGGCGCAGCTCCAGCGACAGGTCGCCGAGCTGGCGCTGGCCATGCTTGGGGAAGCGGAACTCCCAGTGCGGCCGGAACCACTCGGCCTGCAGCGGGAAGCCGTGATCGCCGAGGTCGGCGACGATGCTCTCCAGATCGGCCCAGATGAAGTGCGGCAGCATGAAGCGGTCGTGCAGCTGGGTGCCCCAGCGCACCAGGTCCTGGCGATAGGGCGTGCGCCAGAAGCGCGCGATCAGGGCGCGGATCAGCAGCGACTGCGCCAGGCTCATTTCCGGGTGCGGCGGCATCTCGAAGCCGCGGAACTCGACCAGGCCGAGCCGCCCCGCCGGGCCGTCGGGCGAGTAGAGCTTGTCGATGCAGATCTCGGCACGGTGGGTGTTGCCGGTGACGTCGATCAGCAGGTTGCGGAACAGGCGGTCGACCAGCCAGGGGGCGATGGCGCCGCTGTGCGGCTCCGGCACCTGGCGGAAGGCGATCTCCAGTTCGTAGAGGGCGTCGTGGCGCGCCTCGTCGATGCGCGGCGACTGGCTGGTCGGGCCGATGAAGAGACCGGAGAAGAGATAGGAGAGCGCAGGATGGTTCTGCCAGTAGGTGACCAGGCTGCGCAGCAGGTCGGGCCGCCGCAGGAAGGGGCTGTCGGCCGGCGTGGCGCCGCCGACGACGATGTGGTTGCCGCCGCCGGTACCGGCCGGACGGCCGTCGATCTGGAACTTCTCGGTGCCGAGCCGGCAGGCGCGCGCCTCCTCGTAGACCGCCTTCGTCACCTCGACCTGCTGCGGCCAGTCGGGCGAGGGATGGATGTTCACCTCGATCACGCCGGGATCGGGTGTCACCTTGATCACGTTCAGCCGCGGATCGGGCGGCGGCGTATAGCCTTCGATGTGCAGCGGCAGCTTCTGCTCGGCGGCGGCATCCTCGATGGCCGCGACCAGGTCAAGGTAGTCCTCGGCATTCTCGACCGGCGGCAGGAAGATCGTCAGGCGGCCGTCGCGTGGCTCCACCGCCAGCGCGGTGCGCACGGCGGTGCCCTCGCCAGGCTGCGGCTGCTCCACCTGCTTCACCCGCTCCCGCCAGCTCTTCGACTTGATCTGGCCGGCCAGGAAGGGCTGGCGGTGGCTGACGTCCGCCGGCAGCGGCGGGCGTTCCTCGAAGGGATCGTCGGGGATGACCTGCGGGTAGTCCTCGGGCGAAAGGTAGGGCAGCGAGTCCAGCGGCAGGCGGAAGCCGACCGGGGAGTCGCCCGGAACCAGCAGGAGGCGCCCCATGCGGACCTGCCAGAGCTCGGAGAGCCAGGGGCGGCCGTCGGCGGCGTTCCAGCGCTGCAGCGGCAGCACGAAGCCGGCCGGCTTGTCCAGGCCGCGCTTGAAGACCCGGGCGATGCGCGCCCGCTCCTCGGGGTCCGCCAGCTTGCTGTCGAAGGGGTCGACATTGTCCGGCAGCGCCGCTTCGCGCCGCAGGTAGTGCGAGGGGTCCTCGTAGGCCGCCTGCACGTAGTCCGGCGAGAGGTCGAGCCGCCGGGCGATGCCTTCGGTCAGCGCCCGCGCCTGCTCGGCCGTCGGCTTGCCGTCCCGCGCCTCTTCGGCGACCAGCTCCGCACGGTGCCAGAGCGGCTTGCCGTCGCCCCGCCAGTAGAGCCCGAAGGCCCAGCGCGGCAGGCTCTCGCCCGGGTACCACTTGCCCTGGCCGTAGTGCAGCATCCCACCGGGGGCGAAGCGCTCGCGCAGGCGCCGCACCAGGCGATCGGCGTAGGCGCGTTTGGTCGGACCGACGGCGGCAGTGTTCCACTCGTCGGCGTCCGGGTCGTCCAGCGCGACGAAGGTCGGCTCGCCGCCCATGGTGAGCCGCACGTCCTCGTCCTGCAGGATCGCGTCGACCTCGCCGCCGAGATCCTCGATCCTTTGCCAGACGACCGGTTCGTAGGGCCTGGTGACGCGCGGCGTCTCCAGCACCCGCTCGACCGACATCTCGAACTCGAAGGAGACCTCGCAGGGCTCCATGGCGCCGCTGACCGGGGCGGCGTGGCTCGGCACCGCGGTCGCCGCCAAAGGGATGTGCCCCTCGCCGGCGAAGAGGCCGGAGGTGGCGTCGAGCCCGACCCAGCCGGCGCCCGGCAGGAAGACCTCGGCCCAGGCGTGCAGGTCGGTGAAGTCGATATCGGTGCCGGCCGGTCCGTCGAGCGGCTTCTGGTCGGCTTTCAGCTGGATCAGGTAGCCGGAGACGAAGCGCGCGGCCAGACCCAGGTGGCGCATGATCTGCACCAGCAGCCAGGCGCTGTCGCGGCAGGAGCCCTCGCCCTTCTCTAGGGTCTCTTCCGGCGTCTGGATGCCGGGTTCCATGCGGATCAGGTACCTGATCTGCTGCGATAGGCGGGCGTTCAGGTCGAAGATGAAGGCCGTGGTCGGCTTCTCGCTGAGGTCGATGCGCTTCACGTAGGCGTCGAACAGCGGGCTGCTCGGCGGCTTGGCGCGGTAGGGCCGGAGCGCCTCGGCCACCTCGGAGTCGTAGTCGAAGGGCGAGCGCTCGGCCTCCGGCTCGAGGAAGAAATCGAAGGGGTTGATGACCTCCAGGGCGGCGGTCAGGTCGACCTGCACCTCGAAATGGTCCACCGGGTCGGGAAAGACGATGCGGGCCAGCCAGTTCGACTGCGGATCCTGCTGCCAGTTCAGGAAGTGCGGCTCCGGCGAAATCGTCAGGTTGTAGGCCAGGATCGGCGTACGGCTGTGCGGCGCCGGGCGCAGGCGGACGACCTGCGGCCCCATGCGCACGGCGCGGTCGTAGCGGTAGCGGGTGATGTGGCGCAGCGCGGCGTGGATGGTCATGACGGCGACAGTATGGTCAGAGCCGCCCGCCTGCGGCTAGTGCTGCGATGCAAAAGAACCGGCCGGAACGCCGCTTCAGGCTCCCGCCGCCGCTGGCTCGGCCGGTGCCGGCAGCGCCTCCTCGGCGCGGTGGCAGGCGACCAGCCGGCCCTCGACCGGCCGCAGTTCCGGTCGTTCCAGGCTGCAGCGCTCGATGGCGAAGGGGCAGCGGCGGTGGAAGGTGCAGCCCGGCGGCGGGTTCAGCGGCGAAGGCAGTTCGCCGGTGACCGCCAGACGCTGGCGCTGCTGCCGCGGGTCGGTCGAGGGGGTGGAGGCCAGCAGGGCCCGGGTATAGGGATGGCGCGGATCGGAGAAGATGCGGTCGCGGCTGCCCTGCTCGACCGTGCGGCCGAGGTACATGACCATGACCTCGTTGGCGATGTGGCGCACCACCGAGAGGTCATGGCTGATGAAGAGGTAGGCCAGGTCGAACTCTTCCTGCAGGTCCATCAGCAGGTTCAGCACCTGCGCCTGGACCGAGACGTCGAGCGCCGAGACCGGCTCGTCGGCAACCACGATCTTCGGGTTCAGCACCAGGGCCCGGGCGATGGCGATGCGCTGCCGCTGGCCGCCCGAGAACATGTGCGGGTAGCGGTCGTAGTGCTCCGGCCGGAGGCCGACGCGCTGCATCATGGCGCGCACGCGCTCCGCCCGCTGGGCCGGGGTCAGCCGGCTGTTGATGACCAAGGGCTCGCCGATGATGGCGCCGACCCGACGCCGCGGATTGAGCGAACCGTAGGGGTCCTGGAAGACGATCTGCACCTGCGTGCGCAGGGCGCGCCGGCGCTCCTTGTCGGCCTCCAGCACGTCCTGGTCGTCCAGCAGCAGCCGGCCGGCGGTCGGGCGCTCGATCATGGTGACCAGACGCGCCAGGGTGGACTTGCCGCAGCCGCTCTCGCCGACCACCGCCAGGGTCTGCCCGGCGCGCAGCGAGAAGGAGACGCCGTCGAGCGCGCGCAGCGTCGCCGGCTGGCCGAGGAAGCCGCGCTTGATCTCGTAGTGCCGCGCCAGATCGCGGGCCTCGAGGATCGGCTCGAGGGTGGCGCTCACGAGGCCTGCTCCAGCATCTCGGGATGGGTCACGCCACGGCCGTCCTGCGGCAGCCCGCCCGCCAGCGGCCGCCGGCAGCGCAGGCGCCCGGCGCCGACATCCGCCAGCGGCGGCACCGCCGCATCGCAGGCCGGCTCGGCGAAGGCGCAGCGCGGCGCGAAGAGACAGCCCGGCGGCCGGTCGTCGATGCCCGGCACGACGCCGGGGATGGTCGGCAGGCGCGCCTTGCCGAAGGAGCGCGCCGGCAGTGCCGAGAGAAGCGCCGCGGCGTAGGGATGCCGGGGCTCAGCGAAGAGCGCCGCCACCGGCTGCTCCTCCACCTGCTGGCCGGCATACATCACGTTCACCCGCTCGGCGGTCTCGGCGATCACGCCCATGTCGTGGGTGATGAGGATCAGCGCCATGCCGCGTTCCTGCTGCAGGCGCACCAGCAGGTCGAGGATCTGCGCCTGGATGGTGACGTCGAGCGCCGTGGTGGGCTCGTCGGCGATCAGCAGCCGCGGGTCGCAGGCCAGCGACATGGCGATCATGATGCGCTGGTTCATGCCGCCCGACATCTGGTGCGGGAAGGAGGTCAGCCGCCGTTCCGGGTCCGGGATGCCGACCAGGTTCATCAGCTCGACGGCCTTGGCGCGCAGCTGCCGCTTCGAGCCGCCGAGGTGGGTCTTCATCGCCTCGATGATCTGGAAGCCGACGGTGAAGCAGGGATTGAGGCTGGTCATCGGCTCCTGGAAGATCATCGCGACCTCCTTGCCGACCAGCTTCCGGCGGGCCTCGGCCTTCAGGGTCAGCAGGTCGCGGCCGTCGAAGGCCAGCCGGTCGGCGGTGATCGTCGCGGTCCAGGGCAGCAGGCCCATGACCGCCAGCATGGTCACCGACTTGCCGGAGCCGGACTCGCCGACGACGCCGAGCAGGTCGCCCTCGCCGACCGTCATGTCGACGCCGTCGACGGCGCGGAAGGGTCCGCGCGCCGTCTGGAAGGTGACCGACAGGTTGCGGATCTCGAGCAGCGGCATGGCCCTCAGCTCCGCTTCAGCTTGGGATCGAGGGCGTCGCGCAGGCCGTCGCCCATCAGGTTGAAGGCCAGTACCGAGACCAGGATCATGATGCCCGGCAGCGTGACCACCCACCAGGCGGCGGTGATGAACTCGCGGCTGTCGGCCAGCATGGTGCCCCACTCCGGCGTCGGCGGCTGCGCGCCCATCCCGAGGAAGCCGAGCGCGGCGGCGTCCAGCACCGCGGTGGAGAAGGACAGCGTCGCCTGCACGATCAGCGGCGCCATGCAGTTCGGCAGCACCGTGATGAACATCAGCCGCCAGATCGAGGCGCCGGAGACGCGGCTGGCGGTGACGTAGTCCTTGCGCAGCTCGCTCATCGCCGCGGCCCGCGTCAGGCGCACGAAGTGCGGCATCAGCACCACCGCGATGGCGATCATCGCGTTCTCCAGGGAGGGGCCGAAGATCGCCACCAGGACCAGCGCCAGCAGCAGGCTGGGGAAGGCCAGAATGACGTCCATCAGGCGCAGGATCATGGTGGCCAGGAACCGCGGCGCGAAGGCGGCGGTCAGGCCGAGGCCGACGCCGACCGTGATGGCGATCGAGACCACCATGCAGCCGATCAGCAGCGAATACTGCGAGCCCTTGATCAGGCGCGAGAGCATGTCGCGGCCGGTCGGGTCGGTGCCGAGCGGGAAGACCCAGGTGCCGCCGGCATCGTAGGGCGGCGGCGGCAGCTGGCTCCACTTCCCCATCCAGAGCCAGAGGTCCTCGCCGCCGACCCACACCGGCGGCGTCAGCTCCTGGCCGCGATACTGCCAGTTCGGATCGTGCGGCACGATGACGTCGGCCAGGGCCGCCATGATGATGATGCCGATGACGATCACCAGGCCGATCACCGCGCCGCGGTTCTCGCTGAAGTAGTGCCAGAACTCCGCCAGCGGCGAGAGCGGCTTCGCGCTGTCGCTCGCGGCCGTCGGGCCAGTCGGGGCGCTCGGGATCGTCGCGCTCATCGTCCTACCTCGCGTGCCGGATGCGCGGGTTGATCAGGCCGTAGAAGAGATCGACGATCAGGTTGACCACCATGACGATGGAGGCCAGCAGCAGCAGCCCGCCCTGCACCGTCACGTAGTCGCGCTTGCGGATGGAGTTGAGAATCCACTGCCCGACGCCGTTCCACGAGAAGATCGTCTCGGTGAGGATGGCGCCGGCCATCAGCAGGCCGACCTGCAGGCCGATCACCGTGATCACCGGGATCAAGGCGTTGCGCAGCGCATGCACCCAGACGATGCGGCGCGGCGAGAGGCCCTTGGCCCGGGCGGTCCGCACATAGTCCTCGCCCAGCACCTCGAGCATGGCGGAGCGGGTCTGGCGGGCGATCACCGCGAGCGGAATGGTCCCGAGCACGATCGCCGGCAGAATCAGGTGGCGCAAGGCGTCGTAGAAGGCGTCCCACTGCCCGTCGAGCAGCGAATCGATGGTGTAGAAGCCGGTCACCTGCGGGAAGTAGAACATCACCGAGATCCGGCCGGAGACCGGCGTCCACCCCAGCATGTTGGGGTTGGAGAAAACCATGATCAGCAGCAGGCCCCACCAGAAGATCGGCATGGAGTAGCCGGTGAGCGCCACCCCCATGACGCTGTGGTCGAGCAGCGAGCCGCGCCGGGTCGCCGCCAGGATGCCGGCAGGCAGCCCCAGCAGGACGGCGAAGAGCATGGCGAAGAAGGAAAGCTCGAGGGTCGCCGGGAACAGCGTGGCGAACTCCTCCATCACCGGCCGGTGGGTGGCGATGGAGTTGCCCAGGTCGCCCTGGAGGATGCCGCCGAGAAACGAGAGGTACTGTTCGTGCAGCGGGCGGTCGAGGCCCATCTGGTGCATCAGCTCGGCGTGGCGTTCCGGACTGACGCCGCGCTCGCCGGCGCGGGTCTCCACCGGGTCGCCGGGGATCGCGCGAATGAAGAAGAAGGCGCAGAGCGTGACCCCGAGGAAGGTCGGGAGCAGCAGGCCCAGGCGGCTGATGAGGAAACGGAGCATTCTGCTTGAACGGGCGGTCGCCCCGCCCCTCCCGCTGCGGGAGAGGCGGGGCCGTCGCCGGCCCGGCCGCGCGGCTGCGCGGCGCGAGCGCTAGTTCGCCAGGTCGACGCCGTAGAAGATATGCGCGCCGAGCGGCGAGATCTTGTAGCCCTCGACCTCCTTGCGCACCGGCATGAAGACGACCGAGTGCGCGACCGTCACCCAGGGTGCCTCGCGCTTGAAGACCACCTGAGCCTCCTCATAGAGCTCGGTGCGCTTCGCCACGTCCGTGGTGCGCTTGGCGGCGATGATCAGGTCGTCGAACTCCTTGTTGCACCAGCGGGCACGATTGGTGCCGTTGGTGGCGGCATCGCAGCCGAGCAGGACATGCAGGAAGTTGTCCGGATCGCCGTTGTCGCCGGTCCACCCCAGCAGCACGGTGTCGTGCTCGCCGGCCTTGGAGCGCTTCAGGTACTCCGGCCAGTCGTAGGTCACGATCTCGGCCTCGACGCCGACCGCAGCCCAGTCGGCCTGGATCATCTCGGCCATGCGGCGGGCGTTCGGGTTGTAGGGGCGCTGCACCGGCATGGCCCAGATGTTGGTCTTCAGCCCGCTGGCTCCGGCGTCGGCCAGCATCTGCTTTGCCTTGGCCGGATCGTAGGGATAGTCCTGCACGGCGTCGTTGTAGGACCAGATGGTCGGCGGGATCGGGTTCTTCGCCGCCACGCCGGCGCCCTGGAAGACCACGTCGATGATGGCCTGCTTGTTGATCGCCATGTTGAGGGCCTGGCGGACCTCGGTCTTGGTGAAGGGCTCCTTCTCGGTGTTGAAGCCGAGATAGCCGACGTTCAGACCCTCCTGCTGCAGCATGGTGATCGTCGGGTTGGTCTTCATCGCCTCGATGTCGGCCGGGTTCGGGTAGGGCATCACGTGGCACTCGCCGGCCTGCAGCTTCTGCCAGCGCACCGAGGCGTCGGGCGTGATGGCGAAGATCAGGTCGTCGATCGCCGCCTTGCCCTCGTAGTAGTCGGGATTGGCCTTGTAGCGGATGATCGCGTCCACCTGGTAGTTGACCAGCTGGAACGGCCCGGTGCCGACCGGCGCGGTATCGACCATCTCCGGGGTGCCCGCCGCCAGCATCTGGTCGGCGTACTCGGCCGACATGACCGAGGCGAAGTCCATGCCGAGATTGGCGATGAAGGGCGCCTCGGGCGCCGTGAGGGTGAAGCGGACGGTCATGTCGTCGACCTTCTCGATCGACTTGATGAGATCCGGCATCGCCATCGATTCGAAGTACTCGTAAGAGGCTCCGGAGACGGCGTGATAGGGGTGGTTCGGATCCCACTGGCGTGCGAAGGAGAAGACCACGTCGTCGGCGTTCATATCGCGCGAGGGCGTGAAGGCCTCCGTGGTATGGAACTTCACGCCGGGGCGCAGCTTGAAGGTGTAGACCAGCCCGTCGTCGGACACCTCCCAGCTCTCGGCCAGGCCGGGGATGATCTTGGTGGTGCCGCGCTCGAACTCGACCAGCCGATTGAACAGCGGCCGCGAGGAGGCGTCGAAGGTGGTGCCGGCGGTGTAGAAGCTCGGATTGAAGCCCTCGGGGCTGCCCTCGGAGCAGTAGACCAGCGTCTTGGCCGCGGCGCCCGATGCCAGCGCCAGCGAAGCCGCCAGCGTGACCGATGCGAAGAGGATAGCGCGTTTCAATTGAACCTCCCAGGTTCGTGTGGATCCCATGTCGCGAAGGTTGTGCTGTTGCCGCTCGCGTCACGGCAGCGGCGGCTTGTTTGTCTCGGTCGCGACAGGCGGAAGCTAGAAGCCTTTTTTCGGGCCTGTCAATTGACTGCCCGCCCGCAGCGAAAGCGGCTAGCCTCGCCCGAAGGAGGCGCGGCGGCGGCCGGTCCCGGCTTTGGAACGCCTCGGGCCGGCAAGGCGTTGCCTCTTCACAACGGCGCGACCCTCCCCGCCCTGCTGCCGGAAATCGGGGTCTGGGGGCCAGGCCGGCCATCGGGGCCCGCGCCGCAAGCCGCCACCTGCAATGGAGACCATCCAATGACCGACGGAACGCTGCAACACCGCCTTTCCCGCTCCACGCTGGGCATCGCCGGCGCGCTCGCACTGCTGGGCCTCGCCGCGGCGCCGGCGCTGGCTGCCGACAGCGCCACCGCGACCTTCCTCGACCGCGCGGGCACGGCGATCGGTACCGCCGAGATCGTCGAGGCGCCGGGCGGGGTGGTGATCACGATCGAGATCGAGGGCCTGCCGGCCGGGGTCCATGCGTTGCATGTCCACGGCGCCGGTCACTGCGAGGACCACGAGGCCGGCTTCAAGGCCTCGATGGGGCACATCAATCCCGATGACAGGATGCACGGCCTGCTGAACCCCGAAGGGCCCGACGCCGGCGACCTGCCGAACGTGCATGTGCAGGAAGACGGCCAGGCGGCGGCCGAGTTCTACAGCACCCGGCTGTCGATCGACGGCGCCGACGGCCGCGCGGCGATCCTGGACGCCGACGGCGCCGCACTGGTCATGCACGAGGGCCCTGACGACTACACGACGCAGCCGATCGGCGGCGCCGGCGCCCGCATCGCCTGCGCCGTCATCGAGGCGAACTGACGGCGGCTGCCCTCAGTCGTCGAGCAGCTCCACCTCGCGCATGGCCGCGGCAGGGACCGGGCTGTCGGGAATCTCGATGGTGGCGGCCTCGTGCAGCCGGTCGAGCTCCTCGTAGAGCAGGGTGTTCTGCAGCTGTTGGATGAGGTCCTCGCGAACCGCCTCCAGGGGCGGCGCGCTGGTCTCGCGCTGGTCGTTCAGCACGATGAGGTGCCAGCCGAACTGGGTTTCGACGGGCTCCGACACCTCGCCCGGCGCGAGTCCCCTGACCGCGTCCTCGAAGGGCACCACCATCTGGCCCGGGCCGAACCAGCCGAGGTTGCCGCCGTTCGGTCCCGAAGGCCCGGTCGAGTGCTCGCGCGCCAGCGCGGCGAAATCGGCCCCCTGGTCAAGCTGGACCTTCAGGGCGACCGCTTCCTCCCGCGTGGCGACGAGGATGTGCGAGGCGGACCACTCCACGCCGCCTTCGATGCCGCCATAGGTCGCGTCGTAGGCCGCCTGCAACTCCGCCTCGGTGATCTCCTGGCTCTCCAGGATCTCCTGCAGCGCGACCCGCGCCAGCAGCGTGCGCTTCTCGTTCTTCAAGGCGATCTGCACGGACCTGGGCGGCGCTGCGACCTGGTCGGCCAGCACTTGCTGGTCGACGAGCTGGGTCAGGACCGCGTCAAAGAGGGTCTGATCGCTCATGGCCCGATACTGTTCAGGCAGCCCCTGCACCATGGTCACCAGCTCACCGAGCGTGATCTCCGTGCCGTTCACTCGCGCCAGGACGGTATCGACGTCATAGGGGGCGGCGGCCTCCTCGGCGAAGGCCGGCGAGCCAAGCGAAAGGTCCCCCAGCAAGGCGAGTGCGGTCGCCGCGGCGATCAGGGGTCGTCTCATCGGGGATCTCCCTCGGTTGCGGCCGGGACTCCCGAGCCAGGGCCAGGCAACGCGCGGCTCCACACCCCGCACCGCCATCGGTTGATTAGAAGCGTAGCCATCCGGCCGAGCAACCGCCGTCGGACGAGAACGCCGAACAGGCGCCGCTAGGCGGTGGCCAGCGCCGCTTCGATGGCCGCCAGCGCCGCCGCCGCCTTGTCGGCATCGGGGCCGCCGGCCTGCGCCATGTCGGGCCGGCCGCCGCCGCCCTTGCCGCCGACCGCCTCGGCACCGGCCCGCACCAGCCGCACGGCATCGACCTTGCCGGCAAGATCGGCGGTGACGCCGACCACCAGCGAGACCTTGCCGTCGCTGGTGGCGGCCAGCGCCACGACGCCGGAGCCGACCTGCTTCTTCAGCTCGTCGGCCAGCGGCTTCAGATCCTTCGCCAGCACGTCGGGCAGCAGGCGGCCGATGAAGCCGACGCCGGCCACCTGGCGCTGCTCGGCCGGTCGCGTCTCGCCGCCGCCCGCCGCCAGCCGGCGGCGCAGCTCGCCGACCTCGCGTTCCAGACGGCGACGCTCCTCGGCCAGCTGCGCGACGCGGCCCGGCAGGTCGCTCGGCGTGGTCTTCAAGGCCGCCGCGCTCGCGGCCAGGAGCTCGCTCTGCGCCTTGACCCACTCGAGCGCGCCCAGGCCGGTCACCGCCTCGATACGGCGCACCCCTGACGCCAGCGCGGATTCGCTCAGGATCTTGAAGAAGCCGATGTCGCCGCTGCGGGTCACGTGGGTGCCGCCGCAGAGCTCCACCGAGTAGGCCTGGCCGCTCGCCGGATCCTCGCCGCCCATGGTGAGGACCCGCACCTCCTCGCCGTACTTCTCGCCGAACAGGGCCATGGCGCCGGCGGCGATCGCCTCCTCCGGCTGCATCAGCGTGGTGCAGACCGGGGCATTCAGCTGGATGCGCCGATTGACCTCGGTCTCGACGACGCGCAGGTCCTCGTCGCTCAGCGGCTGCGGATGGCTGATGTCGAAGCGCAGGCGATCCGGCGCCACCAGCGAGCCCTTCTGCGTCACGTGACCGCCGAGGCGGCGGCGCAGCGCGGCATGCAGCAGGTGCGTCGCCGAGTGGTTGGCGCGCAGCCGCCGGCGCCGCTCGTCGTCGACGCGCAGCTCGACCGCCTCGCCGACCCGCAGCGAGCCGCTGCTGACTGTGCCCAGATGCACGTGCAGCGCGCCCAGCTTCTTCGCCGTGTCGCGCACCGCGAGCTCGGCGCCCTTGGCACTGAAGGCGATGCCGGCGTCGCCCATCTGGCCGCCGGATTCGCCATAGAAGGGGGTCTGGTTGACCACCATCGCGACCTCCTGACCGGCCGTCGCCTCCTGCACCTCGCGGCCCTCGACCACCAGGGCCTGCACCACGCCCTCGGCGGTCTCTGTGTCGTAGCCGAGGAACTCGGTGGCGCCGACGCGGTCGCGAATCTCGAACCACAGCGTCTCGGTGGCGGCCTCGCCACTGCCCGACCAGGCCTTGCGGGCGGCGGCGCGCTGGCGCTCCATCGCGGTCTCGAAGCCGGCGGTGTCGACGCTGCGCCCCTGGCCGCGCAGGATGTCCTGCGTCAGGTCGAGCGGGAAGCCGAAGGTATCGTAAAGGCGGAAGGCGGTCTCGCCGTCGAGCGGCTGCCTCTCGCCCAGCTTGCCGGTCGCCTCGTCGAGGATCTTGAGCCCGCGCTCCAGCGTCTCCTTGAAGCGGGTCTCCTCCAGCTTCAAGGTCTCGCGGATCAGCGCCTCGGCCCGGCCGAGTTCCGGATAGGCCGCGCCCATCGCCGCCTGCAGCGCCGGCACCAGGCGGTACATCAGCGGGTCGCGGCAGCCGAGCTTGTGCGCGTGGCGCATGGCGCGGCGCATGATCCGCCGCAGCACATAGCCGCGCCCCTCGTTCGACGGCAGCACGCCGTCGGCGATCAGGAAGGCCGAGGAGCGGAGATGGTCGGCGATGACGCGATGGGAGACGGCATGGGCACCGTCGGGCGCCTGGCCGGACGCCTGCGCCGAGGCCTCGATCAGGCTGCGCATCAGGTCGATGTCGTAGTTGTCGTGCTTGCCCTGCAGCACCGCCGCGATGCGCTCCAGCCCCATGCCGGTGTCGATCGAGGGCCGCGGCAGGACACGCCGCTCGTCCTTCGTCACCTGCTCGAACTGCATGAAGACGAGGTTCCAGATCTCGATGAAACGGTCGCCGTCCTCGTCCGGGCTGCCCGGGGGGCCGCCGGCGAATGCCCGACCCGTGGTCGAAGAAGATCTCCGAGCAGGGGCCGCAGGGGCCGGTGTCGCCCATCGCCCAGAAATTGTCCGAGGTCGCGATGCGGATGATGCGCTCCTCCGGCAGGCCGGCGATCTTGCGCCAGAAGCCGGCGGCCTCCTCGTCCTCGTGAAAGACCGTGACCAGCAGCCGGTCCTTGGGCAGCCCGAACTCGCCGGTGATCAGGCGCCAGGCGTGCTCGATCGCCTGCTCCTTGAAGTAGTCGCCGAAGGAGAAGTTGCCGAGCATCTCGAAGAAGGTGTGGTGGCGCGCGGTGTAGCCGACGTTCTCCAGGTCGTTGTGCTTGCCGCCGGCGCGCACGCACTTCTGCGCGGTGGCGGCCCGCTTGTAGGGCCGGCTTTCCTGCCCGGTGAAGATGTTCTTGAACTGCACCATGCCGGAGTTGACGAAGAGCAGGGTCGGGTCGTTGCGCGGCACCAGCGGCGAGGAGGCGACGACCTCGTGGCCGGCCTGCCGGAAGTAGTCGAGGAAGTGACTGCGGATCTCGCTGGTCGTCGTCATGCTGCTCATCGTCGTCGGTCCGTCTCTCGGCCCCGGCCGACGAGGCCCCGCTGGGCCCTGCCGCCGCGGCCGCTGTTGCGGCGCAATAGCGCGGGTCGCGGGTTTTAGCGCTGCCGGGACCGCCCTGTCCAGCAAAGGGGCCGCAGCCCCGGCGCGCGCAGGGCTAACCGGCTAGTCACCATAATGCTGCGCGGCAGGCTGTCACTGGCGGAAGGCCGCTACTTGAGCTAAAACCCCGCGCCATGAAGACGCACACACACCGCCGATTCGCCCTGCGCCGCGCGCTCGCCGGCGGAGCGGCCCTGCCCGCACTGCTTCTCGCTGCGGCCCTCGGCATCACCGCTCCCTCCGCCCTGGCCCAGACGGACCAGTCGGGCACGACTCCCGCCCCGGCCCCCGGCGACGCCGCGGCCGACCCCAACACCCGAATCGGCGAGACCTTCCAGGATTGGAAGATGGTCTGTCAGCTCGTGGGCGAGGGGCAGGAGATCTGCGGCGCCATCCAGGAGGTCAAGAATGGCGAGAAGCTCGCCCTCTGGACCGCCTTCGGCTATTTCCAGAAGGCCGACAAGCCGGTCCTGATCCTGCGGGTGCCCTACGACATCACCGATCCGCCGAGTGGCCTGCGGGTCTCGCAGGGCATCGATGTCGCCATCGACGGCGGCGGCCAGGTGCCGGTGCCCTTCGAGGTCTGCGCGCCTGGCGGCTGCCAGATCGGCGTGCTGATGGAGGACGACTTCGTCGCCGCGCTGAAGGCCGGCAACAAGATGAACGTCACCGTTCCGCTCTCCTCCGGCCAGACCGCGACCATCAACGTCTCGCTGAAGGGCTTCACCGCCGCCTACGGGGCGCTCACCAAGCCCGAGTAAGGCGCCGCGCGCAAATCGGCGGCGGCTGCCCCCGGGCAGCGCTGCAGACAAACGAGAAGGGCGGCCGGTCGGCCGCCCTTCTGTCGTTCTGGCCCTGCGCATCGGCTGGCGGGGACGCGGCGGAGACTGCCCGGCCGGCCCGCCGGTTCCAACGCCTGCCCGGGCGCCCGACCAAACGCCCGACCAAACGCCCGCCCGGGTGCCCGATCAGTCGTCGGTGCCGGTCGGCGCGGCGCCGTCGTCGTCGCTTGCCTCGTCGTTCTCCGCCCCGGCCAGCATGGCGTTGGCGACCAGGCCGGCGTTGGCCCGGACCTTCTGCTCAATCGTCGCCGCGAGCTCGGGATGGCCGCGCAGGAAGGTCTTGGTGTTCTCGCGGCCCTGGCCGATGCGCTCGTCGGCGAAGGAGAACCAGGCGCCGGACTTCTCGACGACGCCGGCCTTCACGCCGAGGTCGATCAGCTCGCCCATCTTCGAGATGCCCTCGCCGTAGGTGATGTCGAACTCGACCTGGCGGAACGGCGGCGCCATCTTGTTCTTCACCACCTTCACGCGGGTCTGGTTGCCGACCACCGTGTCCTTGTCCTTGATCGCCCCGATGCGGCGGATGTCGAGCCGGACCGAGGCATAGAACTTCAGCGCGTTGCCGCCGGTGGTGGTCTCGGGGTTGCCGAACATCACGCCGATCTTCATGCGGATCTGGTTGATGAAGATCACCATGGTGTTGGAGCGGGAGATCGAGCCGGTCAGCTTGCGCAGCGCCTGGCTCATCAGGCGGGCCTGGAGGCCGGGCAGCGGTCGCCCATCTCGCCCTCGAGCTCGGCGCGCGGCACCAGGGCCGCCACCGAGTCGACCACCAGCACGTCGACCGCGCCGGATCGCACCAGCGTGTCGGCGATCTCCAGCGCCTGCTCGCCGGTATCGGGCTGCGAGATCAGCAGCTCGTCGATATTGACCCCGAGCTTCCTCGCATAGGAGGGGTCCAGGGCGTGCTCGGCGTCGACGAAGGCACAGGTGCCGCCGAGCTTCTGCGCCTCGGCGACGACGTGCAGCGACAGCGTGGTCTTGCCGGAGCTTTCCGGCCCGTAGATCTCGACCACGCGGCCGCGCGGCAGGCCGCCGATGCCCAGTGCGATATCGAGCCCGAGCGAGCCGGTGGAGATTACCTCGGCGTCGACCGCCTGGTTCTCTCCCAGCTTCATGATCGAACCCTTGCCGAAGGCGCGCTCGATCTGACCGAGCGCCGCCTGCAAAGCCTTCTGCTTGTCCACGCTTCCCCCTTCGACGAGCCGTAAGCTACTTTGGGACATGCCCCTCGCCTCCTTATCCCATGGCGTTGCCGTGACGGGCAACGTCCGGAATGTACCCTCTTCGTTCCGCTTCTGGCAAGGGTAAAAAGAGAACAAACACGGTCCTAATGCCGATCAACGACGACCGTCAGCGGCTCTCCGGCTCGCTGGCGAGCCATTCCACCCGGCTGCCGCCGCCGTCGCGCGCCAGCAGCGGCTGGAGTCGCTCCAGCAGCGCCGCCAGCGCGGTGTCGCTCTGCCACGGTGGATTGACCAGCAGCAGCCCGCAGCCGTTCAGCCGCCAGGCAGGGCTCTGCGCGAAGAGCGTCAGTTCGGCCGTCAGGAGGCGCCGCGGCACCGCCTGCCGCGCCGCCTCCTTGAAGGCGACGAGCGCCGCCGGATCCTTGACCGGATACCAGACGACATAGAGCCCGGTCGGCCAGCGCCGGTAGGCCCTGGCCAGGGCGCGCACCAGCCGCTCCGGCTCGTCCGGCCGCTCGTAGGGCGGATCGATCAGCACCAGCCCGCGCCGCTCGGCCGGCGGCACCAGCGCCGGCAAGGCCTCGAAACCGTCGCGGCCGTGCACCGCGACCTGCGGGTCGCGGCCATAGCGCCGCCGCAGGCTGCCGGCGTCCTCTGGGTGCAGCTCGGCCAGGACCAGGCGATCCTGCGGGCGCAGCAGGCGGCGGGCCAGCTCCGGCGAGCCGGGATAGTGGCGCGGCAGGGCGCCGCCGCCCCCCGGGTTCATCGCCGCCACGACCTCGAGATAGGCAGCCAGCTCCGCCGCCGGCCGCGCCGCCGGCGGCCAGAGGCGACCGATGCCGCCGGCCGCCTCGCCGGTCTTCAGCGCCGCCTCGCCGGCCAGGTCATAGGCGCCGATGCCGGCGAAGAGATCGAGCACCGCCAGCGGCGTCGCCTTGGCTTGCAGCCGCCGCAGAAGCAGCGCCAGCGCGGCGTGCTTGACGACGTCGGCGAAGTTCCCGGCGTGATAGGCATGGCGATAGTTCATCGGTGAGCGGCGGGCGGTTTCCTTGGCGTGCGCCGCCTTCTAAACCACTATGTCCATCCCTCGGAGCAAAAAGCGCAACAGGAGCGGCGATGAGACGAGCGAGCCTTCTTGCGGTGGCGATAGCGCTGCTGAGCACGGCCGGACCGGCCGCCGCCGCCGACCCCTCGGCGCCCGGCGTGTGGGGCGCCATCTACGACGGCTACTGGAACGTCGGCGGCCAGGAGGGCCAGCGGGCGCGCGACCTCGCCTGCCTGACCAACCCGGTGCTGCTGCGCGAGCGGGAGGAGGAAGGCTACGAGGCGATCTCCTACGTGCTCGACCTCGAGGCCTTCGCCACCGGCGCGCTCGCCTATCTCGACAGCTACCGGGTCGACTGCCGCTGATGAGCGCCGAGACCGACTCGAGCAGTGTGCCGCCGCCGGGGTCGGAAACCTTCTTCCACACCATCTACTTCGAGGTCCCGAGGCCGCTCGATGCTGCGCGCCTGGTCGCCCGACGACGCCGCGCTGGAGCCCTTCCTCGTCAGCGGCCAGCTGCCGCCGCAGGGCGAGAGCTACTTCGTCTTCCAGTGCAGCCCGCGGTCGACCCCCTCGGCGGCGGCGCTCGAGGCGGCCCCGCAGGACGCGGACGGCGGCACCCTGGCGCTCCACCGCTTGGACAACAACTGGGCCGACTGCGGACTGCCGCTGTGCGACGGCAGTGACGAGGAGCTGCTGAAGCTGGCCCGCTAAGGCCCCCCGACCCCGACCTACAGCCCCCCGGGTGTGAGGCGCACCGGGTGTGAGGCGCACCGGGCGAGACGGAGGATTGACGCGGCCACCTTCCTTCGATATTTCTAGAATCATGGAAACAACAATTCCCCTGCAGCGGCTCTCCGCGCTGGCCCAGGAGACCCGCCTGGCGCTGTTCCGCCTGCTGGTCGTCGCCGGCGCAGAGGGCCTTCCGGCGGGCGAGCTTAGCCGGCAACTGGGCGTCGCCGCGCCGACCCTCTCGTTCCATGTCGCCCAGCTCGAGGCGGCCGGCCTGCTGCGCTCGCGCCGGGCCGGGCGCCAGATCTTCTACGCCGTCGATTTTGCCGCCATGCGGTCGCTGCTGGAGTTCCTCATGCAGTGACTGCTGCCAGGGCCAACCGGATA
>CALOEA010000084.1:0-14125 GCA_942492185.1 uncultured Alphaproteobacteria bacterium
CCCCCCCCCCCCCCCCCCCCCCCCCCCCCCCCCCCCCCCCCCCCCCCCCCCCCCCCCCCCCCCCCCCCCCCCCCCCCCCCCCCCCCCCCCCCCCCCCCCCCCCCCCCCCCCCCCCCCCCCCCCCCCCCCCCCCCCCCCCCCCCCCCCCCCCCCCCCCCCCCCCCCCCCCCCCCCCCCCCCCCCCCCCCCCCCCCCCCCCCCCCCCCCCCCCCCCCCCCCCCCCCCCCCCCCCCCCCCCCCCCCCCCCCCCCCCCCCCCCCCCCCCCCCCCCCCCCCCCCCCCCCCCCCCCCCCCCCCCCCCCCCCCCCCCCCCCCCCCCCCCCCCCCCCCCCCCCCCCCCCCCCCGCGCGCGCGCGCACGCGCGCGCGCGCGCGCGCGCGCGCGCGCGCGCGCGCGCGCGCGCGCGCGCGCGCGCGCGCGCGCGCGCGCGCGCGCGCGCGCGCGCGCGCAGCCGCCGCCGCCGGGGGGGGGGGGGGGGGGGGGGGGGGGGGGGGGGGGGGGGGGGGGGGGGGGGGGCGCCCTCCTGGCACACGCGCGTGCGCGGCACACGCGGCGGCAGCAAGGCGGCACGACCAGGCCGGCATCGAGGGGCCGATGACCTCGCTGATCACCGAGGACGGCGAGGTGATCTCGACCCTGAAGGGCAAGCCCGGCGATGCGCCGCCGGTGGCCGCGGTCCTGCCGCTCTTCAGCCGCTCCGCGCTCTACACCTTCATGCTGGTGGAGATCCTCTCGCAGGCGCTGATGATGATCAACTCGCCGGGCTCGCGCTCGCGCCGCCAGCAGGCCGACCTGCCGCGCCGCCTCAAGCGGCTGATCCTCACGCTGCCGCCGGCCACGCCGCTGGCCGAGCAGCGCATCATGAAGAGCCGCATCGAAGGCGCGCTGAAGCTGATCTGGGAGCTGAACGGCTGGGACCTCTCGGCGGCCGAGCTGCACCAGCCGCCGCAGGTGCTGGTCGACTGGGACGAGGCGAGCTGCACCCAGCTTGTCTACCTCTATACCGAGATCACCCAGAAGCTGCAGTCGACGGCGCGCGATTTCTTCCAGATCATGGGGCGCGAGCGTAGCGGCCGCGGCAAGGGCCCCTCGCTCCGCCTTGCCTCGATCGACGTCGGCGGCGGCACCACCGATCTGATGATCACCACCTACGCGCTGGAGAGCGAGCGGGCGATCGTGCCGCACCAGGAGTTCCGCGAAGGCTTCCGCGTCGCCGGCGACGACGTGCTGCAGTCCGTCATCGAGCAGCAGGTGATCCCGGCGATCCGCACCGAGATGCAGCGCTGCGGCGCGCTCGAGGCGGACGACGCGATGGCCCGGCTCTTCGCCGCCGACCCGGCCGGCATGCCGGAACCGCTGCGCCTGGCGCGCGCCGTCTTCGTCTCGCAGGTGCTGGTGCCGATCGGCCTGTCGCTGATCGGCGACTACGAGCAGAGCGAGGCCGACCCCACGCCGGTCACCCGGCGCTTCGCCGACTGCTATCCTCCCGGCCGCCTGCCCGGACCGGAAGCGCGCCGCTATCTCGAGGCCGAGGCCGCGATCATCTGCAGCGCCCCCTTCTCGCTGGAGAACGTCGAGTTCACCATGACGCCGGCGCGCATGGCCAAGTCGGTCGAGGCGACGCTGGAAACGGTGCTGCTCGACCTCTGCGAGGTGGTGGCGGCCTATGACTGCGACGTGGTGCTGCTCTCCGGCCGGCCCTCGCGCCTGCCGGCGATCCGCAGCTTCGTGCGACGGCAGATGCCGGTGCCGCCGGACCGCGTCGTGGCGATGCACTCCTACCGCGCCGGCGAGTGGTATCCCTTCGGCGATTCGCGGCTGCGCGTCGCCGACCCGAAGACCACCGCCGCGGTCGGCGCCATGCTCTGCGCCGTCGCCGAGGGGCAACTGGAAGCCTTCTCGCTGCGTACCACGCGCATGCGCATGCGCTCGACCGCCCGCTACATCGGCGAGATGGAGATCAACGGCGAGATCCGCCACGAGCTCTTCTCCAACATAGACCTCGACAGCCAGGCGACGGCACCGCCCTGCGAGATCGCCATGGAATCGGCGATCTTCATCGGCTTCCGCCAGTTGCCGATCGCCCGCTGGACCGCGACGCCGCTCTACTACCTGGAGTTCCGCAATCCCGACGAGCTGCCGCGCCTGCCGCGGCCCTTGAAGGTGACGCTGGAGCGGCAGGACCCGAAGCGCGAGGAGGACCGCGAGGCCAGCCTGGAGGACTTCCGCATTTCCGAGGTGATCGACGCCGAGGGCAACGACCGGCGGCGCAGCGTGACGCTGCGCCTGCAGACCCTGAAGTCGGAGGCGGGCTATTGGCTCGACACCGGCGTTCTCAGGCTGAGCTAGAGCGAGGAGGGGCCCCCCGTGGCACTGGACCAGGCAGATCTCGAACTCGGCGCCGCCTGCCGCCGCACCGCCGAGGCGGCCGGCGAGGCCTTGGGCTGGGTCGGCGACAACCGCGACAAGCTGGGCAGCGAGCGCAGCGCCATCGAGCGGCAGCTGCGCAAGTCGGTCGTCACCGCGAACAAGCTCGCGGCGGCCGCCGAGCGGCCGATGTGCGTCGGCGTCTTCGGCCCCAGCCAGGCCGGCAAGTCCTATCTCATCTCGGCGCTGGCGCGGCCCGGGCAGGAGGACCTGGTCGCCGAGTTCGACGGCATTCCCGACGGCCTCTCCTTCGTGCGCCACATCAATCCGCAGGGCGGTGGCGAGGCGACCGGGCTGGTCACCCGCTTCACGCTGCGCGAGCGCGCGACGCCCGCCGGCTTCCCCGTCGCCTTCCGCCTGCTGAGCGAGATGGACGTGGTGAAGATCCTCGCCAACACCTATCTCTCCGACTTCAAGGACGAGGAGGAGCGCCCGGCCTCTGCCGAGGCGGTGCGCGCCGCCTTCGAGAGCGCCAAGGGCCAGGTGCAGGCGAGCCCGCAGGACCGCCTCTCGGTCGACGACTTCTACGATCTGCGCGAGTACGTCGATAAGTACTTCCGCGGCCACGAGTTCATGAAGGCGCTGGGCCCGGCCTACTGGGGCCAGCTCGAGCGCATCGGCCCCTTCCTGCCGGCGGCGGCGCGCACGGCGCTGCTGTCCTTCCTCTGGGGCGGCCACGACTTCTTCACCCAGATCTACCGCCGCCTGCAGGGCGCGCTGGCGCAGCTCGACTTCGCCGGCGAGGCCTTCGCGCCGATCTCCGCGCTGCGCGACGCCGATGCCGGCCCGAACCAGGGTCCCCGGCGCGATTCCATCATCGACGTGAACACGCTCTATGCCTTGACCGAAGCGAGCGGCGAGACCATCGAGGTGGCACGCCCCGACGGCCGCAGCGTCGCTCTGCCGCGCCCGGTGGTGACGGCCCTGATCGCCGAGCTCTCGATCCGCATGCGCAAGCAGCCCTGGCCCTTCTTCAGCCACACCGACCTGCTCGACTTCCCCGGCGCGCGGGTGCGCGAGAACTACACCGTGCGCCAGGTCGAGACCAACGCCGAGCTGGTGCCGAAGTGTTTCCTGCGCGGCAAGGTCGCCTATCTCTTCGAGCGCTACTGCGCCGAGCTGGAGCTGACCTCGATGCTGCTCTGCATCGGCCCCTCCAACCAGGAGGTGCGCACCCTGCCGAAGATGATCGAGGACTGGATCGCCGCTACGCACGGCAGCACGCCCGCGGAGCGCGCCCAGCAGGAGACCATGCTCTTCTTCGTGCTCACCAAGTTCGACACCGAGTTCGACGAGAAGGCCGGCAAGCTCGATCCCTCGCTGGCTTTCGACACGCGGTTGCGGCACAGCCTGACCGAGTTCTTCGGCGCCACCGGCGACTGGGTCGGCGAGTGGCAGCCGGGACGGCCCTTCGACAACTGCTATTGGCTGCGAAGCCCGAACGCCTATGCCGAGGGCCTGTTCCAGTTCTCCGACGACAAGCGCGAGCTGGCGCTGCATCCGCAGAAGGCCGAGCGCCTCGCCGAACTGAAGCCTCACTATCTCTCCACCGAGCTGGTGCAGCGGCACCTGGCGGAGCCGGACCGCGCCTGGGAAGAGGGCCTCCGGCTGAACGACGGCGGCGTCAGCTATCTGGCGGAGAAGCTCGAGCCGGTCTGCCATCCCTCGATCAAGCGCCGCCAGGTCACGGCGCGCATCGTCGAGCTGGCCGGGCACCTGATCGAGACGCTGCGGCCCTATTTCATCTCCGGCGATCTCGACCAGGAACGCGAGAAGCGCCTGAAGCAGGCCTATGCCGCCATCGGCGAGCTCGAGGGCACCGCCGAGGAGGGGCAGTTCGGCGAGTTCCTCCACGCCTTCCAGCTGGAGAGCGACAGCCTGGCCGAACTCTACCTGCGCATCGCGCTCGACCCCGGCGGCGAGGAGGCGCGCGCCGAGGGCGGCGCGGCCAAGACGCGCGCCAGCGGGCGCCTGCTCGGCCGCCTGGGCGCCGGCCCCGGGCCGCTGCCGAGCGGCACTGCAACGCCGGCCGAGAGCGCGCCGGCCGGCGACCGCCGCGCCGAGCGCTTCGCCACGGCGGTGATGGAAAGCTGGATCGACGAGATGCGGCAGGCCGCGCAGGACGAGCAGCTGGCCCGCGAACTGCAGGTGCAGGGCGGCACGCTGGCCGGCGTGGTCAGCGAACTGGCGCAGGCTGCCCGTCGCCTGTCGCTGCGCGAGCGCCTGGCCCAGCGGCTGCAGCAGAACGCCGGCATCCCGCGCCAGCCGAAGCAGGCGATGGCGGCCGGCGCGCTGATGGCCAGCGAGGCGATCAACCGCTTCGTCGCGACCCTGGGCTTCTCCGCCCTGCCGCCCGAAGCACGCCCGCTGACCCGCGACGAGCGCGGCGAGGAGCGTCCGATCTTCACCCACGCGCCGATGCAGGGCGACTACCCGAGCCTGCCGGCCGAGCGGCAGCCCTTCAACGACCAGGTCGTGGTCGACTGGATGGCCGGCTTCCTGAAGCTGGTCGAGGACAATGCCTCCACACTGGAGGGCAGCGCCATCGACCTGGAACAGAACCGCCGTCTCGGCTCGCTGCTGCTGTCGCTCGACGGCGTGCGCGGCGAAGCCGCCTGAAGCCGGCAGGAAGGATCGTCCCCTCGTGGCAGCCGTGGTCAGATTTCTCATCCGGCAGGATCCCGCGGTACCCGCCGGCGGCCATGCGCTGCTCTATCTCCAGGGTGCCGGCCGGCTGCCGGAGGACGCCAAGCTGGTGGTCCGCCGGCGCCAGCCGCCGGAGGACTTCCTGGCCGCCAGCGGCTGGCAGAGCGTACCGGCCGAACTGACGCCGGAGGGGCAGCGGCAGGAGGCCGACGGCACGCCGGTGCTGCTGCTCGGCCCCGCCGTCGTCGACCGCATCCGGCCGCACACCAAGGTGGAGCTGCAGGTGCCGGCGCTCGGCCTCTCGCAGCTGGTGGTCTGGCCAGCCTTGACGCAATCGCCCCTGGGCCTGCTGCCGACCGCCGCCTATGTCGCTGGCGGCAGCCAGCCGGGCAAGCGCGCCAGCGGCGGGATCGCCCCGCCGGCCCGCCGCGAGCCGCCGCCGCTGGCGACGCCAGCGGAGGAGCCGGCGACGGAGGAGCCCCCGGCGCCCGAGCCGCAGGAGCCGCCGACACCGCTGATCGTCGATCCGCCCGACGCGCCGCGGCCAGCCCCCCCGGCGCCGCGCCGCAAGCGCCGGGTCTGGCCCTGGCTGCTGCTCGGCTTCCTCCTGATGGCCGCCGCCGGTCTCGGCCTCTGGCAGTACCGCGACCAGGGGCCGGAAAAGCTGCTCTGCGAATGGGGCCTGCTCGACTGCGTCGTCGAGCCCTGTCCCGCCGTCGACGGCCAGAGCGTGCGCGAGCGCGCCGCCTGCTATCTCGCCAACCTCGATCCGGCCGAGGTCTTCGCCCTGGCCGAGGAGCTCGGCGAGCGCGGAGAACAGGGCGAGCGCGACCTGGCCTGGGCGCTGCTCGACGCCCTGGCCGGACGCAACTACGCCCCGGCGCTGCTCGAACTCGGTTACTGCTACGATCCATTGCTGAAGGCCGAGTGCTCGCTGACGCCCCGCCTCGCCTCCAACGCCCGCCAGGCGCTCGACTACTATCGCAAGGCCGCCGCCGCCGGGGCGCCGGAAGCCGAGGCGCTCAGCACCGCCGTCTGCACCTGGCTCGGCAGCCAGAGCGACCTGCAGAGCAAGGCCGCCCACAAGGCCTTCTGCCAATGACCGCAAGGGAGACCGTCGCCATGCGCCCCTCCACCGCCCGCCCCCTCCGCCTGCTCCTGGCCGCGCTGCTGCTGGCCGCCGCCGTACCGGCCGCGCAGGCGCTGGAGCCACTGCTGCAGCCCGGTCGCGAGACGCTCTACCAGCGCATCCTGACGCGCCCGGATGCCGAGATCCGTCCGGAGCCGGCAGCGGCTGCCGCCGCCAGCGAAGCGCCGCCCGCCTTCTCTGTGCTCTACGTCTTCGCCCGGCAGGAGGTCGCCGGCGCCGAGTGGCTGCAGGTCGGCGCCGCCTTCGAGGGCCCGGCCATCGGCTGGCTGCCGGCGGCGCAGACGCTCGACTGGAACCAGCAGCTGGTGCTGGCCTTCAACAATCCGGCGACCCGGCTGCGCAATCTCTTCTTCGCCGATCGCCCCGGCGCCGCCGATTTCCTGGAGGACGAGAACCTGCTGGCCAATGCGCAGCAGGCCATCGTCGAGGCCGATGCCGGCACCCCGCCGGCCAGCAGCGCGGTGATCGCCATCGAGCCGGAGGCCTTCGCCGACATCGACGAGAACTTCTATCTGCTGCCGATCCTGGAGACCCAGCCCTACCTGCTGGGCGGCGCCTTCGACGGGCTGCTGGTGAAGGTCGCCTCGATCCCGATCGAGAGCGCGCCGGAGCCGGAGAAGACGCTGGAGGACTTCAACGCCGCCATCGTGTTCGTGGTCGATACCACGCGTTCCATGGACCCCTACATCGAGCGCACCAAGCAGGCGATCCGCTCCTTCACCGCCGAGATCGCGGGCACGCCGCTGGCCGAGCGGGTGTCCTTCGGCGTCGTCGCTTTCCGCGACAACACCGACGGCACCAGCGAGGTGGACTATGTCTCGCGGGTGATCCTGGAGCCGAGCTGGCCGCCGCAGCCGGCACGCCTGGAGCCGGCGCTGGAGCTGCTGTCGGTCGCCACCGGCTCGACCAAGGGCTTCACCGAGGACGGCCTCGCCGGCATGGAAACGGCGATCGGCCTGCCAGCCTGGGACGATTTCGAGGGCGCTCGCTTCATCATCTACGTCAGCGACGCCGGCGTCCGCGACAGCAAGGACATGCTTGCCGCCACCGGCAAGAATCCGGCCGAGATCAACGAGCTGGCCAAGGCCAAGGGGATTGCCACCATGGTGATGCACCTGCTGACCCCGGCCGGCATGCCCTATCGCGACCTGGCCGAGGCGCAGTACCGCCAGCTTGCCGCCTGGGAGGGCAGCGAGCCGCTCTACTTCGATATCGCCGGCGGCGACGTCGAGGCCTTCGGCAAGGCGGTCGACGAGGCCAGCGCCGCGGTGATCAAGATCGTCGAGACCTCGCTCGGCGGCGCGCTCGTCGAGTTCGCCGGCAGCAGCGACCCGGCCTCCGGCAGCGGCGTGCAGCAGTCGACGATGCTGGTCGGCCGTGCCATGCAGCTGGCCTACCTCGGGCGTATCGGCGGCACCACCGCGCCGGACCTCTTCGAGGCCTGGGCCTTCGACCATGCGCTGGACAATCCCAACCGCCTCTCCTTCGAGGTCCGCGTGCTGCTGAACCGCAACCAGATCAACGACCTCAGCCAGCGGCTGGCCGCCGTTCTCGACGCCGCCTCGCAGAGCCAGCAGACCGGCAGCCGCGACTTCATCCAAACGCTGAAGACCACCATGGCGCGCTTCGTCACCGATCCGGCCCGCCTCGCCAGCGCCGCCGATCTCGGCGACTTCCTCGGCGAGTACCTGGAGGCGCTGCCCTACCAGAGCCAAGTGCTGACCATCGACGAGGCCTACTGGGCGGCAATGGGCTCGGCGGCACAGGAGGAGATCCTCTCCGGCATCCGCTCCAAGCTCGCCACCTACCAGTTCATCTACGAGGACGTCGATAGCTGGACGCCGCTCTACGAAGGTGCCCCGGCGAACGAGCTGGTCTATCCTATCCCGATCTCGCTGCTGCCCTGATCCGGCCGCCGGGCACCATGGTCGAGAGCGCGCCGCTGCTGCGCCTGAAGACCGTCGCCAAGCGGCGCGGCGGCGACGACCGCAGCTTCGAGCTGCGCGTGCCGCTGCTCGAGCTGCGCGCCGGCGAGGCCGTCGCCCTGATGGGGCCCAGCGGCTGCGGCAAGTCCACCCTGATCGACCTGCTGGCCTTGGCGCTGGCGCCGGACGTCGCCGGCGACTTCACGCTGACCCTCGCCGACCAGCCGCCGCTCGACGTCTTCGCCGCCTGGCGGCGCGGCGCACTGGAGAGCCTGGCGCGCGCCCGTGCCATCGGCTTTGGCTACGTGCTGCAGACCGGCGGCCTGCTGCCCTTCCTGAGCGTGGCCGCCAACATCGGCCTGCCGCTGGCGATCCAGGGCCGCCGCGACCCGGAACGCGTCGCGGCGCTGGCCGAGCGCCTGGGCATCGCCGCACTGCTGGCCGAGCGGCCGGAACGCCTCTCGGTCGGACAGCGCCAACGCGTCGCCATCGCCCGCGCCCTGGCCGCCCGACCCCGCCTGCTGCTGGCCGACGAGCCCACCGCCTCGCTCGATCCGGCCAATGCCGAAGCCGTCATGCGGTTGCTGCTGGAGGCCTCCGCCGCCGCGGGCGCGGCGCTGGTGCTGGCGACGCACGACGCGGCCCTGGCGCGTGCCTTCGGCCTGCCGCTGCGAGGCTTCACGCTGGAGGAGCGTGCCGGCGGCGCGCTCGCCTGGCTGCAGGAGCCCTCGCCGTGAGCCGCCGGCCGCTTCTGCTGCCGCTGCGACTGGCCGGCGCCGAGGCGCTGCACGAGCGGCGCTTCTTCGCGCTGTCGGCGCTCGGCCTCGCCGCGGTGCTGGCGCCGCTCCTGGTGCTTCTGGCCTTGAAGCACGGCGTCATCGACGTGCTGCTGACGCGGCTGATCCAGGACCCGGCGAACCGCGAGATCCGCGTCGCGCTGCACGGCGACTACGACGACGCCTTCCTGCAGCGCCTGGCCGCACAGCCCGGGGTCGACTTCCTGGTGCCGCAGGTGCGCGCGCTCTCCACCATCGTGCGGCTGGCGGTGGTCAGTGCCGATCCGCCCCGCATCGCCGAGGCCGAGCTGCTGCCGAGCGCGGCCGGCGAGCCGCTGCTGCCCGAGGCGACGCCGCCGCCGCCCGCCGACGGCATCGCGCTGTCGCGCGACCTCGCCGAACGCCTGCAGCTCGGCGTCGGCGACGGGCTGCGCGTCATCGTCAGCCGGCAGCGCGGCGGCCAGGAGGAGCGGGTGACGCTGGAGCTCTCGGTCTACGCCATCGCCGAGCGCGGCCGGCTGGGCGGCCGCAACGCCCTGGTACCCGGCGCGCTGCTGCTGGCCTTCGAGGACTATCGCGACGATCGGTCGGTCCCGGCCTTCGGCTGGGAGGGCGCCCACCCGCCGCCGGCGACGGAGGCCCGGATCTACAGCCGCTTCCGGCTCTATGCCACGCGCCTGGAGGATGTCGCGCCCCTCGCCGACCATCTGGCCACGCTGGGGATCGAGACCCAGACCGCGGCGGCGGCCATCCAGCAGGTAACGGCGATGAACCGCTCGCTCAGCCAGATCTTCGCCGTGATCGCGGCGCTCGGCGCGCTGGGCTACCTGGCGGCGCTGGCCACCAGCCTGTGGAGCCATGTCGAACGCAAGCGCCGCGCGCTCTCGCTGTTGCGGCTGCTCGGCCTGCCCGCCTGGGGCCTCGCGGCCTTTCCCATGGTGCAGGCGGCGGTGATCGCCGGCAGCGGCTTCCTGCTGGCGCTGCTGCTCTATGTCTTTGCCGCATGGGCAATAAACGCGCTCTTCGCGGAGGGATTGGTGCCTGGCGAACGGCTGGCGGAGCTGCCGGCCGGACACGTCCTGCTGGGCGCGCTCGTAACACTCCTCGTTGCCCTGCTCGCCGCCGGCTATGCCGCCTGGCGGGCACGCGGCGTCGAACCGGCAGAGGGACTGCGTGATGTCTGAGGCCTTGGGCCTTTGGAAAGCTGCGGAACGACGTGGCACGCCCCGCCGGCCGCTGCTCGGCGCGATCGCGTCGCTGCTGCTGTGTGCCGCGGCCCCGGCCGCTGGCGCGCAGCCTGCCGAGCCCTGGCCGGAACAGCTGTGGAATCCGGCCGCCGCGGTCGAGGACTTCGTGCTGCCGCTGCCCTGCGGCGGCGCCATGGCGTTCCGCTGGGTCGCCACCAACGCCGGCGATTCCTGGCTCGACGATCTGCAGATCTATCTCGGCCGCGCCGCCGACGAGGCCTCCTACAACGAGTTCGCCCGCCTGTCGCACCTGGTGGGCTCGCTCAGCCCCGACGGCAGGCCAGCCGACCGCGGCTACTACATCGGCAAGTACGAGGTGACCGAGGCGCAGTGGGACGCGGTGATGCAGGGCGACTGCCAGGCGCCGGCCGCCGACGGCCGCCGCGCGCTGGGCGGCGTCAGCTGGTTCGACGCTCTCGACTTCTCGCGCCGCTGGAACGAGTGGCTGCTGGCGGAAGCGGCCGACCGCCTGCCACCGGCCGGCGACAGTGTCTCCTACCTGCGCCTGCCGACCGAGGAGGAGTGGGAGTTCGCCACCCGCGGCGGCGCCGCGGTTAGCGAAAGCGAGTATCGCGCGCCGCTCTTTCCGATGCAGGGGCCGCTGTCCGACTACGCCTGGGTGCAGGAATCGCAGGCCTGCCGCGGCAAGCCGCGGCCGGTGGGCCTGCTCTCGCCCAATCCCCTGGGCCTCTACGACGTGCTGGGCAACGTCGAGGAGATGATGCTGGAGCCCTATCGCGCCAACCGCGCCGGGCGCCTGCACGGGCAGACCGGCGGGCTGGTGGCGCGCGGTGGCTCCTGCCTGCTGAACGCGGGCCAGCTGCGCAGCGCCCTGCGCATCGAGTATGGCCTCTTCGATGCCGCGCGCGGCCAGGCGCTGGCGCTGCCGCTGACCGGCTTCCGCCTGGTCATCGCCGCGCCGATGGCGATCGATGCGCAACGCATCGCCGCGTTGCGGGCCGACTGGGAGAGCGCGGTCGAGGCGCGCAACACCGCGCCGGGCACTGACCCCCTGGAGCTGCTGGACCGCCTGGCCGCCGAGAGCGGCGACCTGGTGGCACAGGACCAGATCGCCACCGCATTGCAGGCGCTCCGCCAGGAGCGGAGCGAACGCAACGAGGTGGAGCAGCGCGCGCTCCGCTCGCTGATCCTGGCCGGGACCGCGATGGGCAAGAGCTTCCTGGAGGAGGTGGAGAAAGACCAGCAGCTGGCCGGCTTCGCCGCCACCTATCAGAAGCTGCTGGCCAACTATCCCGACCCGGCCAGCCAGAAGCACCAGGACTATGCGCAACTGCTGGAGAAGACGGCGGCCCAGCGCGCCGCCATCGCCGACAAGCTGGTCTTCCTCGGCCGCGCCTACCTGGAGGTACTGCTGCAGGCGGCCGACGACTACGAAGCGGCCGAGCTGCGCAGCGCCATCGATGGGGTGGTCGAGCAGCTCGACACCCTGGGGGCCGCTGTCGGCGGCGCCGGCGGCACCGCGCGCATCCAGCTGCTGCTGGTCGCCGGCTGCTTCCTGCAGCAGGCCGACTACAGCGCCCGCCAGCAGGCCGAGGACCCGGCGCTCTTCCTGGAGGAGCTGCGCCAGCAGGTCACCGACCCGGGGCGGCGAACCGCAAGCGGCTGCGGCCGTTGATGGAGTGAGACGAGATGAGAGGATGGCCGTCATGAGTTCCTTCGCCACGCGCGAACCCGCGCCGGGCGCCAACCGCCGGATGCTGAGCCTGCTGCTCTGCGCCGCGCTGGCGCTGGGTGCCTGTGCCAAGGCCAGCAGCGGACCGGTGATCGACGCCAATGCGCCAGGCCTCAGCCCCGACCAGCGCACGGTGCGCGAGGTCGCCGCCAAGGTCACCCCGGACAGCGGCAGCGGCGGCAGCGGCAATGTCGACTGGTTCTCCAACAACGCCGTGGTGATCCTGGCCAGCGTCGGCTGCGTGCTGGGCGCCACCATCGGCGGCAGCGCGCGCGGCTGCCTGACCGGCGCCGCCATCGGCGGCCTCGGCGGTGCCCTGGCTCGCATCACCGTGCTCAACGACCGCGACTCCTACTCCGACGACAAGGAATTCGTCGCCGCGGTCAGCAGCGAGCTCGAGCGGGTGCTGGTAGAGAACGACCGCCTGGTGCCGGCGGCCGAGCGCCTGGCAGATCAGCACAGCCTGCGCCTGGAGGAGATCCGGGAAGCCTATGCCGCCGGCCGCATGACCCGCGCGGCCGCACGCCAGGAGGTGCAGGTCTATCTGGTGGACGAGCAGGCGCTGGGCCTGATCGTGCAGTCCAACAACCAGCTCCTGGAGGATATCGACAAGGCGCTGACCGGCGTGAATGTCGCCACGGTGCAGCAGCAAAGGCTGCAGGACCAGGAGGCCGAGTTCCTCGGCGATGCCGGGCGGCTGGACTATGCCAAGCAGCGACTGACCGAGGCGCTGGCCAAGCTGCCGCCGGAGTTGTTGGATGCCTGAGGCGTTGCTGCCCTGGCTCGAGCGATCCGGGCAAAAGCCGGCGACGGCTTTGCTTGCCGCGGCGGGAGGCCTGGCGAGGATGCTGCGTAGTACGCCAGAGGCAAAGACCGCGCGGACGCCACGAGGTGCCCAGGGCCGCGGCAGAGGACGGGAGATTTTTATGCTGAAACCCGTGGTAGCGCTGACGCTGGCCTTCAGCCTCGCGCTTTCCGGCTGCGCCAGCCAATCGCGCTTCGAGAGCAGCAGCAACAACAGCAACCTGACGCAGGACCAGCGGACGCTGCGTGCCAACGCCGCGCGCGTCGATCCCGAGGCCGGCAGCGACACCACCGCCGAAGGCATGCTGATCGGCGGCCTGGTGCTGGGCGCCATCGGCTGCGGCCTCGCCCTGGCGCTGGGCGGTGACGGCGCCGCCTGCGCCGCCGGCGCCGGCGCCGGCATCGTGGTCGGCGCCGCCGGCGGCTACATCGCCGGCAGCTGGCTGGCCGGGGAGCAGCGCAGCTATGCCAGCCGCGAGGCACACCTGGAATCGGTCAGCGAGTCGGCCGAACTCGAGGTCGAGGCGAACCAGCAGGCCGCCGCCGCCGCGCGGCGCGTCACCGACTATCACCGCAACCGTCTGGCCGACCTGCAGGCGAAGAACGCGGCCAAGAAGATCACCAGGGCACGGCCATCGCCTGGGGAATGCGGAGATGAATACCACCTGCTGGACGGCGGGGCGGTGGCGGTGCAGAGCATCCGCCAGCGGATGGCGGCAATACGAAAAAAAATCTAGACCAAAGACAATAGATTTTGCTTACTGCTTAATGGAGGCTATGTATATGGCGGAGTTATTCCTAATAAACCAAGAAGAACTTTCTCCAAAAGGCAATTGATCAAAAGACCAGGAGCTGTCACAATCAATGGATCAATGATGCCCATTTAGACAACCTTAATGATTGGCAAGGTTGCCGGAGCCCATGGAAAAGGAGCTGAAACAAGCAAAAAGCAGAAACCATAAATGACCTGAAACCTCAAGGTTCTGGGATGCAGAATGCGATTCAACCAAATGCCACTGGAATCAAATCGGTGTACCTGAAATGTATGCCCTGCCCATCAATGAAATTAAGGGCAGAACATCTACGTAACAAAATCGGGATGGGTAAACAAACCAGTTCTTCAGGAGCTAACCAATGAAGGCAGAATATGGGTATCAACATCACCAACACAGCATAGCATTCTCCTGTCAAGGAGAAAGCCGGAACTTCATAGCCAAACTTCATAAAAGAATTGATAGACCCTCAACATCACGCTAGAATGCAGATTGGCTAAAGGATCAAAGAATCAAACAATCAAGCCCATGGCCCACACCCACAACAGGATAAGTGACATCCACCCCATCATTCAGGGGATTCCTCAAGGTTAGAGTCCGTTGAAATCGCCTGGGTTCACAAGCATGAATTGATTTCCTATGGAATCTCCTCCTGCAGAGTTGGGCTGCAACTGAACGAAGCAC
>CALOEA010000085.1:0-8368 GCA_942492185.1 uncultured Alphaproteobacteria bacterium
CCCAGCTTGTGGCTGGACAGCGCAAGCAGTCCGGCCTCATCGGCCCAGGCCGACGGCGGCAGGCGCCCGGCGGCCTGCACCGCGTCGACATGCAGCCAGGCCCCGGCGGTGCGGCAGAGGGTGGCGGCGGCGGCGAGGTCCTGGCAGACGCCGGTCTCGTTGTTCGCCGCCTGCAGCGCCACCAGCGCCGGCGCGCCGCCGGCCAGGGCGCGCTCCAGCGCCGCCAGGTCGAGGCGTCCGTCGGGCAGCAGCGCCAGGCGCTCGGCGTCGGGCGCCGCCGCCAGGATCGAGGGGTGCTCGCCGGCGGAGAGCAGCCGGCGCGGCCGCCGGCCCGCCAGCTCCAGGCCGCGCAGCAGCATGGGGGTTGTTCGCCTCGGTGGCGCTGGCGGTGAAGTGGATCGCCGCCGCCGGCCGGGCGACGAGGCCGGCGACCTGGCGCCGTGCGGCCGCCAGCAGGGCGCGGGCCTGGCGGCCTTCGCGGTGGATCGAGGAGGGGTTGCCGCACTGCCCCAGCGCCTGCAGCAGCGCCTCGCGCGCTTCCGGGCGCAGCGGCGCGGTGGCGTTGTGATCGAGATAGAGGCGGGGACTGGCCGCCATGGCGGCCCTACTCCGCCGCCGCCGCGGTCTCGGCGGCAGCCTGGCCCGGGCAGGCGGCTGAGCAGTCGGCCGGGCGGCTCTGCACGACGTCGGCCACCGACACCGAGGCCAGGTAGCTGCGGATCTGCTGTCCCAGCCCTTCCCAGAGATCGTGCGTCAGGCAGCGTTGCGGCTTGCCGCTGCAGCCGAATGGCTGGCCGGGCGTGCAGCGGGTGGCGCGCAGCGGCTCATCGACCGCCAGCACCACCTCGGCGATGGCGATGTCCTCCGCCGCGCGGGCCAGCAGGTAGCCGCCACCGGGGCCGCGCACCGAGCGGACCAGGTCGGCGCGCCTGAGTTTGGCGAAGAGCTGCTCGAGATAGGAGAGCGAGATGCCCTGGCGCTCCGCCACCTCGCCCAGCGCCACCGGCCGCTCCCGCGCGGTGGCCGCGATGTCGACGACCGCCATGACGGCGTAGCGTCCCTTGGTGGAGAGTTTCATGCCGGCCGCCTCAGGCCCGGCGCGCCCGCGGCAGGTCATCCGAAGGCGTCCCCGGTACCGCCGGGTCGCTTTCGCCCTTGCTGCCTTCCAGCTCGCCGATGCGCTCGTTCAGCCGCTCCACCTCCTCGCGCATGGCATCCAGCGCCCGCGCCACCGGGTCGGCGATGCCGCCCTCCGGCAGGCCATAGGCGGCGAAGGCGTGGCGCTCGCCGGCCGCTTCGGCCGGCTTCAGGCGCGGCGCCACGACCTTGGCCGGGATGCCGACGACCGTCACGTTCGGCGGCACGTCCTTGGTCGCCACCGCATTGGCCCCGACGCGGGCATTGCGGCCGACGGTGATCGGCCCCAGCACCTGGGCGCCCGAGCCGACGATGACGCCGTCCTCCAGCGTCGGGTGGCGCTTCCGGTTGCGCTGCTGCTCGCTGTCGACCGAGGGCGCCACGCCGCCCAGGGTCACCCCCTGGTAGAGCGTCACGTCGTCGCCGATCTCGGCGGTTTCGCCGATCACCACGCCCATGCCGTGGTCGATGAAGAAGCGCCGGCCGATCTTGGCGCCGGGGTGAATCTCGATGCCGGTGAAGAAGCGGCCCCACTGCGAAACCCAGCGCGCCAGCAGCTTCAGGCGCCAGCGCCAGAGCCGGCTGGAGAGGCGGTAGAAGAGCTGTGCCTGGAATCCGGGGTAGCAAAGCACCACCTCAAGCCAGCCGCGGGCGGCCGGATCGCGGGCAATGGTGGCGCCGATTTCGGCTCTGAGAGACTTGAACATCGCTTCGCCGCCTGTGCTATAACCCGCCGCCCCGTGCGGCCCAGGGTCCGGGCCGCGGTGGCGCCGAGGCAGGTGCCTGGCGCCGCATCGGGAGGGTCCATTACCTCGGAGGATATAGATACCCGAGTCCTGCGATCAAGTATTGCCGGTCGCTGCGAAGCGACGGCGCTGAGCGCAGAATGCAGGGTTATCGTCATGTCTTTCTTAGGTTTTCCCGACCTGTGCTAGGCGGGAAGCAAAGCTGTGCCGGAGTTCAGGTAACCCATGCCCGACGTCATTTTCAACGGCCCCGAGGGGCGGCTCGAGGGCCGCTATCACTCCAAGGAGCCGAACGCCCCGATCGCGCTGATGCTGCATCCGCACCCGCAGCACGGCGGCACGATGAACAACAAGGTGGTCTACACCCTGTTCCACGCCTTCGCCCGCAAGGGCTTCAGCGTGCTGCGCTTCAACTTCCGCGGGGTCGGCCGCAGCCAGGGGGTCTACGACCGCGGCGAGGGCGAGCTCTCCGATGCCGCCTCGGCGCTGGACTGGCTGCAGGCGATGAACCCCAATGCGCCGCAGTGCTGGATCGCCGGCTTCTCCTTCGGCGCCTGGATCGGCATGCAGCTGCTGATGCGCCGCCCGGAGATCACCTCCTTCGTCTCGGTCTCGCCGCCGGCCGGCATGTTCGACTTCACCTTCCTCGCGCCCTGCCCCTCCTCGGGGCTGATGCTGCACGGCAGCGAGGACCAGCTGATCCCCCCGGCCAACGTGCAGAAGCTGGTCGACAAGCTGCAGCACCAGCGCGACATCGTGATCGACTTCCGCCAGGTGCCCGGCGCCAACCACTTCTTCACCGACCAGATGGACCAGCTCTCGGCCGAGGTCGAGGACTACGTCGGCACGGCGATGAAGGAAGTGCCGCCGGAGAAGCGCGCCCGGAGCTAGGGGGCGCCTCGCGGGCCCGCGGCGTCACCGTCGTTTCGGTCCTCGGCGAAGCTTTCCGCCGGCCGCCGCGCTAGGGTGCCCTGGCGAAACCGGCGTTGCGGGGATCCGATGGACGAGGCGAAGCCGAGACTGGCCATCGAGCTCTCGCTGCTGGGCCTGCTGGCGCTGCTCTGGGGCTCATCCTACCTCTTCACCAAGGTCGCAGTGGCGGATATCCCGCCGCTGACGCTGGTGGCCGCCCGCGTCGCCATTGCCGCCGCCGTCCTCACGGCCGTCATGGCGTTGCGCGGCCAGCGCTTCCCCCGCGACCGGCGGACCTGGCGGTGGCTGCTGGTGCAGTCGGCGCTGAACGCCAGCCTCGCCTGGAGCCTGCTGGCCTGGGGCCAGCAGCACATCGAGGCCAGTCTGGCCAGCGTGCTGAACTCCACCTCGCCGCTCTTCGTCTTCTTCCTCACCGTCATCTTCACCCGGCACGAGCCGGTCGGGCCGCTGCGGCTGGCCGGCGCCTGCCTGGGCCTGGTCGGCGTGCTGCTGATCGTCGGCGTCGATGCCCTGGCCGGCCTCGGCCAGCAGGTCGCCGGCCAGCTGGCCGCGCTCGGCAGCGCCCTGCTGTTCGGCTGCGCGGCGATCTATGGCCGCCGCTTCGGCCACCTGCCGGCGACGGTGACCGCCGCCGGCACGACCCTCGCGGCCGCGCTCTGCCTGATTCCGCTCAGCCTCCTGCTGGAGCGTCCCTGGACGCTGCGGCCCGGCTGGCTGCCGCTCGGCGCGACCCTGGTGCTCGGCGTCTTCTGCACCGGCACGGCGCTGCTGATCTACTTCCGGCTGGTGCGCACGCTGGGTTCGCTCGGCGCCGCCAGCCAGAGCTACCTGCGCGCCGGCGTCGGCGTCTTGCTGGGTGTCGTCGTGCTGGGCGAGGAGATCACCGCACTGGTCGCGCTGGGCGTCCTCGCCGCCGTGGCGGGTGTCGCGGCGATCAACCTGCCGCGGCGAAGCGTGCAGCGGCCAGAATAGGGATCGCGGCGCCTCTCAAGAGCGAGACGGCCGCGGCGGCGGTTCGTCCCCGGCGCGCGCAGCGCGCCAACCGGCGCTTGCCGGTGCCTCGTTGGGTGCGGCCTACGCTATGGCCTGTGCCTCCTGCCAGCGGGTCACCCTGCTGACGATGCGGATGAGGAACAGCAGCGCGATCCCCTGGAGAAGGGCGGCGGCGATCGCCAGCCGCAGCCCCCAGGCCAAGCCGCTCAGCGTTTCGCTTTCGGCAATAGCCAGATTGGAGAAGAGACCGAGCAGGATCGCGACGACCTGGCAGGCCCACCAGCGGCCGATCCAGCCGTCGGCCGGGTCGCTCAACTGCTTCATCACCCAAATGGACATCCATAGGTTCGCAATCGGAATGAAGAACCATCCGACGGCCCACCACGGCCTGATTCGCAGGGTCCCCGGGCGCAGCACCCGGAGGTTGGCGGTCGCCCAGAAGACCCACACCAGAAAGAAGGCCCAAGAGAGAAAGGCGGCCAACCACTTGACCGCGAGCCCGACGGAGGTGTCGAGAACCGCCACCGCCTCGGCCAGCCCGCGCAGGTCGTAGTGCCACGCGACCGCCGTTCCGACCGCGATAAGGAGGTACAGCGCCACCCAGGCCAGCAGGAGGACCAGCAGGCCGTTGCGGAGCGGCACCAGGCGGAAGTAGCGCTGGTCACGTTGCTGATGGCTGGCCAATCCACCTTGACCGACGGACGAGTGTGCTGACATGGGACCCCCCTTCAGAGCAACGCGCCACGCTGAAGGGTATCAAGTCGCGATCCACCCGTAAAGGTTGCTTCCTGTATGCAACGTACGCCGGCCGGCCGTGGCTAGGGGGCTGGCGCCGCGCTTGCCTGAGGCCACCAGAGGCGCCCGCCGCTCTGCGGTGCCGGTACGCCGGTGGTGCCGGGATAGCTCAGCGGCAGACCGAGGACCGAGCGCGCCGCCAGGAAGGCGAAGGCCTGCGCCTCCAGCGCATCGCCGTCCCAGCCGACCGCCTCGACCGAGCGCACCGGGCGGCCGAGCCGGCCGGCCAGGGCCTGCATGATGCTCGGATTGAGGCGCCCGCCACCGGTCACCAGCCAGGCCTGCGGCGGCGCCGGCAGCAGCGGCACGATGCGGGCCACGGCGGCGGCGGTGAAGGCCACCAGCGTCGCCGCGCCGTCCGCCGGCGAGAGCGCCACGAGCGCCTCGACCTCGAAGGCATCGCGATCGAGCGACTTCGGCGGCGGCTGCGTAAAGAAGGGGTGCGCCAGCAGCGCCGCCAGCAGGGCCTCGTCGACGCGGCCGGCGGCCGAGACCGCGCCGTCGCGGTCGAAGGGCTGCCCCAGGCGCCGCAGCAGCCAGTCGTCGAGCAGCGCGTTGCCCGGCCCGGTGTCGCAGGCGACGAGGCCCGCCGCGTCGGCGCCGATCCAGGTGACGTTGGCGACACCGCCGATGTTCAGCACCGCCAGGGGCCTGGCCAGCGCGCCGGCGAGCGCCCGGTGGAACACCGGGACCAGTGGCGCGCCCTGGCCGCCGGCCGCCACGTCGGCACTGCGGAAGTCGTTCACCACCGGCACGCCGAGGCTCGTCGCGAGGCGCTGGCCGTCGCCGATCTGCCAGGTCAGGCGCTGGTGCGGCGCGTGCAGCAGGGTCTGGCCATGAAAGCCGACCAGCGACAGCGCCCGCGTCTCCAGGCCGGCGAGGCGCAAGAGGCGGCGCACGGCATCGGCGTGGCGGTCGGTGAGCTCCGCCTCCACCGCCCGCACCCGCTCCTCCGGCGCCTCGCCGCCGAGACAGCCGCGCAGCGATTCGCGGACCTCGGCGGCGTAGTCGACCGTCAGTCGCGGCCCGCTCTCGATCAGCCGCTCGCCGTCGGTGCGGATCAGCGCCACGTCGATGCCGTCGAGCGAGGTGCCGCTCATCAGGCCGGCAATCCAGCCGGCAGTAAGGGACTCGGGCGTGCGGACGCTCATGGCGGGGGAGAATGATGAAACGGCTGCCCGGAGGGAAGCCCCGCAGCGTGCGCCGCTCTTGCCCCAGTTCCGCCCGGCCCGCCCCTGTGCTAGAGGAACCGCCCTTCGCAGACCGCACAGCAGACCCGACCGATGACCGAGCTCCGTTCCGACTTCCTGCGCACGCTCCAGGCGCGCGGCTACATCCACCAGGCGACCGACCTGGCCGCGCTCGACGCGCTGGCCGTCAAGGAGCCGGTGGTGGCCTATGTCGGCTACGACGCCACGGCCGACTCGCTGCACGTCGGGCACCTGGTCTCGATCATGATGCTGCGGCGGATGAAGCAGACCGGACACAAGCCGATCGTGCTGATGGGCGGCGGCACCACCAAGATCGGCGACCCGTCGTTCCGCGACGAGTCCCGGCCGTTGCTGGACGACGCGGCGATCGAGGGCAACATCGCCGAGATCCGCAAGACCTTCGAGCACCTGGTCGGCTTCGCGGACGGTCAGGCGCTGCTGGTGAACAACGCCGACTGGCTGGACAGGCTGGCCTACATCCCCTTCCTGCGCGACGTCGGCATGCACTTCACCATCAACCGCATGCTCTCGTTCGACTCGGTGAAGCTGCGGCTGGAGCGCGAGCAGCCGCTGACCTTCCTCGAGTTCAACTACATGATCCTCCAGGCCTACGACTTCCTGGAGCTGTTCCGCCGCCACGGCTGCCGCCTGCAGATGGGCGGCTCCGACCAGTGGGGCAACATCGTCAACGGCGTCGAGCTGGCGCGCCGCATCGCCGGCGCCGAGCTCTATGGCCTGACCACGCCGCTGATCACCACCGCCTCGGGCGCCAAGATGGGCAAGACCGCCGCCGGCGCCGTCTGGCTGTCGGAGAAGCGCCTCTCGGCCTGGGACTACTGGCAGTTCTGGCGCAACACCGAGGATGCCGACGTCGGCCGCTTCCTGCGGCTGTTCACCGACCTGCCGCTCGACGAGATCGCGCGGCTGGAGGCGCTCGACGGGGCGGAGATCAACGAGGCCAAGAAGATCCTGGCCAACGAGGCGACCGCCTGTGCCACGGCGCAGCAGGCGGCGCTGAAGCGCCGCCGAGACCGCACGCCAGACCTTCGAGCAGGGCGGCGCCTCCGCCGACCTGCCGACCATCGCGGTCGCCCGCGACCGCCTGGCCGCCGGCGTGCCGCTCTACGAGCTGCTGAAGGCGCCGGGCTGGCCGCCTCCAACGGCGAGGCGCGGCGGCTGATCAAGGGCGGCGGCGCCCGCATCAACGACGTCGCCATCGCCGAGCCGAGGACCAGATCGTGGGGCCGGACGCGCTGAATGCCGAGGGCGTCATCAAGCTCTCCGCCGGCAAGAAGCGGCACGTGCTGGTGAAGGTGGGCTGACGCCGGACTGGCTGGCGCCTAGGATCCTCGTCCCTTTGCGGCGGCAGGACAGCCCGGCGGGTTTGCCCGCCGCCCCCGCCGCCGAGGGCGACAGGATCAAGCCGGAGGCCGCCATGCCGCTGACCGATACCCCCGCCATCCCCTCGCCGCCGCGCGACCTCGCCCTCGGCGCCGGCCTCCAGCTGCACTATGTCGCCCAGGGCGACCCGGACGGCCCGGTCGTGCTGCTGCTCCATGGCTTCTCCGATTCCTGGCACTCCTGGGACCGCCTGCTGCCCTGCCTGCCCTCCGAGCTCAGGGTGCTGGCGCCGACGCAGCGCGGCCACGGCGACTCGGCACGCCCGCCCGGCGGCTACGGCATCGAGCAGATGGCGAACGATGCAGGCCGCTTCCTCGATGCGCTGGGCGTGCAGCGCGTCAGCCTGGTCGGCCACTCGATGGGTGCGGCGGTGGCCCAGCGTCTCGCCGCCCGCCAGCCCGAGCGGATCGAGCGGCTGGTGCTGGTCGGCGGCTTCGCCAGCTTCGCGGACAACGCCGGGATCCTGGGTCTGCGCGACGAGATCGAGGGGCTGAGCGACCCGGTGGGCGAGGACTATGCCCGCGCCTTCCAGGAAAGCACGCTGGCGCAGCCGGTGCCGCCGGCCTTCCTCGCCACCGTCGTGGCCGAATGCCGCAAGGCCCCGAAGCGGGTCTGGCGCGACGCGGCGCAGGGCATGATCGACGCCGACCTGGCGGCCGACTGGCCGGCCATCGCCTGCCCGACGCTGCTCGCCTGGGGCGACCGCGACTGCTTCGTTCCCGCCGCCGACCAGCAGCGCCTGCAGGCCGCCATCGCCGGCAGCCGGCTGCGGGTTTTCCCCGCCGTCGGCCATGCGCCGCACTGGGAAGTGCCGGAAGAGGTCGCCCAGGTCCTGGTGGACTTCCTGCCGGCAGCCGCCTGAGACCACAGTTGTTCTGCTGCCCGTCGCACACCGCCGATGCTTCGACCAAGGGTGATAGGGGAGATGGGCTCGATGCCTCTGGAAGGCCCGCCGCTTGAGGCCGACGCTGTCGTTCAGCCGCACCACATCCTTCGGCGCGGCCCGGACCGCGATCCGGCGGGCATCGCCTTCGTCTCGGCGCTGACCAGCAAGTCGTGGCGGGCCATGGACGAGGCCTCGACGGTCTATGGCCGGCCTCTGCTGGGCCTGGGCCTGAAGCCGGGGGACCGCGTCGCCTCGCTGATGCCGAA
>CALOEA010000086.1:0-20000 GCA_942492185.1 uncultured Alphaproteobacteria bacterium
ATTGCCGACCCGGCCGACCACGACGAGCAGATGGTCGGGCGCGAGCAGGCGGCTGACTACGCCGAGTTCCTGCGCCGCCACGTCCCGGGCTGCGAGACGGCCTACCTGTCCGACACCGGCGTCGAGGTCGGCATCCGCCAGACCCGCACGGTGACCGGCGTGGTGCGCCTGCCCAACGAGACGCGCAGCAAGCGGGCCGACGGCATCGTCAGCCTGGCTTCATCGAGCTGCACTACGGCGCCAGCCGCGCGCCTGGCGGGCTGATCGACGACTGGTACGAGGTCCCCCACGGGGCGCTGGTGCCGGCCAGCGCGAACTGATCGTCGCCGGCCGCCGCCTGGCCGGCACCATTTCGAGGCGCTGGGCTTCGGCGCGGTGACGGCGCAGTGCCGCCTACGGCCAGCGGCGGCGCTGGCGACCGAGCCTGCCCGGCGAGCACAAGATTTCCGCGCCATCGACGGCGCCGAGGTGCGCCCTGCTCAATGCCGAGGTGCGCGTCTCGACGGCCAGCTCGACCTCGAGTTCTCCCAGGGCGCTCTGTACCACTTCGGCCAGGGTCAGCGGATGTGCAGCAACGACGATGACGCGGAAGGCGCCCGCCGCCATCACCGCGCCGTAGATGGACCAGCTCGGCGCCCTCGGTGTTGCGAACCGCGCCCCAGGGGATGCGGTCATCCTCGTCCACGACCACCTTGATCAGCGCCTCGGCCTCGCGACTTCGCCTCGGCCATTCGAGGACATCTTCAGCGGGCGACGCGGACGCGCCCTGCTCCCGCGCCCTGCTTGGCCGAATAGTCCGCCGAGTTGCGCTCGGTGAAGACCGCATAGGCAATGATGCGCGTTGGCGTAGCCGGCTACCGCCCAGCAGTCGCGATCCAGGATCCCGTGGTCGTCCGCCGTCTGGGTGACCATCGGCCCGGCTTGGGGATCGCCGGCCGCCCAGAGACCGAAAACTCGTCGCCAGGCGCTCGTCGACCACGAGGTAGCCGTGCTCGTCCAGTTCGACCCCGGAGTCCCAGCCCAGACCACGCCGCCAAGGTCGCCATGCCGGCGAGATCGCTCGCCTCCAGCCGCTCCGCCGCCTCGGCCGTCGACGATGCAGCCCGCCGTCGGCGGCCTCGACGCGCCGCGCCCGCGCGTCGGCCGGGTGCCGCTGGCGAGAAATACCTTCCTCGAGCAAAGCCTGCAGGCAGGCGGCGACGCCCTCATCCTCCGGCTTTCGCGATCGAGCTGCTCGACCTCGATGATCGCAACCAGGGCGCCCATGCGCCGATGAACTGCGCCATCTCCAGTCCGATGTAGCCGCCGACGATCGCCAGAGCGCCGCGCGCGCGCCCCGCAGCCAGGTCTCCGCCGTCAAGGCTGAGCCGGTTGAGCCCCTGATCGGCAGGAGACCGCGGCCGCAGTCGAGCACCACCTGCGCCCGGACCGACTCGCTCCCCGACCGCGGTACAAGAACGCGGGCTTCCTTTTCCGAAGGTGGCGTTCGCTGCGCAACCGCGGATTCCGCGCTTGTCGAACGCCTCCTGCAAGGCCTGGCGCCCTCGGCAGGGCGAGTGGCGCGGCGGAGCACCTGGAAAGCTGGACTTCCTCGACCTGGGGGATGCGCACCCTGAGCAAGGTACGGCCCGCTGGACGAGGAAGCCGACGCGAAGGCAGCCTTGTCGCGCGCCGTTCACGGTACGCCGAGATGCCGGGGTCGGCGACGGCGACGCCAACCCGCCGCCGCCAGCGCCATCGCCAAGGTGCTGCTGCCCGGCCGGCGCCGAGATCAGCACACGCAGTCCATCGCCCTATCCTCCCGCCTCGCGCTGGTCCGCCGTGGCGGGGCCCGTCCGCGAGCGCGGCTGGTCGGCTTCGCCCGCAGGCCTTCCAGGCGCCCATGGAGCCCAGTGGCCACTTCGACAGGCGAAAGTCGGCAACGCCGGCATTGAGCTGCATGGTGGCGCGGCCGCTGGCGCACATCACGGGTGTAGCGGCCCTCGCGGCCGAGCTCTTCCAGCTGTCCAGGCAGCTCGCCGACATGGTCGGCCGGCACCTCGATCACCCCCGTCTCGGCGTCTCCGAGGTTGCGCACGTCGAGCGTCCAGCTCGCGGGTCAGCACACGGACGGCCACCGCTTCTTGGCTGACCGCCTCGAGGAAGCGGAAGGCGCCCAGCGGCGGCCCAACTGCTCGGGCCGGCCGGCAGCCGGCGACCCGGTCGTCGCCGATCCGCGCGAGGTGCCGTGCCGCAGTTGCCGCCTGACCCGCATCGTTCGCGACCAGCACCAGCGCTTCGTCGGGATCGAGCAGCCATGAGGCAAAGGCCGGCGCGATGTCGTCGGGAATGGCGAGACTGCCCGGAACATGCGCGCCGAGGAAATCCGTGATGCCGCGGACATCGACGACCGTCGCGCCGACGCGACTGCGCTCGAAGGCGTCCATGTCGAGCGCCGGCGGCGTGATCGTGCGGGCGGCGGGCGGACCGCCTTCGAGGTTGAGACGCTCCATGAGCCGGAAATAGGGCGGCTGGTCGTGGTGTTCGGCGAGTTTTCTGGCGATGAACGCGTCGCGATCGTCGATCTGCAGCATCGGATTGGCGCGGCGTTCGTAGCCGACCGTCGAGAACTCGCGGGTCCGCCATATCACCGCATACGGAGCCGGCCCCGTGCGCCGGGTAGATAATCGCCTGGTCGCCGAGGGCAACGATCCTGCGCAGGCTGTCGAACAGCAGCCCGGCGACCTCCGCGGCACGGTCCGGATAGAAGTCCGTGCGGCCGACATCGCCGACGAAGAGCGCGTCGCCGGTGAACACGCCGACCGCCTCGTCGCCGAAGTCGGTGTCGTAGAGGACGAAGGACAGGCTGTCGTCGGTATGGCCCGGCGTCTCCGGGACCTCGATGCGCAGAGCGCCGAGGCGGAAGCTCATCGCCCTCCCGCACCGTGTCCGGGCGTAGACGACCTCGCCGGCGGCGTTCGGTCCGTGATGCACCGGCGCGCCGGTGAGCTCCGCCAGAATCGGCGCTCCGGAGACCAGGTCCTCGTTGCGATGGGTTTCGAAGATGTGGGTGATGCGGCAGCCGCGCGCGGCGCCAGCTCGGCATAGAGTCTCGCAATCGCGGCGCGGATCGATGACGGCCGCCTGCCCCGCATTGCCGATCAGGTAGGAGAGGTGGGCCAGGCCGTCCGATTTGATTGTCTCGACGAACATCGCTCCTCGCTCGCGGTTGCCAGGGCCGGGGCCGCGCCGGCTCTCCCTCATGAAAGGGCAACGCCCGGACGGCCGGGGGGTTCCCTTGGGCATCGACAAGCGGGCCGCCGTGGGCCCAGGATTTGCCGGCGGCAGAGAGCCGTCTCCATGAGGCCACCATCATGTTCTTGCCCCCGCAGATCCGCCGCACCGGCCGACGTGCCTTCCTGGCCGGCGGCTGCGCGCTCGCCGCCGCGGTCCTGCTACCCTCGGGCCGGCCGGCCGGCGCGGCGCCGGCGGCCGCCTTTCGCCTGCGGCCGGCGCCGGGGCGCGTGCGCCTGGTGCCGGAGCCCTACGCCGAGACCGACGTCTGGTGCTACGGCGGCAGCGTGCCGGGACCCGAGTTGCGCCTGCGGCAGGGCGAGGCGGTGGCGATCATGGTGGAGAACGGCCTCGCCGAGGAGACCACGGTGCATTGGCACGGCCTGCGCGTGCCCAATGCCATGGATGGCGTGCCGCACCTGACGCAGGCGCCGATCGCGCCGGGCGGCAGCTTCCTCTACGAGTTCGCGGCGCCCGATGCCGGCACCTACTGGTACCACCCCCACCAGCGCAGTTTCGAACAGGTGGACCGCGGGCTCTATGGCGCGCTGATCGTCGAGGAGGCGGAGCCGCCACGGGTCGATCGAGAGCTCGTCTGGCTGCTCGACGACTGGCGGCTGACGTCCGAGGCCGCCGTCAGCGACGACTTCGGCAACCTGATGGACCTGTCGCACGCCGGCCGGCTCGGCAACACCGTGACGATCAACGGCCTGCTGCCGGAGGCGGTCGCGGTACGCCGCGGCGAGCGCCTGCGTCTGCGGCTGATCAACGCCGCCAACGCCCGCATCTTCGCCCTCGACTTCGCCGGCCACCGGCCGACGGTGATCGCCCTCGACGGCCAGCCGGTCACGCCGCACGCGCCGCCCGACGGCCTGGTGACCCTTGGCCCGGCGATGCGCGCCGACCTGATTCTCGACCTCGAAGGCGAGCCCGACAGCCAGCACGAGGTGATCGACCGCTTCTATCGCGGCCGCGACTACCGGCTGGTGACTCTCGCCTATGGCCCGGAGGCGCTGCGCGAGCAGGCGCCCGACTGGCCCCTGGCATTGCCGGCCAACCCGCTGCCCGAGCCCGATCCCGCCACGGCCCAGCGCCACGAGGTGATCTTCAACGGCGGCATGATGGGCCAGATGGTGATGCAGGAGATGGGCGGCTCGATGGGGCAGCTGTCGATGGAGGAGATGATGCACGACGGCCGCATCTGGTTCATCAACGGGGTCGCCGCGACCGGCCACCTGCTGGAGCCGATGCTGACGCTGGCCGAGGGCCGCACGCACCTCCTCGCGATGACCAATGCCACCGCCTTCCACCATCCGATCCACCTGCACGGCCACTCCTTCCGCGTGCTCTCGCGCGACGGCGTAGCGACGGCCCAGCAGCCCTGGCAGGACACCGTGCTGATCGCGCCGCGCGAGCGCGTGGAGATCGCCTTCGTCGCCGACAATCCGGGCGACTGGATGTTCCACTGCCACATCCTGGAGCACCAGGCCGCCGGCATGATGGGCGTGCTCCGGGTCGCCTAGCGCGCCGGGAGGCTGCGGCGCTAGCGCCAGTAGTCCACCGCCGCCGCCAGTTCGCGCGCGTAGGCGGCGGCGGCTTCGGCGCCCTCGTCGCCCCCCTGATAGCGGCCCAGCGCCCGCAGCAGCTGGAAGAAGCCGCGCCCGGGCAGGCCGGACCGCCCGGTGGCCAGGGCTGCCAGCAGCGGCCGGCCGGCGGCGTGGTCCGCCTTCGCCAGGTCTTCCAGCGCCTCGGTCAGCCGGTGGATGCGATGCGGACCGGCCAGGCCCATGGCCTCCGCCAGCGCCAGGTAGGCCAGCGGCTGGCCGCCGCCGGCCTGCGCGCGCAAGGCGGCCGCCAGCGCGTCGCTCTCGGCCCGGGTCAGGGGCGCCGGGGCGATCACGCCGCCGCCAGCGCGTCGCTCGCGGCGAGGCGGACGCCGGCATCGCGCATCGCGCGCTCCGCCGCCGCCAGCGAGCCGTCGAGGTCGATGGCGCGGCAGGCGTCCAGCAGCACCACCACCTCGAAGCCGTCGGCGCGGCCATCGAGGGCGGAGAAGTGCACGCAGAAATCGGTGGCCAGTCCGGCCAGGAAGATCCGCCTGAGGCCGCGCTCGCGCAGATAGCCGGCTAGGCCGGTCGGCGTCGCATGGTCGTTCTCGCGGAACGCGGAGTAGGAATCGACCTGCGGCCGGAAGCCCTTGCGGATCACCAGTTCGGCCTGCGGCAGCTCCAGGTCGGGATGGAAGGCGGCCCCCGGCGTGTCCTGCACGCAGTGATCCGGCCAGAGGGTCTGCGGCCCGTAGGGCATGGCGACCTCGGCAAAGGGCGGCCGCCCCGGGTGGCTGGAGGCGAAGGAGCTGTGCCCCGGCGGATGCCAATCCTGGGTCAGCAGGACATGGTCGAACCGCCGCGCCAGCCGGTTGAGCAGCGGGATCACCGCCTCGCCGCCGGGCACCGCCAGGGCGCCGCCGCTGCAGAAATCGTTCTGCGGATCGACCACCAGCAGGGCATCCTCGCCGCCCGGCGTCATCTTGTCCCGCATCGGCGCCTCGTGAAATTGCCGCTTCAAAGGCCGGGTGCCACCGGTCTATTTTGCCGCCGACAATAGCCGAGCGGCAGGCCCGGGCCCAAGCGTGCCCGTACCGCAGGTCCGCCACCAGCAAGCCATAGAGGGAAGAACCATGCCGGACATCATCCACCACTACATCGGCGGCAAGGTCGTCGAGGGCAAGAGCGGCCGTCTGGGCGACGTGCAGAACCCGGCGCTGGGCGAGGTGGTGCGGCAGGTCGCCCTCGCCTCGGTCGAGGAGGTCGATGCCGCGGTGCAGGCCGCCAAGGCCGCCTTCCCGGCCTGGGCCGCCACCCCGCCGCTGCGCCGCGCCCGCCTGATGTTCCGCCTGAAGGCGCTGATCGAGGAGAACATGGACCGCCTGGCGCGGATCATCACCGAGGAGCACGGCAAGACGGTCGACGACGCCAAGGGCTCGATCACCCGCGGCCTCGAGGTGGTCGAGTTCGCCTGCGGCATCCCGCACCACCTGAAGGGCGACTTCTCGGAGTCGGTCGGCACCTCGATCGACACCTACTCGGTGCGCCAGCCGCTGGGCGTCTGCGCCGGCATCACCCCCTTCAACTTCCCGGCGATGATCCCGCTCTGGATGGCGCCGATGGCGATCGCCTGCGGCAACACCTTCGTGCTGAAGCCCTCCGAGAAGGATCCCTCCTTCTCGTTGGCGCTGGCCGAGCTGTTCCAGGAGGCCGGCCTGCCGCCGGGCGTCTTCAACGTGGTGCAGGGCGAGAAGGTGGCGGTGAACGCCATCCTCGAGCACCCCGATATCATGGCGGTCTCCTTCGTCGGCGCCACGCCGACGGCCGAGTACGTCTATCACCGCGGCACGCAGCACAATAAGCGGGTGCAGGCCTTCGGCGGCGCGAAGAACCACATGATCGTGATGCCCGACGCCGACATCGAGCAGACCACCGATGCGCTGCTCGGCGCCGGCTACGGCTCGGCCGGCGAGCGCTGCATGGCGATCTCGGTGGCGGTGGCCATCGGCGACACGGTCGCCGACGAGATCGTCGAGCGCCTGGTGCCGCGGGTGCGGGCGCTGAAGGTCGGCCCCGGCACCGACCCCGAGGTCGAGATGGGGCCGCTGGTGACGCGCGAGCACTTCGACAAGGTCGAGGGCCTGATCGCCAAGGGCGTCGCCGAGGGTGCCGAGCTGGCGCTCGACGGCCGCGGCCTCAAGCTGCAGGGCTACGAGAAGGGCTACTTCATGGGCGGCTCGCTGTTCGACCGCGTGACCACCGACATGGAGATCTACAAGACCGAGATCTTCGGGCCGGTGCTCTCGGTGGTGCGCGCCAAGACCTATGACGAGGCGGTCGAGATGATCAACGCCCACGAGTTCGGCAACGGCACCGCCATCTTCACCCGCGACGGCGATGCCGCCCGCCACTTCGCCAGCCAGATCAAGGTCGGCATGGTCGGCATCAACGTGCCGATCCCGGTGCCGGTGGCCTACCACTCCTTCGGCGGCTGGAAGCGCTCGGTCTTCGGCGACCAGCACATGTACGGCGAGGAGGGCGTGCGCTTCTACACCAAGCTGAAGACCATCACCTCGCGCTGGCCGACCGGCATGCGCAAGGGCGCCGACTTCAACATCCCGACGCTGGGCTGAACCGACCCCGCCTCGGCGGGGAGCGCGACGGCCGCCGGCAGACCCTGCCGGCGGCCGTTGGCGTTTCGGGCCAGCCGTCAGGCCGCGGCGACGGCCTCGATCTCGACCAGCCACTGCGGGCCGGCGAGCGCGGCGACCACCACCAGCGTCGAGGCCGGGCGCGCGCCGCCCAGCAGGCGGTCGCGCACGGCGCGGAAGGTCGGGACCTGTTCCGCCGAGGTGATGAAGCCGGTCACCTTGACCAGGTTCTCCGGCCCCATGCCGGCCGCCGCCAGGATCGCCAGGATGTTGCGCCAGACCTGCTCGTGCTGCGCCTCGGCGCCGGCGAGCGTCTCGCCCGCCGGCGTGACGCCGATCTGGCCGGAGATGTGCAGCCATCGCTTGGCGTCGGTGACCTCGACCGCCTGGCTGTAGGGCGAGGCCGGCGGCGGCGCGCCGGGCGGATTGAGCGGTTTCAGCGGCATGGGGAACCCTCCTGTGTCGCCCCGGCCGGAGCCGGGGCCTAGGTCATGCTGGGCGACTTCGGAGCGATGCATGGCCGCGGCTTCGACGGCCAATCCCTGGGTCCCGGCTCTCCGGCCGGGACGGCAAGATTGCAGGACGCTAGTACGCCATCTCCTTGAAGGCCTCGTCGATCTCGCCGCCCCAGCGGCTGGCGAAGGACTCCAGCTCGCGCTCGGCCGGGGTGATGCCGCTCTCGGCAATCTCGCGCAGCGGCGTCAGGAAGTGGCTCTCGTCCTCGATGTAGGAGAGCGACTGCGCGCGGCGCTTCAGGCCACCCTCGGCGATCGCCACGACGCGCTTGGCGATATCCTGCACCCGCTCCTGGCGGAAGCGCGCCTGCAAAGCCAGACGGGGCACCTCGTCGCGCAGCTGCTGGTGTTCGGCGTGGGTCCAGTCGCGGCAGAGCTCCCAGGCCTCGCCCAGGGCCTGCGCGTCGTACAGCAGCCCGACCCAGAGCGCCGGCAGGGCGCAGAGCCGCCACCAGGGCCCGCCGTCGGCGCCGCGCATCTCCAGGAAGCGCTTCAGCCGCACCTCGGGGAAGAGCGTCGTCAGGTGGTCGGCCCAGTCCGACAGGGTCGGCGTCTCGCCCGGCAGGCCGGGCAGGCGGCCGGCCAGGAAGTCGCGGAAGGACTGGCCGGCGACGTCGACGTAGCGGCCGTCGCGGTAGACGAAGTACATCGGCACGTCGAGCACGTGGTCGACATAGCGCTCGAAGCCCATGCCGTCCTCGAAGACGAAGGGCAGCATGCCGCAGCGGTCGGGGTCGGTGTCGGTCCAGATGTGGCTGCGGTAGGAGAGGTAGCCGTTCGGCTGCCCCTCGGTGAAGGGCGAGTTGGCGAAGAGCGCCGTGGCGATCGGCTGCAGCGCCAGCGAGACGCGGAACTTCTTCACCATGTCGGCTTCGCTGGCGTAGTCCAGGTTCACCTGCACCGTGCAGGTGCGCAGCATCATGTCGAGGCCGAGATCGCCGCGCTTTGGCATATAGTCGCGCATGATCTTGTAGCGGCCCTTGGGCATCCAGGGGATGTCGTCGCGCGCCCATTTCGGCTGGAAGCCCATGCCGAGCATGCCGACGCCCAGCGGCTCGGCCACGTGCTTCACCTCCGTCAGGTGGCGGTGCACCTCGTCGCAGGTCTGGTGGATGGTCTCCAGCGGCGCCCCGGACAGCTCGAACTGGCCGCCCGGCTCCAGCGTGATCGAGCAGCCTTCCTTGGTCAGCGCCACCGGGCCGGCGGCCTCGGCGATCGCGGTCCAGCCGAAGTCGCGCGACAGGCCCTCCAGCAGGGCGCGAATGCCGCGCTCGCCCTCGTAGGGCAGCGGCCGCAGGTCGCTCCAGGTGAAGCCGAACTTCTCGTGCTCGGTGCCGATGCGCCAGTCGGCGGGCGGCTTCTCGCCGGCGGCGAGATAGTCGATTAGCTGGCGTTTCGAGGTGATGGGCTCGCCCTGGGCTTGCGGCGGTGCGGACAAGGCGTTCTCCCTGATGTGTTCTTTGGCGAAGGCGGCCGGAGGGGCCTAGTCGTCGGACAGCGGCACGAAGGCTTCCCGGCCGGCCACGGCGCGTGACTCCGGCGGACGTTCCTTACCGTCGCCCAGGACCGCCTGCCAAGTGGCAAGCGCCGCGATGGCCGCCGTGTCGGCCCGCAGGATCCGCGGCCCCAGGCCGACAGGCTCGACAAAGCCCCGATTTGTCAGGGCGTCAAGCTCTGCCGGGGAAAAACCGCCTTCCGGTCCGGTCACGAATGCCGCCGGGCGCCGCGCGGCGCGTCCGCCGCCGCCGCCAGCAGCGCCTCGGCCAGCGGCCGCGCCTGCCGCCTCGGCGCAGAGGTAGAGCCGCCGCCCCGCCGGCCAGGCGGCCAGCAGGTCGGCGAGCCGCGTCGGCTCCGCCACCTCCGGCACCGACAGCCGCTCGCACTGTTCCGCCGCTTCGCGCGCATTGGCCGCCAGCCGCTCGACGTTCACCCGCGTGACGATGGTGTGCTGAGTCATGGTCGGCACCAGCCGCGAGACGCCCAGCTCGGTCGCCTTCTCGGCGAGGAAGTCGAGGCGCGCGCGCTTGATCGGCGCGAAGCAGAGCCAGAGGTCGGGCTCCGGCCGCTGCGCCTGGATCAGGGTCTCGACCGTCAGCGAGGCCCAGCCCTTGCCCAGCCCCTCCAGCCGGGCCACCCAGGCGCCGTCGCGGCCGTTGAAGAGCGCGAGCCGGGCCCCCGGCGACAGGCGCAGCACCGAGCGCAGGTAGCGCGCGCGCCCGTGGTCAAGGCCGACCGGCACGCCTTCGGCCAGCGGTTCCTCGACGAAGAGGCGGGTCTCTATGCGCTCGGACATGGGACGGGTTTTAGCATGCACGCGCGGTGCGAGGGATAACCCTCTATGGTTTTCGTTATCAGAGATAGACTATGAATGGTTGCTTGCCGTAGGCTCCGAGACCTCCGGATCTGGGCGGGGCGATAGGATGACCAAACTCTGGATTGCTGGAATCTGCGGACTCCTGATCGTGAACGGCTGTGCGGAGTTCAACTCTATCCAGGCGAGTTTCGAGGGCGACCGGGACCGGGTGGCCACCATCGACGCCAAGCAGCGGGTGATCTCCATCAACCCCGACGGCAAGGGCGGAATCGAGGTCTGCGTGGAACAAAGCCCAGACGCCTTTTCGGTCTTTTCCGGCTCCGCCTCGCTGTCCGCAGAGGCACAGGCTGAGTTCGCCGCGGCATTGGCCGCAGCCTACTCGGAGTCGGGCAGCAGCCTCGCCTTTCGAACGCAGGTGACGCAAGCGCAGACCAACCTGCTCTATACGCTCTGCCAACTGCGTTCCAACGGCGCCCTCTCCAACCAGGCGGTGCGCGCCGAGATCCGGCGTTTTCAGCATACCGTCCTCGGCCTGCTGGCGATCGAGCAGCTCACCTCTCCCTATCGCCAGAGCCCGGCGCAGCAGATCCTCACGACCTCCAACGCCAGCGCCGGCCAGGAGGTCGACGCGCGCCAGCAGGAAGTGGCGGACAAGCAGGAGGCCGTGAAGACGAAGGAGGGAGAGCTCAAGGCGGCGGAGAAGGCTGTTGCCGACGCTGGCGACAACGCGACTGGCGAGCAGAGAACGGCCGTGGAAACCAAGAAGGCCGAGCTGGCTTCGGCCGAGAAGGACCTGGAGATCGCGCGAGAGAAGCTGCGCGCCGCGCGGCTCGCGGTGACGGCGACGGCTGGCGGGCAGCTGGGCACGATCAATGTCTTTGCACCGCCCGAGAACGGCACGATCAGCAAGGAAGTCGCCCAGGCCGTCGTGCAGTCACTGGACATCGTCCTCACGCGAGGCGTCCTGGTCGACAGCTGCGTCGAAGCGGTGTTGGAGCAAGGGCGGGAGCCTCTTCCGGCCTCGACCGCCGGGACGACATTGCAACAGGATCTGGTGAACAGCGAGTGTCTGAAAGTGTTCGCGACCTACGTCGCGGCCTATGCCGCAAACGAGGCGTCGCGCAACGAACTCACGAACGCCAGGGCCGACTTCGTCAGGCAGATCGGCATTACGTTGGTACGACTTGCCGAGCAAGGAAAGCTGACCACCGAGATAGCCCAGGCGATCGCGGTCATGGTTCGGGATGCTGGAGCGCCGCAGCCCGACAATCCGCTGGGAATACACCCAGGCGGCGGGTTCAACGTACTGGACTTTAGCGCCGAAGATTGAATCGAGAGGCGTCACGAACGCGGCTAGCTTGCCATTGTCGCGCCCCCTACCCCTCTCCGGCTGTCGCCGCTATCGTCGCGCCCATGCCCTACAAGTCCCTGCGCGATTTCATTGCCCGCCTGGAGGAGACCGGAGAACTGGTGCGGGTGACGCATCCGGTCTCGCCGCGGCTCGAGATGACCGAGATCCAGACCCGCCTGCTGGCCGAGGGCGGGCCGGCGGTGATCTTCGAGAACGTCGTGCGCGACGACGGCAGCCGCTCCCCCTTCCCGGTGCTGGTGAACCTCTTCGGCACGGTCGAGCGGGTGGCCGCCGGGATGGAACGCAAGCCCGAGGAGCTGCGCGCTGTCGGCGAGACCCTGGCCTTCCTGCGCCAGCCGGAGCCCCCCGGGGGCTTCCGCGAGGCCATGGGCTACCTGCCGCTGATCCGCAAGGTCCTGGCGATGAAGCCGAAGACCGTCTCGCGCGGCGCCTGCCAGGAAGTGGTCTGGCGCGGCGCGGAGATCGACCTGGCGAAGCTGCCGGTGCAGACCTGCTGGCCGGGCGAGCCGGCGCCGCTCATCACCTGGCCATTGGTGGTCACCCAGGGCCCCAGCGGCAAGAAGGAGGACGCCTTCAACCTCGGCATCTACCGCATGCAGGTGATCGGGCGGGACCAGACGCTGATGCGCTGGCTGAAGCATCGCGGCGGCGCCCAGCACCACGCCCGCTGGAAGGCGGAGAAGCGCGCGCCGCTGCCGGCCGCGGCGGTGATCGGCGCCGACCCGGCGACCATCCTGGCCGCCGTCACGCCGGTGCCCGACACGCTCTCGGAGTACCAGTTCGCCGGCCTGCTGCGCGGCCGCAAGGTCGAGCTGGTCGACTGCGTCTCGCAGCCGCTGAAGGTTCCGGCCGAGGCCGAGATCGTCATCGAGGGCGAGGTCAGCCTGGAGGACTATCGCGACGAAGGCCCCTACGGCGACCACACCGGCTACTACAACCAGGTCGAGCCCTTCCCGGTCTTCACCGTGACCGCCATCACCATGCGCAAGGACGCGCTCTATCTCTCCACCTTCACCGGCCGGCCGCCGGACGAGCCCTCGGTGCTGGGCGAGGCCTTGAACGAGGTCTTCGTGCCCCTGCTGCAGCAGCAGTTCCCCGAGATCGTCGACTTCTGGCTGCCGCCGGAGGGCTGCAGCTACCGCATCGCCGTGGTCTCGATCAAGAAGGCCTACCCCGGCCATGCCAAGCGCATCATGCTGGGCGTCTGGTCCTTCCTCCGGCAGTTCCTCTACACCAAGTGGGTCATCGTCGTGGACCACACGATCGACGCGCGGGACTGGAAGGAGGTGATGTGGGCGGTCTCCACCCGCATGGACCCGGCGCGCGACATCACGCTGATCGAGCACACGCCGATCGACTACCTCGACTTCGCCTCGCCGGTCTCCGGCCTGGGCTCGAAGATCGGCCTGGACGCCACCGACAAGTGGCCGCCGGAGACGACGCGCGAATGGGGCCGCGAGATCAGGATGGACCCCGCCGTGGTGGAGAGGATCGACGGTCTCTGGAGCGAGCTGGGGCTGCCGGGCAGCGGCAAGTCGATCTGGAAATAGCGCTCGTCCAGTCGAGTTCGCGCCTCTATCGAGCGCTGTTCATGCTCTCGCCACCGCCTCCGGCGCCCGACAGCGCCTTCGGGAGTCCTTCCGCTGCCGGCGGGCAGCAGCCGCGCTCCCAAGGGCCGCCTTGCCGAAGGTCGATCGACGCCGCTGGGGCGCCCTGTCCCGCGAGGCATGCGGCTCTTCACCTCCCCGGCCGCACAGGTGCAACATGGCGCGACCGACCGCCTCATCGCACGCCGGTGAGACGCACCTTGAACCGGGAGCGCCGCCATGTCCTTTCCCGTCGCCGAGCGTTGGTTTGAACGCACCGTCGTCGACGATGCCATCACGCTGCTGTGGGAGCCGCACGTCATCCCGCTGATGCGCTGCAACATCTGGCACCTGCGTGGGCGCGACCGCGACCTCGTCGTCGACACCGGCATGGGCGTCGGCCGCCTGACGCTGGAGATGCAGGACCTGCTGGACAAGCCGGTGACGGCGGTGGCGACGCACAGCCACGGCGACCACATCGGCGGCCACCACGAGTTCGAGGACTGCATCGCCCATCCGCTGGAGGCGAAGGAGGTGGAGGCCCCGGAGATGGCCTCGCTGGAGCCCCTGAAGGCCTGGGGCGCCGAGGCGGTGGCGGCCCTGGAGCGGGCCGGCTATCGCATGGATTCCAAGTATTTCGTCACCGCCCTGCCGGCCGGCATGGCGCTGGAGGGCTTCCGACAGAAGCCGGCGCGCATTACCCGTCTGGTGGAGGAGGGCGATATCGTCACCACCGGCGATCGCCACTTCGAGGTGCTGCATCTGCCCGGGCACTCGCCCGGATCGATCGGACTCTGGGAGTCGAGGAGCGGCACTCTCTTTTCCGGCGACGCGCTTTACGACGGCCCGTTGCTGGACGAGCTGCCGGACAGCAACATCCCCGACTACTGCCGCACGATGGAACGCCTGCTGGAACTGCCGGTGACGGTGGTGCATGCCGGCCACGACCCCTCCTTCGGCCGCGAGCGTCTGCGCCGCCTGTGCCGCGACTACCTCGACCGGCGGTCCTGAGCTGCGGCCATTCTCAGCCGCGCCCCCGTCTCAGCCCCCCGTCTCAGGCTCCCCGTCTCAGCCGTCCAGGCCCTGCGCCGTATCCCGCGCGAGCGCCTGCAGCGCGGAGAGGGCGGAGGCCGCCAGCGGCTGCGCCTGCGCCGCCTCGACCGCGGCCGCGATCGCCGCCTCCTTCTCCGCGCAGTCGCTGCGCAATTGCCGGTCGCTGGCATCCGCCAGCGAGGCCTTGAGCTGCGTGGCGGCAGTCTCCAGCAGCACCCGCTCTTCCTGCGGCGGCGCCGAGGGCAGTTCGTCCAGGCGTCGGACCTCCGCTGCCAGCGCCTCCACCGCCGCCCGGCGCCGGCCCGCCAAGGCGCGCAGGGCCTGGGCCAAGGATGCAGCGTCGGCGAAATCGGCCGCCGCCTCGTAGAGCTCCGCCGCGTCGAGGCAGAGAGCGATGACGTCGTTCAGCGCCACCGCCCGCTCGTCCTTCAGGATCTTCATCGCTCGTCTCCTTGCTGCGCGCCTTGTCCGCGGCCCGGCGCCCGCCGCAGCGTCTCGGCCGGCAACAGAACCCGGAGCGCCGCCGGACGGACCACGAAGCTTGCCGGCGTCGTGCCGGCAAGCTCGCCATCGACGTTGATCTGTCGCCGCCGCCGCGCGATCACCTCGGCCTTCCGGCCGCTCCAGGTCGTCACGTCGCGCTCCCGCTTGAGGCGGCCGAGGAACAGTGCCGGCAGGAGCAGCAGCCAACGCCAGAGCGACAGCGGCTTGACGTAGTAGAGATGCAGCAAGCCGTCGAAATGCGAGGCCTCCTCGTCCACCGTCAGCCCGCCGCCGTAGTAGCGGCCGCAGCCGACGGCAAGCTGCACGCAGCGACACTGCCGACGCTCGCCGTCCAGCGTCAACGTCAGGCGGAAGGGCCGGCTCGCCCGCCAGGCGTCCCACCAGCTGAGCGGATAGGCCAGAACGCCCAGCAGGCGCTTGCGCGGCCCCTTGTGGAAGCGCGCGACATCGGCCGCGAGTCCCAGGCTGGCGACGTTGACGAAGCAGCGCTCCTCGCCCTCGCCGTCGCGCACGAGGCCGATGTCGAGATCGGCGGTCGCGCCGCCGGCGATCACCGCCACCGCGGCCTCGAGTTCGTCCGGGATGGCCAGGCTGCGCGCGAAGTCGTTGGCGGTCCCGAGCGGCAGGATGCCGAGCGGCTTGCCGCTCGCCAGCACCGTCTCGACGAGTTGGCTGAGCGTGCCGTCGCCGCCGCCCAGCACGACCACGTCGAAGGCCGCCGCCTCGTCGCGCAGCGTCTGGCGGGCCTCTTCCAGCGAGCGGGTCGCGACGACCCGCGCCTCGAGGCCGGCGGCCTGAAACAGCCGGCGAAGCGCCTCGACAGCGCCGTCGCCAGCCTTCGCCTTGGGATTCACCAGGCAGAGCGCACGCAGGGTCATCGCTCCTTGAGACGTGCCGACCCGCAGAGCGGGACACAGAGGTCAGGACACCGCCGAGCGGGCGCCCTGCCGAGGAGGAAGGAACGCCAGGCGGTGCAGGCGGGTTCCCTTAGCGTTGCACAGTCTCCCATGACGCCGGGCGACGGACCACCGCCCAGGCCGCCAGGCGCGCGTGGCTCGGCGCCGGTGGCTTCCTGGGGGCGGCCCTTCCCATGACAGCGAGGTACGACATGGCATCGCACGGCTCCGCGCTTCTCCCCGCCCTGGCCAGGGCGGGCTACGCGGCACGCGGCCTCGTCTACCTCGTCGTCGGCTATCTCGCCGGCAGGGCGGCCTGGAGCGGTACGCGGCCGGAGGGTGCCAAGGGCGCCCTGCAGGAGCTCTGGAGTGGGCCGCTGGGGCGCATCCTGCTGATCGTCATCGGCGTCGGCCTGCTGCTCTTCGCCGCCTGGCGGCTGCTGCAGAGCCTGCTCGACCAGGATAACCACGGCAGCGGCGCGCGGGCCCTGGCGATCCGCGCCGGCCTGCTGGCGAGTGCGGCAACCTATGCCTTCCTCGCGCTCTTCGCTCTGGGCTTCCTGGGCGGCGGCGGCGACAGCGGGTCGAGCAAGGCCGCTGCCTTCCTGCTGAGCCAGCCCTTCGGCCGGACGATCCTCGGCCTCTTCGCCGCCGTTGTCTTCGGCGTCGGCCTGGCGCACCTCTGGAAGTCCTATCGCAGGCTCTATCTGGAACGGCTGCAGATGCCGGACGAGATCGCGCGCTGGGCCTCGCCGATCTCGCGCTTCGGCCTCTCGATGCGCGGCATCACCTTCCTCATCCTCGGCGGCTTCCTGCTGGTCTCGGCCTGGCGGGGGCAAGCGGACAAGGCGGCGGGCCTGGGCGAGGCGCTGCGCTCCATCCAGCAGCTGAGCTTCGGCTGGGTCCTGCTGGCCGTGATCGCGGTGGGCCTGGCCTCCTTCGGGCTGCACAGCCTGATCGAGGCGATATGGCGGCGCATGGCCACCGCGCCGGGCGGGGCCGGCTAGCCCCTCTCAGTCGGTCTTCGCGATCACCCAGACGGCATGGACGATGCCGGGTATGTAGCCGAGAAGCGTCAGCAGCACGTTCAGCCAGAACTGCTTGCCCAGCCCGACCTGCAGGAACACGCCCAGGGGGGGCAGCAGGATGGCGATGATGATGCGAAGCAGGTCCATGACGTCCCCTCTGCGGCACTCGCCGGCGGACGATGCCGCCGGCTCACAGGGGCGCAACGCTGCCCGGACGCGGTGGGTTCCTCGGCGCGGCCTATTCAGCCGCGCTGGCATGCCGTCCTAGGGTCTGCCTGAGGCCGAGGAGCGGCCGCCGATGGCGGAGTCCGAACTCGCACGCTGCCGCGAGACCATCGCCTGGTAGGGCGCGGGCGGGCTTTCGTTGCAAGGAAGATTGCTTCGCGATCGATGTCGCGGCTCACGGTGATGATCTGCGAGTTATGACCTGGCTTTGCAAGACCTGGCGGTGACCTACTCTCCCACGTCTTAAGACGCAGTACCATTGGCGCTGAGGGTTTTCACGGCCGAGTTCGGGATGGGATCGGGTGGATCACCCCTCGCCAGAACCACCAGGTCGTGCGAGCACGCAACAGGCGCAGCCCTGGGGCTGCCTGGGTCGAGAGAGCTTTGTTCCGTGAGCCTTGTCCTTGTCCGACGCGGGCCGTGGCCGGCGTCTTCTCGGGATGTCTTGGCCGGTCGGGCAGCGGGGATGGCAGCTGGGCTGCTTTCCGCTGGCCGCGACTGGCGGCGATCGTTCGTTCGTGTGGTCTTGGATGTTTGAGCAAGCCGATCGAGCGATTAGTACCGGTTAGCTAAACGCATTGCTGCGCTTACACACCCGGCCTATCGACGTGATGGTCTATCACGGCTCTCGAGCGAGACCTCGTTTAGAGGGGGGTTTCCCGCTTAGATGCTTTCAGCGGTTATCCCGACCGCACATAGCTACCCGGCGCTGCAGCTGGCGCTACAACCGGTACACCAGAGGTGCGTCCATCCCGGTCCTCTCGTACTAGGGACAGATCCTCGCAAGTCTCGAACACCCACGGCAGATAGGGACCGAACTGTCTCACGACGTTCTAAACCCAGCTCACGTACCGCTTTAAATGGCGAACAGCCATACCCTTGGGACCTGCTCCAGCCCCAGGATGCGATGAGCCGACATCGAGGTGCCAAACCTCCCCGTCGATGTGGACTCTTGGGGGAGATCAGCCTGTTATCCCCGGCGTACCTTTTATCCGTTGAGCGATGGCCCTTCCACGCGGGACCACCGGATCACTATGACCGACTTTCGTCTCTGCTCGGCCCGTCGGCCTCGCAGTCAGGCGAGCTTATGCCATTGCACTCAAAGGCTGATTTCCGACCAGCCTGAGCTCACCATCGCGCGCCTCCGTTACTCTTTGGGAGGCGACCGCCCCAGTCAAACTACCCACCATGCAGGGTCCCGGCACCCGTATCAGGTGCTCGGTTAGACATCAGAACCCATAAGGGCGGTATTTCAAGGTTGGCTCCACCCAAGCTGGCGCCTGGGTTTCAATGCCTCCCGCCTATCCTACACATACAAGTCCTAATGCCACTGCAAAGCTGTAGTAAAGGTGCACGGGGTCTTTCCGTCTAACCGCGGGTACCCCGCATCTTCACGGGGAATTCAATTTCGCTGAGCCTGTGCTGGAGACAGTGGGGAAGTCGTTACGCCATTCGTGCAGGTCGGAACTTACCCGACAAGGAATTTCGCTACCTTAGGACCGTTATAGTTACGGCCGCCGTTTACCGGGGCTTCGATTCAAGGCTTGCACCTCTCCTCTTAACCTTCCGGCACCGGGCAGGCGTCAGACCCTATACGTCCACTCATCGTGTTCGCAGAGCCCTGTGTTTTTAGTAAACAGTCGCCACCCCCTGGTCTGTGCCCCCACACCCTGCTTGCGCAAGGCATGGGCCCTCTTCTCCCGAAGTTACGAGGGCAATTTGCCGAGTTCCTTCAGCACAGTTCTCTCAAGCGCCTTGGTATACTCTACCAGTCCACCTGTGTCGGTTTCGGGTACGGTCACGCGCGGGGGTTATTTCCTGGAACCGCTTGGCCGCAGAGACAATCCAGTAAGTCCCTACAACGTCCACAGTCCGTCACCCACCGCTGGCCGGGGAATATTAACCCCGTTCCCATCGACTACGCCTTTCGGCCTCGCCTTAGGGGCCGGCTCACCCTGCGCGGATTAACCTTGCGCAGGAACCCTTGGACTTTCGGCGAGAGTGTTTCTCACACTCTTTATCGCTACTCATGTCAGCATTCGCACTTCCGATACCTCCAGGACCCCTCACGGGTATCCCTTCGCAGGCCTACGGAACGCTCCGCTACCGCTCGCCTTGCGGCAAGCCCGCAGCTTCGGTACGTGGCTTTAGCCCCGGTACATTTTCGGCGCAGGACGGCTTATCTAGACCAGTGAGCTATTACGCTTTCTTTAAAAGATGGCTGCTTCTAAGCCAACTTCCTGGTTGTCTTGGCCTTCCCACATCCTTTCCCACTTAGCCACGATTTGGGGACCTTAGCTGGCGGTCTGGGCTGTTTCCCTCTTGGCGACGGACCTTAGCACCCGCCGCCTGTCTGCCGAGCTCTACTCCTCGGTATTCGGAGTTTGGTTAGGTTTGGTAAGGATCGCTCCCCCCTAGCCCATCCAGTGCTCTACCCCCGAGGGCAATACTCGACGCGCTACCTAAATAGCTTTCGCGGAGAACCAGCTATCTCCGAGTTTGATTGGCCTTTCACCCCTAACCACAGCTCATCCCCGACTTTTTCAACAGGCGTGGGTTCGGTCCTCCAGTGGGTGTTACCCCACCTTCAACCTGGCCATGGCTAGATCACCCGGTTTCGGGTCTGATCCTACGAACTTAAGCGCCCTATTCAGACTCGCTTTCGCTGCGCCTACGCCTAACGGCTTAAGCTTGCTCGCAAGACCAACTCGCTGACCCATTATACAAAAGGTACGCCGTCACCCTTGCGGGCTCCGACTGTTTGTAGGCATTCGGTTTCAGGGTCTATTTCACTCCCCTCATCGGGGTGCTTTTCACCTTTCCCTCACGGTACTTGTTCACTATCGGTCACCGAGGAGTACTTAGGCTTGGAGGGTGGTCCCCCCATGTTCAGACAGGATTTCTCGTGTCCCGCCCTACTCAAGGACGATCGAAGCCATTACCCGTACGGGGCTATCACCCGCTCCGGCCGGCCTTTCCAGACCCTTCCGGTTGTGCTTCGACCATCACTGGCCTAGTCCGCGTTCGCTCGCCACT
>CALOEA010000086.1:25000-54062 GCA_942492185.1 uncultured Alphaproteobacteria bacterium
GGGCGATGAAGCCGGTGTCGACGCCGCCGGCGACGAAGCCGGGATGGCGGGCGAGCCGGGCGAGGAAATCGACGTTGGTGACGCAGCCGGCCACCTGCACCGCTTCCAGGGCGCTCGCCAGGCGGCGCAGCGCCGCCGTGCGGTCGAGGTCCCAGGCGATGACCTTGGCGATCATCGGATCGTAGTGCACGGAGATCTCGTCGCCCTGCTCGACGCCGGCATCGATGCGCAGATGGCCGTCCTGCGGCGGCAGCGAGAGACGCAGCAGCCGGCCGGTCGCCGGCAGGAAATCGCGCGCCGGATCCTCGGCATAGAGCCTGGCCTCAACCGCGTGGCCGCGGATCGCCAGGTCCTCCTGCGCCAGCGGCAGGACATCGCCGGCCGCCACGCGCAGCTGCCACTCGACCAGATCCAGGCCGGTGATCATCTCGGTTACCGGATGCTCGACCTGCAGGCGGGTGTTCATCTCCATGAAGAAGAAGTCCTCGCCCTCGGCGATGAACTCCACCGTGCCGGCGCCGACGTAGCCGATGGCCCGGGCGGCGGCCACCGCCGCCTCGCCCATGGCGCGGCGCCGCTCCGCCGTCATGCCCGGTGCCGGCGCCTCCTCGATCACCTTCTGGTGCCGGCGCTGCAGGGAGCAGTCGCGCTCGAAGAGGTGCAGGCAATTGCCCGCGCCGTCGGCGAAGACCTGCATCTCGATGTGCCGCGGCCGGGTCAGGTACTTCTCGATCAGCACGCGCGAATCGCCGAAGGCACCCTCGGCCTCGCGCTGCGCGCCGGCGAGCTGGGCCGCGAAATCGGCCGCCTTCTCCACCACCCGCATGCCCTTGCCGCCGCCGCCGGCCGAGGCCTTGATCAGCACCGGAAAGCCGATTCGCTCGGCCTCTCCGGCCAGCAGGGCCGCGTCCTGGTCGCTGCCGTGATAGCCGGGCACCAGCGGCACCGCGGCCCGCTCCATCAGCGCCTTGGCCTCGCTCTTCGAGCCCATGGCGCGGATCGCCGCCGGCGGCGGGCCGACGAAGACCAGCCCGGCCGCGGCGCAGGCCTCGGCGAACCCGGCGTTCTCGGAGAGGAAGCCATAGCCGGGGTGGATCGCCTGGGCGCCGCAGCGCCGTGCCGCAGCGATGATCGCATCGCCCTTCAGGTAGCTCTCGCGCGGGCTCGGCGGGCCGATCAGCACCGCCTCGTCGGCCTCGCGCACATGCAGCGCGCCGGCATCGGCCTCGGAATAGACCGCGACGGTCGCGATGTTGAGACGCCGCGCCGTGCGCATGATTCGGCAGGCGATTTCGCCGCGATTGGCAATGAGAAGCTTGGCGAACAAGACCGGTCCCCGCTGCTGCTGCGCCGCCCCGCTGGGCTGGCGGAGCGCAACCCTAGCGGCGCGCTCGCGCCACGCCAACGGGCAAGCGGCCGGACGCCGGCATCAGGGCCTCGGCAGCGCCGCGGTGCTAAGCTCGGCGTAGCCTTCGGCCCGCAGCCGCAGCAGGAGCGACTCGACCTCGCCCGCCTCCTGCCCGAGGCCCTCGAGCAGGCTGGCGCCGAGCTGCAGGCTGCCTTCGATCGCCTCCGGCACCGCCACCATCGCGCCGGCCGCCCGCAGCGCCGCGGCATGGCCGATGTCGCGGGCGCGCGCATAGATCGGCAGGTCGGGGTAGTCGGCGCGCAGGGCCGCCACCAGGCGGTCGGCCTGGTCCGCCCGGTCCAGCGTCACCACCACGGCCGCGGCCCGGGCCGCGCCGGCGGCCTGCAGCAGCTCGAGCCGGCTGGCGTCGCCGAAGAAGACGCTGAGATCGCGCCGCCGGCAGTCGGCGACGCGGCGCGGGTCGAAGTCGATGCCGAGGTGACGCAGGCCCTGCGCATTCGCCATCTGCGCCACCGTCTGTCCGACCCGCCCGAATCCGGCGATCAGCACATGGCCGTCGAGCGCCTCCGCCTGACCCGGCAGGCCGTGCGCGCGCACCGTCCCCCGCTCCTCCAGCCGGCGCGACAGGCGCCGGGCCAGCGCCGCGGCGGCCGGTGTCGCCAGCAGGCTCAGCACCACGATCGCCATGACCAGGGCCACCGCCTCGGCCGGCAGCAGCCCGGCCGCCGCCGCCGTCGCCAGCAGGACGAAGGCGAACTCGCCCCCCTGCGCCAGATAGCCGCCGACGCTGATCGCCACCGGCAGCGACTGACCGAAGAGCCGGCAGAGCAGCACCAGCATCGCCGCCTTCACCAGCATCAGCGCCAGCGTCCCGGCCACCACCCAGTACCAGGCGCTGGCCAGCACCGAGAGCTCCGCCGTCATGCCGACGTAGAGGAAGAAGAAGCCGAGGAAGATGTTCTTGAAGGGATGCAGGTCGGCCTCGACCTGGTGGCGGTACTCGCTGCCGGACAGCAGCAGCCCGGCCAGCAGCGCGCCCAGCGCCATCGAGAGCCCGACCAGGGTCATCGCATAGGCGGCCCCCAGCACCACCAGCAGCGCGGTCGCCACCAGCAGTTCGCGGTGGCCGCTGGCGGCGACGTAGCGGAACAGCGGCCGCAGCAGGAAGCGGCCCGCCAGCAGCGTGCCGGCGACGACGGCCGCGGCACGGCCGAAGTCGCCCACCAGGGTGAGCAGCAGCCCTTCGCCGCCGGCACCGGCGAGCGGCGGAATCAGGGCGAGCAGCGGCAGCACCGCCAGGTCCTGAAACAGCAGGACGGCGAAGGCAACGCGGGCGAAGCGTGCCGCCTGCTCGCCGCGCTCGGCCAGCAGCTGCAGCACGAAGGCGGTGGAGGAGAGCGCCAGCGCGCCCCCCAGCAGGATGGCCCCCGGCCAGGCCAGGCCGCCGAGGCGGGCCAGGCTGGCGAGCAGCGCGGCGGTCGCCAGCACCTGCAGCCCGCCGAGGCCCAGCACCAGAAGGCGCATGGCGCGCAGCCTGTCGAACGAGAGCTCGAGCCCGATGCCGAAGAGCAGGAACACGACGCCGAGTTCGGCCAGGATCTCCACTTCGTCCGGCTGCTCGATCAGCCCGCTGACGCTGGGTCCGAGAATCGCGCCGGCGATCAGATAGCCGACGACCGGCGAGATCCGCAGGCGCGGCGCGAGGGAGACCACCACCACGGCCACCAGCAGGATGGCCAGCGCACTCTGCAGGACGCCATGGCTGTCCATCCGGCCGCTCCCTCCCCTGTCACCGCTTTCCCAGGGGCCACCTTAGCACCGCGGGCGCCCGCCGCACGCGCTTCAGCGCTGCCGGCCGCGGCGATCGCGCTCCTGGGCGGCATGCATGATCTCGGCGAAGCCGAACAGCAGCAGCAGCACGCCGGTCACGATCTCGCCCGCCACCAGGATGCGCGCCGCCGCCGAGAGCGGCACGATGTCGCCGAAGCCCACGGTCGCCAGGGTGACCAGGGAAAAGTAGAGCGCATCGGGGAAGGTCAGGTCCCGTTCCACGCCGTTGATCAGGAAGTGGGTTTCCGGGGAGTAGCGGCTGAGCAGGCGGTAGGTCACGCCAAAGAGGATCACCAGCAGCGAGTAGAAGGTGAGGAAGGCAAAGGCCGCGATCGCCATCTGCCCCAGGCGCTTGAAGAAGGCCTCGAACAGCAGGCTGGAATCGAGCAGGAAGATGGCGATCGAGGTGCTCAGCAGTCCGGACACGCTGGCCACCAGGGCCATGGAGCCGAGGAAGGCCAGGTCGGCGGTCCCCGCGTCCATCCTGGCCGGCAGGAGATAGGTGCCGGCGCCGATGACCATGAGCGGCACCGTCCAGAACAGCAGCCGCCCGATGTGCAGCGTCTGCCGCGGTTGGTCGGATACGACGATCGCCTGGATCATGCGGCGGCGCAGGGCCGCCCCGAGAAGGAAGGTGATCACCGGCAGGACGAACCCCAGCGGCCGGGCCCAGTGGCTGATGTCGTCGAAGTTCGTCTCGATGAAGAACGCGAAGAGGCAGGCATAGACGGCCAAGCCGTTCGCCAGGCCGACGGCGAAGGCGCGGCTACCGGGGAACAGCAGGTAGAAGAAGACCGCCGCCCCGATGCAGGACAGCGTCACCGCGCCGCTGAGGAAATCCGGCTGCTCGGAAATCGCCGTGGAGACCAGCAGCACCAGGGCCGCCGTGAAAGCGCTCGCGAGAACGAAGCCGCGATCAAGGCGAGCCATGCGCAGGGAGGCCCTTTCGGCGACTACATCCGGAAGACGCCGAAGCGCGTCTCGGGTATCGGGGCGTTGAGCGCCGCGGAAATGCCGAGCGCGAGCGCCAGGCGCGTATCCAGAGGGTCGATGATGCCGTCGTCCCACAGCCGCGCGGTGGCGTAGTAGGGGTGCCCCTGGTTCTCGTACTGCTCGCGGATCGGTGCCTTGAAGGCCTCCTCCTCCGCCGCCGGCCAGTCCCCGCCCTTCGCCTCGATGTTGTCGCGCTTGACCGTGGCCAGCACGTTCGCCGCCTGCTCGCCGCCCATCACCGAGATGCGCGCGTTCGGCCACATATAGAGCAGCCGCGGCGAGTAGGCCCGTCCGCACATGCCGTAGTTCCCGGCCCCGAAGGAGCCGCCGAGGATCAGGGTGAACTTCGGCACCGGCGTGGTCGCCACGGCGGTCACCAGCTTGGCGCCGTCCTTGGCGATCCCGCCGGCCTCGTACTTCTGCCCGACCATGAAGCCGGTGATGTTCTGCAGGAAGACCAGGGGGATCTTCCGCTGGCTGCAGAGCTCGATGAAGTGCGCGCCCTTCAGCGCCGATTCGGAAAAGAGGATGCCGTTGTTGGCGACGATGCCGACCGGGTAGCCATGCACGCGCGCAAAGCCGGTCACCAGCGTCTGGCCGTAGAGCTGCTTGAACTCGTCGAACTCGCTGCCGTCGACCAGGCGCGCGATCACCTCGCGCACGTCATAGGGCTTGCGCAGGTCGGCGGAGACGATGCCGTAGAGCTCTTCGGGATCGTAGAGCGGCTCGCGCGGCGCGGCGACCTCGATCTCCAGGCGCTTGGGGCGGTTCAGGTTGCCGACGATGCGGCGCGCGATGCCCAGGGCGTGGGCATCGTTGAGCGCATAGTGATCGGTCACGCCGGAGGTGCGGGCGTGGACATCGGCCCCGCCCAGCTCTTCCGCGGTCACGATCTCTCCCGTCGCCGCCTTCACCAGCGGCGGGCCGCCGAGGAAGATCGTCCCCTGCCCGCGCACGATGATCGACTCGTCCGACATGGCCGGGACATAGGCGCCGCCGGCCGTGCAGGAGCCCATCACCACGGCGATCTGCGGGATGCCCTTGGCGGACATCGTGGCCTGATTGAAGAAGATCCGGCCGAAGTGCTCGCGGTCGGGAAAGACCTCGTCCTGGTTCGGCAGGTTGGCGCCGCCGGAGTCGACCAGGTAGATGCAGGGCAGATGGTTCTGCTCGGCGATCTCCTGCGCCCGCAGGTGCTTCTTCACGGTGAGCGGGAAGTAGGTGCCGCCCTTCACGGTGGCGTCGTTCGCCAGCACCATGCACTCGCGCCCGGAGACGCGGCCGATGCCGCAGATCAATCCCGACGAAGGCACGTCGTTCTTGTAGAGATCCCAGGCGGCGAGCTGCCCCACCTCGAGGAAGGGCGCGCCGAGGTCGAGCAGCGTGCGCACGCGATCGCGCGGCAACAGCTTGCCGCGGGACAGGTGCTTCTCGCGCGCCGCGGCACCGCCGCCCTCCTTCACCGTGGCGACCTTGGCGCGCAGATCCTCGACCAGCCGCCGCATCTCGGCGGCATTGGCCTGGAACTCCGCACTGCGGGTCTGGACGCTGGATTTGATGACCGGCATGGATTCCCTTCCTCACTCGACGGCGCGCCCGCCGGCCGAGCATCCATTGCAGGGTGGCGCGACCGAAGGACGTAAGAGTTCGGCCAGTTCGCCCGCCTCTGTCAACGCTCCTAGCGGCGCTCGATGAGAAGGTTGGGCAAGGCGAGGCTCAACTCCGGCAGATAGGTCACCAGCAGGACCACGGGCAGATGACCCATGAGCATGAACCGCAAGGCCGGGCGCACGAACGCGCCGAGGTCGAGGCGGGAGACGCTGCCGGCGACGAACAGCAGCGGCGCGCAGGGCGGCGTCACGTTGCCCAGGCCCAGGTTGGTGCCGACGATCGCGGCAAAGTGAATCGGATCGACCTCGATGGCATTGGCCACCGGCATGAGAACGACAGCGGCGAGAATGCTGCCGGAGATGTCGTCGAGGAACATGCCAAGGATGAGCAGCACGATGTTGACCAGCAGCAACACGACGATACGGTCGTCGGAGATGCTGGTGACGAAATCCGCGATGTCCTTCGGCACGCCATCAAGCGACAGCAGCTTGCCGTAAATCAGCAGGAAGAAGAGGATCACCGTGACGCTGGCGCAGACGCTCCCGCCGTCGACGAAGGAGCGGCACATCGTACCGAAGGAGAGGCTTCGGTAGATCGCCAGCCCCAGCAGGACAGCATAGAGCAACGCCACTGCCGCCGCCTCCGTCGGAGTGAAGACGCCGGAATAGATTCCTCCCAGCATCAGCACCGGCATGAAGAGCGTCGGCATAGCGTCCAAGACACGCCTGGTACCTAGCCGCGACCCTACCGTCGAGCTATCGGCCGACGCGTTCGCCTTCCCGCCCAGGTCGATGCACCTGCGGCGGGCGTGGGCACGATTCATCGCCACGTAGATGCCGGCGATCACCACGGCAGGGCCGATGGTCGAGAGGAAGCAGGTCGAGACCGGAAGCCCGGCCGTGAGGGCGAAGACGATCATCGGGATGCTCGGCGGAATGAGCAGCGCCAGGACCGACGAGCAGGCGACGAGCGCGGTCGCATAGCCGCCGTCGTAGCCGGCCTGCTTCATCTTTGGGATCATCACGCTGCCGATGGCCGCGATGGCGGCGGAACCGCTGCCGGAAATCGCGCCGAACAACATGCAGGCCCCAACCGTAACCGCCCCGAGGCTGCCGGTCACGCGACCGACCAATCGCTCGACGATGGAGACTAGACGGTCTGAGATGCGGGCATCGCGCATCACCGCCCCGGCCACGATAAAGAGCGGCAGTGCCAGGAGCGCGAAGCCGCCGAGCTGCCAAAGGGCCGTTGGCACCACCAGCGCCAGGTCGCGACCTGAGGCGAAGGCCAGAAGCACCGAGGCCGCGGCGAAAGCGAAGGCGATAGGAAACTCGGCAAGTATCAACACGACCAGCAGCATTGCCGAGAGACCGGCTCCAAGCCCTTCCATATCTACTGCTCCGCCGGCGGGCGCAGCCCGCGCAGGAAGAAGAGCAGGGCCGAGAGGCCAAGGCCGAAGCAGAGGCTCCCGGCCCAGACGAAAGAGGGCCACCGCAGAAAAGTACTCCGCCGATTGTGTTCAGCTACAAAGCGGACGTACTCGGCCCCCAGAATCAGGAAGTAGACGCAGATGGCAGCGCAGGTGAAGCCGAACAGGCGTTGCAACAGCCGTCGTCCAGACGGCTTCAGGCGCTGGAACAGGAAGCCGCCGCGAATATGGCCGCCCTGGGCCGTTACCAGCGCCATGCCGGTGAAGTAGAGCCACAGGCCGCAGAGCGCGGAGACCTCTTCCACCCCGAGAAAGGAAGAGCGCAGGAGATAACGCAGCACCACCTGGCCGGCCATGACGGCGACCAACCCGACCAGGGAGACGACGACCAGCACTTCCAATGACCGCTCAAGCCGGCGTTGCAAGCCGTCGATCCAACGCATGCTCGACCTCCGCCCAGGCAAGGACGACGGCCCCGGAACCCGCGCGGGAAGCGCCGGCCGGGGCCGTCGGTCGTTCAGCTTACCCAGCCTGCGTCGTCACTTCGCGATGCCGGCCGCCGCGCGCACCTCAGCCATCAGTTCGTCGCCGACAACGGTGCTCATCCAAGGCCATTCGACCGCGTAGATGATCTCTTTGGCCTTGGCGAGTTCATCCGGGGTCAACTCGACGAGCTCAATGCCGTACTCAAGGATGCGGTCGAGTTCCGCCTGCTCGCGGCGTCTGCCCTCCTCCCACCCGAGAGCGACCGCCGCGTCAGCCGCCTGCGAGACCCAGTTGCGCTCCTGATCGCTCAAGCCATCCCACCAGTCCTTGTTGACCACCCAGAAGGCGACGTCGAAGTAGTCGCGGGTGAGAATATAGGCGCCGATGGTATCCCGCATCTCCCAGATTTCCTGCGGCGGGCCGAAGCTTCGACCGTCGACGGTGCCGAGTTGGAGTGCTGTGTAGAGTTCGGAGTAGGGAATCGGGACAGGCGCAAATCCCCACGCCTCGAACCGCCTGACGCCGATCTCGAAGGGCGGTACGCGCATCTTGAAGCCGGCAGCCGCGTCGGGGAACGCGGTCGGGCGCGCATCGACGCCCTTGCGCACAGCGATGTTGCCGAAGCCGCCGGGAATCGCGCCGACGACCTTGAGGCCCAGGTCGACCAGCACCGAGTCGAGCACGTCGAGCATCGGACCGTCCGGGCCGTAAAGCGCTTCGGCAGATTCCCAGTTGTCGACGATGTAGGCGAGGTAGCCGATGTTCAGACGATCGTCGAAGTCGGTGGCGAGGCCGGTCATGGTCATCGGCAGGCCGCCTTGCATGGTCTGCTCGAACTGCTGGATGTAGTCGCCGAGGTCGCCACCGGGATGGTAGTCGACCGTCATGGCGCCCCCGGACACCTCCTCCAGCACCTCCATGAACTCCACCGAGACCGGATGCACGAGGTGGTCGGTGACGAAGGCATGCGCCAGAATGAAAGACTCCTCGGCCTGGGCGGGACTGGCGAAGGCTGTGGTTGCGGCAACGACGGCGGCGGTTGTCGTGGTTCTGAACCAATTCTCGAAGGTAGCCATCGTGATCACCTCCCGGACACCGATTGCAATGCCGCCAAACTATGATGAGGAAAATGCAGACTGTCCATTTTTTTTCTCACTTAGCTATTATTTTAGTTTCTCGCGACCGCGACAGCGGCACCAGCGGAGGGGCGGCGAATGGAACTAAGTGTCGGAAGGCGCCTGAAGGACTTGCGCCTCAAGACGGGAATCTCGCAACGTGAACTGGCGCGGCGGGCGGCACAGAGTCCGGCGGCCGTGTCGGCGATCGAGCTGGACAAGGTCAGTCCCTCGGTCGCCACGCTGAAGCGCGTTCTCGAGGCCATGGGCGTGTCCCTCGGCGAGTTCTTCTCGGTCGATCCAGACGAGGCCCCCGGAGCCTTCTTCGGACCCGACGACATGACCGACGTTTCCCTCGGCCCGATTCACTATCACCAGCTCGGACGATCCCCGCTGCAGACGCCGCTTCGCCTCGTTCAGGTCCGCGCCGACCCCGGCTCCGACACCGGACTGGTCTCCAACCGCGTCGATACCGACGAGATCGGCTATGTCCTCTCCGGTCGCATCGAGGTCACCATCGGCAGTGACACGCGGGTTCTCTCCAGCGGCTGGGGCTATGTCGCCAAGGGTTCGCTGCCGCAAAGATTCCGCAATCACTTCGACGAGCCCTGTGCCTACGTCTTCGTCACGTCCCAGCCGGGATTCTAAGGCGTGCGGCATCGCCATATCCATTATAATTGACATTGCCTAAAATATCGTACATTCCCCTCTCGTAGCAACACGCTCGGGAGATGGACGGATGGACCAAGGTGCGTTGGGCGCGGGCGGCACGGATCGGGACAGGGTTCTCGACCTGCTTTCGAACCGCAAGAAGGCGACCGGCAACATGCCCTGGCGAGGTCCGCGCATGTTGCGCCCCTCATACTTCGCCGGAGAGGACGTCCTGTCCCTCGCGCAGGAGGCCTTCCGCCTGTTTATCTCCGAGAACTGGCTTTACAGCCGGACCTCCTTCCCGGTCCTCGGCGCCCTGGAGGACGAGGTGCTGACCAGCCTGCGGACGCTGTTCCAGGCCCCAGGAGACGCCGGCGGCATCCTGACGAGCGGCGGCACCGAGAGCCTGCTTCTCGCGGTGAAGATCCCGGTCCACCGGGCCCGCGCGACCAAAGCGGCGATCAGGGCCCCCAACATCGTGCTGCCGTGGAACGCCCATCCCGCACTCGACAAGGCGGCCGAACTGCTCGCCGTCGAAGTCCGCCGCGCACCGCCCAGCGACCAGGTGGAGGCAGACGTCGATTGGATGGCCAATGCCTGTGACGACGATACCGTGCTCCTCGTCGGGTCCGCCCCGCCCTATCCCTTCGGCGTGATAGATCCGCTCGCGGCACTCTCCCGGCTGGCGCAGGAGCGGGATATCTGGCTCCATGTCGACGCCTGCCTGGGAGGCATGATCCTGCCATTCCTGGAAGCGGCCGGGCGCCGGCCCGAGGCGTTCGACTTCGCGCTTCCGGGTGTGAAGTCGATCTCCGTCGACCTCCACAAGTTCGGTTTCGCGGTCAAGGGCATCTCCGCCATCATGCTGCGCGAGACCGCTGATGCGACATACGCCAAGACCACCTTCAGCAACTGGCCGGCCGGCCTCTACGGAACGCCGGCGGTCTCCGGCACGCGGTCCGGCGGCGCCTTGGCGTCGGCCTGGGCCGTCATGCGCTACCTGGGCCGCAGCGGCTACGCCGAGCGCGTGGCGAGAATCCTGGCCATCCGCGACGAGTTCATCGAGGCACTGGGCGAAATTGGCGGACGCGTGATCGGCGAGCCGCCTTGCTTCCACTTCGCCTTCGCCGTCGAGGGAGTCGATTCGCTATTGCTCGCGGCCGAGCTGGGCAAGACAGGCTGGTACCTAGGTGCCATGGAGCGGCCTGCCGCCGTGCAGGTCATGATCAACGCCGGCCACGAAGGCGTGGCCGCTTCCTTCGCGGCGGAGGTCGCGACCATCGCGGAAGACATCCGTGCCGGTCGCCGCACCGCAGGCAGCGAGCGGGCCGTCTACTCCATGTAGCCATTGTAGCCGAACAAAGGCGGAAGCGACGAGCCGACGTACAGACGCTAAGGTCGGGGCCTGCAGAGAAGGGGCCGCGATGCAGTTCTCACGCCAAGATCTCGAAACCGCCGCCGCCCTGGTGCATCGGGTGCAGCCGCCCACGCCGCAGATCGCCTGGCCGCTTCTGGCGCAGCGTCTCGGCTGCCCGGTGGTGGTGAAGCACGAGAACCATACCGCGCTCGGCGCCTTCAAGATTCGCGGCGGCGTCACCTTCATCGACTGGCTGACACGCAGCCGGCCGGAGGTGAAAGGCGTGATCTGCGCGACCCGCGGCAATCACGGACAGTCGGTCGCGCTGAGTGCGCGGCGGGCCGGCCTGGAGTGCGTCATCGTCGTGCCGGAGGGCAACTCGACCGAGAAGAACGCCGCCATGGAGGCGTTGGGCGGGGAGCTCGTCGTCCACGGCAGCGATTTCCAGGAGGCGCTCGAGCACGCCCAGGCGCTGGCCGCCGAGCGCGGCCTCTTTCCCATGCCCTCCTATCACGCCGAGCTGGTGCGCGGCGTGGCCACCTATGGCCTCGAACTCTTCGCCGCCCATCCAGAGCTCAAGCGGGTCTACGTGCCGATCGGCCTGGGCAGCGGCATCAACGGGGTCATCGCGGCGCGCGAGGCGCTCGGTCTGACCTGCGAGGTGATCGGCGTGGTCTCGACCGAGGCGCGGGCCTATCAGCTCTCCTTCGACCGCGGGCAGCTGGCCGAGTCGCCGGTCGGCACGCAGCTCGGCGACGGCATGGCCTGCCGCACGCCGGTCGCCGAGGCACTGGAGACGATCTGGCGCCATGCGGCCCGGATTGTCGCGGTCAGCGACGGCGAACTGGCCGCGGCGATGCGGCTCTATTTCTCCGCCACCCACAATCTGGCCGAGGGCGCCGGCGCCGCCGCGCTCGCCGCCGCGCTGCAGGAGGGCCAGCGTCCGGGCGAGGCCATCGGCCTCGTGCTGAGCGGCGGCAACATCGACCGGGCGCTCTATGCACGGGTGCTGGCCGGCGAGGATTTCGCGCCGGCCTGAGCCCCCAGCGGGGCGCGACCGCCTCAGTCCGGCGGCGGCTGCAGGCCGGACGCTGCCATCAGCCAGTCGACGAAGGCACCGACCTTGGGAAGCTGCCGGTCGCGGCTCCGCAGGGAGAGGTAGTGCATCTCGCAGCGGATCGGCGCGAAGCGGCTGTCGTCGAGCCGGACGAGCGTGCCGGCCTCGAGCTCCCGCTCGGCCAGCCGCACGGTGTCGAGATAGACCCCCATCCCGTCGACGGCGGCGGCGATTGCCAGCGACGCGCGGTCGAACGAGAGCCGGCGCCCGGCCGGGACCGGCAGCCCTTGCCGCTCGAACCAGTCATCCCACGAGACGCGGTTGAGCGGCGAGTAGATCAAGGGACAGCGGGCGAGCAGCTCGGCCGGCGACGCGGCCTCGGCGCGCAGTGCGGGGGCGCACAGCGGTGCGATCTCCTCGACCCCCAGCGCATAGACGCGAAGGCCGTCGCGGCGCACGACGCGCCCGTAGGAAACGGCGACATCGATGTCGCGCTGCCTGATCAGGTCCGCCGGCTCGGCCCCCGACGACAGCGCGATGGCGATCGAGGGGTTGGCATCGCTGAAAGCCTTCAGGCGGGGGCCCAGCCACTTCGAGGCAAAGCTGTGGGCCGAGTGGAGCGCCAGCACCGCGGCATCCGATGGCGCCGCCGCCTCGCTGCAGGCCGCCTCGATCTGGTCGAACAGGCCGGTCAGCCGCTGCGCCAGCCTCTGGCCCGCGGGCGTCAGCTCGACCCGCCGGTGCCGGCGGTAGAAGAGCGCGCGGCCGAGATAGGCCTCAAGCTCCTTGATCTGATGACTCACGGCCGAGGGGGTGAGATGCAGCGCCTCGGCCGCCTGGGCGAAGCTCTCGGCCCTGGCGGCTGCCTCGAAGGCTCTCAGGAGGGCGAAGCTCGGGATCCGGCTCATCGGCCACTTCACATGAATCTGATTCATCAATAGGTGCAAGACCATCGTTTTGCAAGCGACGCGCCACCTGCTGATATCCGCCCGATCAACGGCGCCCGGAACCTGGCCGCCAGACAGCAAGGGGGTGGACAGCCAGATGGTCGACGACAGCGCATACGGCACGCGGGACAGGCGGGGCGATTGGAAGCCGCACGCGCGGATCGCCTACCCGCCGCCGCCCTGGCGGCTCTTCGCCTTCCTCCGCTGGCTCCTCGGCTTCCCGGGATACTTCCTGCCGTGGGGGCTGGCCTATCTTGGCCTGGGCACCCTGCTCTGGCTCTACGCGACCCCGGCGATGGAGACGATGAAGCTCCTGTCGGCGCCTTGGATCGCCTTCCTGCTGATCCGCAACGCCGTGGTGGTCCTGCTGGTCTATGGCCTGTGGCACGGCCTGCTCTACATCCGCCGCACCCAGGGGCCGCTCTTCAAGCTGAACGGCAGGTGGCCGGCGCAGGACAGCCCCGCCTTCCTCTTCCGCCGCCAGACCGCGGACAACCTGCTGCGCACGCTGCTCAGCGGCGTGCCGATCTGGACGGCCTACGAGGCCCTCGCCTACTGGGTCTTCGCCAACGGCTGGGTGCCCTGGATCAGCCTGGAGACGCATCCTCTCTGGTTCGCCCTGCTGGTCCTGGCCATGCCCGCCCTGCACGACGTGCACTTCTATTTCGTGCATCGCCTGCTGCACTGGCCGCCGCTCTACCGCTGGGCGCACCGCGTCCACCACACCAACGTCAATCCCGGTCCCTGGTCGGGACTGGCGATGCACCCCGCCGAGCACCTGCTCTACTTCTCCGGGATCCTGCTCCACCTCGTGATCCCGTCGCATCCCTTTCACGCCATGTTCCACGGCCTGGTGTCGGCCCTGGGGCCGGCGCGCGGGCATGCCGGCTTCGAGAGGTTGGTGATCGGCGGCAAGCTGCTGCCGGTGAAGTGTCACCAGCACTACCTGCACCACAAGCACTTCGAGTGTAACTACGGCGACGGGCCGGTGCCGCTCGACAAGTGGATGGGCACCTTCCACGACGGCTCGCCGGAAGCCCAGGCGTCCATGCGCGCGCGCATCGCCAAGCGCAATGCCAGGATGCAGGCCGGCTCGGCGACCGCTGGACGGAGCGGCTAGCGCGGCTGCGTCGACACCGCCCCGCGGCCGCCCAGCGAGCCCTTGGCGGCGGCCGGCCGGCGACGGCGATGGCGCAGCCAGGCAGCCGGCCAGGCGAGCGGGCTGCGCCCCGGCCAGGCGAGAGCCGGATCGAGCAACCAGCGCCGCCAGAGCAGCGCGGCGGCGATGGAGAGGAAAGCGGCCGCGACGACGTCGGAGAAGTAGTGCAGCCCGTTGACCATGCGTGAGAGGCCGACCAAGGCGGCCAGTCCATAGACCGTGAGCGCCCAGCGCGGCCAGGCCAGCGCCAGCACGACGGCGACGGCGAAGGCGACCTGCGTGTGGCCCGAGGGGAAGGAATCGGCCGGAAAGCCGGAGAAGGGCTGACCGACCCCGTAGAGACCGTCGCTGAAGAAGATCCGTGGCCGCAGCCGGCCGACGGTGTTCTTCAGCAGATGCAGCAGGGGCGCGGTCGACAGCAGGGTCGCCAGCAGCAGATAGCAGTGCCGGAGCAGCCAGCGCCACCAGGCGGCCTCGGGGCCGTCTCCCCGGCCGCGCCGCCGGTACCAGGTTTCGGAGACGATCGCGACCAGTCCGATCAGCAAGGCTATCGCGACAAAGCCCTCGGCGCGACCGAACTCGCCGATCAGCAGGAAGACACCGTCGAGTGCCTGCCAGCCGCCCCGGTTCAGCCAAACCGCCAGCGGCAGGTCGACGAAGAGCATGAGCAGGATGCAGGCGGCGACGGCAATCAGCGAGGCGTAGGCCAGACGATGCCGCTCCATCCATCGGTCGAAGGCCTCTAGTCGATAGCGCATCACCCCACCCTAGTTGCCGCGTCCATAGAAGGTAAGCGTCAGCCACTCGCCGTTCGAGTAGTTGATGATCTCGCGGCTGCCGAGGGCCCGCGGCTCATAGCCCTTGGCCGCCGCGGCGGCCAGGAAGGCCGCTTCCATGCGGTCGCTGACCAGCACCACGGCGCGCCGCCGCCGCGACTGGTAGCTGGCGAGCGGCACAGGATCGGCCAGGCGCGTCTTGGTGCCGGCGAGAAAGACCAGGCTGGGCTCACGGAAGCCGGTACTGCCGAGCGGCGGCGCCCCCTCGCCGGCCAGCCGCCGCCAGTCGGCAGCGAGCTGGGCACTGGGGAACAGCGGCGTGAGCTGCGGCACGTAGGCGCCGGCCATCCAGGCAAACCAGACGACACCGCAGAGCCCGCCCCACAGCAGGGCGCGCAGTCGCCGCTGACCGCGCCGCAGGTAGAGCAGCGCGCCGAGCGGTCCGCCAGCGACCAGCAGGGCCGCCGGCAGGCTCTGCCAGAGGAACCCGACGCCGGCGACGAACGGCAGCGCGATCAGCCCGACCGCCATCACCATCGCGACGCCCGCCAGCCCGTGGTGCAGCCAGCTCACCCAGCGACGCGACAGCATCTCGTTGCCGGAGATCAGCGCCCAGGCGACCAGCAGCGCCAGGGCGGGATAGCAGGGCAGCACATAGTGCGGCAGCTTGGTCGGCACGAGCTCGAACAGGAGCCAGGTCGGCAGCAGCCAGGCGAGGCAGAAGGCCAGCGGCCCCGCCAGCCGGCGCTGCTTCCAGGCAGCGGCCAGCGCCGGCAGGGCGAAGAGCGCGCCGGGCCAGAACAGCAACAGGTGGGCGAGCAGATAGAAGCCCGGCGGCAGGCCGTGCGATTCCTCCGCACCGACGATCTTGGCCACCAGATCCTTGCTCGTCGCCTCGCCGAGGAAGCCGGTGTCGCGAAACCAGGTGACGGCCACGAACCAGGGCACGGCGATGGCCAGCATCAACGGCAGGCCCCAGAGCGGACGCAGGGCGCCCAGCCACCGCCATCGCCGCTGCTGCAGGCCGAGGGCCAGCGCCGTCAGGCCGGCGACCATCGGCGTGATCGGCCCCTTGATCAGTATGCCGAGGCCGAGGGCGCTCCAGAACAGCAGCGCCCAGGGCCAGGCCATGGCGCGCCCGGCCAGCCCCTCCATCCAGGCCTTGGCGAGGGCGAGCTGGGCGGCAAGCACGGTCAGCAGCAGCACGGCATCGGTCTTCGCGGTCAGCGACTCGAGCTGCAGCATCAGGGCGCAGGCCATGGCGAAGCCGGCGACGATCGCGATGCGGCGGTCGAAGAGCACCCGCCCTGCCAGCAGCGTGAGCAGCACCGCGCCGATGCCGCCGGCCAGGGACGGCAGGCGATAGGCCCAGATCTCCCGCGCCTCGACGCTGGAGAAGAGCGCGACGCTGCCGGCCTGCAGCCAGTGGATGCCGGCCGGCTTCTTGTTGCGCGGCGCCGTCTGGAAGTAGATCGCGACGTAGTCGCCGCTCTCCAGCATCTGCGCGGTGGCCTGGGCGAAGCGCGACTCGTCGCGGTCCATCGGCGGCATCCGCAGCAGCCCGGGCGCCGATGCCAGCAACAGCAGCAGCGCCAGCAGCAACGGCGCGAATCGCTCCCAGGCGGCAACCTGCCCGGAGCTGCGGGCGGCGAGGACGGTCATGTCCGCGCTTCTAGACCAAGCACGGCGGCAAGGGAATTACCGTCGCGTTGCAGTATGCGGCGCAGCTCTCCACGCTCAGTCGCGCGGCAGCAGCGCCAGCAGCTCGCCGTAGAGCTGGGCGAAGCGCTGCGGGTCGATCCCGCCGGCGTCGTTCCAGGTCATGGCGACACAATGCCGCCGCCCATCGAAGCTCTCCAGGCCGGTGGTCATGTTCATCGCCCCCGGCGCGGAGCCGCCCTTGTAGCCCAGCAGCCGCCAGTCCCGCGGGTAGGCCAGGCCGGGGTTGATCGCGAGCAGGTCCAGACCGAGCAGCGGATCCATCATGGCGCAGAGGCTGCGGGTCGAGAGGCGCCAGCCGAAGTCCGGCCCGGCGGCGCCGGCCAGGAAGTCGGCCAGCGTCGGCTTCTCGCTGCGCAGGCCGACCAGAACGGCGCGGCGCCCGTCCTCGCTGAGCTGGTCGTAGTCCAGCCGCTCCGCGGCGTGCTTGGCCCCGGCCAGCAGGAAGTACTGCCGCGTGGTCAGCAGCGGCCGGCTCTCCGGCGGCAGGTGAGGCTCGATGCGGGTGACGCCGAGGAAGTCGATCAGCGCGTCGGTGGCGGTGTTGTCGGAGATCGAGATCATCAGCGCCGCCAGGCTCTCCACCGACAGCGGCGTTCCGACCGGCCAGTCCTGCAGGATGCCGGTCGGCAGCGACCGGTGGCGGTACTTGAGGCGCGTCGTTTCCTCCCAGCGCAGGCCGCTGGTCTCGATGGTCTCGACCAGCGTGGTCAGCACCGCCAGCTTGAAGGCAGAGCCGACGGCGAGGTTGCGGTCCGCCGCCGTCTCGATCAGCGGCTCACCATCCTGCACCACCAGCAGGCTGACCTCGCCCGGCAGCGCCGCGACATCGGCGGCAACCTGCGCCAGCGTGCGGTCGAGCCGGAGCGGCGGCCCCAGCCACAGGCTGGCGATCCGCCCCCGCTCGTCGAGCAGCAACTCCACCGCCACCAGGGCCCGCTCCAGGCGCACCTGCCAGCGGCCGGCCATCTCCACGGCGCCGCGAAAGTCGCCCTGCTCCGCCAGCAGCTGGTCGCGGTAGGCCTGCAGCGTCTCGGTCGGGGCCGCCTGCAGCATCTCCGGCGTGAACCACGCGGCCTCGACCCTCTCGGCCTGAAAGAAGCGGGCGATCGCCTGCTCCTCGCCGGCGCCCAGCGCCGGCGGCGGCACCGCGAGCAGCAGCAGCAGAACAAGGGCGAGGCACGGTCTCATCGTCGGGTCATCCGTCGTTGGCGGACTGGGAGCCCTGCGGCGAGAGCATTTGAACGCGCCCGGGCCCGACCTGCTAGCCTCTTGCGCATGGAACCCTGGATCGCCGCCCTGCCGGACTGGCCGACGCTGCTGCCTTTCATGGCCGCGGCCCTGGCGCTGAACCTGACGCCCGGCGCCGACATGTCCTATGTGCTCTCGCGCTCGCTGGCGCAGGGCCGGGCGGCGGGCATCGCCTCGGCGCTCGGCATCTTCGGCGGCTCGGCGGTGCACAGCCTGCTTGCGGCCATCGGCGTGTCGGCCCTGCTGGCCGCCTCGGCGGTCGCCTTCGAGATCCTGAAGTGGGCCGGCGCCGCCTACCTGCTCTATCTCGCCGTGCGGCTGGCAATGACCCGCGCCGCGCACCTGGCCCTGGCGCGGGCCAGGCCGGCCTCGCTGCGGCGGATCTGGGTGGAGGGCGTCGTGGTGAACCTGCTGAACCCCAAGGTCGCGCTCTTCATCCTGGCCTTCCTGCCGCAGTTCACCGAGCCGGCGAAGGGCGCGGTCTGGCTGCAGATCCTCGTCCTCGGCACGCTCTTCAATCTCTCCGGAACGCTGGTCAACGGCACGGTCGCCCTGGTCGCCGGCAGCCTGGCGGACCGCCTGCGCGACCGCCCGCGCATCCAGCTCTGGATGAACCGCGTGACCGCCACGGTGCTGGGCGCGCTGGCGGTGCGGCTGGCGCTGAGCGAGCGGACGCCCTGACGCCACGGCTTGCAGCGGGCGGAGGGTTCGGCGAGACTGCCGGCGTTCTCAGGGCGGGGTGAAAGTCCCCACCGGCGGTATGCGGCGCACGCCGCGAGCCCGCGAGCGCCTTCCCTCGCGGGAAGGGTCAGCAGACCAGGTGCGAAGCCTGGGCCGACGGTCACAGTCCGGATGGAAGAGAACGTGCGGTGACCTGCGCTCCGGCGCCGGCTGCCGCTCGTGATCGCCTTGGGTGCGGTGTCTACGGCCGAAAGGAGATCGCGATGACCCCCACCCGCTATGCCTTCGTCAAGGCCAACTGGCACGCCGACATCGTCGCGCGGGCGCTGGACGGCTTCCTGGAGGTGCTTCCCGCCGAGAGCGTCGAGGTCTTCGACGTGCCCGGCGCCTTCGAGCTGCCGCTGCTGGCCCGCGACCTGGCGGCGAGCGGCCGCTATGCCGCCGTGGCCGCCGCCGCCTTCGTCGTCGACGGCGGCATCTACCGGCACGAGTTCGTCGCCCAGGCCGTCGTCGACGGCCTCATGCGTGCCGGCCTGGACAGCGGCGTCCCGGTGCTCTCGATCTCGCTGACGCCGCACCAGTACCAGGAGACCGAGCACCATCGCGCGATCTATCGCGCGCACTTCGTCGAGAAGGGCCGCGAAGCCGCGCGCGCGGCGCTGGCGATCGGCAGGACGCGGGCGGCCCTGGCGGCCTGAGAGGCCGGCGGCGGCAGGGCCTACTGGCTCTGCCGCTGCTTCTCGATCTGCCGCCACTTCTGGACGTTGCGATTGTGCTCGGCCAGCGTCTCGGCGAAGGCGTGGCCGCCGGTGCCGTCGGCCACGAAGTAGATGTAGTCGCTCTCGGCCGGCTGCAGCACCGCGGCCAGGGAGGCGCGGCCGGGATTGGCGATCGGCCCCGGCGGCAGGCCGTCGGGGGTGTAGGTGTTGTAGGGCGTGGGCGTGGCGAGTTCCTTGCGCGTCAGGCCGCGCCCCAGCGGCCCCTGGCCGCCGGTGATGCCGTAGATCACCGTGGGGTCGGACTGCAATCGCATGCCGCGGTTCAGGCGGTTGACGAAGACGCTGGCCACCAGCGGCCGCTCGGAGGCCAGGCCGGTCTCCTTCTCGACGATCGAGGCCAGGACGATCCACTCGGCTTCGCTGGCGATCGGCAGGCCCTCCTGCCGCGTCGCCCAGAGCTCGGCGACCGCCTTGTCGTGGTCGGCGCGCATCCGCGCCAGGATGTCCTGCCGGCTGTCGCCGCGCTGGAAGAAGTAGGTCTCCGGCAGCAGCGTCCCCTCGACCGGAATCTCGGCGATGGCCTCGCCCTCCAGGTCGGGCACGTCATTCAGCAGCTGCACGATCTCCCAGGAGCTCAGGCCCTCGGGCACCGTCACCTTGTGCACCACCACGATGCCGGCGACGACGATCTCCATCGCGCCCTGCATCGAGATGCCGGCCGGGAAGGCGTACTCGCCGGCCTTCAGCGCCTGGTCCTGGCCCAACAGCTTAACGGCGATCTTGAACAGCCAGTCGGGCTCGATCACGCCTTCCTCGGCCAGCAGCTGCGCAATGCGGGAGACGCCGGTGCCCTTGGGGATCACCACCGTGGTCTTTCGGCCGCCAGCGGTCCCGGCGCCGTCGAACTTCTGCTTGCCCCAACTAGCCAGGCACCGCCCGCCGCCAGGGCGAGCAGCAGGACGAGCAGGATCAGGGCCTTGAGGAAGCCCCGTCCGCGGCGACGGCGCGCCCTTTCGGGCGGCGGCGTCTCAGGCGAATCGTCCGAGGACAAGGCTGGCATTGGTTCCGCCGAAACCGAAGGAATTCGACAGCACGTTGTCGATGGGCGCTTCTTCGCCTGGTGCGGCACGAGGTCGATGTCGCAGCGTCTCGCTCGGATTGTCGAGATTGAGCGTCGGCGGCACCACCCCGTCGCGCATGGCGAGGATCGAGAAGATCGCCTCGGCAGCGCCGGCAGCACCCAGGAGATGGCCGATCGCCGACTTGGTCGACGACATCGAGAGCGTAGGCGTGGTCGCCGAACAGGCGCTTCACGGCGCCAGCTCGATCTCGTCGCCCAGCGGCGTCGAGGTGCCGTGCGCGTTGATGTAGTCGATCTTCTCCGGCGCGAGACTGGCACTGCGCAGCGCCGCGCGCATGGCGCGGAAGCCGCCGTTGCCGTCTTCCGGCGGCGCGGTGATGTGGTGGGCGTCGCCGGACAGGCCATAGCCGATCACCTCGGCATAGATCTTGGCGCCGCGCTTCTTGGCGTGCTCCAGCTCCTCCAGGACGACGACGCCGGCGCCCTCGCCCATGACGAAGCCGTCGCGGTCCTTGTCCCAGGGACGCGAGGCCTTCTCGGGCGTGTCGTTGAAGCCGGTCGACAGCGCGCGGCTGGCCGCGAAGCCGGCAATGCCGATGCGGCAGATCGCGGCTTCGGCGCCGCCGGCCACCATCACGTCGGCATCGTCCAGCATGATCATGCGGCTGGCGTCGCCGATGGCGTGGGCGCCGGTCGAGCAGGCGGTGACGACGGCGTGATTGGGTCCGCGGAAGCCGTAGCGGATCGACACCTGGCCGGAGCAGAGGTTGATCAGGGCGGCCGGGATGAAAAAGGGCGAGATGCGGCGGGGGCCCTTCTCGGCCAGGGTGATCGAGGCGTCGTAGATGGTTTCCAGCCCGCCGATGCCGGAGCCGATCAGCACGCCGGTGCGCTCCTGCCCCTCGTCGTCGGTCGGCAGCCAGCCGGAATCCTCGACCGCCTGCTGCGCCGCGGCGACGCCGAGCAGGATGAAGCGGTCGACCTTGCGCTGGTCCTTCGGCGCCATCCACTCGTCGGCCTTGAAACCGCCCTCGGCGGTCTCTCCCGCCGGCACGTGCCCGGCGATCTTCGACGGCAGATCGGATGTCTCGAAGTGCTCGATGGGGCCGATGCCGGACTTCGCGGCGATCAGACGCTCCCAGCTTGGCTCGGCGCCGCACGCCAACGGCGTGACAAGGCCGACGCCCGTGACGACGACTCGCCTCATGCTTTGATGCTTCCTTCGGGCAGGTTGCGGTGCGTAGGCAGCACGACCGGGGCCGTCAGGTGGCACTGCTCCGGGTCACGACCGCGGCGCTTGCGCCGAGGGTCCTGCTGACCGGCCCGCGCGGGACGCGGGCCGCACATAGAAACCGGGCGGCGCGTATCGTCCGCGCCCGCACCGCCGCAGCGAGGCGGGCGCGGCGCTGACGCGACGCCCGAACGATCAGGCATGCTCCTGAATGAAGGAGATGGCGTCGTTCACGGTCACGATCTTCTCGGCGGCATCGTCCGGGATCTCGCACCCGAACTCTTCCTCGAAGGCCATGACCAGCTCGACGGTGTCGAGGCTGTCGGCCCCGAGGTCGTCGATGAAACTGGCATTGTCGGTCACCTTGGCCTCGTCGACACCAAGGTGCTCGACGACGATCTTCTTCACGCGCTCGGCGATGTCGCTCATCCCATGATCCTCACGTGTTCATCCATTCCGCGTCCACGCCGTAGGTGTCCAGTTCGTCCGGGCCAAGCGGCAGACCGCCGCCTCTTATCACGATTCACCCGGCTGTCCAATCACCCCTCGCCGCCCCCCCAGAGACCGTGTCCGACCTTGCGGACAGGCCATCGAAGCGGCGCCACGGCCCCAATGCTCGACGCGGGCAGCCAGGGCGTTGTGTCCGCCCCAGAACTGCCCGACGTCGGCTCATATCATTGCCATTCCACCGTTCACATGCAAGGTCTGGCCGGTCACATAGGCGGCCTCGCGGCTGGCCAGGAAGACCACCGCGGCGGCGATGTCGTCGGGCACGCCGAGGCGCCCGGTGGGAATGGCGCCGAGCAGCTTCTCGCGCTGCTTCTCGTTCAGGGCGTCGGTCATCGGCGTGGCGATGAAGCCGGGCGCCACGCAGTTCACCGTGATCCCCCGCGAGGCGACCTCGCCGGCCAGCGCCTTGGAGAAGCCGATCATGCCGGCCTTGGAGGCGGCGTAGTTGCTCTGGCCGGGATTGCCGGTGACGCCGACGATCGAGGTGATCCCGATGATGCGGCCGTGCCGTCGCTTCATCATGCCGCGCAGGGCGCCGCGGGCGATGCGGAACCCGGCCGTCAGGTTGACCGCCAGCACCTGCTCCCACTCCGCGTCCTTCATCCGCGCCATCAGGTTGTCGCGCGTCAGGCCGGCATTGTTCACCAGGATGTCCAGCCCGCCCATCGCCGCCTCCGCTTGGCCGGCCAGCGCCTCGGTGGCGGCGGCATCGCCGAGATCGCAGGGCAGCACGTGGCAGCGCTCGCCGAGCTGTGCCGCCAGCCCCTCCAGCGCCTCGCGCCGGGTGCCGGAGAGCGCCACGGTGGCGCCCTGGCCATGTGCCGCAATTGGCTGAACATTCGGGCACATGGTTTCGCGATGTGCGACACGCCGCTAATCTCAAGCGCGCGCTGCCGAATTTTCATTCTCCAGATGGATTACTCGATCTTTTAAAGCGCAGTAAAGAAGCCGCCCAACAAAAACTTAAAGCCGAGCCATTTGGCTATTTAAAAGTTCGTGATTATCAACAAAAAGCGATTATCGCTGTTGAAAACACTCTGGCGAAAGACATCAGAACAGCGTTGCTAGCTATGGCAACTGGTACCGGTAAAACTCGTACCATTATTGGCTTAATGTACCGTTTCCTAAAAGCTGAGCGTTTTAAGCGAATATTGTTTTTGGTTGATCGCACAGCGCTAGGTCAGCAAGCGCTTGACGCTTTTAACGAAGCACCACTGGAGCAAAATCACACCCTATCCAAAATCTACAATGTGGCAGAGCTAGGGGACATGGCCGCCGAGGCAGAAACCCGTGTACAGGTGGCCACCGTGCAGGCCATGGTTAAGCGCATATTCATGAGCGATAACCCTCCAACTGTAGATCAGTTCGATTGCATCATTATCGACGAAGCGCATCGCGGTTACACGCTTAGGATCAAGAGATGACAGAAGGCGAGCTAGCGACCCGCGATGCTAGTCAATACCTGTCAAGCTATCGTCGCGTTAGATTACTTTGATGCCGTAAAAATCGGTTTAACCGCCACGCCCGCGAAACATACCAGTGAGATTTTCGGCAAACCTGTTTATACCTATTCCTATCGTGAAGCGGTTGCGGAAGATTGGCTAATTGACCACGAACCGCCTATTCGTTATGAAACTCTACTTACCCAAAACGGCATCACCTTTGCCAAGGGTGATACGGTAAGTGCCGTTAATACCCAAACGGGTGAAGTGCAAAGTGCTGAGCTGGATGACGAACTTAATTTTGAGGTGGAATCTTTTAACCGACGAGTGATTAACGAAAACTTTAATCGCGTTATCTGTCAGCAGTTGGTACAAGAGTTAGATCCTTTCGGCGATGAAAAAACGTTGGTTTTCTGTGCCACAGACTTGCACGCAGACATGGTAAAGCGCCTGCTAGATGACGCGTTTAAAGATCTTTACAACGGCGAGTATAACCAAGCCGCGGTAGCGAAAATCACGGGTCAAAGCGATAAAGTAGATCAACTTATTCGCCAATACAAAAATGAGCGCTACCCCAATATAGCGATCACCGTAGACCTGCTGACCACAGGTATCGACGTCCCTAAAATTTGTCATCTCGTGTTTATGCGTCGGGTTAAATCCCGCATTCTGTACGAGCAAATGATAGGTCGTGCCACCCGCCGCTGCGATGAAATCGGTAAAACCGTATTCCGCATTTACGACCCTGTAGATATTTACGCCGCGCTGGCTGAGGTCAACACCATGAAGCCCTTGGTGAAAGACCCAAATATTACACTGGAACAACTGTTCGATGAGATGACTAGCCCGGAGCAACTGAAGCGTGCACTCAATGCGCCGGGTGATACCTCAGAACAAAGTCATGCAGACGTAGTGCTAAGCCAGCTTTCGCAGAAAGTGATGCGCGTATTACGCAAAGCCGAAAAGAAATCCGAAGCCAAGCCGGCGCTTAAACAAAAGCTCGATGAGTTACACGGGCTGTGGGGTGTGGAACCCAAAATCCTGCACAAACATTTACACGACCTAGGCCCTAAGCATGCAGCTCAGTTCCTTATCCAGCACAGTGCCCTATTGAACCAACTGGCTGAAGTGAACACTTTGCTCGGCAGTGATCGTCAGCCAGTGATTTCAGAGCACCACGACGAGATCCGCGAGCGCACCCAAAGTTATGGTGCCCACGAAAAGCCCGGCGACTACCTAGAGAGCTTTAACGAATTCATCAAAGCACAAATAAACCAAAGTGCCGCGTTGGGCGTGGTGGTAAATAAGCCAAGAGATCTCACCCGCGAACAGCTTAAAGAGGTTAAGTTGTTGCTCGATGGTGCGGGTTATTCCGAGGCCAAATTACAAAGCGCGGTGCGTAATCAAACTAACCAAGATATTGCCGCTAGCATCATTGGCCATATTCGCCGCGCGGCCTTAGGTGAACCCTTGGTGCCGTTTGAGCAGCGCGTTGCCCAGGCCGTGCAGCGTATTTACCAAAGCCATAATTGGCTGCCTGCGCAGCGTAAATGGTTAGATCGTTTAGCCAAGCAATTGGTGCACGAAGTCATTATCGACCGCGCCTTTGTCAATAACCGTTTTGCCGAGCAAGGTGGCGCCAAACAGTTAGATAAAGTGCTAGGTAATCAGCTAGACACTGTGTTGGAAGAGCTGGGCGAGGCTATTTGGCCGCCGAAAAGTGCTTAGACTAGCTAAGTAGAGTTGAAAAAACGCAAGAGTGTGTACATATAACATACTACATGTCGATTTTTTAGATAAATATAAACATATTGGGTTGACAGGTCGATAGCATCGACATATCCTCAGAACCTGTCGATAAAATAGCGAAATATGAACATGTCTTGGCGAGCCGATACACCCTATAACGACATTCCCCGGTTGCCGCCGTCAATTGAAGCGTTGGAAACCACCGCCGTGCTCAAGGCCTGCATACCCGCGCGGGCCGCATTGGCAGAGCTCAAGCAGGCCGGTGAACTGCTCCCCAATCAAGAGTTGCTCATTAACCTGCTGCCATTGCTGGAAGCCAAAGACAGCTCAGAAATTGAAAATATCGTCACCACCTCAGATCAGCTATTCCGTTATGCCCAGGAAGAGGAGGCCGCCGATCACGCCACTAAAAGCGCTGCGCTATCGCACCGCGTTGTTTACCGGCTTCCAGCAACTGGCCGAGCGGCCCCTGTGCACGAATACCGCAGTAAATATTTGCAGCACCATCAAATCTACACAGATGGATGTGCGTAAGGCCGCAGGCACAACACTGGGCAATCAAGCCACCGGTGAAACCATATACACGCCACCCACAGGCGAGCCACTATTGCGAGACCTGCTGGCCAATTGGGAGCAATTTCTCAATGCAGAAGACGAGCTAGACCCGCTCATCAAAATGGCCGTTGGCCACTACCAGTTTGAAGCCATCCATCCCTTTGCCGATGGCAATGGCCGCACCGGGCGTATTTTGAATATTCTGTACCTCATTCAGCAGCAATTGCTCAGCCTGCCCATTCTGTATTTAAGCCATTACATCTTGCGCAACAAGCCGGGCTACTATCAGGGCTTGCAAGCGGTAACCCGCGATGGCGATTGGCAAGCCTGGTTGCTCTATATGCTAAAAGCCGTGGAAACCACCGCCCAGTGGACAACCGCTAAAATAGCTGCCGTGCGCCACCTCATGGAGCACACCACCCAATACGTACAGGCCCAGCTGCCAAAAATTTACAGCCACGAACTGCTACAAACTATTTTCGAACAACCTTACTGCCGCATCGGTAATTTGGTAGAAAGGCACATAGCTAAACGCCAAACCGCCTCTGTTTACCTCAAACAATTATGTGACATAGGCGTGTTACAAGAAGTGGCCGCCGGCCGCGACAAGCTGTTTGTGCACCCCAAATTGCTCCAGCTCATGACCCAAGATCAAAATAACTTTACGCGCTATCCCTAATTCATTAAAAACGACGGCTCAATAAAGAGACGATCCAACAGAGACTCCCATGACCAACAACGACATAGTACAAAAACTCTGGAACCTGTGTGACGTACTGCGTGACGACGGCATTAACTATTCCGACTACGTCACCGAGCTGGTACTGCTGCTGTTTATTAAAATGGTGCACGAAAACACCGAAGCAGGCACATTAAAAAAACACCCACTCCCCGAAGGCTGCCGCTGGACCGACATCAATAACAAATCCGGCATCAATTTACTCAACGATTACAAAACCATTTTGTTAGCTCTATCAACCGGCAAACGCACCGTGGTTGTAAAGGCGGAGAAAGCAGGTGAAGAGGACAAAGTTGAAGAGGTGGTAGTGCACAACGATCCACTCATTAGCGCCATTTATGCCGATGCTCAAACTCGCCTAAGGGAACCGCGCCATCTTGAACAAATGATTAAAACCCTGGACCAAATTGATTGGTTCAGCGCCGCCAAAGACGGCCTGGGTGATTTGTACGAAGGCTTGCTTGAAAAGAACGCCAGTGAAACCAAATCCGGTGCAGGCCAATACTTCACCCCGCGTGCGCTCATCAACAGCATGGTGCGTTGCATCAAGCCGCAAATTGGTGAAGTAATACAAGACCCAGCCGCCGGCACCGCCGGTTTTTTAGTAGCCGCCGATCAATACATGCGCGAGCAAACTGACGACTACCTCGCCTTAAAAGCAAAAGACGCCAACTTCCAAAAAAACAAAGCCTTCGTTGGCATAGAGCTAGTACCCAACACCCGCCGGCTTTCACTAATGAACTGTTTACTGCACGGCATGGAGGGTGACGATGAAGGCGTGGTGCATCTGGGCAATGCCCTAGGCGATGCCGGTAAAGCGCTACCCAAAGCCGATATTATTCTGGCTAACCCGCCCTTTGGCACCAGCAAAGGCGGCGAAGCCAGCAACACTCGCGACGACCTCACCTATAAAACCAGCAACAAACAACTGGCATTCTTGCAGCACATCTACCGCAACCTAAAACCCGGTGGCCGCGCAGCGGTGGTGCTGCCCGATAACGTGTTATTTGAAGCGGGCGTAGGCACCGACGTACGCCGCGACTTAATGAACAAGTGCAACCTGCACACTATTTTACGCCTGCCCACCGGCATTTTTTACGCTCAAGGTGTGAAAACCAATGTCTTATTTTTTACCAAGGGTACGGCTAAAAATCCCAAACAAGAAGAAAACTGTACAAAGTCTGTATGGGTCTACGACCTGCGCACCAACATGCCCAACTTTGGTAAACGCACGCCCTTTGGTGACAGCCATTTAGCGCCCTTTGAAAAGGTTTTCGGAAAAAAGGCAGATGGCACCAGTAAAAGAACCGAAGGAGAGTACAGCTTCGGCGCAGAAGAAATTGCGGTCGATAAAGAAGCTGTGGCAGAAAACAAAAACGTAGACGACAAGCTACTGCATTCAAGATGGCGCTGCTTTAGTCGCGACTGGATTGCTAACACCAAAGGTGATTCACTGGATATTAGCTGGCTAAAAGATAAAGACAGTGTGGATGCGGCGGACTTGCCAGAGCCTGCGGTGTTGGCGATAGAGGCGAAAGAAGAGTTGCAAGCGGCCATGAGTGAGCTGGATGGGTTGCTGACAGCTTTGGATGGGGCGGTGTGATGGAGCAGGTAGTACAAAGCTGGCTTTCAGCTCAACTAGAAGACCTTCTCATTCGTGTAATTGGAGGAGATTGGGGCAAAGACGAAGAGTTCATTGAAGACGGCTTCGACACCGTATCATGCATTCGAGGATCTGAGTTCAGAAATTGGAAAAATGAGCAAGGCTCCACCGCTGTCACTCGAAAAATAAAGTCATCCAGCCTAGAAACCAGAAAACTTTTTGATGGTGACTTGCTTGTTGAAATATCAGGTGGCGGGCCAGACCAACCAGTTGGTCGAACAGTATTAATCACTGATCGGGTGCTAGAGCAACTCTTATATCCAGCGGTATGTACAAATTTCCTAAGGCTTGCTCGTCCTAGCAGCTATTTTGACTCAGCGTTCCTCAATTATTATTTAACGAAGTTTTATCATTCTGGCGAAGTTACCAATTATCAAGGTGGAAGCAACAATTTACGTAATCTGAAATTCAAAGAATATTCCAAAATAGAAATTCCACTCCCCCCCCTAGCCGAACAAAAAATCATCGCCGAAAAACTCGACACCCTGCTGGCACAAGTAGAAACCACCAAAGCCCGCCTCGACCGCATCCCCAACATCCTAAAAACCTTCCGCCAATCCGTCCTTGCTGCGGCGGTGAGTGGGAAGTTGACGGAGGATTGGAGGCAGGCTCAAAATTTCAGTATTGATTCATGGTCAGGAGGTATTCTTGATGACTATATTGAGAAACCTACCTATGGCTCATCTTCTAAATCACAACCAGAAGGTACTATTCCAGTTTTGAGAATGGGCAATCTTCAGGATGGTAAACTTGACTGGACTAATCTTGTTTATACTTCTGATCCTGTAGAGATAAATAAATATAAAATTTCATACGGCGATGTACTTTTCAATCGGACAAATAGCCCTGAGTTAGTTGGTAAAACTTCAATTTATCGCGGGGAAAGGGATGCTATATATGCTGGCTATTTAATACGAATAGTATGCAAACAAAACCTGAATG